>JAHDCO010000060.1 GCA_020629835.1 Granulosicoccaceae bacterium
GGTATTGCTCAGGAACGCCAAAGCGCTCGTTGTATACTGGAAGCACGGGGGATTGGCAATTCGTCAGGTCAATCCGCACGCTTTCCCTCATTGAATCAGTTGACTGCCATGATTGTTTTAGACCGTCCGTTCAGCGCACTAGCTGCGGCACTTACAGCCGTACTTACAGCCGTACTTACAGCCGTACTTGCACCCGCACTTACAGCCGTAATTCTGCTTGTTTTTACTGCGACTTTAGCGCACGCACAGAGTATGCAGCCTGCGGATTTAGCCGCTATGAACACCGATACGGTCGATGCCACTTTGGCCGAACTCAGAAAAGATCCCGATCGCGTTTTTGCAGAACACGGTGGATGGTTAGTGGGCGAGAAACCGATTTTAGGCGGTTCGGAATTGTGGTCCTTTACACCAGAAGGCCATGAAGCCTATCCAGCCGCTGTTCAGCGATTGATTACCGACGGTGATGGCTCGCTGAAAATCGAAATGAATATCCAGTGCGACGCGGACGCAAAAGCCTGTGCTGCTCTAGAGGAACTATTTACCGTGATGAACGAAAATCTTATCGGTGCGACTGAGATCGCACAGGACGTGGGTACTTTGTAGCGTTATACGGGACGTTTCAGATAACGCCTCACCCAACATTCCACGCGGAACTTTCCACGTTTGTCCATTGGCGACTATCGTTTGATGCCCACATCGCATCAATAACATGGTTAACCGCTAAGCCATCTCTGAACGTCGGAAACGCGGGTACGCCGGCGTGAATAGCGTTTAGAAAATCCTTCGCTTCAATGATTAGCTGGTCCTGGTAACCGGTGCCGTGGCCGGCGCCCAAACAGAACGACTCGTAATCGGGGTGGGCGGGGCCTGTGAGAATTTTACGAAAGCCTCGCGTAGCTTCATTGCCTTTCATTTCATACAGCCACAATGCATTTTGATCTTCTTGATCGAAGCGAATAGCGCCATCAGTACCGCTTATTTCGTATGCATAACCCATCTTCCTTCCAGTCGAAATGCGACTGAAATATAGGTGTCCCATCACTCCCGACTGAAAACGGCATAAGCAGTGTGCGTGATCGTCGTTGGTGACAGGTTGTGGGTCACCGTTCGGATCAGGCCGTGTTTCATGTACGGTTTCAATGTCCGCAGATACGGATGCAATAGGGCCTAACAGTGCTAATGCTGCGTTAATCATGTGCGATGATAAATCACCCATGGTGCCGTTGGCACGACCTTGTGATCGCCAGGTTGACACTTCGTTTTTGTCGGCAAAGAAATCTTCGGTGTGTTCACCACGAAACCAAGTGACATCTCCGATAGCGCCTTCAGCAATTAACTGACGTGCGAACTGGGTTGCTGGGGTTCTGACGTAATTAAACCCGACCATGTTCACGACGCCTCGTGTTTCCGCGGCGTCTACCATCGCTTGCGCATCCGCTGTGGAAGCCCCCATGGGTTTCTCGCACAGAACGGGTTTGCCGAGTTCAAAGGCCGCGAGTGCGATGTCCTTGTGTGTATTTTGAGGTGATGCAATAACGATCGCTTCAACCTTCGGATCATTCACCAAAGTGCGCCAATCCGCTGTTGATCGATTGAATCCAAATGCTTGCGCTTTTTCGGCAGCACCTTGTTCGGTAGTAGCGCAGAGCATTTCGCAAACCGGCTTCAGTGGTGTGTCAAAGGTTGCACCGACAGCGTTCATTGCCACGCTGTGTGCTTTTCCCATGTAGCCTGCGCCAACAACACCAATTCCAATTTTATTCATCGATCAAGCGCTCTTAGTTTGATTAAGTAAGGTTTCGATGCTTTGGCTTATGGCGATCAACTTGGCATCGTGCCCGCACGGCAACATGATTTGAAAACCTGTAGGCAGTCCGGTTGTATGCATTGGTACGGACATGGCGCAAAACTCGGTGAGGTTTCCAGGCTGTGTATTCCACGAGGCATTTAACGCCCGCGTTAAGTGTTGGGGGTGTTCTAACAATGTGCAGGGCATCGGTAATATCGGGGCCGTCGGGCTTATCCAGCAATCCACATCATTGAACGTGGCGTTTGCCTTTTTAATCAACTGTTGTTGTCGCCGTAACGCCAGTTGATAGTCCACGGCACTTACGCTTAAACCTTTTTCAGCGCGGTCAGCGGTCACTTCGTCCATGTTGTGCCGAATGGCGTTAAATCGCTCAACACCTAAGGTCGCTAATAATTCGGCAGGCACGATTTGCGGAAATAACGTGGCTCGTTCAACGGCTTCTGGAAAATGAATGGGTACACACACCGCTCCAGCCTCAACCAACAGAGTGCGTGTGTGTTCGAAGTCTGCCATTACCTCGGCATCCAGGTCTTCAAAAAAGTGCTCCTGTGGAATGCCCAATCTCAGCCCTTTGATTGGGTGAGGGGCCGGTACCGCTTCTCCGGTGACCAGTTCATGGACTAAGGCTGTATCGTTCACGGTATGACACAGCGGCCCGATCGAATCCAAAGTAGTCGATAGCGAAAATACGCCGTCAGTGGGCCAGACACGAACAGAGGTTTTATGCCCGACAATGCCATTAAAGGCGGCGGGAATACGCACGGAGCCACCGGTGTCAGTCCCTAAAGCCAAGCCCACATGTTGGGCAGCCACCGCAACAGCAGACCCACTGGATGAACCACCAGGCAAGCGATGGGTTTCGCGATCACACGGGTTCCAAGGCGTGCCCCGCGATGTGTTCACACCGGTAACACCCAGTGCAAATTCCACTGTTTTTGTTTTACCGATGACCACCATGCCGGCGGCCTTGAGGTGCTTCAGTAGGGTGCCCTCCGGCCCGACAAGGGCGGCGGTATCGGCGTTAGACCCGTTGGTTAATGGAAAGCCGTCCGCTTTTATGATGTCTTTGACGGCCAGGGGTAAACCCATCGCCCAGCCTAGATCTACGCCAGCGGCCAACAAGTTATCGAAGGCTTTTGCTGTTTGTAAGGCTGACGTTGCATCCACGGCTTCCCATGCACCCAGAGATTCGTCGGCCTTAATGTTAGATAAACACGCTTCAGTGGTTTCGGCGAAACTTAATTTGCCCTGCCTGACACGTTTTGCCCACTGGGCAATACCGTTTGAAAAAAGAGTTTGAGTCATACGATTTTCGCTGGGTTATGCCAAGTGTTGACTAGGAAGGATCAAGCGCACGTCGCTGGCGTGCGATGGCTTTGGTTGGAATCGGTATGACGCAGTCCGGCCCGGTCAAAAACACGGAATCGTGCTCCGATGGTGAGACCCTAAACCCGCCTGTGAAATCACCAAACGCTGGTAGCACTGTGCACCGTGGTTGATGCCAGAAACACGGTCCGCGAATACCGCGTTGAAATTTTTGATTAACGGACACAACCGGATGTATGTGGCCGGCCAACACATGTCCGCGCGCATCTTCACCCGGCTCATGGCGAAGAACCCATGGACCAAGTAGAACATCGTTGTTGTGCCACACAATTCGGTTATCTACCAACGTCTGGCCACGTTTTTTATCGTGGTTTCCAGCAACGATTGAAAATGCGCAGCCGCTGTGGTTATCCAAAAAACGACTCAAAGCGGTTAACCAGGAATCACTGGCTTGAGGCGTGTCGTGAAAAAAATCACCCAGCACGATGCAGTGTTCAGCTCGGGTTTGATTAAGCAATTTTGATAATCGGCCTAATGTATTTTCAGATGAGCCTGCCGGTATGGCGATACCGGATCGGCCGAACGCATGCTCTTTGCCAAGATGCACATCAGCTACGAACAGAACGCCTTCATCCTCCCACAGCAAACCCTTGCCGGGCAGCATGCAGGCGGATACATCGGGCAGGGGTAAATACGGATTACTTGGGGCCAAGGCCTTCTAATTCCAGTCGGTCCGAAATACGCTTTTCGATAACGGGTGCCAAGTTGCGACCCCACTCACTACCGGCCTGCATGTTTTCTTGCGTAATAAAGACCTGCAATCGGCAGCATCGCGAATGTTGCTGCGGTGGCAAAGACGGTGGCTGTTGAAGCCGACCTAAGTCGATTGATAACAGTCATAGTTGATCGAGTCGTGTGGATGGTTATTTGCATTAACGGTTATGGTAACCCGCAGCGCATGGACTTTGTCGAAACGCACGGTTGAACTAGCTGGCTGCAGCATTTTCCAGTTGTTTTAACATACGTTCAACGCGTGTTTGGTAGTTCTCACTGGTCATCATTTGGCTTTGTACACTTTCCGCCCACAATGGAAACGATAAGGGCGTAAGCCGTTCTGGTTGTTTGATGATCCACCGTCTTTTTGCAACGGCTTGCAACGCTGTTTCAAGGCGTTTGAATTCCAGTTGCGCCACCAACACTTCGCGACGTGACTGATCAAGCAATAGATTCTTGGAATCATGTTCTTTCAGGACTTCAAAAATTAACCCGCTTGACGCTTGCACCTGACGTGCAGATTTTGCGCGTCCCGGGTAACCATCAAAAATCAGCCCTGAAATTCTTGCGATATCACGAAACTTTCGTTTCGCTATTTCCCCTGTGTTAATGGCCTCGAGGATATCGTTCAATAAGTTATCGGCGGTAAACAAGTTGCGTAGCGTTGGCTCATCTAATGGGAATTCATTCGGACTTTGCAGTTCAAATCCGTAATCGTTCATCTGAATTTCCACCGTCATGGGCATTGAGCGGGTTAACCGGGAGCTAACTACCATCGCTAAACCTTCATTGGCTAACCGCCCTGCAAATGGAAAGCAAAACAAACTGTTGGTTTTTCCGGTTGTGATCGCTTCAATGAGAAAATCATTGGCGCCGGGTAAGTAGGACCACTGATCCTGAATGCTCAGCACGTGATTGATGGCGTTTAACTCTGGGGTGTCGATGGCTTTGTCTCGCCATGCATCCAATGTATCCAACACACTATCGGCCAATTCCGTGGATAACGGCATTTGTGTACCACCCCACCGAGCGACAAAACGTCCACGTCGCTTGGCAGGCTTAACATACGCGGTAAGGTCTTTGACCTGCTGTAATTCTAATGATTTGCCGGCGAACTGAAAGATATCGCCCACGTTTAATCGAGCGATAAAATTTTCTTCGGTGGTACCTAACTTCTTACCGTTTCTGAACGCTATGGCCATTTGGGTATCGGCTGAAATGGTGCCAATAGACATACGATGGCGTTGACCAATCTCTCGGTTCATTACCTTGTATACGCCTTGCACGTTCAGCACCTTGTGATATTGCGGATAACCTTGCAGCGCCTGGCCGCCACGGGTGATGAAATCCATCACCCATTCCCACTCGTTGTCGCCGATATTCTGAAACGCGTGTGTGCGCCGTACTTCAGCCAATAGCTCATCGGCTTTAAATCCGGCACCCAATGCCAAAGTGACTAAGTGTTGACTGAGTACGTCTAACGACAAGGTTAGCGGGTGACGGCCTTCGATACGTTTTTGTTTTAAGGCCAAACGGACCGCGGCAATCTCGACAAGCTCTAAGGTATTCGCCGGTACGCAAAGAACCCGAGAGATCGCGCCGGGTCGATGACCGCTTCGTCCCGCGCGTTGCATCAAGCGTGCAACGCCCTTGGGGCTGCCGACTTGTATCACTTGATCTACCGGGCTGAAATCTACGCCCAGATCTAACGATGATGTACAGACGACACAGCGTAGTTTACCGTCTCGCAAACGATCTTCTATGTCATGCCGCAAGGCTCTGTCGATTGAACCGTGGTGTAGGGCAATGACTTCAAACCATTCAGGTTTTGTTTCCAGTAAAGCTTTAAACCAGAGTTCAGATTGAGCGCGTGTATTGGTAAATAACAGGGTGGTTTCGTGGGCGGCAATTGTGTCGATGATCGGTTCAATCAAGTGGATTCCCAAATGCCCAGACCATGGAAAGTTGGCAATTTTCTTAGGTAGTAGTGTCTCCACCTCAATCTTGCGCGGTGTACGCCCTTGAATTAACTGTCCCGGGTTATTAGGGCCCAAGAGGGTTTCCATGGCGACGTCAAGATTTGCAAGCGTTGCTGATAAACCCCACACGCGTAAAGATGGGTTCAATGCTCGAATGCGAGCAAGACACAGCTCCAGTTGCACCCCACGTTTTGATGACAGCAGTTCGTGCCATTCATCGACAATGACCGTATGCACGCCGCTCAACGTGGTCTCGCCTTCCTTATAACTGAGCAGTACCGATAGGCTTTCAGGGGTCGTCACCATGGCAAACGGCGGTTCGTAGCGCTGTTTTTGCCTGCGATGGCTGCTGGTGTCACCGGTTCGGGCTTCCACTTGTATTGAAAGGCCATGCGCGTCCGCAGCGGTTTGCAGGCTTTTTACGGTGTCCATCGCTAAGGCGCGAAGGGGGGTAATCCAAAGAACTTTTAACCCATGCTCTGAGTGCTTACGACCGGATTGGCCCTGAGCGCTCTTGGCCACTTCGGCCTGCACGGGCCCAAGCCAGGCGGCTAACGTCTTGCCGCTTCCGGTTGGCGAGTGAATTAGCCCCGATTGTCCTTGATGCCATGCGTCCCAAGCGGCTTGCTGGAAATCAAACACGGTCCAACTGTGCGCTTTGAACCAGTCGTGAGTGCAGTCTGTGAGTGCGCGCATGAAAACGAGGGGGCCGACTTTTTTTAATAGGAAAGTGGCTAGTTTACAGCGGCCGCGATTGTTGACCGCGGGTTGGTTAAATTTGCGGGTTTTGTGGCGGCCTTAGGTGGGTTTTCGAAGGTATAGTGCTAGCACTTTCAAACAATTAAAGAATCCCATGAACAAACGGCCTAAAGTCGGTCTGTTCGTCACCTGTTTGGTCGATACGCAAAGGCCCCAGGTGGGCTTTGCAGCGCTCAATTTGTTAGAACAAGCCGGTTGTGAAGTTGTGGTGCCGACTCAGCAAACCTGCTGCGGGCAGCCGGCGTGGAACAGCGGTGATGACGCCTCCAGTCGGGCACTGGCAAAACACACTATCGACGCTTTCGACGGCTTCGATTATGTGGTGGCACCGTCAGGCTCGTGTGCGGGTACTTTGGTGAAGCACTACCCTGAAATGTTTGAAGAGGGCACCGCATGGCATGCAAAGGCGCAGGATTTATCCGCCCGTACGCATGAACTGATGAGCTTTCTGACTGACGTAATGCACACCGAGTTGCAGCCCGTGAATTTTGAGCAAACGGTTACCTACCATGACAGCTGCTCCGGGCTGCGGGAATTGGGCATACGTGAGCAGCCCAGGCAGCTTCTCAATGCAACCGCAAATGTGTCAGTTGACGAGATGTCAGATCTCGAAACCTGCTGTGGGTTTGGCGGCACTTTTTGCGTGAAATACCCAGAAATTTCTGAACGCATGGTGGACGACAAACTAGCGCTCGCATCTAAAACCGGTGCTCAGGTTCTACTCGGGGGAGACCTTGGTTGCTTGATGAATATGGCAGGGCGCGCTACTCGTATGGGTTTGCCGCTGCGGGTTTTTCATACCGCAGAGGTTTTAGCGGGTATGGCAGATGGTCCTGGCGTCGGTGAAGGAGCTAAAGACTGATGAGCGCAAACATAAAGTCCGATACGTTCAAGCAGAACGCCTCTGAAGCATTGCACGATGCAAATTTGCAAGATGCGTTAGGCAACTTAAAAGTTGGCTTCATCCAAAAGCGCTTGAACGCGATTGAGCTCGTGCCTGAGTGGCAGCGAATCAGAAACGAAGCACGTGATATGAAAAATCACGTTCTGGATAACTTAGATCATTACCTGCTTCGGTATGAGCGCTCGGTAACCGACAACGGCGGACACGTACACTGGGCAGAAACGTCTGCGGACGCCGGTGAAATCATTGTAGATATCTGCAAGAAAGCGGATGCGAAAACTGTGGCTAAGGGTAAGTCCATGGTGGGTGAGGAAGCCGAAGTCAATCGCCGATTGGAAGAAGTCGGTATAGCGCCGATCGAAACCGATTTAGGCGAGTACATCATTCAATTGGCTGAAGAACCGCCCAGCCACATCATTGCTCCTGCCGTCCACAAAACCAAGGAGCAAATTTCTGAACTGTTTCATAAGCATCACCAACAGTACGGGTTAACGGAACGCATAACCGAGCGAAGGGCGTTGGTGACTGAAGCCAGAACCGTACTACGCGAAAAGTTTCGTAACGCTGATGTGGGTATCACCGGTGCAAATTTTTTAATTGCGGAGACGGGTCAACACGTATTGGTGACGAACGAGGGTAATGGCGACTTATCATCGAACCTTCCGCGTGTGCATATCGTTATCGTAGGCATTGAAAAAGTGGTGCCCACGTTAGAGGATGCGAGCTTGTTACTACGGTTACTCGCACGCAGTGCAACAGGGCAGCATTTTTCGAACTACACGAGTTTAATGGGTGGGCCGAAACGTGAGGGTGACCTGGACGGTCCGGATGAATTCCATGTGGTACTGGTGGACAACAAACGCACAGAATTGTTCGCCAGTGAGTTACGCGAGATGCTTCGCTGCTTTCGTTGTGGCGCCTGTATAAATCACTGCCCAGTGTATGGAGCGGTTGGTGGTCATGCGTATGGTTGGGTGTATCCGGGTCCGATGGGGTCGGTCATAACACCGGCCATGGTGGGCTTGGAAAAAACTCGGGATTTACCGCACGCCTGTACGCTAAACGGGCGTTGCGCTGAGGTCTGCCCGATGAGCATTCCGTTACCGAGTTTGCTGCGTAAACATCGCCGCACCACCTTTGAAAAACAACTTCAAACACTGCGTTCACGCACCGCGTTGCGGGCCTGGGCGTTTGTGGCGAAAAGGCCTAAGCTTTACCGATTCGCCTCTGATATGGCTACCAGTGTGCTCTCACGTCTGGGCCGAAAGCATGGACACGTGAAGTCGCTGCCCCTGGTGTCGGGTTGGACTCAAGCGCGCAATTTACCCACGCCCGCCCGCGGCAAAACGTTTATAAGTCAGTATGCTGCTAACCGTAAAAAACAAGGTCAGTCATGAGTGCACGAGACGCCATTCTGGGCCGTATTCAATCGGCATTGAACGCTGAACACCCGAGCCGGCCGGTGCCGAGTTCGGTTGATGATGCACCCGCGGTTGTAAGGGAGCGACTGGCGACAAAGCCTGTATCCACCTTGCCTGCGTTCAACGAAGACCAAACAGATCGCTTGATCCGTCTGATGGAATCGGTAGAGATGACTGTAACTCGTGTTCAAACACCCGATGATGTGGTGAATGCAGTAGAGGACTATATACAGACGGAGAATTTGGACGGCGATATTACGGTTGCACCTGCGTTAGGCGAATTAGCGTGGCCCGAGGTGTATCGCACGGGGGCTGCATCCGGTGTGGAAACCACCAGTGTCACGCCGTGTTTTGCCGCCGTTGCAGAAACTGGCAGTGTGGTCATGGCAAGCTCGGATGGCACGCCGGCTACACTCAATTTTTTGCCTGATAACCACATTGTTGTAGTTAACGAATCTCAGGTGGTACGGCACGTTGACGATGTGTGGACGCGTTTACGTGATGAAGCTGGGAACCCTCGCGCACTGAATTTCGTTACCGGGCCGTCGCGCACGGGGGACATAGAACAAACGATTGAAATTGGTGCTCACGGACCTCGAAGAATGCACGTGATTTTGGTGGCTGGCGCATGAGTCGTCTGGTTACCCATAACACTATGCAAGGGGTAGAAGTACTGTCCTTTGATCTGGATGACACCTTGTGGGATTGCCCGCCGGTTATCGCTAAGGCTGAGGCGAAGTTACTAACCTGGTTTGCTGAGAATGCACCCAAGGTGGTGGAATTTAATAATGGGGACACTTTAGCTGCGCGGCGGGCGCAAGTTGTGGAGAGTTATCCGGCTATTGCCTGTGATATGACCTTATTGCGGCACAAGATGATTGAACTTTCTCTAGCGGATGCTGGCTACTCACCCGATCTTGCCGACGAAGGGTTTGATGTGTTCTACCAAGCTCGAAGCGAAGTGGTTTTGTACGAAAACACAGTGCGTGTGCTGGATGCTTTAGGCCAACAGTTCAAATTGGCTGTCATCACCAACGGCAATGCGGACCTTGGACTGATTGGGTTGGACGATAAGTTTCAGCACATTCAACGCGCCAGCATCGACAACCCACCCAAACCGCACCCACATATGTTTGTCACCTGTATCGAGCATTTCGGCATCGAACCTTCGGCGCTTGCCCATATTGGCGACAACATTGTTACCGATGTTCAAGGGGCGCAAGCGGTAGGTGCACGCACCGTTTGGTACAAGCACGCCGATCAAACCTGGCCGGAAACCCAACAACATCCGACTGCCACAGTCACATCATTACAAGAGTTATCAGATTTATTTCTTTCGGAGCACGCATGAATCGTATTTTCTATGTCAACGGATCATTCGTTGACGAACAAGACGCCAAAATTTCAGTACTCGACCGAGGTTTTTTATTCGCTGATGCGGTTTATGAAGTCAGTTCCGTCTTGAACGGTAAATTGATCGATAACAAAGCACACGTTGTTCGATTGCATCGATCATTGAACGAGCTGGGCATGGCGCCGCCGTGTAGCGATGAGGAGCTGATTGCGCATCAACACCGTTTAGTGGAACTGAATAATTTAAAAGAGGGGTTGTTGTACTTACAAGTGAGCCGGGGGGTTGCTGATCGAGACTTTGCGTATCCTACTGATGCCAATTCATCGTTAGTCATGTTTACTCAAGCAAAGCAGTTGCTCGAGACGCCGGCTGCGAACACGGGTATCAACGTTATCAGCGTGCCGGATATTCGTTGGCAGCGACGTGACATCAAAACGGTTGGATTACTGGCGCCCAGCATGGCCAAGCAACAGGCCCTGGACGCCGGTGTGCAGGATGCCTGGATGGTGCAGGATGGTTATGTCACTGAAGGAACATCCAACAACGCTTACATTGTTCGTGATGATAACGTCATACAAACGCGTCATTTGGGTAATGAAATTCTAAGTGGTATTACCCGTAGCGCCGTGCTCCGATTTGCTCGGGAGTCAGGTTACGAAGTGGTAGAAGAACCCTTTACTGTCGAGGAGGTCAAAGCCGCATCCGAAGCTTTCTCTACCAGCGCATCATCATTCGTCATGCCGGTAATCTCAATTGACGGGACTACTATTGGTGACGGTAAGCCAGGCAAGGTCGCCACAGGATTAAGAAAAGTTTACATAGAGACCGCGTTAGAGCGCGAAGATTTATAGTATCGAGGGTAGGCTTTAGCAGTCGCTTTACCCGATTACCGGAAGGTGCATGGTAGTGCAATACAGGTCAAGCTCCGCGAACACAGCACCCAGCTCTAAGCTGGGTGCTGCGTTTGGGTGGCTACCATTTTGGGCTGCACTATTACTCACGTTATCCGCCTGTGGTGGTTCATCCTCTGGCCAAGACGATGACCCGTTTAGTGTGTCTGTATCGGTTGCAGTCAATGATCAAAGCGCTTCAGGCACAGTGAATTGGCAAGACATTGCACCCGATATCACATCGTTGGGTGTGGTTGTTCCTGAAGATACAACGCTACGCCTTTCTTTAGTGACACCACCTGACACCACAGCAGTTTCCATTCAGTCGTTTCCCGAGTTTGGAGCGGCCGCTTTGTTAGATGGATTGCTGGAATACACACCAAACGCTGATTTCTTCGGTCGCGATGCACTGCGTATCATTCGGGATGACATTCAATATGTTGTCAATATCACGGTCATGGCTGTTAACGATCCGCCGGAAATTGTGGGCGACGTTGACCGAGTTGCCGAGCAGGGGCTGCCTTACCTTTCGCAGCTTGAAGTTCGCAACGTGGACAGTGATGTACTGGTTTTTTCGGCCAGTAATCTGCCGGACTGGCTGAGCATTAATCAAAGCACCGGGGTGCTCACCGGAACACCTGAGCAAAAAGATGTGGGGTTGCACGAAAATATCCGACTGATTGTCCGTGACAATGGTGGGCTGGACGATGCGCTGGTCAATGTCACCATTGAAGTGCTGGATTTGAACGACGCGCCCACTTTGAACGTGAGTCAATTTCCGCCACTACTGGACGCACGCGAGTCTATTTCGATTAACGTTTTCCCAGATGATTTGGACGGAGACGCGGTGTCGTTGGTTGTTGAACCCAACGACTTTGTCGATACAACGGTTCGTGGCGGTACGGTCAACCTTCAGGTATCGGATCTGCAGGAAGTTACTGACATCAACCTGGTGCTGAACGCAACTGACCAACTCGGCAACGTTACGCGAGAGGTGGTGCCCCTGACTCTGCATCCGCTTACGGCTTCCGGACGTGGCCGAACCCTGCAAGGAAAACAACGCGGCGTTGGTCTTCATCTCGTGGTATTGGGTGACGGATATCGCAGCGACCAAATTCCTGAATTCCGACAGGATGTCGAAAACCTCATCGAAACCATGGCGTCTGACCCTGCGGTAGGCAGGCATTTGTCTGCCTGGAACATACACATGGTGGAAACGCCATCGGTTGATTCGGGCATTGATGACAACATCGCCGTGGATGTCCGAAACACCTTTTTTAATGCGGGTTACTTTTGCTTGTCGATACCACGGCTCGTTTGTGGGGATAACAACATCATGTTTGACGTGGCATTGGACGAATATCCGGATGTCGACGAACTCGTCATGTTAGTGAACGATCCGCGCTACGGGGGCAGCGGTGGCAGTGTGGCTGTGGCTTCGGCCAGCGCGCCAGAGATCGCCTTGCACGAACTCGGACATAGCTTTGCAGGTCTTGCAGATGAGTATGTTGATAACTCCATTCCTGCTTTAAGCACTGCGCCTTACGAAGAAGGGGCGTTTGCCAATGTGTCCCGATTTTCTGATCCCACACTGGTGCCATGGAGCGCCTGGATAGACATTGAGAACACAATTCCAAGTCAACCCGGTGACGACGGGGTCGGTGTGTTTCAAGGTGCGTATTACGATGCAGACGCGTACTTCCGCCCAACCGCAAACAGCCGTATGCGTTCTTTCGATCGTCCTTTTGGGCCGGTAAATGGGGAGGCTTGGGCGCTTAGCGTTTATCGACAGACTAATCCGGTTGCGTCGTTTTCTCCGGTTGAGACGGACGTGTTCGTTACCTTGGGCGACTTAGCGAGTTTTCAGGTAGAACCCATTTTTGGTCCCGAAGTGCAGCAGCTCATCTGGACGCTGGACGGGCGTTTGTTAACCCAGAATGTAAATGACACCATGCTGAATCTGTTGCTCGCGGCGGGGGAGCATGTGCTTACCGTTGAGGTCGAGGACTTAACCGGGGCGATTCGAACGCCTGGGCCGCATGCAGGCGAATTCTTATGGCGTTGGGACATCACGGTTCAATGAGGCGATTTCTTCAACGCATAGTGCTGTTTCTGAGTCTGCATTTGTTTATTGCCTCAGCGTGGGCAGATATGGCTGTGGTCCTCAACGTAACAGCCTCGTCGGTTAGCGTTCAGCGTGTACAGCGCGCGGTTGAGGGGCACAACTCCGCTATGGCTGACGCTTTCAAGGCTCGGCGGCTGGCACATCGAAGTGCTATGAAAACGCCGTATCCCGCCGGTATGCTGGTGTTAGAGGCACTGAATGCACAAGGTGAGGTAATTCACCATGAGACTAAGACTAACCCGTTGCGAGTGCATGCTCCAGGTGGGTCAGATGTGGTCTTCCCCAGTATCCTCGTGCTTGCTCGCCTGCCCGCAGACTCCGTATGGCTGCGTGTCAAACTTCCCGATTTGGCAGAGTATTTTCGATTAGAGCTGGAAAGGACCCATTAAATCGTTAGCCGAAGCGGTAATTGTTGGGAAAATCGAACTGGGAATGGGTAATGGGTCCTAACTTGGGGATGGCAAGCAGGTCGCTACAGGGGGTATCGGTTACCATAGGGGCCATTGGAAATCAATACGATTAAAGCGGGCCATTTGATGGCCAAAGGCAACCATGCCCAAACCTGGTAGTGAACAAGACGAATCGATTGATGACGGCATGTTCGACTTTTTGTCGGAGGACGCCGCCAACCGACCTGCGCGCCCCGCTGACGCTGGTCGGAGAACCAACCCCCCGGCCGCCCGTCAGGACGCGGCATCGGCTGACGACACGGTTGACGACAGGGCTGAATGGGAAAAACCACTGCCCTCGCGTCGTTCAAAACCCCTGCCGATCATCAGAAAACCCGTTCCGGTCTCAGAGTCAGGGCCGAACGTTAGCCCGTTTGAGCGCGCAGCGGCGGGTGCGAAACCAAAGAATCAACCATCCGCGCTGGCACAGCGAGTCCGGCCCACGATTCAACCCGAAGTCGATGACAGTTTCGATTTCTTAAGCGAAGAACCGCTGGTTAAACGTCAGGGTGCTGTTGATTTTGGCGAGCCGATCCGGCCGCGTGGCACACCGGAAAACGCAACAGATTTTGGCAGCGATTGGAACGAAGGGGTTCATGAGTACTACGACGATGATGAAGATGAACGGCCCCGCCGTCGCACCGGCTGGATAGCCCTTGGCGCGCTTGCCGTGATGGGTGTCGGGCTCGGCGCTGCTTGGCAAACCGGCTTGTTGGATGAACCGTTGTCTCGCTTTACGGCCAACACTCAAGCCGATGGCACAAACGAAGACTTGGCCACGGCATCCCAGCCCACCACCGGTAACGTTGATTTATCCGGTAGCAGCCTTTCACCAGACACCAGCGGCAACGATGCGATTGCGGTTGCCCCGCTTACCCCCGTTGCGCCAACGAACACGGTTGCACAGCAGTTCCGGGAGGCCTTAACCAATATTGAGGCTCTAATGGCCGCCGGTGACTTGAGTGGGGCAGAGCGCGCGTTGGACGAACTGGATCCCAGAGTATTGGGTTACGGTAATCCTGAATTTTCCGCGATCCGCCAGCAAATTGCCAATGGCAATACCAGCACTGAAGCTGCAGCCTTAGCCGAACAGGAGCGAGCGGCCGAGGCCCAGCGGCTTGCCGAAGAAGCCGTTCGAGCAGAACAACAACGCATTGAAGCCGAAGCGCAGGCGGAGGCGCAAGCGCGGGTGCAAGCGCGGCTGCAAGCGCAATTGGAGGCCGAGCGGCAGGCTGAGATTGAGGCCCAGCGGGCCGCGCAGTTACAGGCGGAACGAGACGCCCAAATAGCCGCTGAAGAGGCCGCCCGCGCGGCGGAACGGCAGCGCATCGTAGAAGCAAGAGAAGCCGAAAGGCTAAGACAGCAAGCTGAAGCGGATCGCATAGCCGCAGAGCAAGCAGAGGCCGAACGATTGGCCGCAGAAGCTCTGGCACAACAGCAAGCAGCCGCCCAGGCCGCTGCTGAGCAAGCGGCAGCTGCGCGCGCAGCGGAGCAACGAGCAGCCGAGCAAGCGGCAGCGGCTCGTGCGGAGGCGCTCGCGCAGGAACAACGTGCGGCTGAGCAACGTGCCGCTGAGCAAGCGGCAGCGGCTCGTGCGGAGGCGCTCGCACAGGAACAACGCGCGGCTGAGCAACGTGCAGCTGAACAAGCGGCAGCGGCTCGTGCGGAGGCGCTCGCACAGGAACAACGCGCGGCGGCGCTCGCAGCAGAACGTGAAGCCCAGTTGCAAGCGGAGGCAGAACGCCTGGAGCGAGAGCGACTCGAGGCCATTGCCGCTGAACAACGGGCTGCAGCAAGGCAAGCAGCAGCGGAGCGTGCCGCCCAGGCCAGTGCCCAATCGGCTGGTCAGTCAAGCTCTGCGGCCAATCGAGCGTCGTCAGCAGCGACCGAGAACAGCAACGCGGGAGCGGACGATGATTCAAACCGCTTGACGGTTGGTGCTTACCCGATAACCGATGCCGATTTCAATGCGATGTATAAGCGATTTATTGCTGTTAAGAGTGCCATTGAATCGCGAGACATCAACGCAGTAACCCAACTCGCTCAAACTAATGGGGCGCGGGTGCAAGCTCTGCTGCAGTTGTTCTCAAACAGCGAATCCATTAGTGCCAAAATTGATAATGTCTCCACACGCAACAGTACCGGTATGATTGTGGGGACGCTTACCATAAACCAGGTGACGCGTCGGGGTGGCGTCGTAACTCAACCGCCTGCAAACCTTAAGACATTTACGCTAACTTCGCGCCGTGATGCCGCAGGTTGGTCAAAAATTCAATGGTAGTGTTTTTATGAGTCAGTCCTACAACCTAAAACGCCTGATGTGCGTCTGGGTCGCTGTACTTCACTTGATTGTGAGCACGGTCCTGGTTGTTGCGCCAGCGCACGCACAATCGTCGGCGGACAATACGCCGCCGGTAGTCGATCTCCAGTTGGTTGAGACGGGTATCGCTGGTGACAGTCAGGTGTTTTCAGCAACGGTTACGGACAACACCGAAGTTGCAGAGGTGCTGCTTTATTACCGTGTAGCGGGCGCTGGTGATTATGACCGGCTTCCTATGACAGCCATCCCGGGCACGACTATTTACACGGTCACCGTGGATATCGACTCCCCGGACGCAACCGCTATCGAGTATTACATCAATGCAGCTGACGCCAATAGCAATCGGGTTGTTCGTGGATTCTCCTTTGATCCGTTGGTTCGAGTATTAGAGAAACCGAATCAAATAACGGCAGCGCCCGAAGCACCAGCGGCTCAACCCAGTGCCGCTCCTTCCGAGCCGGGAATGAGCACAGGACGCAAAATTTTGATTGGTGCACTCGGTTTGCTGGCTGTGGGTGCACTCGCAGCCGCCTCTAGCGGCGGTAGCTCCAGCAGCGGTGGTGGGGGAAACCCCGGAACCGGGCCTACCATACCGGTCACAATTACGGTCGCTCCTGTGGCCACAGAGTTCGACTAGCGTATGGCTTCGGCGGATAAACTCTGGCCGGGATCCCTAGCTATGCTCGCATGCTTGAGTTTGCTCGGGTGCGATGTTCAGGACGGATTCGAGTTGACTCGCACAACTACCGGTACAACAGCGTCGATCGGATTAACGCCACCGGATTCGTTCACGCAAAACCGAATGGTCGACCCTAACGATTTAACGTTGGATGTTTCAGTGAACGGTCGCAGCGTATCGATGCAACCCAATGCTGTTGGTGTGTGGGAAGGCCAGATTAATTTTGATCCCGATCAATCCGTGACGGTTGTCGCCGCGTGGTCGGCTATCGGTACCAGCTTGCTGCCAATAGCAAGTCTAACGCGATCGGTCACCGTGCCTGATGACCCGCAAGGTATTAACGTTGCTTTAGCGAGTGAACAATTCACGACGCAGTTTGATTCAGATGGCGACCTAAGATCGAATATCGCTGAATTACGCGCGGGCACGAACCCTCGTGATGGTGGAGACCCAGCGGGCGTTGCGCCCCGTTTACCGGTGAAATTGAGCTTCGGTGTTCCGGCCTCTTTGCAGAACGCCTCTAATGCCGAACTGGCCGCTTTGAGCTTAACGGTGTTGGTTAATGATCGCGTTTTTTCGGTAACTCGCAACGGAAATGTTTGGTCTGGAGAAAGCACGGAAGTGGAGGGCAATGATGTATTTATCGATGCCAAGTTTTTCGCCACATCGGCCAGAGAGAATTTAGTCAACCGTTACGAGCAGCGGCATAGCATGCAGGCAAATGGTGTCTTTCTGGGCATAGACGCCGCTCAACCCACTGAGTAGTCGACGCTACCTCACACTGGCTTTCGCCACCTGCTTCACAATTAACTGAGTAACGTAATTCCGTATTGCGCTTCTGCGGTCCAATGCGCGGAAGCCAATCCAGTGCCCAGTCATGCTTGGCGAATGAAAACACTCGCCATCACTCTGTGGTTAGTCTTTCTGGGGCTACTGGGAATCGATCAGTTTGAGCGCTGGCAAGACCGTGATCTTTCCTTTAACTCTATACTCGGCGACGGTTTCAGCCGAGCTTTCAGCCGAGCCTTCACCCGAACTGACATCCATGCTTACACGCATGAAGAGCTCTTGTTTGTGGATTATCACGACAATACCCTGGGTTTTTCCATGGTTGTGCCGAAGGAGTGGTCGCAACTCATACCAGAGCACAGCTACGAGCTCAGTGACGATATTGATGCAGGCTACTCGGTTATTTTCGAATCCCCATTGGAAGATGACAAGGATCGCTACGCGGACTACCTCATGATCGAGGTGTTACCCGGCATAGACACCGGCGCGTTTGAATCCACCGGTGAGCACCGAGGCGTTGTTATTGTTGATGGTCAGCAAGCGGTGCGTGATGAACTCACGCTGCTGGATTTTCCAGTCGGTGGACACCGAATCGATCTACTGGTCAAGCAAGCGGAAATAGCTCAGCTAGGTTACACAGTCGGTTTGTACGTCATCGGTACAAACAACAACGCCCAGATGCTGGATGAAGCGTTCCGGGCGTTGTTGTACAGCTTTCAGCTACCAAAACAGCCTTATCAGGTGAGTCAGCTTGATAACTGAAAAATCTGTCCCCAGTGTCCTGGGGCAGTTTTTATCGTTCGGGATAGCCTTCCGGCCACAAATCAAACGGCGGTAAATGGCTGGGCGAACTCGTACTACCTGGCCCGCGAACCGGAACTGTAGATTCTGGGTTAGCAAACTGCGGTGGATCTTCTTGTACGCCGACCCGCTGGTAAGCGCGAATGTAATCGATAGAGTAACGCCCTGGAAACTGCGTTGTTTCGTCCGGATCTCCGGGCCACCATCCACCAATCGCGGTATTAGCGATGATGTACATTTGCTCTTGTGACATCTTGGGGTCTTCGATGGTGTGCCTTGCAATGCCATCTACGTAAAACGTCGCGCGACCGGGTTGCCATTCAACACCAAAAGTATGGAAGTTGGCTGAGTAATCGATAGGGTAAGTTGGTTCTGATTTTGTTGAACGCAAGTTACCTTCGGCGTCATAGTAATGATAGGTGTGATAAACCGTATCCTGGTTGTCACCGATAAATTCCATGATATCGATCTCGGGCTTATCCCTGTCGTAGTAAGCATTTAATAACCAGAACGCTGGCCAGTAACCTTTGCCTACCGGCACTTTGGCTCGAGCTTCAACATAGCCGTAAGTAAATTTGAACGCGTCATATGATGTGATTACACCGGATAAGTATTCCTGACCGTTGGCTTTTGCCAGCAGGTTTTCCGGGGTTCTGATGCTGTTAATAGTGAGTGCTTCACCATCAAACGTGAATGGATTGAAACCGAAGTCAGGATCGTTTTCAATGTCAACGTAGTGCTGTAGCTCGTTGTTGATGATGAGTTCATCACCCCATAAGTAAGCCGTATTCCACTTACTTAAATCCAGACTGTTGCCGTTAAATTCGTCTGAAAAAACCAATTCGTAGTTGTTTAGTAAATCTGTATCAACCTGTGGCGCGTTTGGATCCGTACGACCGGTACCCACCATATCCACGGTTAAGCCGGTTGCAATGGTGGTGAAGTTTTCATCGAAGTCGAACGCTTGAATTTCGTAGTAATACTTCTGGTCGTAGGCGTCGAAGTCATCAACGTATGTAGGTTCGAATACCGTCGCGATATAGCCTGCGTCACGATAAACGTTGTAGCCACGTGCCGTGGGGTCTTCGTCCCAGGTCAAAATAACCGTTTGTTGATCGGTTAATTCACCCATAAACGTTGGCGTGTTGCTACCAACAAAGGTCGCCACAATCAAGGGTTCTACGTTGGTAGGCTCTTGAGCACTATTGTCTGTAGTGTCTGGTGTGTCGGCGTTTGTGTCTGGTGATGCAGCGCCTTGATCTGGCTCGCTATCCGGGCTGTCTGTTTGAGCATCGGTTGGGTTATCGCCACCGGTTACCGGTGCCACAGGATTTGCTGGCGTTGACACACCATCGGTTGGATTCTCTGCATCAGGGGCATTAGCTCCAATGGGCACTGGATTTACCGGATTGCCATCCGTCACAGAATCCGTAGATGGTGTTGGTGCAGATACGGCAGGGTCAGGTGTTGTGTCTGTGTTGTTATCTACGACGCCAGCTTCTTGAGCATCCGGTAGGGCCGGCACCAGACTCTGCGCGTAGTTAACGGTTTTGCTGGCATCGTTGTAAAGCTGTGCTGCACTGATAGAGGGTCTTATCTCCGTCGGAGGTGTCCCCAAGGTTGTTTCCGGGTTAGCAGCGCCTAGTACAGGAGGAGCCGTACCTTGGTCCGCCTCAAGCAGAGCGCCATCCAGTGGGCCATTGCCACCGCAGGCTACGAGCGTGGCCGCCAGGCTCAAGGCAAACAACATCATCGGCGTTCGTTGAACATCGACTCTGTGATATTGGGTCATGTCTTCCAACCAGTAAATGTGAACGGGGTCACTAAACAATTCGGAAACTGTGATGGATCAAGCACGCACGGCCGTAGCCAAGGCGCCCGCCCTCTGGATTGTTATCGGACTCGATTCAGAAGGCTAAAGCGGTTCAAACGTTAACATCGTGAAACGGGCACGGGCATTGGCATAAAACCTGTACCTGTTCGAGGCTATAACCTCACGTGGAATTTCCATTCCCATGCAAAAACGTTGGACACCCGTACTGTTAGCTAGCGCCATTTGGGGCCTTACCCCAGGTGCACACGCCGCTGACAAACCGCTCAGCTATGCGGCTGATAATCAGTGTTTTTGTAATTTGGCGGTCAGTAACCCTTTGGCTAATCGCATGGTGGGCACACCGATTGGTGGTCAGTCTGTGGAGCAGGTCTGCCAAAGAATTGGTGCGGGTCCTAAACTCATTGAGTCGGATTCCGGCTATAACTTTCCGGTTTATCAAGACGCTCAGTGTGGCCATGGACCAAGTCTTTCCAGCCAGCTTAGCGATACTGATAAGAGTACCGTTGGGCCGAAATGGAACTTGGCTTCGGCGTATGGCGCTCCGGTTAAGAAGATGCCGGCACCTGCAGATGTTGCAGA
>JAHDCO010000061.1 GCA_020629835.1 Granulosicoccaceae bacterium
GTAGGCTCTTCACCTTCTTCAACCGCTTTAATACTCAAGCGAATTCGGCCCTGCTTATCCACTTCAAGTACCTTAACTTTAACCATCTGGCCTTCAGATAACTCATCCGCGACGTTTTGTACACGCTGCTCAGAAATCTGAGAGATGTGCACTAAGCCGTCTTTGCCCGGCAGGATGTTAACGAACGCACCGAAGTCCATGATCTTCTGAACACGACCTTCGTAGATCGTGCCCACTTCAACATCGGCTGTGATCAATTCAATGCGTCGCTTGGCTTCTTCACCGGCGACACGATCACTGGAAGCAATCTTGATTAAACCGTCATCACCAATGTCGATGGTGGCGCCGGTTTCTTCGGTCAAAGCACGAATTACTGCACCACCTTTACCAATGACCGCAGCAATCTTTTCTGGGTCGATCTTCACCGTGATGAAACGAGGTGCATGCTCTGACAAGTCACCGCGAGGTGCATCCAGGTCTTTCGCCATTTCACCGAGGATGAACAGACGTCCGTCCTTCGCTTGAGCTAGAGCAGTTTCCATGATCTCACGCGTGATGCCCTGAATTTTGATGTCCATTTGCAATGCAGTGATACCGTCGGAAGTACCTGCTACCTTGAAGTCCATGTCGCCTAAGTGATCTTCATCACCCAGGATGTCGGACAGTACGGCGTGGCCGTCGTCTTCTTTGATTAAGCCCATCGCAATACCTGCCACCGGTGCTTTTAGAGGAACACCGGCATCCATTAGCGCGAGGCTTGTTCCACAAACCGATGCCATGGAACTGGAACCGTTGGATTCAGTAATCTCAGATACCACGCGAATGGTGTAAGGAAACGCTTCTTCATCAGGCATTACGGCTTGAACACCGCGCTTGGCTAACTTGCCGTGGCCAATCTCGCGACGCTTCGGCGAGCCGACGAAACCGGTTTCACCCACACAGTACGGAGGGAAGTTGTAGTGCAGCATGAACGGCATACGAGATTCACCGGCCAGCGCATCAATGATCTGTGCATCTCGCGTTGTACCCAAAGTGGCGGTAACAATGGCCTGTGTTTCACCACGTGTGAATACCGCTGAACCGTGCGTGCGCGGCAAGACGCTGGTCTGAACCGAGATTGGACGAACCGTTGCCGTATCGCGACCGTCAATGCGAGGCTCGCCTGCAATAATGCGGCGGCGCACAATCGACTTTTCAAGCGAGCTGAACGCACCCTTTACATCACTTGCAGACCAGCCCTCTTCCCCTTCGGCAACGGCCAGTTCAGCAACCGCCTTATCTTTTGCAGCTGATACAGCGTCCTGACGGGCCTGCTTTTCAGGCGTTTTGTAGGCATCGGTTAAGTCGCTTTCGATGAATGAGCGGACTTTATCAGCCAGGTCAGAATCCACCGCAGGTGCTTCCCATGTCCAAGCGGGGTTATTCACTTCAGCCGCCAATTCATTGATGGCGGTAATCGCCGTCTTGGCGTGATCGTGCCCGAATACCACCGCGTCAAGCATGGTGGATTCGCTTAAGCAATTGGCTTCAGACTCCACCATCAGGACCGCATCAGTGGTACCGGCAACCACCAGATCCAGCTCTGAAGATTCCATTTGCTCATACGTTGGGTTCAAGACATATTCGCCCTCGATGTAACCCACGCGTGCGCCACCAATTGGACCTGCGAATGGCATACCTGAACAAGCCAAGGCCGCGGAGGCACCCAACATGGCCGGTATGTCCGGATTGATAGCCGGGTCCATCGAGATTACTGTGGCAATAACCTGCACTTCGTTCATAAAGCCCTTAGGGAACAGCGGGCGTAAAGGGCGATCAATTAACCGAGATACCAGCGTTTCGTTCTCGCTGGGGCGCCCTTCGCGCTTGAAAAATCCACCGGGGATTTTGCCTGCTGCGTAAGTACGTTCTTGGTAGTTGATGGTTAAGGGAAAGAAGTTTTGCCCTGGGTTAGCTTCTTTTCTACCTACCGCTGTTACTAGGACGACGGTGTCGCCCATACTGGCGATGATGGCGGAGCTGGCTTGCCGGGCGATTTCACCGGTTTGCAGCGTCACCGTATCGGCGCCGTATTGAAACGTTTTCGAAAATGCAGTCACTTGGATTCCTTGGCCGTGTTGGCAGTCGTTTCGCGAAATGTACGAGGACGCTTAGCGGCGTAGGCCGAGGCGCTTGATCAAATTTTGGTAGCGCGTGGCGTCTTTCGCGTTCAGGTAATCCAAGAGCTTACGACGCTGGTTAACCATGCGGAGAAGACCGCGTCGCGAGTGGTGATCGTGTTTGTGCTCTTTGAAGTGTTCAGTGAGGTGAACAATGCGCGCGGACAATAGTGCTACTTGTACTTCCGGTGACCCTGTGTCCGTAGAGTCGATCTGGTGTTCTTTAACGATTTCCGCCTTCTGCTCGGCGCTAAGACATGACATACAAAAACCTTATTTGGGTTGTGATTACAGTGAACCCGGCATTGTAGCAGTTTGATCACAGCTGGAGCACCCGCTTGGGCTGCCATAAATCGGCACCATTTGGCGTTCCGAGACCAATGAACTGATCCCCGGGGGCGTAAATACGCACGAGCTCAGCCGATGTGCTTCCCCCATCCACCCATTCTCCGGCTCCTGCCTGCCCGTTTTGGAAGCTGGCGTAGCCCTGGGCCGAGAGTTTTGCGGCCGGCAAATGGTCGAGTCCAGCATCCAGTGGGAGTAGGAATTTTTCCGGATTGGCCGCATTTTCAAGCGCTTCCAATGTCGTCATCGGCGCCCCCAGAAATGGGGACACATAGGTTCGCCGCAACGCCGTCACGTGCGCGCCACAGCCAATAGCGTCCCCTATATCGGTCACGATACTGCGAATGTATGTACCCTTTGAGCACACCACCCGCAACGATGCCGTGCTGCTCTCCGCGTCGAAATCCACGATATCCAATTGATGCACAGTGACCGCCCGTGCTTTGCGCTCCACGGTGATGCCTTCTCGGGCCAACTTGTACAAACGTTTTCCGTCAACTTTCAGCGCTGACACCATGGGTGGTACTTGCTGAATATCACCAGCGAATCGGGCGCAAACCACAGCGAATTCATCGGCGGTCAGCGTTGGCACCGGTCGCCGCTCAAGGACCTCACCATCGGAATCGGCAGAATCTGTGATAACGCCTAACTGCAGAGTGGTTTCGTACGCTTTGTCCGCGTTTAGAAAGTATTGCGAAAGTTTGGTGGCTTCTCCGAAACACAGCGGCAACATGCCTGTAGCAAGGGGGTCCAGACTACCGGTATGCCCTGCCTTTTTCGCCTTCAACAACCACTTGGCTTTTTGCAGGGCTTTATTTGAACTGCCACCGGCCGGTTTATCCAGCAACAACAGCCCATGCACAGCCCGCTTCTCACGGCGAACTTGACCTGCGCCGTTAACTTGCCTGGTCATCCTCATCATCAGCAGATGTGGTGTTCGATTTCACCGCGTTATCAATCAGGGCCGATAGCTCAGCACCTTTGGCTGCTGAGTCGTCAAACACAAAGCGCAGTTGCGGTACCGTTCGGCTCGTTAAGCTTTTCGCGATTTGCGAACGCAAAAAACCGCTGGCCCGCTGTAAGCCTTCCTGTGTGTCTGCCGCTTCTTCGGCATCGATTAACGTGTAGTACACGCGTGCAACGCCTAAATCCTTCGAAACCTCCACCGATGCAATAGTAAGCATCGGGGAGATTCTGGGGTCTTTCAATTCGGTACGTATAAGTTCCGACAGCTCGCGCTGAATAAAGTCTGCAACGCGATGCTGCCTCGGACTGGTTCCTGCCATTACAGACTACGCGCCACTTCAGTGCGTTCAAACACTTCGATGGAATCGTTAGGCTGGACGTCGGTGTAGTTCTTCACACCGATACCGCATTCAGTACCCATGTTGACTTCTTTTACGTCGTCTTTAAAGCGACGCAGCGATTCCAATTCACCTTCATAAATCACCACGTTCTCACGCAGTACACGTATTGGAGCATCACGCTTAACAACACCATCAACCACCATACAACCGGCGATTTGACCGAACTTCGGTGATGTGAACACATCGCGAACTTCGGCGGTACCAATAATGCGCTCACGAATTTCCGGCGGCAACATTCCACCGGCCACCGACTTGATCAAGTCGATCAGTTCGTAAATGACGCTGTAGTAATGCAGTTCGATATCGTGCTCTTGGATGAGGCGTCGAGCCCGGCTATCTGCACGTACGTTAAACCCCACCAAAATCGCATGGGATGTTGCGGCCATATTGGCATCTGATTCAGTGATACCACCGACGCCACCACCAATCACCCGCACACTAACTTCATCGGTTGATAAGCGCTCTAGTGAATCTCTGATGGCCTCATAACTACCTTTAACATCGGCTTTAACAACGATGTTAACGGTCGGCGTTTCACCGCTTTTGATTTGTGAGAACACATCTTCGAGCTTGGCAGGACGGCGTTCAGCCAAACGCTGATCGCGCTGCTTGCCTTCACGCAATTCAGCCAGTTCACGCGCACTTTTCTCATCAGCCGCTACCAGCATTTCATCACCGGCGTTCGGTGTAGACGATAAGCCTAACAACTGAACAGGCGTTGACGGACCGGCCGCATTAATTTGCTGCCCATGCTCATCAAACATGGCACGAACACGGCCTGTCACCTGACCACATAGAACCGTGTCGCCGCGATTCAGTGTGCCGCTTTGCACAAGAACGGTTGCAACCGGACCACGACCTTTATCCAAAGTGGCTTCAATGACGATACCGGTGGCGTTACCTTCTTCAACGGCCGCCAATTCCAGTACTTCCGCTTGCAAACTAATCGCATCCAACAAGTTATCAATGCCATCGCCCTTCAGCGCTGATACCGGGATGAATTGCGTATCGCCACCCCAGTCTTCAGGAATAACGTCGTGCGCTGACAACTCATTTTTCACACGTTCAGGGTCTGCGCCTTCCTTATCCATCTTGTTAACCGCTACCACGATGGGCACACCCGCCGCCTTGGCGTGTTTAACGGCTTCGATGGTTTGAGGCATCACACCGTCATCGGCTGCACACACCAACACAACAATATCGGTTGCCTGCGCACCGCGTTGACGCATCGCTGTAAATGCCGCGTGTCCCGGTGTATCAAGGAATGTAATAACACCGGATTCTGTTTCGGCTTGATAGGCACCGATGTGCTGGGTTATGCCCCCTGCCTCACCGGATGCAATGCGAGCATTTCGGATGTAGTCAAGTAATGACGTTTTACCGTGATCAACGTGCCCCATGACCGTAACAACCGGTGGTCTTGGCAGTTCATCTCCGGTTCGCTCACCCGAGATGCGCATCGCCAATTCAGCTTCCACATCATCCGCGCTCATCGGCGCTGCGTTGTGACCCATTTCTTCTACCACCAGGATCGCCGTATCCTGATCGAGCATCTGGTTGATGGTGGCCATAACACCCATGCCCATCATCGCTTTAATAACTTCAGCAGCTTTCACCGCCATGCGGTTGGCTAGTTCAGCAACGGTAATCGTTTCTGGTACTTCAACATCGCGGACCACGGGTGCCGTTGGCATTTCAAAACCGTGCTTCGCTTCAAAGTTAGCCGGCGCTTGACGGCGCGACTTTCCTTTACGGCGGCCAGACTTATCTTTGGCAACGTGCAACTGGTTGCGCCCGTAACGTGTATCGCTACCGCCACCACCTTGCTTACCCTTACCACGGCCCTTGCCACGACCTCGGCCAGCGCCTGCACCACCGCTGTCGCCAGACGCGGCTTGTTGGGCTTCCGCTGCGGCTCTTCTCTGGGCTTCTTCTGCTGCGCGTTGAGCAGCACGCTGCTCTGATTCTTTCTTTTGTTGTTCTTCGGTTTCACGACGACGCTGCGAGGAAACCTCACGTTCTGCTTGTCGTTCAGCGGCTTCACGGGCTTGTTTTTCTGCAAACTCTCGGCGTGCTGCATCCATGCGCGCTTGTTCAGAACTCGGTGCTGAACGCACGGGTTCAGGTGCAACTGCGGGTGCAACTGCGGGTGCAACTGTGGGTACTTGCTCAACAGTTTCCGAGTTGGTGTCTGTCGATGGCACGTCGGCCATGGCAGCCGCCGCCATAGCGGCTTCGGCTTCTGCACGGATTCTTGCCTCAGCCGCCGCGTTAGCGTCCACCGCTGCCGCATCGTCTGAGTCCTCTGAAGCTGGTGCTACGGCATCAGTGGTTTCTGTGTCCGAAGTATCCGATGGCGCTTGCTCTGCAGCGCTTTGATCGGCAGCGGCTTCCGGCGCTGGTGTTGCTTCAACAGGCGCTTCAGTTGCAGCAATTGGCTGCACCGGCTCATCTGCTGGGGCTTCTTCAGGAGCGGCCGGAGGCGCTTGTTCAGGCGCTTCGGGTGCGTTAACCAGCGTCCGGCGGCCACGCACCTCAACGTTAACGGTTTTACGGCCCGAAGAATCCGACTTCAGCGGACTCAGGCGCTTTCGTCGTAACGTTATCTTCTTACCAGAGCTATCTGATGAGGCAGACGCAGCCTGGCCACGAGCATTACGTAAATGCTGCAGCAGTGCATACTTTTCTTCGTCGGTTACAGAATCAGATTCTGCAGCCTTAACAACACCAGCGTCTTTAAGCTGCTCAAGCAACTTTTCAACCGGTGTGCCCACGACTTGTGCGAGTTGTTTTACTGTAACTTCAGCCATACGCCCCTTCTACCCCAACAGCCTGGATCGGCCCCTATCTACAACGTCTTGTAAGCACTGGTTTCAAGATTCCGCTTCTTCAAACCAACTCTCGCGCGCCTTCATGATTAAAGTACCGGCGAGTTCTTCGTTCATATCATCCACTACCATTAAGTCGTCAATGGCTTGCTCAGCCAAATCATCTACGGTGCAGATTCCATGTGCCGCCATATTCACGGCAAGTTCTTCATTCATTCCTTCCATGGCAATGAGTTCCGGAGTTGGCGTGTTACCGCCTAACTTTTCTTCAGTAACCAAGGCTTTCGTTAACAGCGCATCTTGAGCACGGTTACGAAGCTCAGCCACAATTTCATCATCAAACTCATCAATATCCAGTAGCTCTTGCTCCGGAACATAAGCTACCTCTTCCACCGTGGTGAAGCCCTCTTGCACCAGGATAAGCGCAACCTCTTCGTCCACATCAAGCTGATCAACAAACACCTGCAGGTGAGTGCGAGCTTCCGCATCGCTTTTCTCTTCTGCTGCCGCCTCGTCCATAACGTTTAACTCCCATCCGGTTAAACCAGACGCCAAGCGCACGTTTTGCCCGCCACGACCGATCGCCAGTGACAGTTTTTCTTCTTCAACCGCGATGTCCATGCTGTGTTTTTCTTCATCAATCACGATGCCCTTAACTTCCGCAGGAGCCATAGCGTTGATGACAAATTGCGCGGGGTTCTCGTCATATAGAATTATGTCGATACGCTCTCCGGCCAATTCATTCGACACGGTTTGCACACGCGAGCCACGCATTCCCACGCAAGCACCCACCGGGTCCAGACGGGGGTCGAGTGAAGACACTGCAATTTTTGCTCGTTGGCTCGGGTCTCGAGCAGCACCGTTGATGACGATGGTGCCTTGGCCAACTTCAGGCACTTCCAGGCGAAACAGTTCGATGAGAAATTCCGGCGCTGTCCGAGTAACGAAAAGCTGAGGGCCGCGAGGTTCGCTACGCACATCGGCCAAATAGCCACGCAGTCGATCACCGGGTCTGACCGCTTCACGCGGAATCATATCTTCACGGGAGATATAGGCTTCTGCGTTGTTTCCCAAGTCCAGATACACACCGCCACGTTCCAAACGCTTAACAATGCCCATCACTAATTCGCCAACACGGCTTTGGTACGCCTCGACCACTCGAAGTCGTTCGGCTTCACGCACTTTTTGAACGATGACTTGTTTGGCGGTTTGGGCTGCGATTCGGCCGAATTCAACCGAATCAATCTCTTCTTCAACGTAGTCGCCAACGGCCTTCTCGGGTTCGTCAAGCTGCGCCGCCGATAACGTTATCTGACGTAACGGAAACTCCTGCTCTTCATCATCGGGAACGATTTCCCAACGTCGATACGTTAAGTAGTCGCCCGAATCCCTGTCGATGCTGACACGAACTTCAATATCAGAGCCATGCTTCTTGCGTGTAGCCGACGCAAGCGCGGCCTCCAACGCCTCAAAGATGATTTCTTTATCTACGGCTTTTTCATTCGAAACGCCGTCTACGACCAGCAGAATATCCTTACTCATGATGAGTAGGCTCCAACAGCTAAGACTAATTCAATGGTTTGATTCATAGGTTTGTCGCTCTTTGCCCAGACAATATGAAGTTGGACGTTCAAAACTTTGCAATCAGATTGGCTTGCTCTACATCATCGATCGGAATCGTGTAATCGATACCGTCGATCTCAACAATGGCGGTACCGTCCTCAACCGCCACCAAAACACCTTTAAAATTTCGTCGCCCATCGTGGGCTGTAATCGTTCGCGCTTTGATGGTCTCACCCACCTGCTGCGCAAACTGATTTTCTGAAAACAACGGCCGATCCAACCCCGGTGACGACACCTCCAGCAGGTAGGCGGTGGCGATGACATCATCAACATCCAATGCGGCACTCAATTGCCGGCTGACAGTTGCACAGTCGTCCACCTCCACACCTTTCGGCGTGTCGATGTAGACGCGCAAGGTCGTGCCGTTTTCGGCTTGGCCGAATTCAGCACCGACGTATTCGTACCCGAGGCCTGTGACCACAGGTTCGACAACGGCTTGTATGGTTGGGGCAACTCGTTGCATTAAAAAATTTTCGGCCAATGAAAAAGGCTCCATGAGGAGCCTTTGATCAAAAATACGTTGTGCACTAGAGGTGACGAGCGGGCGCTGCCGGGGCAGTTCCGATGAGTCACATAGCGGATCGGAACGCAGTGGTACTTTCGCCAACCGGGCCGAGGGAGTTCACTTGCGTAATCCAGTAAGTGTAGCAAAGGTAGGCAGCTGCAACAACGATGCCGTCATTCACCCGAGACTATCCGTTCGAATAAATGGCCCCGCCCACCCGCGACATATTCTCTAAACGAGCTCGGTATTATGCGTCCGGTTATTGGCTGGTTAAATCTGAACCACTTAAATGGCCGTAAGGCACTGAGTATTAAGCAATCCTTTACCTTGATGAATATTAATGCGAACATCGGTGTCAAGGAATTGATTGCGCATAAGTTTCGTTTATCATTCGTTGCGCTTCACACTCGGCTATACTTTCGCGTATTCCATCGGTGTGGGAATAGATCTTGTGTGCCGTTTTTCACCGGGTCTGGCTTTCACAATAATGGCTTGTGCAAACGATAAGTGCGCTCGAGTCATTAGTAACCACAGTATTTTTTTCTGGACAGCATGCTAAAGACACTCCACGCAGGCCATATGGCCGTGCAGGCGGCGATTGCCGGCCTTTGCTTACTCACACTTCCAGCCTTGTCATTCGCCATTGACGCTCCGAACAACCCCCGCGGATCGGTTGTGGCGGATGGAACCGTCAAGTGGGAATGGGACTGGGTCCCCGGCGCTGAGCGCTACGATGTCATCGTCAATGGCAACTACGTCACCACTTCAAGAGACCCCCAGTATTTCAGTCGAGACCTTCCACAGGGTGAACATTGGCTGACCGTCAAAGCCATTGACAGCAGCTGGAATTACTCTCAGCCCTCTGCGATCGCTCGGGTCAGCGTAAGCGCGGCGTCCAACACTGGCACACCAGCCCCCACGACACCTGCGGCTTCGGTAACGCCCTCAGACTTCAGTGCACCGGCGGATCCGCGAGGCACGCAAGTGGGCATGGGCTCAGTCAAATGGGAATGGAGCCGTGTCAACGGGGCCGTATCTTATGAAGTCACGGTCGACGGCAAAGTGGTCATGAATACCGGCGGCACCGACTTCACTAGTAGTAACCTCTGGGCGGGCGAACATTCCATGACCGTTCGTGCCAAAGATGGCAACAACAATTTTTCAGGCCGTTCAGCCACTGCCAAGATTGATGTCCCGTCCTGGTTTGATTGGAATGATCCGGCTCGCTCCTACGTCACTGGGTCTGCACAGCCCACAGTACTTGCCGATAGCGGAAACAGCGGCAACGCCGCCACACCGGCACCACCCCCACCTGAGCCTGTCAACGATAACGGACTGATAGATCCCGTCACGTGGACAAAACCCGGACTCAAAGGCGGTGAATGGCAATTAACGTTCTCCGATGAGTTTGATGGATACAGCCTCAACCCCAGTCGCTGGCATGGTCAGTTACGGTGGGACGGCGAATGGAATGGTGAGCGTTATGAATACCGCATCATCAATGGCGAAAGCCAGATGTACGTTAACCCGTTAACCCCTGACCAGGCACACCGCGACCTGCTGGTTCCACGGCATAACCCTTTCCAGTTCAACGGCTCACGATTGGCAATTCAAGCAATCAAAAATCCACTTCGCGAAGGCGACTTTGGTATCGACCACGGTCCGCTGCGCGACGTAGCCCGGCAACAGCACTTTTTGTCAGGCGCTATCACCACCTACGACAAGTTCACGCAGAAGTACGGCCGTTTCGAAGCGCGCATCAAACTGCCGGGCCAGGTTGGCACTTTTCCAGCGTTCTGGCTCTACCACCAGAAGCGTAAATGGGAGGGTACCCAGCGTACCGAGATCGACATCATGGAAAACCTCGGCCACGCACCACAGTACATCTACAATTCATTTCACTACCACACCGACGTTAGCGCCACCTACTCCGGCAACGCCAATTTCATCAAGCCGCAACCCAGCGGGCAGGTATACACCGGCACCGATTACAGCCAAGGTTTTCACACCTACGCCGTTGAATGGTCACCGGGATACGTTGCGTGGTTTATTGACGATCAGAAAGTCAGCGAAATGTGGAACGGTAACGTGGATTTCGAAGAGTTGTACCTCATCATCAACTTGGCGATGGGTGGCAACTGGACTAACTACCCAACGAATTCCGGTGGCTTAGGTCGACCAGGTGGCGAGCGCTACCCGGCCTGGTACGACCTGGAAAACTTCTCAAACCCCTCACTTGAGATTGACTACGTCCGCGTTTACAAACGACGTTAATCAGCTTACTGCCTTAGGCGCGTATTTGGCCGGTGTGATGGAGATTCCGCCACACCGGCCTTTTCATTTTTGGTTACGGGAAATCAGGTTAACCTGGACGAGCGGAAGTCGCTGGATTCACCACTACCTTCAGTCATGCTCCGCCAGTAAGTGCATCGCGGCCTTTTCTGCCACCATCAGACACGGCGCATTCGTATTACCTGAAGGGACGTGTGGAAACACCGAGGCATCCACCACTCTGAGCTTCGGCACTCCGTACACTCTCAGGGTTGCGTCCACAACCGACAATGATGCATCGTCCCCCATTCGGCAGGTACCGCACTGATGGTAAACCGTCCACGCAGTGTCACGCACATGCTGCATCAAACCTTCGGTATCGACGGCGTCTGATCCGGGTGTCATCTCCGCTTGAATGACATCGGCTAATGGCCCAACCTCAGCTAATCGCCTGACAAGCTTCAAGCCTTCAACCATTAAATTTTTATCGTACTCGGTGCTTAAATAATTCGCTGCCATCACTGGCGTAGCTCGTGGATCAATTGAACGGATGTGCACGTAGCCGCGACTGGTGGGTCGACAGGGACTAAACCCGAACAAGAAAGCCGGAAAAGCATCCGGGGAAACCATGGGCCGAGTATTCGATGGAGCACGGGTGTAACTCATCGGGCAAAAATACAGCTGCAAGTCAGGTTCAGAGGCTGTTTCACTTGACCGAATAAAACCACCTGCGTGATTGCCACTGAGTGATAACGGTCCACGTCGTGTCAGTACATACTTCATGCCCGACATTGCTTTGGCACGCAGGCTGTACAACTCTTGATTAAGCGTAGCGACGTGCGAACGAAATACGATATCCGCGCCCAGATGATCCTGTAGATTTGCACCGACGTGTGCGTTACCGTGGCGCACTTTGATGCCGTGCTGCTGCAACAGCTGTGGGCAACCTATGCCAGCTCGCTGCAGCAACAAAGGTGAGCCGATAGCGCCCGCACTCAGGATCACTTCCCGCGATGCAGACGCGTGCTGAAGTTGGCCATGCTTTAACCAGCTCACCCCGCCAATCGCCCCGTCTTTCCAATTTAATGACGTAACCTCGGCCTGCGTTATCACAGTGAGGTTCGGCCGCGAGCGCACCGGATGCAAGTAACTTCGCGCCGCGGAAGATCGAAAACCATTTTTCGTGGTGATCTGATAGTGACCTACGCCTTCTGCATTCGGTCCATTGTAATCAGCAGTGTGCGCATAGCCTGCAGCCGTTGCAGATGCAATAAAACGATCACACAAACCGTGCGCGTCTCGCTGCGTGTTAAATACTGGCTGTGGCCCTGAATGTCCGCGATGATTCGACTCATCATCTACATACTGCTCAAGCGCCTTAAAAACAGGTTCAACCTCATTCCAGCCCCAACCCGTTGCTGTCTCTGCCCAACGCTCATAATCAAAGGGCAGCCCGCGTGCCCAAACCATGGCGTTTATGCCGCTTGATCCGCCCAGCAACTTTCCACGCGGCCAATACATAGACCGGTTGTTTAATTCGCGTTCAGCCTCTGTGTGATAACACCAGTTAACGTGTCTATCATTGAATAGCTTTCCATATCCGATGGGTATGTGCGACCAAAACCCCGTGTACAGACCGCGATCAGACGGCCCTGCTTCCAAAAGCACCACGTGATACTTACCCGACGCACTAAGTCGATTCGCCAACACACAGCCAGCTGAACCTGCACCAACAATAATAAAGTCAGCGTCTAGGCTTACCGCTTGATTCAAGGCGGTGTTACCGGGGAGATGGGTGTGGGGTGCATTTCCAAATGCAAGGCGTCACCGGTGTACGGATGCTGCTCAGCCACGGGTATATTTAATTCAACCCCGAGGCCTGGCGTGGTAGGTACTACCACGCATCCGTCTTCCCATTGCATCGGTTTCACAAGAATATCGGCGTGGAAGTTTTCCCAGCGCTCGATGCTTTCCAGAATCAAAAAGTTGGGTGTACAGGCGGCTAGCTGAGCGTTGGCCGCGCCTTCTATCGGCCCGCAATATAGATGCGGTGCGATCAGCGCATGATGCGCTTCAGCCATACCAGCGATCTTCTTGGCCTCTAATAAACCACCAACGCGACCTAACGCCATTTGCAAAATAGAGGCAGCGCCAGTTTCCAGAACGCGTGCAAATTCATACTTGGTACAAAGCCTTTCACCGGTCGCAATAGGCACCGTAGTTTGACGGGCAACGCGCGCCATACCCTCAACATAATCCGGTGGAATCGGTTCTTCAAACCATAACGGGTCAGCCGCTTCAATGCGCCTAGCCACACGTATTGCGCCACTGGGCGTGAACTGGCCGTGCGTGCCGAACAATAAATCCGCCTTGTCTCCTACGGCGTCCCGTAAGGCCGTCACGAACTCTTCTGCTCGATTCAGCTCGGTTAATGTCGGTTGACGACCATCAAACACACTGTACGGATCAACCGGGTCAAACTTGATGGCCGTGAACCCTAGATCCACATAGTGTTTCGCTCGTTCGGCAGATGCTTCCGCATCAAAGTACATCGACTCATCTTGTGTAGCATCAGGATATAAGTAGGTATAGCTGCGCAATCGTTCATGCACTAAGCCACCTAACAAGGCATGTACGGGTTGCTCAGTGGCTTTACCCACGATGTCCCAGCACGCCATCTCTAACCCGCTTAAAACAGAAACTAAAGACAAGTCCGGGCGTAAGGTGAAGCCGCTGCCGTACACCCGCCGCCATGTGGCTTCAATGTTGAACGGGCTGGTACCGAGAAAATGCCGCGAGAACACATCCTCAATCATCGCCTTAACAACTGACGGGCTGAAGGTTGCGGTGTACACCTCACCAAAACCTTCGATGCCGCACGCCGTTTTCAGGCGCAAGAAAACAAAATAACGCCCACCGAACGACGGTGGCGGGTTTCCAACTACCCAGACATCCAGATCTTGTATTTTCAAGCTATCGGCTCAATCCGATTGAACGGATTCTAAGTTTTTACCCAACCCAGTTCAGCACGTTCTTCTTCGGTTTTCAAACTAAAATCGCGACCGTCGTAAGCGCGTGACGCATCGGTGCAAAGCCAGGTAATGGCATCGCCTACAATTTCTGGTGAAATATGCTGCGACCAGTCAAGTTTACTCACTGGATTAACGCCAGAAGCGGCAATGACTTTCTGCATGTCGGTCGCGACGGTGCCTGGGGATATACCCACACATCGTATACCCTGCTCCGCACACTCTTTATGTACGCTGCGCGTTAACGACAGTAAACCTGCTTTGGTAGCGCAGTAATGAGACCAGCCTTCCAACGCGTTATAGGCAGCTCCAGAGGAAACGTTGATGATCACACCACCGCGTGCCTTCATCAAGGGTAAAGCTGCACGAACGGCATAAAAAGGCCCTTTTAAGTTGACATCAACCACCTGACTCCATGCCTCCGGATCAGCCTCATCCAACCGCGCAACCGGGTCCATAACGCCCGCATTATTGACCAAAATATCGACCGAACCAAAGGTAGATTGTGCGGCCTGTATTGCACCGTTAACCGACGACCAGTCCGCCATATCAGCTTCAAAAGCCAATGCACGCTCGCCGATTTCCGAAGCCAAATTCTCTAATGCTGATTTTGTGCGCGCCAACAACACTACGTTGGCACCAGCAAACGATAAACGGCGTGCCGCTGCAGCACCGATACCACGGCTTGCACCCGTAATGATGGCGGTTTTTCCAGAGAGGTTTATGTCAGGGTTTAGCATAGTTGCTCTACATGAAAAGTTTGATAGCTATTCTATTCGCGTAATGAGTATTAGTTCAAAAAGATCTGATAATTCTGACAATTAAGACCGAAGATCTACAACATTTGCGATCAACAAGTCTATGGCCAGCGTCGAGCTTTAAGCGCAAAAACCTTAAAGCAGTAAAACATCGCTTTAGACTGAAAATAGGAGTATGTTAAGACGATTGGAACTGCGTTCTTACCCTCTCTCGAGCCTCAACTCCCGCCAGTTCATCGGCAATTCACGAAATAACAGCATTTCAACTCTGCTATCGGAGATGACGGTCTTACCGCGCATCGCCGTTTGTGCGCGTGCCAATGAAATGTACATAAATTGGATAGACATATATGACCATTGACAAGTCTGCACTTGATAAACAGCAGCCCACCATTCTTTCTTTTATCGTTGATATACCCAATTTATGCTCCTTAGCTGGTCTGGCTTGTACCTTGTCGGCTATCTATTTCAGCCTAACAGGTGCGTTTTATGCGGCGATGATTGGAATGGTTTGGGCAGTCGCATTTGATTGGGCTGATGGGCTTATCGCAAGAAAACTACAGAATAGAACTGCAGACGATATGCGTTTTGGCGGGCAACTTGATGTGCTCATTGATATCGTTAGTTACGGTGTTACTCCAGCGATCGTACTAATGAGCTATGGACAATTCGAACTAATTTATTTGGTTACTGCATTTATTATGCTGGTCGCTGGCGTGCTTCGATTAAGTTATTTTTCAATATTTGGACTTGCCGATGGTTCAAGATATAAAGGACTTGCCATAGACAACAATAGCCTAGTGATTGTTTTCCTTTTTCTCTTCGAAGAGGTCTCGAGTCAGGGTGTTTTTGCAGTAGGATTTTGCCTGGTGTGCATAGCTCTGGCAATTTTGAATGTGTCAAATATCAGCACGCCTAAGTTATCCGGAAATCCGATTAATGTGGTTTTACTAGCTGCCTACACGCTAGGCGTAAGTGGTTGGTACGGTTCAAAGCTGTACGCTTGATAATCCACCTTGTTGAACTTTCATTAAGGAAATAAAAATATGCTTGTCTACACCGTTGGGACGTTCGATATGCTTCACGTGGGTCATTTGGCATTATTGCAGCAGTGCCGAGCTCATGGCGACGTGGTGGTAGTTGGAGTAGCATCTGACAACGTTGTTGTTTCTTATAAACCTAATGTGCCGGTGATACCGCTTGATCAACGGTTGGAAATGTTAAGCGCCTTACGTTGTGTTGACAGAGTGCATCCGTATTATGAGCTTGAATATGTATCGGCTTGCAAAGAGCTTAATGTGGATGTGTTTGTCGTTGGAGAAGACTGGGGGGAAAAACCACACAACCTTGCGGTAGAAGCACACTTAAGGTCGAAAGGAAAAAAAATAATTCAAATACTGTACAACCCTCGCACCTCGTCCACTGCCATCAAAAATAATGTAATCGCTCAAACATCGCACAAACCACCCCAGCTAACCGGGGTGGACTGCGAACGCTTAAGCTAAAAGATTTCAAGCGCCGCACGCGGGTGGCGACGTGACTTCCCAAAACAGAAGCTGGCTTGCGATTAACCGGTGCTGTGTTGATGGAAGTATCAAAAGGCCGGAAAACTGATCGCCCTGCCTAACTATGCAATTGTCAGATACTGCAGAGAATGTCTGCTATGGAAGTTAGTAAATTCAACTGGATAATGAATCTGTTGGTCTGATTGATCACGCGCTTTTTTCTCCTAAATTGTTCCTTATTTCAACCTCACAAGCTTGCTACTTTCATCACTCACTCAGCAATCGAATAAAATTAATGCTTCCAGCACCAACAAGGATGAAATCAGGCAGCTACTTGGCTAAGGTTGGAACCCTGGCATCCAGCGTCGTAGTCGTTATAGCCTGCAGCAGTTCCGACGGTTTTGTTAACGACACGATCGATATTTCAGATGGGACCGACACGACTTCTGAACCCGAGACGGACGAAGAGTCTGATACGACAAATGAGGTTACTACAGATACTGTTATTGATATCTACGATGCTGTATTTACTGAACGCAGCGTAGATTGCGCAGACTATGCAAACGTCTACGACGCAACAGTCACTGATATAAAAAACAGCATTACGTTTAATGCAGACATCACCATTGAAGCCACTGACACGGAGTGCATCTTTACTTCCAATTCAGTTCCTAACCACGATTTTAACGACGAATCCGCGGCCTTCGCTGGTGGAGCTGAAGGAGCAACCATTTCAGAAATTGATTCCGTTTCAATTGTCACGCGCACACCAAGCTTTGCCGCAGAACCTACGCCCATCAGTCAGGAGGTAAAGAACGCAATTTTTCTAAATGGCGTCCGCCTCGATATCATTGCAGCCGGGTGTTATGACCCCACTAACCCAGATGCTCTCGAAGATGGCAACTTTGGCCGAGGCTGTGCTTCGTTCGATCCGTGGGTACTTGACCCACTCGGGTTTGAAGGAAATTTTGGCGTAGACATTCATAATGGGCATACACAACCGGGCGGTGGCTACCACTATCATGGTGAACCGAATGCGATGTACGACGATAATCCGGGTAGCGAGGGCTCACCCGTCATCGGTTTCGCAGCCGACGGTTTTCCAGTGTACGGAGGTTATTTTTACGACTCCGACACCGGGCAGGTACGTCAAGCCTTATCAGGCTATACACTAAAGCAGGGCTCACGAGGCGAGCGCAGTGACACCAACCCAGGTGGGGTATACGACGGCACATACAACGACGATTGGGAATTTACAGACGCCGGAGATTTAGATGCGTGCAATGGTATGTTTGTGGATGATCAGTACGGTTACTACGTCACCAAATCTTACCCCTGGGTGATCAAATGCTTACAAGGCACCCCGCATGAATCATTCGTAACCACAGCCGGAAATGAAGGTGGACAGGAAGGTCCTGGAGGTGGTGGGCAAGGCGGCCAAGAAGGGCCTGGTGGCGGCCAGGGCCCCAACCAAACACCAGGGTAGAGACAAGAGTCATAACTCCCTGACTACCCTGCGATCGCCAGCAAAACCGTAAACAACTGAACTTCTCAACGTATATGTTGAGAAGTTCAGTTTTCCAACCGCTTATCGACTGTTTCGAGCGGCTAATCCCCAAGCTAACGGATTTCGAAGTCGTGGTAGATGTAGTAATTTTTACCAAATTGCGCGCTGGAAACCTTTTGAATAAACACCACAGGTACCATGAGTTAGGAAATAGATAAGGCCTGCCGGCATGTCGGAGAAGCCGCACAATTTAACTGAACTACTTGATCAAATCGTCGCCCTGACTCAGGACGATAAGGTCAGCTTAGATAACCTCATCGATGCGGTGGGGCATGCGAGCTTTACTCCCCTGTTGTTAATACCGGCAATTGCCGTTGCTACGCCATTAAGCGGTATACCCTTGTTTTCGGCCACAATGGGAATTCTAATTTTTTTGGTATCCGTTCAGATGCTGTTTCGAAGAGACCATCTATGGTTTCCTGAATGGCTTTTAAAACGAGAAGCTGACAGTAAGAAGATACAGACTACGTTTGAACGCCTACGACCGGCTATGCGCTGGTTGGATGCACGTACGCACCGCCGGATGAGTTACCTGGTCACCCGACCATTGGTGTTCATCCCACAGATTCTGTGCGTGCTAACCGGCTTAACGATGCCGTTCCTTGAATTTGTGCCATTCTCATCATCCTTAGCCGGTACCGCCGTTGCCTTTCTGGCGTTTGGTATGTTCGCAAAAGACGGTTTGTTTCTTCTCTTCGGTATCACACCGTATATAGCGTTACTGTGGCTCGTCTTTCACTAAAAAAAGTTCAATACGGCACGCTAGCATGAAGGCTTTTCCTCCAGAACGAATCGTCTGTTTAACTGAAGAGACAGTCGAAACACTCTATTTGCTGGGCGAAGAAGATCGCATCGTAGGCGTGTCTGGTTTTGCCGTAAGACCGAAACGCGTAAGGCGGGAAAAGCCGAGGGTTTCAGCGTTTACCTCGGCCGATATTCCGAAGATCCTTGCGCTGGAACCGGATCTTGTTCTTACCTTTTCAGACTTACAAGCCGATATTGCCGCCTCTCTCCTACGCGAGGGTGTAACTGTAATGGGATACAACCAGCGCGACATCGCTGGAATCCTCGCCATGATTCGACACTTGGGTGTAACAGTGGGTAAGGATGAATCGGCTGCGCAGCTTGCTGATTTTTATAAACAACGAATAGATACTCTGCTCTCACAGGTAGACGAGAAACCGCGCCCAAGTGTGTATTTTGAAGAGTGGGACGAACCGATGATTTCTGGCATTGGCTGGGTGTCCGAGCTCATTGAGATTGCCGGAGGCCGAGACGTTTTTTCATCGTTAGCCAAGCACGACAAGGCGCGCGACCGGTTTGTGACCAGCGACCAAGTAATAGCCGCTGCGCCAGATGTCATCATCGCGTCATGGTGCGGTAAGAAGGTGCGGCCTGAGAAAATTGCCGCAAGACCGGGTTGGCAGGAAATTCCAGCTGTGCAAAGCGAGCGAATATTCGAGATAAAATCACCACTTATCCTTCAGCCTGGGCCAGCGGCATTGACTGACGGGTTAGACGCCATCATCGCAGCGTTATCCGCACAAACAACTCAGAGCTAGACAATGACCATCGAAAGCCCCTGTGTTGGCATCTGCAAATTGGATGAAGTCACCGGCTGGTGTCATGGCTGCGCTCGCACTATTAATGAAATCGCCGGATGGCGCTCACTCAGCGACGCGGACCGGACATCCGTGTGGGAAGCGCTGCCAAGACGACGCGAAATACTTGGCATTGAAAAAAACAGTTCGGATAAAGAAATTTTTAAACCGTAGCGACTACATCGTTATTTCCACGTGGTTGCGTCGTTTTGCGTGAAGCGACTTTACATTTTCGGCTAGGCAGAGTGGCCTACTCCCTTTACACCAACTAAATTCTCGCCTGCGAAATAGCATTCGAGCGGTTTTCATGCTTGACATAATACCTTTTGGTACTGTAATTTAAATAATACCAAACGGTACTGCATTTCTATAGATTTGAATGGAGTGACTGAACGCATGGACACAGCTAACCACAACGATTTACAACCCACATTCCGAGCTCTTGCAGACCCTACCCGGCGGGAAATCTTGTTGTTGTTGAGTCAGCAAGACATGTCCATCGGCGAGGTTTGTGAGCACTTTGAGGTGACGCGAGCGGCTGTTAAAAAGCATCTCACCATCTTAGAAGAGGGATCGCTCATCACGGTTCGAACTCATGGTAGAGAGCGAATAAACCATCTTGCGCCAAGTGGATTGAAACAAGTGTCGGATTGGATGAGTTACTTCGATCAGTTTTGGACAGAACGTTTGGGCAGGCTGCAGCAAGCTATTGAACGAAACAACGTTGCAGGAAAATCCAAAAAAAACACTAAAGGTAGCTAAATGACAACAACCATAACGAAAACAGTATTTTTCGACGCACCGCCACTTACCGTTTGGGAGTTTCTGACGAACAAAGACAAATTGGGCGAGTGGTATCACCCCGCTGAAGCGGACCTAACAGAAGGCAATGCCTACACGCTAGTCAGCACCAAAAACGGCGAGAAACCAACGCCCTTGATTACCGGCAAAGTGATCACAATGCAGAGCCCAAAAAAACTCGTTACCACGTTCATTATTGCTCCGTTCAATGGTCACGAGACAACCATTACATGGGAACTTGAAGAAGCTGCAGGCGGCACACGTTTAACCCTGACCCACGAGGGCATTGCAGAAGCTGCTGGTGACGCTCCCATCGGATTGCTAAAAGCGCTTGATCACGGATGGGACGAACACTTTGCTAAGCTGCGCAGCAGTGTTGCCGACGCTTAACAGAGTGAGAAGCTAAGTGGGTAGCGGGGA
>JAHDCO010000144.1 GCA_020629835.1 Granulosicoccaceae bacterium
AGTCATCACCCGAAGCGGACAGAACCTCGCCCAGACCTACAAAGAAACCCGCCTAGGGAATACTGGCAGTCTAGATAAGGCACGGGACTGGGTCAGGACCAGAATCCTCCGACAAAAGATTGACACAACCCCCGAAGCTGCTCCGATCCAACCGATCGCTCCAAGCACCGTCATGCACCCAGACCTCCCTACCAAGAGACAGTCTGAACGGTGGTTTGGTGACGATGATATGGGTAACCAAGTCGAACAGCGGTGGCTGACCGAGAAGGCCGAAGCGCCTACCATCAGTCAAGACGCCGTACCGTTCGTTCATCCAGACAAATGGATCGAAGATGTCAATGGCGGCGGAACGTCCGTTTCGGGTCGATCGCACAATTGCGTCGATTGTTCGCGAGCTGTAGAAGCTCGTTGGCGCGGGGTCGACGCAACCGCAGCACCGCACAGCCACGGACGTGGAGGGGCTCCGGCCGATCTCGTGACCCAGTGGAGCGGGGGAACAATTCAAAGTCTGCATATCGACATCGCTTCAGAAACATTACGAGCCGTTCCTGAGCAGCTTGATGCTCTAGGACGTAGAGTCGATGAACTTGGTCCAGGATCCTCCGCAGTAGTGACCGTTGAATGGAAACGAGCTGGTGGCCATAATTTCAACGTAGTCAACCACGAAGGTAAGATTCTCTGGGTCGATGGACAAACTGGTCGGTACGGACCGTGGCCTCCAGATGAGTACCTACCCAGGGTCAAAAATGTTTGGGCCGTCTTCTACCCTCCATAGAATCCATTTCTATATAACCGAAAGTAGTCATGATCAAAAGTTCTATAGCGATTGCTGCTGGAATTGAGGCGCTGCTGACGCATGGTATATCCCCTAGGGGCAAACATCAATGGTTAGCTTTTAGGTTCACCGACGGGTGGATGTTAACCAACGACTACCATCCCGATGTTCCTTTCTTGGAACGACTTATCGGCAGTACCACCCGAATATTCGTTCTCGATGATGGGGATACTTATCTTAGAACTGGTTCTCTTTGGCCATCCAAGTACGTGCGCGAATGCTCAAAAGTCACCGAAGGTCTAGGGTGTTGGGATGAAGGTGGGTTTTTCGAAATTGACCTTAATGGAGTTAGCTCCCAGGAAGCTTCCGGAGAAAGCTGCCTTGTCCGTGTTACGTTCGGAGACCATCGTGAACTAAAAATGCCGGTAGCCTCTGCCGAGGCCTTCGAGCAAGTTGTATCTGAAGCGACGGCGCATGAGTTGACAAAGCCATCGGAACACGGTTTTCGTTTTGATGATGGTTGGCTGTTTAGATCTGTCGACCAGCAGGCATTAGGGACCGTACCTTCCCCTTATTGGTTTATTGTTCTCGATAGCGGTGAAGTTCGGACTGAAAAAGGTTCTAGATACGGAAGTCATTTTGTTCGAAAACACTCGTCGGTTCACGATGGTCTAAGGCTCTGGCATCCGGACGGGTATATCGATATTCGCCCCGATGGCACGAACCACTGGGTTCATACAAATCGTGAAAACCCGATTACAGTGTGGGCTGGCCCACAGCACAGTTAGCCCTAGAGTCAAGGACAACGTCCCAGGCTTCCACCTTAAATCCAGGCAGTAGACACACCGAGCCAGACTTTCCTCACTAAACCTGGGCCGTGCGCCACTTCCCGGAAGCCACAAAGCGAAAGCTGATGGTCTTGCCGTTGAGTACCGCTGTATGTTTGACAAGTGGCACCGATTCGTGGGTGAAGCTCGAAGGAAATCAGGGATGAAAGATCGACGGAAATGTTGAGACACATAGCGGTAGCCGACGCGTACGGGGCGGGGTTCGAATTTTCATCTCGAAAGAAAATCCAAGCTCACAACAGCCTTACCTACTATTCCGCACACGACCTCTTCGACGTCCCCGGCAAATATACCGACGACACACAAATGGCCATTGCCCTAGCTGAACTGATCGTCTCCAAAAAACCGTGGACACCTCAGACATTAGCCAGCAGCTTTGTCTCAACCTACCAAAGAGATCCACGACCCGGATACTCCAAACGATTCCAAGCCTTGCTAGAAAAGTGCGCCAACGGTTCTGACCTACTGGAAAGCATCAAGCCAGACAGTACCCGAAATGGTGCCGCTATGAGGTCGCCCGTCATCGCGCACCTCGGTGACGAAGACAAGATTCGCTCACACGCCGAGCTTCAAGCCCGCATCACCCACAACACTCCGATAGGTGTGCAATCAAGTCAATCGGTTGCACTAGCCGCCCACCTAGGGCTGTCGGGAAGTGGAACTGTTCAAGACATTCCCGATTACTTACATTCCCACGGACTAGACGTGTGGAACTATGCCTGGCAAACTGAATCCACCGTGCAGGCCTACGATGCATGCTCTGCAGCATTCACCTGTGTACTAAACTGCCGCCAGCTAAGCACCTTACTCAAAGAATGCATCGCCCTCGGCGGCGACACTGACACCGTTGCCTCAATCGCTATCGGTATCGCCGTGTGCTTCCCCGAATACGAAGACGACATACCAGCAGAGCTAATCAACTCACTAGACGAACCCAACTACGGCGTCACGTTTCTGAACGATCTCAGCAAACAACTAAACGAGACGTTACCCAACAGCACGTAAACACTATCAAGCCTGTCCGAACAGGACTTACAGGAGAGAGTGTCGTTCTTTACGTGACAGAGACGCCAGCCTCTTTGACTCTCAGCCTCGACAAAACGGTTATGGATACACCACCTTGTTACCTTCATCGGAGGGGGTTCGGAATCGGTTCGTATGGCGAGTAGCCGTCATCTATTCCATCCGAAATAGAAGTATTGTTTAGTGTTTTCACCCTACTCAGCTAAGGAATCCTCTATTCTCGATCAGCCGTCCGTATCCAAGTTAGAAAGTTGGATCATGACTAAAAGTTCAATAGCAATTGCCTCAGGAATCGAGATGCTGGCGCTCTACGGTGTCTCTTCAAGACCTGAACACAAATGGCTAGTCAATCGATTCACCGACGGTTGGATGTTGGAGAACTCGTACCACTCCAACATACCTCTGTCAGAACAGCTAATCGGGGTAATCATGCGCGTCTTCATTCTTGACGATGGCGATTCTCATGTCATCAATGGCTCGCAACCACCGGCATTATTAATACGCGAATGTTCAAAGGTAAGTAACGGCCTCGGCTGGCGGGATGAGAGTACTTACTATGAAATCGACCAGAGTGGAGATGAAGTTCAGAGAGCTTCTAAGAAAAGTCGTCGGGTTCCGGTTGTGTATGGCAGTCGTGACGGTTCAGATCCGCTGGTAAGCCTT
>JAHDCO010000062.1:0-13750 GCA_020629835.1 Granulosicoccaceae bacterium
TGAAAATAACTGTGCGTGCGAGAGTACGCGCCAAAAAACAGATTCTTATTCATCCACTCAAAATCGAACGCCAAACCCAGGGCTTTACGCACCCGAATGTCAGAGAACATAGGCTTTCTGAGATTGAGAATAAACGCCTGCATGGGCTGCGTATTGCTGTCTTTAATCGTTTCTTTAATTAAACGACCGTCTTCCAATGCAGGGGTGTTGTAGGCTGTAGCCCAGTTCTTGGCAATGTTTTCACGGCGGAAATCCACGTCCTGCGCTTTCAATGCCTCCAGGGCCACCGTTCCGTCTTTGTAGTAGTCATACGTCATGGTGGCAAAGTTATGCCGGCCTTTATTAACCGGTAAATCCTTACCCCAATAATCTTCTACCAATTCGTAAGTGACCGAGCGACCCACATCAATTTTGCCGAACCGGTAAGGGCCACTGCCTAACAAAGGTTCGGTAATGGAACCACCGAACTCTTTACCTTCCCAAAAGTGCTTTGGAAGGATTGCCAATTGCCCCATGATCATCGGCAGCTCAGCGTTGTTACCTTCGGTAAATGAAAACTTCACGGTGTGTGAATCTAACGCCTCGGCTTTCGCTACCTTGCCGTAGTACGACTTGTAGAACGGATGCCCTTCCGATTTGATGATGTCGAAACTAAACACCACATCATCCGCGGTTAAAGCTACGTCATCGTGCCAACGAGCTTCTTTGCGCAGGTTGAAGATAACCCAGCGCTTATCGTCCGGGATTTCTATGGATTCGGCTAATAAGCCGTATTCAGAAAATGGCTCATCGTGGGCTTGCGATGTAAGCGTGTCGTAAATCAGCCCCGCACCGGATGCAGACACCCCTTTCAGCACAAAGGGGTTCAGGTTATCGAACGTACCCGTAGCCGCCATGGTGACGTCGCCGCCTTTCGGGGCATCCGGGTTAACGTAGTCATAATGCTCAAAATCGGCCGGGTACTTCAAGTCGCCACTGATGGCCACCCCGTGTACGGGCTCTTCTGCTTTGACCTGGGAGCTAAATGCGGTGAACGCAACGGCAGCGCTTAATGCCGCGGTGCCTACCCACAAGGCGCGCCTGTAGTGTCGCTTTGATGACGGTTGGCGGGCGGCGGCCACAGAGTGGGCGCGCTGCGTAGCGCGGGCATGACGTGTGTGCGTTGGGCGTGTATTCACCGTGACTCCTCAAACTTTCCAGGCTCTATTTAGTACAAAGTCTATGCCTGTGATACGACAATCGACCTCTATTAGAACCGTTGGCGTAGTTAGAGTTCGGCTGTTAACCCCGAAATAAGCGGTTACCAGGCGGTATGACTGGCCCCGCGCACGCCGGCGACTATCGCGGCCAACGGCTGGGCGCGGGTTCGCTGGCCCAATCAAAACCCTGGCGCGCCGAACCATCGAATAGATTATCCAACTGCTCAAATACCGAACGCCCCGATTGGGTTTCGGTTGTGTCTGCCAACTGTACCGCACCGCCAAACGTCAGGGCGCCGCCGGTCACCACCGCTGCAGCAATTTTCACGATGCTCCAGGGCCGCTCACCAGTCACCTTGCCCGTACGTCCGTTCACCAAAAAGCGGTAGGTTTTCCCACGGAACTGGAACGCCGCTGTCCAGACTGGCAACAGGATATGTTTGAAGGTGGTGTCGCTGTGTTCAGTATGTAGCCGCGTGATGCGTTGCTGATCGCCGCCAATCGCGCGTCGAACATCGCCTTTGATGATGCTCTCCATACGCTTTTGTGCAAGGCCAAACCCTTCATCCAAATCGACCTGATACACCTCACTGCTAAATCCTGATAGAAAATCTTCCGTGTAAGGCACGAGATTGTGTAAATCCCAGGGCTCCAGCCAGTTGGTGATTTTTCTCGGTAGCGTTCGGGTTGCACCCACCAACACATCATCAAAGTGACGGTTGGTTCGTCCGCTGACGGAGGTCCAGCGAATTTTAGGCACCTGCCTTGTGCGCGTCACGCGCCGGCCGTTCTCCACTACCGTGTATCGCTGCCGAACGTAATAGGTATCCCCGCGCTGACCACTGTAAGCACTGGTCGTATCGCTGTCGTACGTCCAATAAGGAATGTACACACCGTGTAGTCCGGTATCTTCTTTGGCGTACTCTTTGAGCTTGTTCGGTGCAAACCAGCGCTTACCCAACCACAGCTTGTAGGCTGCTAGCGCGTCCTTGGCATCAACTTTAAATGGCAGCAGCGCTTTGGGTTTAATGAGCTTCGAATGGCGCGTTTCAGTAACTACCGTCGTGCCACAAAAGGGGCACTCGCCCGAATGAATATGCGCATCCAACTCGAACGCAGCCGCGCAGTTCGGGCACAAAATGCTTTCCACTCGGTCTTTGAGCGCGGGCGCATTCTGTAATCGCTCCAGCGCCGCATGCAAGTCCAGCTCGCGGATGGGTTCAGCCGCAAGCTGGATTCGATTCTCGTGCCCGCAATACTGACAGGAGGTACTGTCTGTACCCACCGCGTAATGCAGCACCGCACCGCACTGGCCGCACGGAAAACGCTTTTCAACCAACGCTTTGGTTGTTAGCTCTCCCGCATCCAGGCCACTGGACTCACTACCGTTCACAGCTGATGATTCGGGGTTCGCCACTATCGCGGTATAGGTGGAGGCGTCGCTGCTTGATCAAATAAACCTGCCAGCGCTGGCACTTGACCAGCCGCTCGCCAGTCACTCATGGTTTGCGACCAGACCAGCGTATTCGCATCCACGCTACCGGTCTTAACCATAGAAGACAGCGCATCAACCGTGTAAGGCCCGGTTGCTGTTTCGCCTTCAGCAACGTGATATTGAACATTCGTTGGCACCGGTGGAGGTGTAGCACTGCCGCCATCCAGGGCATTACCCATACGGTTTGCCATGGCCAGTCCAACACCCATCCCAATCCCTTCTGATGCACCGCCGCCTTCAGTACCAGCAGCTACCTCCATCGCAACACCGGTTTGGTATTGCAGGTATTGATCAAGGTTTCCTGTGATGCCCATGCTGGTTCGTTTATCCAGTGCCTCAGATACCGCTGGTGGCAGCGAAATATTTTCTACGAGTAAGCGAGTCAGTTCCAGGCCGTACTCAGCAAACTCCGGACTGATTCGAGCCGTCAGAAACTCACCCAACTGATCGTAATTAGCGGCCATATCCAATATCGGAATACCTGAGCTGCCGACAACCGTGGCAAACCGCGATGTAATGAGATTGCGTAGCTGGTTACTGATTTCATCGGTAGTGAAAACCCCGTCAGTGCCCACGATTTCCTGAATGAAGGTGAGCGGCTCCACCACTCGCACCGTGTAGTTACCAAACGCACGCACACGCATGCCACCAAACTCAACATCTCGAATCATCAATGGCTGCTTTGTGCCCCACTTGAGATCGGTGAATCGGCGAGCATTGATAAAATACACTTCGGCTTTAAACGGACTTTCGAACCCGTGATGCCAGTTTTGTAAGGTTGTGAGTATCGGAAGGTTTTTTGTTTCCAGCTCGTAGGTACCAGGCCCTAAAACATCAGCCACCTCACCCTCATTAACAAACACGGCAAACTGCGCTTCGCGAACGATCAACTTAGCGCCGTATTTGATTTCATTCCCGTAGCGCTCAAAGCGATACACCATGGTGTCGTTGGTGCTATCGAGCCATTCGATAACATCTACAAACTCATGAAACAACCGACTGAACAATCCCATGACTCACACTCTCCCGATGCGGTAGCTACCGACGCTTACGCCGAAGGTTGTGTAGCACTTTGTTTTGCCGCAGCCCGTTTTAGCGTTTCTTTTAAGCTATCTTCCATTTCAGACAAACTCTTCTCGGCTTCAGCCCGACGTCGCTTGCCTTCGTCCGCAATTTGCAAACTCTCTTCCACCGTGGCAATAAGATTTTCGTTTGCCTGACGAACGGCATTCACATCAAACACACCACGTTCCAGCTCTTCACGCACAGTGCGATTGGCCGAGCGCAAGTTTTCTGCATTCTTTTCCAATAAATCGTTGGTTAAGTCGCTGGCAGCTCGCACACTTTTCGCAGCCTGCGCCGAGCGAAAGATCGTGACCGCTTGTGCCAGTTGCTGGCGCCACAAGGGCACGGTATTGACGAGCGTTGAGTTGATTTTATTAACCAGGCCTTTATCGTTTTCCTGAATTAAACGAATGCTGGGCAAGCCCTGCATGGCTACCTGTCGCGTGAGTTTTAAATCGTGAATTCGGCGTTCCAGATCGTCACGGCCACCGCGCATATCGCGCAAGTCCTGCGCCGCCAACACATCGTCACTGGAAGCCGCTTTCGCTTCGGCTTCAGGGATCATGTGTGAATCGATGTAGGCCAGCTTTTGCTCACCCGCCAGGATGTACAACTCCAGGTTGTGAAAGTATTCCAGGTTCGCTTCGTACAACTTATCTAACGATTTGATGTCTCGCAGCAGTTGTGTTTTGTGACCTTCCAGATCATCGGTGACTGTATCCACCTGACTGCGTACACCTTCATACTGTTGGATGAACTTGGCAACCGGTGTAATGCCGCCAAACAGCTTCTGCCACAAACGACGCAGAAAACCCGGCCGATCGTTGGGGTCGTAGTTCTCAACCTTAAAGCCACGCAGTACCGTGACCATTTGATTCAACGAAGCACCCGCAGAGCCCAGATCTTTGTTTCGCACCCCTTCCAACATGGAATCTGAAACGGACGTTAACTCCTGCTGCGCTTTGCTGCCGAAGAATATGACCGAGTTACTGTCAGCTAAATTGATCTCATTCGCCAGCCGCTCAATACGGGCTTTCTCATCGGGTGAGGTCTCTTCGTAGGGCACGATATCGTGTTTAACTTCAGGCAATAGTTCGGTACCTGGTAAAACGTCAATACCTACTGCTGTGTCTACTTTTGTCTCCGACATACTGAAATCCTCAAGTTCAATGGCCACACTTCCATAGCGCGCGCGTTAAATCATTAAAGGGCGTTAACTGAAAATCAGCTACACAACACCCTCTTTCTCAAGCTGCATTTGCAGCACTTCAATCTGCACGTCAAGATCACTGACGTTGTTCTCTTTTAACTTTTGCTGTTGATCAGCGATGACCGTTTCAATCGTGGTCAGCACGCGTCGAAAGTTGTCTTCTAACTGACCGGTATCAACGCCAGTATGCATACGGGCATACCCCTCGGTCACCTGCTGCGCACCATCCAGGTACACCTTCAAAAACTTACGAGCGCGCCGTGCGTCGGTCGGGTCTTCTTCGATAGCCGCGGTTATCTTGCGAGCTTCTTTGGTAATACGCCGTAAGCGATCCCGAAATTCTGTGTTCTTAATGGACTTACCCGCCCGTTCGATCGCTTCAATGCGATCTTCGGCTTCGTCCAGCAAGTCAATCAATTCTTCCACGGTGATGCCAACCAACGGTGCATCGTCTTTACGGGCGAAACCGTCAAAGTCGTAGTACATATAACAACCTGCTAACGTGGCTCCGGCAAACAACACACTGGTAATCAAGCCATGCCCACCATTGTTAGTGATGCCCAGCCAGGCAACCAGAAACATCGCCACTGACACCAGCACAGACCCAATCATGCGGTACGGCGTGGGGCTTGCCCGGCGATGCCAGGATCGTTTTGCCGCATGGGCCTGAAGCCGAATACCCCGCCGAATCAACGTAGCGCCAACGTAGGTTAATGCAAGGGCAACGCTATTCGCGATGGCCGGTACAAGTTCACCAGAGCCCAGGGCGATACCCACCGCCGGTATGAGCGGAAACGCTAAAAAATACAGCAGCAAACCACGCCAAAGCACCTTGGGCGGGCCACCGGGTTGTATACGCTTAGCAGAAGACACGGCTACAGGAAGTCCAGCATTGACTGACAAGACAATAAACCCACAGTCAGTACGAGTACTGTGAAACCAACAATACGTAGGATCGGTTTAGGCATGCGCTAATGATACACGCCAACTCACCCAAATCCGAGCCACAGAGCCTGTCTACAGCCCCTATTCGGCCAGGGATACTTCTCGAAAAGCCTGCAATAAAGGAAAGTACAGACCCAACCGTACCGGTGTTGTATCAATACGGCCCACGACTTCAGCGTAGCGCCGCAACTGAGGGCTATGACGCTCAACTTCTGACGCAATAAAGGCGTCCAAATCGCCACCTGAGTGGCTTCCAGTCTTAAAGTCCACTATCCAGCGATCCCCGCCAGACGTGATAAAAGTTCGATCAATGACCCGCCTTTGCGTGCCTTCTGGTTCATGCACGGTCAGCGCCCATTCGGATTTCGCTTCACGATGTGAAGAATCGTAAAGCCATTGCCCTACCTCATCAGCCGTGACATTTTGTAAAGCTTTTATCACCAAAGCCGTGCATTCTGCCAACTCCTGCTCAGCTAAGCCTTGCTGCCGAAGCTGTCGTTTCAACACCGGTTGGAAAGACTCGAGTCTTTCCTTATCGGGCAGGCCTCGGTGATGGAAGCGTTCTAACTGCCGATGAACAACGGTACCAATGGCACGCGCACGAAGCCCGGCCCACAAATAGTCCAACGCGAACTCATCTTGGCGGCTATCCGTGACCTTCGGTGCCTGGTAACACGGCAAACTGGGTACCTGCCAATCCTGACTGACGCGCTTCAGATCCGGCGGTGCAACTGCAGCCTCAGCTGCCTGCGCAACCAGTGCTTCTCCATCGCTCGGTAAAGCGTCGGTAACATCCGCGGCTTGTAGCGCATCACTTGCGCTAACCGCCTCATCAAACACCGCCTGTACCGCAGGCCATAAGGGTTCCAACAAACTTTTCGATACCGGGGAATACTCTCCATTGGCTTTCACCCTGACATTGGCCACAACATGCAGCTGCCTGACGGCTCGTGTACATGCCACATAAAGTAATCGTCGCGTTTCCTGATCATCGTTAGCGGTTTTGAGGTTTTTCACCAAAGCACCCAACGCCTTATGCTCAGATTTCGCACCGCGCTCTGCCATGGGTGCCAGTAGCAGGGCCGCTTCATCCGCTTTTTCCCCGGTGTTTACAACAGCCCAGTCCAACAGCGGCGAATCATTTTGACCGGACTTGCGATCCAGCGCCGGAAGAATCACGGTATCGAATTCCAACCCTTTCGACTTGTGCATGGTCATGATCTGTACTTTGGTTGATCCGTCATCCGGAGTAACAGCAAATAAGCGATCCATCGCGGCTTGAATGCGCGCCGGTTGCCACAGTTCTCCGTTGGCCTCCAACGTGTACAGCGTTCTTAAGCATCGTTCTGCCGCATCCTTCTCTACCGCTCGTTGACACAACACGGGGCCACCCAACTGCAGCCACAACGCTTCCACCCAACTGACCAACGATGAACGAGGTGCTTTAGTTACCGCTGGCTGCACAACCGACCAGAATCGTTCAACGCGTGCACGCCCGGACTGACTCATGGCGGCAAGCCTTTCAGAATCTTCCATAAGTTCAGCTATGGAAGTTTCGCGGTAAGCATCTTTAACCAATACGTGCAAATCGGTTAAACACAGCCCGCACCACGGCGCACGCAACACGGCTAACCAATGCAGGCGGCTATGTGGGAAACGCAACGCCAGTGTCAGCGATACAAGGTCCATAACAACAGGCTGATCAGCCAACGAATCCATATCTACCGATACATTCGCTATATTCAACTTTTGTAACGCTTTAAAAATCGGCAGCGCCACCGTTCGGGAGCGCACCAAAATAGCAATGCGCTTATTCGGATCGTCCTGAAATTCTGATGACGCCAAGGTGGTTTTTACCAGCTGCGCAACGTAATCCGCCGCATCGTCGCTACCGTTATTGACTAAGGCATTGACTTGCACATCCCCAACCAGCGAACGACTGGCCACTGAGGCTGAATACCCAATGACACCGTTGGTTTCATCGGCGGAATCAGCAGAACTAAAGACCGTGGAGAAGGTGTCATTAACCCAGTTCACCACTTGCGGTGACGATCGAAAATTCACACTGAGCGTTAGCGACTCTAACGGGACATCAGCTGAAATCCCTAACCGCTTGGCGGTAGCAAATAAACTGACTTCCGCCGCTCGAAATGCGTAGATACTTTGCATGGGGTCACCCACCGCAAAGAAGGTACGCCCATCACCCTGTTGCCACCCCGCCACCAATTGCCTGAATAAATCAAACTGCGTTCTCGATGTGTCTTGAAACTCATCCACCAATATGTGCTTAAGCTTTAAGTCCATCGCCAACGCCAAATCGGTTGGCGCATCCTCATCACCCAAGGCGGTACGGGCTCGCGACGCAATTTCTACAAAATCAATGGCGCCGTTATCTACAAATACCTGATGCAGGGTACGCTCAAGATTCGGAAGTTCAGTCAGTAACTCTTCCAATAAATCCCATTGCTCATCGGCGTAGCTTGGCTGAGGTAACTTGAGGATCTGCCCAACTGCGTTTTCGATATCGGCGGCATCCGATAACGCATCGATGATTTGCGCAAGGCTGGCTTTGTGTGCTTTAGCTTCTGCCGATGATAACTCTGCTAACTCTAAGTCCGGTTTTGATGCCGGAAAGCCCTCGTTCTTTGTCAGTCGTTTACGAAAGGTTCTTGGGTTACCGCTGTTGGTTAACAAACACGATAAGGTACTTTGCCAAACAGCAAGATGCGCAGCCTCTAATTCAGGCAACACGTCAAGCTCAACATAGCGGGGTTGAAATAGTTCAGCCGAGCCGCTTTGCCCGGTGACGGCCAGTTTCACTGCATGCGCTTTTTGAATAACCGGTAACAACGCATCGGTTACTAAACTGTGCACACCGGCATCAATCAGTTGCGATTCAAATCGCTGCAAGTCGCGTGTGACAAGCTCTGCCAATTGATCTTCAAGCCATTCACGCAGCACGCTCTTATCGTCTAGATCGAATAAGCTTCTGTACCGCAACCACTGATCTCGACTGGCGAGCATGTTGCCCAACAGCGTTTCGGCCTGACCAAATCGATTGCCGACGGTTGCTAACAAACACGGGTAACGCGTCGTGCCGAACTTAAGACAGCGGCGCGCCGCTTCTCGGTATAAAACGCTGGCGTCTTCCATTGGATTGGCAATGCCGCCTAAGGTTGACGTCACCGGTAGTTGCTGGGCTAACAGAGCACACAACGCATCGATCGTACTCATGCGCAAGCGATCCGGATTTTGCAACAGCTGCCAATCGCGCTGCTTATCCCGCTGCAATACAGCCAACGCTAAACGGTAACCTTCCAATTCAAAGGCTGATTCCGGCTCAGGGTTATACGCCGCTTGTTCTAACGCTTCCACCACACGGGTCTGCATCTCTGCCGCCGCTTTACGAGTAAACGTTATCGCAAGAATTTCCTCTGGCTCGTCCACCGTAGCCAAAAGCGTTAGCACTCGCCGGGTTAACAGCGCCGTTTTGCCAGATCCCGCCGGGGCTTGCACAATAAAAGAAGTCGTGGGCTCAAGCGCACGCGAGCGTTCCGCTGCATCAACCACAGCATGAGTCGCAGGATCCGTCATACCCCCTCCCCATTATGGTCGGCCATACCGGAAGCGAGGTCGCCCGCAGGGAACTCCGCGCTACTCTCTTCATCCTGTCGGTAGCGACACAAGGGTTTCAGTTCGCAAAACTGACACGCTTTAGGTGACGGTGTAATCGTCGCGACGCCCTCCCGAATTTCGCCTGCCAGTAACTGCAAAGACGATTGCCAATGCTCACGCCACTCATCCCAATCTTGTGGAGAATGATCGCCACTCACTTTCGTTGATACGCGGGGCAATAAATTTTTTTCGGCTGTAACGCCTTTAAATTGCATTTCATTTTGCGCTACCTGCGCAAAGGCGACTCCATCCACGGCTTTATCGATGGTGGCGTACAACGGTAACTGCGGGCTCTCTATTCGCTCCAATGCCCAGTCTGCCGGACGGTTATTGCGACCGGTTTTGTAATCAATGATGACGCGCTCGCCACTGTCTAATTGATCAATGCGATCAATAAACAATTTGATCGTGAATCCAAAATCATCCACTTCGTGTTTTTGTTCAACGGCCTCAACACGAAAACCAACCAGTCGGCTTTTTTCTACATTCAACCAATCGTTAATCAAGCGAAAAAGCCGTGGTTGTTCTAACGCTCGAAGCTCCGGTTCCACCGCATTCTCATCAAACGCATGGTCAATGCATTGATTAACCAACAACTCACACGATTCTTCGCTTAGCGAATGCAGTTCAGCGGACGTTTTTACCGTGAGCCAGAATTTTTCCAGCGCTGCGTGCAACAAATTACCGTGACCACGAGGGTCCAGCCCCATGCCCGGTTCTTCCAACTCTTTAATGCCGAGGTGATGCAACGCAAACCCTCGAAACGGACATTTGGCCTGATCCTCTAAACGCCTTGCGCCACCTTTGACATGATCGCCTTCAACCATGGCGGGGCCATGAGTGTCAGCCACCGCTTGCAGCTGTGTGGAAAGCGCGATGTGTTCCACCAGATTCGGATACGAACTTGCACCCAACAGATCATCGTTGTCAGCCAGTGGCAAACCGGTCACACACGCTGCCGGCAGTAATGGTTGACCGTCGCGAGTTAATGCTCGGCTTGCCACCACCGTCGGTGCTAACCGACACCAGTGCTGCCACTCAGCAAGTGCCGCGTGCAGGCGATTCGGTGCTGATGCTTCTGGCACACCGCGTTCGTGTTGTAAGGCTTTAGGTATTAAGGCGGTTGCTGCCGTTTTAGGTGGCCACTGGGTTACGTCCATCCCCGTGATCCATAAGTGATCAAACAGGATGCCGTGGCTTTCTAAACGCCCCATAATCTGTATGGGTGCTCGCGGCGTCTCCGGCTGGAAAACGCGTTGCCCACATAAGCGCTGTAATTCGGTAACCGCGACGGGGGCGGTAACCGCTTGTCCATCATCTAACGCTTCGAGTTCGTCAATCACTTGATTAAGTACGGTAACCGCTTGAAACTCTAACGAGTCAAACTGCGTTCCGGGCCAGCCCAACTGCTTTTGCAACAGCCGACCAAACAAGGACGACCACTCGCGAAAGCTGAGTTTATTTACCGACAGACTTTTCAAGGCTTTTTGCAGCCCTTCCGCCAGTCCGGAATCCAGGAAATCGGTGTATCGCTTCTGGTCAATTAACTCCTGGGCCGACAGTTCCCATCGCCTGTCATCACGCAACAGTCGGTCTAACTTTCGTCGTTTTACTGCCGCTCGCGTTGCGTTTAAAAAGTAAGGGCTTAGTAGCAGTGACGTAACTTCAGACGCTGGAATGGCTTCGGTTAAAAATCGCAACATGATTAACGCACTTCGAACCACCGGCTGTTCAGCCAGGGACACACCCAGCGACACGTCATAAGGCCTTTCCAGTTGCTGAATACGCGCAGGATTTTGACCGGGGAAAAACACCGCATCAAACGCACGCAATACATCGGTTCGATGTGCCTGCAATGCCGGTACGATCAAACCAATCGAGCTGCCTGGCGATTCTTCCAAAAGTGCTCGCGCGTGAGATGCAGCCGCGCGCCATTCTGCAGCATCGTCAAGAAAGGCGTGATGCGCAGGCGACACAGGCTGTGCTTGGGGCTCCAGTAACGTAACGGTAACGCCTTGCTCGGTTAAGTCGTGCCACCACGTTTGCTGTTCTACCGTGGGCGTTAAAAACCCGGCGAAAAGCAATTGCTTTGGAATGGCAGCCTCATCAACCATGGGTTGTAAAATACTTCTTAGATGATGCGCCAAGCGCGATGCATCAACCGCGTGATGCTCATGACAAGATCTTCGAAACGCTTTTGACCATTCGCGATACAGATGTTGATCCAGTGATAACTGCACGTCTTCGCCAACATGACAATGCCATGCATGCTGAATCAACCAGGCCGCTTTGGCCAAATGCGCAGCAGCCGATTTATCTAACACCGGGGCATCGTGCTGCTTATCAACCGACTCCACAGCCAACCGCCACAACCGATCATCTAACGAAGCACTTAAAACGGCCGCGTCAGTCCAGCCCTCACACAAGGCTTCATCGTGTAGCTGCAATAGCCACGCGCTCCAGGACACGATATTCGGTGTTTCCCATACCGTTTGCCCCGACTGCTGTTGCCATTCGTCATAGCGGCGCTGGTAATGCCGTGCCAACCGTTGGTTAACGGTGATAAGTGTTGCGCCATTGCGCAAGTGTGGGCACCAGCGTTCCACATCGCCCATTACGTGATCGCTGTGTTGCATAGCTCAGCAGTGTGCCTAATCCGTGTTACTTTTACTACCTTAACCGTGCGCTTTCACTTTCCTGATATCTGCTGATTGGAGCGATCAAAACCATGCCTGGAAAAATACTCGTCACCGGTGGTGCCGGCTACATTGGTAGCCATGTTGTCAAGCTACTCGGCCAACAGCAGCGCGATGTGGTGATCCTGGATGACTTATCTACCGGTCATGCGGAAAGTGTTTTACATGGCGAATTAATCATTGGCAAAACCGGTGACAGCGAACTGCTCAAAAAGCTGTTCAGCCAGCACAACATTGAAACCGTTATGCACTTTGCTGCGCACACCATTGTGCCGGAGAGCGTATCCGATCCACTCAAGTATTACGGCAACAACACCAGCAGCACCCGCAACCTGTTGGAAGCGTGCAGTAACGCAGGTGTTAAGCACTTTATTTTCTCTTCTACGGCAGCCACCTATGGCGCTCCGAACGATACTGCGCCGTGCCATGAAGATCTGCCCACAGCACCCATCAACCCCTATGGCACCTCTAAGTTGATGTCTGAAATCATGCTCCGGGATTTATCAGCGGCTACCGACTTAACCCATGTGGTATTGCGGTATTTCAATGTTGCTGGTTCCGACCCGGAAGGGCGCATTGGTCAGTCGACTGAAAAGGCCACTTTATTGATCAAGGTGGCCGCAGAAGTGGCGATTGGTAAACGAGAACAGCTGGCGGTGTATGGCACCGACTACCCTACGCCCGACGGCACTGGCATTCGTGATTACATCCACGTGAGTGACTTAGCCGCTGCGCACTTGTCAGCACTGAGTTATTTAGAAGCTGGTGGCGAATCTACACTGCTCAATTGCGGTTATGGCCATGGTTTCAGTGTTCGAGAAGTCATCGATTCGGTTAATCGTGTGCACGGCCAACCCATCAAAGTGGTTGAACAGCCACGCCGCGCGGGTGACCCGCCAACACTGATTGCCGCCGTTGATCGAATCCACAACACCCTGGACTGGACACCTCAATACGACAATCTTGATGAGATTGTTCGAACGTCGTTAAATTGGGAAAAGACACTTCAAAAACGGCGCGGAAACTCGCCTGAGGAGTAAACCGTTTTCGGGTGTGGGGGAGTTACGTAGTTACAGCGTGATATCGAGCTGCAATCGCCCCTCGGCCGCCAAACGCTTTGACAGTAATTCTGAAATAGCGTGGTAGTAATGCAGATGCGTTTTCGGCGGTAGTTCGCTTAACGCGTTGGCCCGAAGGTTAAGCGCATGCACCTGGGTGAGTGCGGTTTGCGAACGTGTTTCGGGTGTGCCGTGAATAAAGCCCAACTCACCAACGCAATCACCTTCTCCAATGACCCCAAGCAAGTCATCGTTTTCACTGATCCGAACCAGGCCACCGGTTATAACCAACAAGCTGCGCTCCGTATTGGCGTCGAGCAACAAATCATCGCCTGGTGAAAAGGTGCGTACCTTTACCAACTCCAGTAACTGCGCTACTTCCACATCAGAAAAACCCTGGAAAAACG
>JAHDCO010000062.1:13850-20177 GCA_020629835.1 Granulosicoccaceae bacterium
CCCAGCGTGGGGCCCTGCCGTTCCAAAGCCGAGTCGTTCGTTAGCCCAACCGCAATTCCATAGTCCAACAGCTTTGCCGACTTATTGTGATCAAGCATGATGTTGGCTGGCTTGATATCGCGATGCAGGATGTCTTGTTGATGCGAGTAATCCAGCGCATGGCAGCATTCGATTATGACTTTTAGCGCCTGGTAAGCAGGCAACAGCGTCTGCCCTTTGCCATAGGCTTTTAACGACTCACCCTCAACAGCTTCCATCACCAGATAGTTCAAGTCTTCGTACTGACCCGCGTCGTAAACGGTGACGATGTTCGGGTGCCGTAACTTGCCCGCTGCAACAATTTCAGTTTGATACGCCCGCTGAGCTCCAGGCACTTTGCCTGACGAAATTTCTGCGCTGCCAATCGGTGACAACTTCACCGCGACTTCTCGTCCTAGCACGTTATCTAAGGACAAATGCACCACGCCACAGGTACCGGACCCGATACGGTGGCCGATGGTGTAGCGCCCAATTTCATCGGGCACGATGATGTCGAGCGGCTTCAGCCGGTTATTTTTGCCAGCGGCCTCAGAAGGCGCCGGGTCTTCAGATTTATTCGGGCGGCGTGCCGGGGTGTTGGGGTCCGACACATCTGATTCAGGCTCAGACTCTTTATTCAGGCGAACGTTTTTCCGCAACCCCGCAATCGATGGACGCATAGGCTCTCCTATCGCAAGCAGGTCAAGCGCCACGGCCGCATCATCGTCGCGATACTCAGGATGCCGTCCTGTGGCGATACGGGACCGTATACGCGAACCGTTGTTCGGTTTCCCCGTTGGGCGCTTGGAAGGTGTAACTGACACGGTCTAGACGTTGGCTCAGTTTCAAAGAGTGTGATTTCCGTCGCATCATAGCATTCTCAGGCCATACTCAACCAGGAAGCAGTAAGCGATTGATAAAGCGAGAGTTGTTGCTCTGCAGATGGCTCCTGGCCAATGGCACCGGTGAGAGCCAGTAGCTGTAAAACCACCAGGTAAAAAGCAAAGGCCATGAGCACGCTGACCCAGGTTTCCACCTCCAGGGTGTGCCGCAGTACATGAGCAATGATGGCCAGCGCCCAGATGATCAGCGCAATATCCAGCAATCCAACCGTCTCTGAGTTCAGCCACAACACTGGAATCGCAACGGCATTAAGCACCGCCGTGCCGCCCAGAAAAGCGGTGTATGCCTGAAGGAATCGCGCTGACTTGTTCACGGCGGTAACCGCCAGGTACAGACACAAGCCCGAAATCGCGATATCCAGCAGCGCAATTTGCAGCCCCTTAAAAAAGCTGTAGTCGCTGGTAATCGCCAACAGATAAGTCAGCAGATTCAGAACCAGCGCGACGCCCAATGCCGAACGCAAGGCCGGCATATCCTGCGGTCGACCTTGCAGAAATGCGATCCATACAAATTGTTGCAGCAACTGCGACACGTAGAACCCTGAGCCAGCGAAGGAAAGTCCAAATGGTATCACCGCCGTACGGTGTATCCTATGCGGCCGCCGTTACAACCAAGTCGATAAAGAAAGCGTGTCACTGTCAATGTACGTCCCCGGCCAACCCATTGTCTTAAGCGAACGCTTTCGAGGTTACCTACCCGTTGTGGTAGACGTTGAAACCGGTGGGCTGGATGAAAACAAAAACCCGTTGTTGGAAATTGCCGTCGTCACCATTGGTATGGATGAGGACGGACGGGTATTTCCAGACGTTGCGAAAAGCACACACGTCATGGCGTTCGACGGTGCGGAGTTTAATCAACGTTCGTTAGAACTGAATGGCATAGATCCGGACAACCCATTGCGCGCTGCGCGTGTTGAAAGTGAAGCACTTAACTATGTCTTCCAACCGGTACGACAAGCGGTGCGAGACAGCAACTGCACCCGCGCAATTTTGGTGGGTCATAACGCCGCGTTTGATCTGAAGTTTTTGAATGCAGCGGTGGAGCGTGCCGGCGTTAAGCGCAACCCGTTTCATCCGTTCAGTTGTTTTGACACGGTGACCATGGCGGGGTTGGCGCTGGGACAAACCGTACTTGCACGCTCCTGCGAAGTGGCTGGGTTGGGATGGGACAGTGGTGAAGCCCATTCGGCAATCTACGACACACAAAAGACAGCAGAACTGTTTTGCCACATCACCAATCAATGGGAAGCGGCGCATAAAAAAAGCCCGGCATAACCGGGCTTTATCTTACTAACGGTAGTCGCACTGGCCGCCTAAACGGATACCGGTGCAAGCCTGTGCAGAGCGTTATGCAGCTGCGGCCTCTTCCACCATCGTTTTTAATTCGCCGCTTTCTGCCATTTCCATGACGATGTCGCAGCCACCAACCAACTCACCTTTAATGTACAGCTGAGGGAACGTGGGCCAGTCAGCGTAGCGATGCAAGTTCTCACGAATCTCCATGTCAACAATCACGTTGACGAAGGCAAATTCACGATTGCAGCTTTTCAATGCCTCAACCGTGCGCATTGAGAATCCGCACATGGGCATCTGAGGCGTTCCTTTCATGTACAAAATCACAGGATTCGATTCAACCTGATCCTTGATTCGGTCCATGACATCGACTGCGGTTTGCGTATCAGACATAACGGTTTACGCCAGTGCGTCAGAGTATCGAGTGGACGCTTTTGCCCAGTCAACAACTTCCAACCAGCCATCGATGTAGTCAGGGCGTTTGTTCTGGTACTTGAGGTAGTACGCGTGCTCCCAAACATCCAACGCGACAATAGGTGTGCCTTGCATGTCCGCAACAGGCATCAACGGGTTGTCTTGATTGGGTGTTGAAGTCACAGCCAATTTGCCGTCAGCAACAACCAACCAGGCAAAGCCTGAGCCGAAGCGACCAATGCCCGCCTGCTTCAGTTGAGACTTTAATTCGTCCATGGAACCGAAGGTGTCATTGATAGCGGCACCAAGCGCATCACTGGGGGCACTGCCGCCGTCGCACATGGAGTTCCAGTACAGAATGTGGTTGTAGTAACCGCCGCCATTGTTTCGGATGGCAGGCGATGCACTGGCATCAACGGTTGCCATAACTTCTTCTAGGGATTTGTCCGCATTGGGCGTGCCATCGACAGCGCCTGTGAAGTTGTTGAAGTAAGTGCGGTGATGTCGGTCGTAGTGGATCTCCATCGTCTGCGCATCGATATGTGGCTGGAGGGCCGTGTAGTCGTAGGGCAGGTCTGGGAATTCAAAAGCCATATGAGCTCCGTAGTGGGTCAGCTTGAGTTAAGTTCTAGGGGTACTGATATATCGTTCAATACGTACCGTCTGTACCAATGGTCTCACCCATGCCCCTCACTGGCAAGCAACTGTTGGCGATCAGGGGCCCATGGTCTACCATGCGGGGCCGCTGTATGACAATGTTACAAGGACACCTTATGAGCTCGTTGATGGCCACCTATGGACGACTGCCGATGACCGTTGCCCGCGGCGAAGGTCTGCGTTTATGGGACACAGAAGGCCGCGAATACCTCGACGCGCTCACAGGAATCGCGGTTTGCGCCCTGGGGCATGCCCATCCTGACGTGGCCAACGCCGTCGCGTCACAAGCAAACACACTGGTTCATTCCTCGAATTTGTACCACATCCCGGAACAGGAACGGCTGGGCACGGAACTGTGCGAACTTGCCAACATGGACAAGGTGTTTTTCGCAAATTCCGGGGCTGAAGCCAACGAAGCCTGCATCAAACTCGCCCGCCTGCACGGTCATAAGCGCGGCATCGAAGCCCCACAAATCATCGTGTTCGAAAACGCATTTCATGGAAGAACCATGGCGACGCTATCGGCCACCGGTAACGAAAAAATCAAAGTGGGCTTCGGCCCGATGGTGGAAGGTTTCGTGCGCGTGCCCTACGACGATGTAGCTGCGGTCGCAGAGATGATCGCATCGCGCAACGACATCGCTGCGGTGATGGTTGAGCCCATACAGGGCGAGGGTGGCGTGCATATCCCATCCGATGACTTCCTGCCCGGTATTCGCACGCTTTGCGACGAACACAATCTATTGATGATCGTGGATGAAATCCAGGCGGGTATGGGCCGCACCGGTCATTGGTTTGCTCACCAGTCCAGCGGCATTACCCCCGACGTTATGGCGGTGGCAAAAGCACTCGGTAACGGCATGCCTATCGGTGGCTGTTTGGCTCGTGGCCACGCCGCAGAACTTATGCAACCCGGTAGCCACGGCTCTACGTTTGGTGGCAATCCGTTAGCGTGCTCTGCGGCACTAGCGGTCATCAGCACCATGAAGCGCGACCAGTTACCCGCGCGCGCAGAAGCGCTTGGCAAACGCATGGTCGAAGGCTTTAAAGCCTCATTACATAACCAACCGGGTGTGGTGGATATTCGTGGGCGCGGCATGATGATGGGCATCGAGCTTGATCGCGACTGCCCCGAACTAATGAGTATTGCGATGGATCAAGGCCTGCTGCTGAACGTAACCGCCGGACGGGTGATACGCTTGTTACCGCCATACATCATGAGTGATGAAGATGCGGATCTTATCGTTGAACGCGTCGTGTCTATGGTGACTGATTTTCTTGCTCAGCACGAAGCCCAACCAGCCTAAACCGTTTTTTCGTTTTAAAAGGATGTAATCAACCCAGTGCGGCATTTTCTATCTGAATTTGATTTAACTCAAGATGAGTTTTTAGGCTTGCTCGAACGCGCAAAGGAATATCGTGCGCAATGGGAAGCCGGCGCCTTGGAACCGTTGGAAAAACATCACACCATGGCGATGATTTTCGAAAAATCATCGACGCGTACGCGTGTGTCATTCGAATCGGGCATGGCGCAGCTTGGGGGTCATGCCATCAATCTCTCGCCACGCGATACGCAATTGGGGCGCGGCGAGCCGGTTGAAGATACCGCTCGTGTACTTTCACAAATGGTGGACATCATTATGGTGCGCACCTTCTCCCACGAAACCGTAGAACGCATGGCAGAAGCCGCCACCATTCCCGTGATCAATGGGTTAACCGATCTATTGCACCCGTGCCAGTTACTGGCCGATATGCAAACCTTTGCCGATCACGCAGGGCCGATTGCCGGCAAAACTGTCGCCTGGATCGGCGACGGAAACAACATGTGTAATTCTTACATCAATACCGCGAACCTCTTAGGCTTTGACCTGCGTATTGCCTGTCCGGAAGGGCATGAACCCGATGCAGAAATTCTGGATCGCGGCAGCAGTAAAGTGACAGCGGTAGGGACCGCTGCTGAAGCTGCAGACGGCGCGCATCTCGTAGTGACCGATGTCTGGGCCAGCATGGGCCAGGAGAGCGAGCAATCCGAACGAGAACAGGCGTTCAAGCACCTGCAGGTGAACGACGCGGTCATGGAGGCAGCCAACCCCGATGCGTTGTTCATGCATTGCTTGCCTGCCCACCGCGGCGAAGAAGTCACCACCGAGGTACTCGAGGGCCCGCAGAGTGTGGTTTGGGACGAAGCCGGCAATCGGCTGCACGCCCAAAAGGCGCTGGTGGAATTTCTGCTGAACGCCGCTGAAAATTAGGCCGCTACGACTAAATTTAGCGGCTCCATACCACCTGATCGGCTTGCAAAACGACCTCGCGCGTCAATGACTTAAAGCACACTCACCAATTGGCGAGTGATTTGCTTCACAGCTGGCATTACTCCAATTTGCCATCTGTGGAATTCATTTATGTCTGCCGTCAGTCCTACGTTGCCGATGCCAGAGGCCACGCCACGCTGGAAACTGCTCACTCGCTGGCAGGCAGTCGCTATTCACTTCTCCATCAGCCTGGCGGTGTTTATGAGCCTTGTGCTTCTGATGGTGTATTTCTGGTTTCCGGGTGATTTGTTTCTGCTGGATGGCGGCTGGCAAGGCTTAAAGCTGGTTGCTCTTATCGACCTGGTGCTCGGGCCCGCACTGACCGCGCTGTTGTGGTCACCGAAAAAGAAAAGCCTGGTGTTTGATATGTGCGTGGTCGGGGCGTTGCAGATTGCCGCCCTCGCCTACGGATTTGTTACCACGTATGACCAGCGAACCGTAGCGATGGTCTTCGCCGATGAAACGTTTACCTCAGTATCCAACGCGGATCTCCTGGAAGCCAACAACATCCTGCGCGCAAAGGAAGCTGAACCCATGGCATTGGCCGATTTGCACGATGGCAAGCCAGCTTTGGTTATGACCCCACCCATTACGAAAGAAAACTTTGGGGCTTACTTACAGCAGCTGTTCGATGGCTATCCTGAGGTGTTAGGACGCAGCGATCAGTACATGAGTTTGGTGGATGGGCGTGAACAGATGAAAGCCTCTGCTCTTGATGACGAAGCGCTAAC
>JAHDCO010000063.1:0-14140 GCA_020629835.1 Granulosicoccaceae bacterium
CGCCGTTGCACACGCCGTTGCACTCCGCGCTCTCGCAGAACCCGTGCTTCAAGTCGTCGCACGTCACACGGCGCCTGGGCCAGATACTGGCGGTCGCACTGCTCATGGGCAGTGCATCAACAGTTCACGCGAGTGCGTTTGATTCGTTTGAAGCGTTGTCGCAGGAAGACTTCAAAACGTTATCGGAAAACTTATCAGCCGCGACGCATTATCGGGGTATCACCCCCACTGAACCTCTGGGTCTTGTTGGGTTTGATGTTGGTGTCAGCATTAGCTCTACCGAAATTGATGAAGAGGTATTAGATAGAGCGAGTGAAGGGGATTTTGAATTGGACTCCTTACTGTTGCCGCGATTGCATGTACACAAAGGGTTGCCCTTCGGAATCGACGTAGGCGCTTTCGCGAGTGCCGTGCCCGACACCGACATTAAGCTGTTAGGTGCTGAAATTCGCAAATCTATTTTTGACGGAACCGCCGCCACGCCTGCCGTGGGAATACGTGCGGGTATGAGTACGTTGCAAGGGCTGGATCAGCTAAGTCTGCAAAGCTACTCGGTTGATTTATCGATATCCAAAGGCATTCTGATGCTAACCCCGTACGCCGGGTTGGGTTACATCATGACCAACGCTGAAGCCAGTGAAGAATTCAATTTAGAAAAAGAATCCGTTACGCAACAAAAAGCCTTTGTGGGACTAAACATTAATTTTGGCGTGAACCTGACGTTAGAGGCTGATCGCACTGGCGATTACACGTCTTACAGTGCAAAAGTTGGTTTTCGATTCTAAGTAATCACCTTAGAACCCTATGACAACTGTGCCACCCAGTTCTGATGAAGATAGCCCTGATGGAGTTACCTCTAATGGAGATGGCCCTGAAGAGGCGGAGGTGCCAGAACGAACTGGCACATCAAAACGAGAGGTCGCGCAGAGTGTGGCGGCCGCGTTATTGGGCGTTCAGTCAAGCAAAAATCGAAAGCGAGATTTTCAAACCGGTAAACCGATGCATTTCATCATCGGTGGAGTGATTGGAACCTTGTTGTTTATTGGCGCGATTGTAGTAATCGTGCAAGTGTTGCTGGCTACCGCCTGACCCTCAGCGGTAGCCAGCCATACAGATGTGTGCTCTACAGCGCCTCGATCTTCGCTTTTTGTTCGGTGCGTTGGGTGAGGGCTGCATTCGCATCGTCTAACTTCTGCTGCTCTGCAGCGACCACCGCTGCTGGTGCTTTGTCAGTAAAACCGGCGTTGCCCAGTTTCTTTGTCAATCGCTCAATTTCACCCGTCAGACGGTTAAGTTCTTTGTTAAGCCGTGCAAGTTCGGCGTCTTTATCAATAAGACCTGCCATGGGTATCAGCAACTGCATGCTATCCACCAACGCTGAGGCTGATTCAGGTGCCTCGGTGCCTGCGTCTAACAATTCGATGCTGTCCAAACGCGCTAACCCAATGAGCAAATCTTTGTGTTCGGCAATCAGCGCTTTGTCATCGTCTGATGCATTACTGACAATAACCGGCAGTTTTTTGCCTGGGTTGATGTTCATTTCAGAACGAATTTTACGCACGCCCATTACCGATGCTTTAACCCAATTCACCGCGGTCATTGCGTCATCCTCAATCAGCGTGACATCGGGTTTCGGGTAGGGCTGCGTCGATATCGTATCGCCTGACTTACCGGCCTGTTTAGCCACTTGTTGCCACAGTTCTTCGGTAATGAATGGCATGAAAGGATGGGCTAAACGCAGAATGGTCTCTAGCACGCGAACCAATGTGATGCGTGTTGCCCGGCGCTGCTCATCGGTCACGTCGGCCCCATTAAGAATGGGCTTGGCCATCTCCAGGTACCAGTCGCAGTACTCATTCCAAGTGAATTCGTACAGTTCGTTGGCAGCCAAATCGAACCGGTAATTGGCTATATGGTCGCCGATCAACTGTTCAGTCTGCTGGAGTCGCCCGACGATCCATTGATCGATTCTGTTGCGATTGGCTGGCGGTGCACTCGCGTCCACACCTTCGGTGTTCATGAGTACGTAACGTGTTGCGTTATAGAGTTTGTTGCAGAAGTTTCGGTAGCCTTCCACGCGCTTCATATCGAAACGAATATCGCGACCGGTTGATGCTAAAGATACAAATGTAAAACGCAGGGCGTCCGTACCGTAGCTGGCAATACCTTCCGGGAACTCTTTTTCGGTTTGTGCCGCAATTTTTGGCGCCATATGCGGCTGCATCAGATTGGTGGTGCGCTTGGCGAGAAGATCTTCCAGGCTAATGCCATCAATAATATCCAAAGGATCCAGCACATTTCCCTTGGATTTAGACATCTTGTTACCGCTGGAGTCTCTCACCAAGCCGTGCATGTACACCTCGTGGAATGGCACTTCGCCGTCCATAAAGCGCGTTCCAAACATCACCATGCGGGCCACCCAGAAAAAGATAATGTCAAATCCGGTAACCAGGACAGAACCTGGGTAAAACGTTTTTAGCGCATCGGTTTGTTCAGGCCAGCCCAGGGTAGAAAACGGCCACAAAGCAGAGGAGAACCATGTGTCCAGCACATCATCATCCTGATGCAACGCAAGCGTTGGGCTTAGGTTGTATTTTTCACGGGCGTCTGCCTCGGTCAGTGCAACGTATTGGTTACCTTCCTCGTCGTACCACGCTGGGATTCGATGACCCCACCAAATTTGTCGGCTGATGCACCAGTCTTCTATGTTTTCTAACCACTGGTAGTACGTCTTGGACCAGTTATCCGGCACAAAACGTATGCGCCCATCACGCACCACCTCTAACGACGGTTCGGTAATGAGTTTCTTACCGCCAGGACGTCCATCGCTTTGCACATCGCGGGTTAGGTCAACAAACCACTGATCCGTTAAGTAGGGTTCAACTACCGCACCACTGCGATCGCCACGTGGAACTTTCAGCGTATGTTTTTCTATGCGCTCCAACAATTCCGCTGACTCGAGATCTTCAACGACTTTTTTGCGCGCGTCGTACCGATCCAGCCCCTGGTAAGGTTCAGGCACGGCATCGTTTAAGGAGGCATCGTGGTTCAGTATGTTGATCACAGGTAGCTGATGCCGTTGGCCCATGGCGTAGTCATTAAAATCATGGGCGGGTGTAATTTTCACACACCCCGAGCCAAATTCAGGATCGACGTAATCGTCGGCAATGATCGGAATTTCTCTGCCTACCAATGGCAAGGTGATGGTCTTTCCTACCCAGTCTTTAAAGCGCTCATCATCTGGGTGTACGGCAACAGCTGTGTCGCCTAACATGGTTTCCGGTCGCGTTGTGGCAACGGTGACATGACCACTGCCATCGGTGAGCGGATACCGTAAGTGCCACAGGTGTCCTTGCTCTTCTTCATTGAGTACTTCGATATCAGACAGTGCCGTATGGAAAACCGGGTCCCAGTTAACCAAGCGCTTGCCTCGGTAGATCAGTCCGTCGTCGTACAGACGTACAAACACTTCACGTACCGCTTCAGACATTCCCTCGTCCATCGTAAACCGTTCGCGCGACCAGTCCGGTGATGCGCCAAGCCGACGCAGTTGACGCGTAATGGTGCCCCCGGATTCCGCTTTCCAATCCCACACACGTTCGATAAACCGGTCGCGACCTAAGTCGTGCCGCGAGGTGTTTTCCTGCGCCAGCTGACGCTCGACAACCATCTGGGTGGCGATGCCCGCATGGTCGGTACCCGGCTGCCAAAGCGTGTTTTTACCTTGCATTCGGTTAAACCGTATCAGCGCATCCATGATGGTTTGCTGAAAGGCATGCCCCATGTGCAATGTGCCCGTGACATTCGGGGGCGGAATCATGATGCAGTAGGGATCTCCTTCACCTGAGGGTTTGAAGTGTCCTTGGTCTTCCCAGAATTCGTACCAGCGTTGCTCGATGGCTTGGGGGTTGTAAGTCTTTTCCATATTCCGGGTGATGGGCTGTTGGTGTCTAGGGAGAGCGGCGCGCTCGCTCTAAAAGTCTTTTTATATCGCGCCGTAAAGCAGATACGTGTCTATCTACGATATCGTCAATTAAAAGGTTGATTTCGTCGTCTGTAAGTACAAAACTCATTCCAGTTAACGGTGTAGCCAGGGGTTCGTTGGCCGTTTGATCTGGATACTGAGTGTCTAACTCACTTAACGAGTGCGTGTTAGCTACGGTTCCTGAGGCAACAGACGCAAAATCGAACCCTTCAGGAATCTCAACCGCAGGGATATCACCGGCATCATCCGGCGCGGCGGGTAGTGTATCTGATTCAGTTGCGGTCTCGGCGCTTGGCGCGCTTTGTTCGTCGTTGTCGTCGCGACTGATGGGCATTGCTCTCGCCGCATCCTGGCGCAGGTTTTCCAGCTCACGCAGCACCTCATTGCCCATTCGAGTTGATTGAATGATGGAAGCGTTACCGGTTTCTACCACCGCGTTCAATACCGGCAAATCATCTTCTTGATGCGACATCGCAGATCTCCAGTTCATTCATCCCAAGAATGAGTATGGTCTACAGATTGTGATGTTGCAGTGGGTATCCGCGTTCTTGGTAGAACCGATAGCGGGTGCGGCCATCGAGCCGATTCTCATCTTCCTGGTCAACGACTTCCAAGGTCCTTTCAAATCGACTAAAGAAGACTGGCACCTGACTGGCCAGGTTTATCAGTACCGCATCGGTGCGGGTGGGCTCGTGGCAAGACAGCGTTACGGTTTGTAAGCCCTCAGCTAATGAAGCCTTACCTGTTGAGTCTGATGAGGTGCCGTTGGTTATATCCGATTGAGTAACCAGTTCATGAGCGATAAAACGCTCAGGTTTATACGCCCAAAGGCACTCATCGAGTTTCTGCAGTAAATCTGTATCGTCGCTGTGAACAAACACGCGCTGCCCACGAGTTGTCGCCTTATCGATGAGCTTGCAGACAACGTTGCAGCGTGCCTCTGTATCGGTACTGGATAATATGTAGAAATCGATTCGAGTCATTACGTTTGGCTCAATAACCAATGCATGAGCATAGGGACCGGTCGACCCGTTGCCCCTTTATTCGCACCGCTGTTCCACGCAACCCCCGCGATATCCAGGTGAGCCCACGGGTAGTTTGTGGTAAAGCGCGATAGAAAACACGCAGCGGTTATCGTGCCGCCGCCGCTGCCGCCAATGTTGGCCATATCAGCGAACTTGGAATCCAATTGTGTTTGGTAATCATCCCACAGTGGTAACGGCCAGGTCGTGTCAGCGGTTGACTGACCAGATTTTCGTAAAGCGTCGATCAAGTCTTCATCATTTCCAAGCACCGCGCTGCATACGTTACCCAGTGCAACGATGCAGGCACCGGTTAACGTGGCGATGTCGACAACCGCTTTCGGTTTGTATTTTTCAACCCACGTCAGCGTGTCGCACAGTACCAACCGACCTTCGGCATCGGTGTTGAGAATTTCAACCGTTTGTCCGGATAACGTAGTCACCACGTCCCCCGGGCGGCTAGCGTCACCATCTGGCATGTTTTCAGCAGCCGCCACGACACCCACGACATTCAACTTAAGATCCAGTGCCTGGCATGCCTTAATCACACCAAACACGGTGGCGGCACCGCACATGTCGTACTTCATTTCGTCCATACCGGCCGATGGCTTTATAGAAATGCCCCCGGTATCAAACGTCACACCCTTACCAACAAGAACAATGGGGGCCTGCGTCTTCGCCCCTCCACGATAATCCATTGCAATCAAACAACCGGGCTGGCGACTGCCCTGACTCACTGATAAGAATGCGCCCATACCAAGGCGTTTCATACGCGCTTCGTCCAACACCGTAACCTTCGTTGCGGAGTGACTTTTGGCTAATGCACGAGCTTGGTCAGCAAGATAGGAGGGTGTGCACACATTCGGGGCGGTATTACCCAAATCCTGTGTCAATGCCATGCCCGCCGCGAAGGCTGCACCTTGTTTAGCTGCGCGTTTTACCGCTGTACTGTGTTCCTTACCGGCCAGGAACGTGAGCGTGGGTGGTTTCGTTACAGAATTTTGCTTTTTCAGTAGCGCTTTAAACTGGTAGTGCTCGGCAATAAACGCCGTCGTAATCAATTGAACGAATTCAGGGATAGGTAAGGGGGCAGCACACAGGGTTTCGTCTAACGCAAGGATGACGTTTGAACAAGACGTACCGCTTAATGCTTTTTTGATGCCCTGTGCCAGCAGGATAACGCTAGAAGCGGGCCGATCTTTTCTGAACGGCGCAACCCGAACCAGCAGCAAACGGGGAATAGTTATGCCCGGCACATCATGCAGCGCAAGTGTGGCGTTCGCAGAGTCTTCCAAATCACCACGCTTCAAGGCTATACGCACAGCGCTTAAGGTTTCTTCGGGTAAATCAAAGTCTGGAAGGTTGTTGCCTGTGGACACGGCGACCACCAAAGCGCTGTTGGAGCTTCGGGTGGGCAACTTTTGAATAACTTTGAAAGCCATAATTAACCGATTCAATCGTGAGAGCGAGCGTACAAAGTGTAAAGGATACGCAGCCAATAGCGGTCGGTGAGTTCGCTCGTGTTAGATTATCGGCGCCGTGCGAATACTAGATAAATACTTAATTAAAGAGATGACCCTGACGTGGCTGGCAGTCACGGTGGTGCTTTTGGTCATCATGATTGGCAATGTTCTGGCCCGTAGCTTGAGCCGCGTAACAGATGGCAGCATAGCGGCCGAATCGTTACTGGCATTGGTTGGGCTGAAATCCGTCGGCATTCTGGTGACGTTGATTCCACTGAGTCTGTACTTGGGTATCTTGCTGGCCCATGGTCGTTTTTATCGTGATAACGAAATGGCGGTGATGCAGGCTTGCGGGGTGAGTTGGCTGGATATCATCAGACCCACGGCCATGTTGGGTCTTTTCGGTGCCGTGATTATTGCGGTACTAACCAGCTTCGTTTCCCCGTGGGCGGCGCGCACTGAGCAAAGCCTGCTGTTTGAGATGCGAGAAAACTCTGCGCTGAATGCTCTGGTCCCCGGTCGCTTTGTCAGTGCCGGAGATGGCGGTACGGTGTTGTTCGTGGAGGAAGCCAGTGCCGACAAAACTCAGTTCAATCAAGTCTTCATGCACAGACAACAGCCAGATCAGCCACCGGCGGTGGATACCGCAAGGTTTGCTTCGTACCAGGCAGACCCGGATAGCGGTGATGAATATTTGATTTTTTCCGAAGGCCAAACCGTCATTGGTGTTCCTGGTCAATCGGAATACATCATCACAGACTTCAGACGCCAGGGCGTCTTACGACCCAAGTCCGATGTAAAGTCACCCAGCTTACGAAATAAAGCCAAGTCATACACTCAATTACTCAATGAAGATGGGCCAGCAGAAAAGGCCGAGTTGCAATGGCGAGTGTCCATACCGCTTGCCGCTTTTTTGCTTGCGCTTTTAGCCGTGCCGTTGAGCTATACCTCACCCCGACAGGGACGATTTGGCAAAATAGCAGTGGCCATTCTTATCTACATTCCGTACGCAAATCTTTTGGTGCTTGCGCGTAAATGGATTGCATCCGGCGTTCTACCGGCCTGGGTTGGTTTGTGGCCGGTTCATATCGCGGTGTTTCTATTGATCATTGCGCTGTTGTGTCATCGTCAGGGCTGGACTTGGTTAACGCGCACGCGCAGATCCAGTGCGCACATCGTAGCTGGGGCGCGCTGATATGTTCAGCACGCTAGACCGCTATTTAGGACGTGCCATCCTGACCACCAGTATGTTGGTCCTGCTTACCTTGGTATCGCTCGCGGGTGTGTTCTCGTTTATATCTGAGCTCGAAGATGTGGGGAAGGGGCAATACTCAGCAGGAATCGCTGCCCAGTACATCGCGCTAACGCTTCCTGGCGTGGCCTACCTATTGTTTGCACCGGCGGTGTTGTTAGGAAGCCTGTTAGGGCTAGGGGCGTTGGCTACAAACAGCGAGTTAACGGTTATGCGTGCTGCTGGCATCTCCGTGGGTCGCATTGTTCGTTCGGTGTTGATTACTGGACTGGCATTAACCATTGCCGTTGCCGTATTGGGCGAAACCGTTATGCCACGGACTGAACAGATAGCCGAAGAACTGCGTTTGAATGCGTTGGAAGAACGTCTTTCAAGCCAGTCTTCGTCAAGTTTATGGGTACGATCAGGTGATCAATACGTCAACATTGCTACGGTAATGCCTGATCTGACGTTGCTTGGCGTCACTGTTCACACCTTCAACGATCAAACGTTAGTGGAGTCATTGCTGGCAGCTCGCGCTGTGCGTAATGGCGATGACTGGATCCTGGAGGACATACAACTGTCCAATTTTGGAGCGGATTCTGTCAGCGTGCAACGGCAAGATCAGGCAAGTTGGTCGGAGTTATCAGCCCAACATTCTGGTGATAAGCAAAGCACCAGTCTCATCAGCCCGGAGCTAGTGAAGAGTCTTTCGGTATCAGATGAGAGTTTATCCGCGCGAGATTTATACAGCCAAATCCAGTATCTAAAAGAAAATCAACTTGACTCACGTCGAACCGAACTCTCATTCTGGCAAAAAATTGCTAGCCCGCTATCAACACTGGTTATGTTGATGTTATCGCTGCCCTTTGTCTTTGGTTCGCAGCGATCAGGAGGTGCGGGACAACGTTTGTTTGTCGGAATATTGTTAGGAATTGTGTACGTACTTGTGAACAAACTCTTGACACAACTTGCGTTGAACGCAGGTTTTACTCCAGTGATGAGTGCGGTTTTACCTCCCACCGTTTTCCTGATTATCGCCATTGTAGGCATCCAAAGAACCGCTTAAATTCGCTTCAATCACCCTGTATGAGATGTCGTGTAAATGTATCGTGACGGGTTTCGCGAATCTTATTTAAAAATCCACCTAAGTTATTGTTTTCTAAACTTAATTCCAGATCGTGAAAGTACGTCGTGCATGGCTTTTCGGTCGGCCCTGAACGGTATCGTGACATAGGTGACACCGAATAATAGCGATCCGGAAACGTATCGACTCACACACTGTTGCCAACTTAAAAAAGGTGCTTCATCGGCAACCACATGCAGCTTCCAGGCTTGTAAGCCTAAGGTACGCCCGTCGCGTCTCCAAAACCAACTGAAGTAACAAAAGCCAACAAACCAAAACAATAAAAATCGTGATGGATGTGCGAGCTGTTCGTTGCCATTTAAGACAACTGCGATACCAGTTACCACAAACAAAACGGCAATCAGCAATAAACAGTCATAAAGAAACGCGAACAGTCGTCGCAATAGCAAATAGGGAAGATGTGGATTCTCTTGCATGGTATTCAACGTTATTGATACGTGTAAGCGCTACGAATTAGCGGCATTTACAGATGTTTTGATAGGTTTGGATAGTTATGTGAAGCTTAATCGCACAGTAAGTTTTAGCGTTAGGTTCTACGAGTTTGATGCATGACTTACATTGTTCGTTGATGTTTTTTTTTATTATTTTCAACTTGCAGTTGAAAAAAACATGAACTATGTGGACAATGCGAATGCAAAATGACGGTTGACATTTCTTTGGTACCCACTGATTTGTTATTCGCTCTTTGCTTAGAAGTAATCGTTCATACAAGCTAAGTCGGACAAGTGTTCAAAGTTTGGCCTATTTTGTGGATAGCGATAAGGACGAGTGTTTTTCAAAACGCTCGACTTATTTTTTTAAACTGTTTGGAGTCATTGCAGTATCGACTCCTTTCTTTGTTCTAACTGGCAACGTCAGGAGATGATCCATGGCTCGAATCAGCAAACCTAAGTCGGCCTCGCCGGCGAAAGCTGGCCGTAAAAAGGCAGCTTCTAAGAAACGCGCGACTAAAAAGCGCGCAACTAAGAAACGCGCAACTAAAAAGCGCGCCACGAAGAAGGCCGCTTCAAAGAAGCGTGCAACCAAGAAGCGCGCGACTAAGAAGCGAGCAACCAAGAAACGGGCGACTAAAAAGCGCGCAACCAAGAAGCGGGCGACTAAAAAGCGCGCAACTAAGAAGCGTGCGACTAAAAAGCGCGCAACTAAGAAGCGTGCGACTAAAAAGCGCGCTACCAAGAAGCGTGCGACTAAAAAGCGCGCCTCTAAGAAGGCTGCATCAAAGAAGCGTGCGACTAAAAAGCGTGCAACTAAGAAGCGAGCGACTAAAAAGCGCGCCTCCAAGAAGAAAGCTTCAGCTAAGTAATTGCTGGCTTTTAAGCGCAGAGCGATCGGCTCTGCGGGCGAAACGGGTGGCCTTCGGGCTGCCCGTTTTGCGTTTGAGCGTTAGGAAACGTCTAGAGAAGATTTGCGCTGAAAAACTGGTAAGGGATAACATCCACCTCTTCGCCGGGTAATGCCCCGTTAGAACTCAGAGGCAAGCGAATAAAGCAATTTGCCTGTGCCAGCGAACTTAAAACATGAGAATCCTGCAAACCGGTGGTTGAAACACTCAAATTTCCCTGGCCATCGTTTGTCATTACTCCCCGTTGAAATTCGACACGCCCAGGAAGCTTTGTCAGTTGGTCTGCGCAGCTCGCTTTGAGAACACTAATGGGTTCAGCGGGAAGTCCCTGGCAGCGTTTTAACGCTGGCAGGACGAACAACAGGGTAGTCAGCGCCGCGGATACCGGATTACCCGGTAATCCAAACCACGGAGTTGTGCCCTCCAGTACCCCAAAACTTAATGGCCGACCCGGCTTCATGGCTACTTTCCAAAGCGCCACGCCCCCCATGGAATCCACAACCGTTCTTAAATGATCGCGTTCACCAACAGAGACACCACCGGATGTGATGATGATATCTGACGTCTGAATTGCGTTTTTCAAAGCCTCAGACACCGAAGCCAAGCTATCCTGCATGGCATTGGCGATACTGACACTAATCGTCGGGTTATTTAGAAGAGCCGCCACTAACGGGGCGTTGGCATCAAAAATTTGCCCATCGTCTAAAGCTCGCCCAGGCTGTTGCAGTTCATCACCTGTGGATATGACGGTGATACGCAAACGTTGGAGAACGCTTACCGTCGTGACTCCTAATGCGGACAGTAAACCCATCAAGCTAGCGTTGATTGTGGATCCTCGTGCAGCGATTAGATCGCCTTCCTGACAGTCTGAACCCTCATCACGAACATGGTGTCCCGGTGTTTTCGGGGGTTGAACAATCCGCAGAATCTTATCGTGCAGTTCTGTGTTTTCTTGTTGCACAACGGTGTCTGCATCGTCAGGTACTTTTGCACCGGTAGTAATCCGCACACAATCACCAGCCGCCAGCCTATCTGGGCCCGGGTGACCAGCATATGAATCACCGACTACCGTGCGTTCTGTTCCTTTGTCACTGAAGCGATAGGCAAACCCATCCATGGCCGATGCTCGAAACGGAGGGCTGGGCATAGGGCTGAAGACATCACTGGAAAGAATGCGTCCGAGGGAGTCAAGCAACGGGATTTGCTCTGTGCGCGTAAAACTCGGCAGTTGCTGCGCGATGCGTTCATTGGCCTGATCGATCGTGACTGCGCTCGGGTCACTGTCGGGAAAGTCATGATGAGAAGTAGTGTCTTTCATGGCATACATTCTATTATGTCTGGGTACCCTGCAAAGTCGAAGGCCATGAAAACGAGCATTGTGCCGTCCAGTGAAACGCGATTGCTCACCCAATACGCTGACATGTTGATGTTGGAACGAGGTCTTTCAACGGCAACGCTGTCAGCGTATGAGTCAGACCTGCGACAATTTGCTCTGTGGATGCAATCACAGGGCAGTTCGCTGTTAGCTGCGTCCCGCATGGATGTCATGGCGTACTTATCGGTATTGATGGAAAAAGCGATGAATCCGCGCTCAGCGGCTAGGAAGTTATCGGCCCTGCGGCGTTTTTACGCTTGGCTGTTGCGCGAGCGCATGATTACCGAAGACCCAACTCTATTAATTGAAGCACCAAAATTAGGGCGAGCATTACCGAAAACGCTCAGCGAGAGCGACGTTAGCGAGTTGCTGGCTGCACCGGACACACAAAGCGTATTAGGCTTACGTGATCGCGCTATGTTGGAAGTGTTGTATGGCTGTGGATTGCGCGTATCTGAAATCGTTTCGCTTACGATGGATTCGGCTAACCTATCCGAAGGCGTCGTGCGCGTCTGGGGTAAAGGCAGCAAAGAACGATTAGTACCGATGGGGCAACCGGCCTGTAACTGGGTGCGTCGTTACCTTCGCGACGCGCGACCGGATCTGATGAAAGGTCAGAGTGAATATCTGTTTCTATCTAGCCGGGGCAGGGCAATGACACGTCAAACCTTTTGGCATCGTATAAAGAGATATGGTCAACAAATCGAACTGAGCGTGCAATTATCCCCTCACGTCATACGTCATGCATTTGCCACACATTTGGTGAATCACGACGCCGATTTACGCGTGGTGCAGCTATTGCTAGGTCACAGTGACCTGTCCACTACGCAAATTTACACGCACGTAGCACGTCAAAGGATGAAGTCGCTACATGAAGAACACCACCCTCGAGGCTAGGGAACCAAGCGTCGAGAAGACACACAAACGATCAGCACGCGTGCGTAACAACGCATGGCGTCATTCTGAAGAGACAAGCATGCATCCATCACAGTCTACGTCTGGTTTACTCAATCGCCCGGTAACCAAAGCTTTCAGCGCATTGCTGGCGCTGTTTTTTCTCACGCCATTGGTGTCTGTTGCTCAGTCAGAGTCTTCGAGCGCTGAGCTGGATGCATCGATCAAGGTGGAAGAGAACGTTAGAGAACATTTAGGTAACTTTGAAATTACCTCTGTGTCGGAGTCATTGATACCCGGTTTGTATGAATTGGTATCCGGCGGCACCATTTTGTATGTTAACGAAGGCGGGAATTTGCTAATCGAGGGCGATATGATCGACCTTGAAAATCGCACCAACCTTACTGAGCAGCGCAAAGGCAAGTTGCATATGGGCATGATTTCGCAGCTGTCTGAGTCCGACGTGCTGGTGTACGAACCAGAAGAACCAACCGGACGTTCCATCACCGTATTTACCGATATCAGTTGTGGCTATTGTCAGCGCTTGCATCAGGAGTTGGATACATACCTGGATGCGGGTGTCGCGGTGCGTTACCTGATGTTTCCAAGAGCAGGGCTACAAACGCCTGCGGCCAATGCCTTAGAGTCTGTCTGGTGTAATGAAGACCCTCAGGCTGCAATGACTACGGCTAAATCGGGTGGGCGTGTTCCCCCGAAGTCGTGTGACAATCCGATGGAACAGCATGTTGCCTTAGCTCAGCAGGTTGGTTTACGTGGCACACCATTGATCTACCTCGATACCGGTGATCGTATTCCGGGGTATCGGGATGCCGCTACTGTGGTTGATATGGTTTTATCGAACGAGAAGTGGGCGCCCTAGGTTTTAGAGAGGTAAGGCATGTTTAAAGCGTTAAGGAATACACTGCTTAATGTTGGATTTTTGAGCAGTGTGACGATCGCTTCGTTGTGTTTGCACTCAATTGCGAATGCCGACCAAACATCGCCAGAGCTGCCTCAGCTGTTCGAAAAGCTGCGTACCAGCGAACAACCTGCGCAAGCGGCGCAAATTGAGCAGGCGATTTGGGGTCATTGGTTAACCGGGCCGGACGAGGCATCAAATCAACTTATGCAGCAGATTCAGGCTAGCCTGCAATTGGGTCGACATGACGTAGGGTTATTGCTCAGTAATCAATTGGTGGATGCTTACCCAAACTACGCTGAAGCGTGGAATAAACGAGCCACTATCCTGTATTTAATGGATCGTCTCGATGCGTCAGTAGAAGATATCAAGACAACCCTCGATCTTGAGCCACGACACTTTGGAGCCCTGTCAGGATTGGGTTTAATACTAATGAAAACCGGTGATCCTGAAGGTGCGCTTTTGGCTTTTGAAGAAGTCCTAACCATAGCGCCACTGTCTGAATCCGCAGCGTTGAATGCGGCGCGGGCACGCAATCAATTAGGCACCGATATCTAGTCGCGGTTTTCCACCGAATACAGCCGTGTTTACAACCGTGTTTGCAACCGTGTTTGCAGCCGCATTTACAACCGTGTTTGCAACCGCATTTACAACCGTGCCGCCACCAGCCCCTACGCGCCGCTGGTTTCCCCGCCTAATGCTGTTATTGGGCTGTATCGGATATACGGCTAGCGTGCGTGCTGACGTTAGTTTTCTGCAACA
>JAHDCO010000063.1:14240-20085 GCA_020629835.1 Granulosicoccaceae bacterium
TGGGCTGTATCGGATATACGGCTAGCGTGCGTGCTGACGTTAGTTTTCTGCAACATCGTGTGAACGACCCACTGAATTTTTTAGGCGCTATACCGGCGTTATCTTCACCCGGTGTAAACACCTGGGTATTCGATGTGGCGGTAACGCATGCCAATGTATTTGCCGGCGGTACTGACGATGAGGCACCGTTTGATGAACTGCTGGTGATGGACGGTGCTATCAGTACCGTTGACTTTCGTGCTCAATGGGCGTTGTCCTCATGCCTCGATGCAGCGGTCAGCACGCAACTGGTCAGCCATTGGGGAGGACGTTTTGATCGGTACATAAGCCAATGGCACGATGTTTTTTCACTACCGGACGCCAATCGAGATGCGTTTGCTTATAACGATCTAACGGTGTTTTTTTCCAATACAGGCCTGGCCGAAGATACGACTGCCGCATATACCGCCACACAAACAGAGCTGACAAGTCCAAGTCAGTCGCTAGGAGATGTTTGGCTAAGTGTTCAAACACCGTGGCGCTGCTGGGATGCATCGAATACCAACACAAGCAAGTCAGGACATAGCAGATTGGGCGTAAAGGTACCGATAGGCTCATCCTCCTGGAGTAGTGCCGGACAAACCGCGGTGTTTGCAGACTGGCACTCCGCTTCGATCCCGTTAAGTGAGCGGGCAAGTTGGGTGTGGAGTGCTGGCACCTCGATCAGTGATAGCTGGGACGCGCGCTATCAGGCATTGGCCCCACGGCGTGTGTTAGCGTACGGCGCTGTAGCCGCTGAATACCGATGGAATGTCCGCTGGGCGGCCATGGTCCAACTGGATTTTAGAAGCCCGGTGTTTCATAGCAGCTTGACTGAGCTTGGGCATTGGGGTGTACAAATGCACTTGGGCATTGCAGCGAACATAAACCGGCGTCACGCCATAACGGCAAGTTTCAGTGAGGACGCTGTGATTGATACCGCGCCGGATATTGGCGTGCGGCTAGCCTATCGCTACACGCCAAATTAACCGGTCACACTATTCGAATAAAACTGCAAACACATCGTCGTAGTTTTCCGCGTAGTAGATGTCTACGCCATCGGTAATGTGCTCTGGTAACTCTTCAGCGTCGCTGCGATTGGCTTCGGGTAGCAGCACTTCATCCAGGCCAAGGCGGCGTGCAGCAATTATTTTTTCTCGAATTCCACCCACGGGTAGCACCTCACCAGTTAGCGTTATTTCGCCCGTCATAGCGATCGATTCACGGATCGGTTGGTTGAGTGCCAACGACAGTAGAGCACTGGTCATGGTGACGCCAGCACTGGGGCCGTCTTTTGGTGTTGCACCTTCGGGTACATGCAGGTGCACAAAGTGTTTCATGAACCAGTCGTCTTCAACCCCGTAGTATTCTGCGTTGGTGGTGACATAGCTGTGGGCGATCTGTGCACTCTCGTTCATGACTTTGCCGAGCTGACCGGTGAGCTTTAAACCACGATCCCGTGCATGCACGGCTGTGGCTTCGATAGGCAATGTTGCGCCGCCCATGGCTGTCCACGCCAAACCGGTAACCACACCAACGCCGCCCAGTTGCCTTTCAAGTCGGAAGGTTGGTTCGCCTACCCAGTCAGTAAGATTCTTCGGTGTGACAGAGATTCTTTTCTCGCCATCGAGCAGAGCAACAATCGCCTTGCGCAGTATGCGATGCAGGTATTTTTCTAAGTTGCGAACACCGGCTTCCCGCGCATAACCATCTACCAAGGCGCGTAATGCTGGATCAGATATTCGGACTTGACTCTTCTTAACTTTGTTGCGGGTTAACAAGCGTGGCCACAGGTGTTCTCGCGCAATGGTTACTTTTTCTTCGGTCAGGTAACCCGCCAGGCGAATGATATCCATTCTGTCCAGCAGCGGTCTCGGTATCGTATCCAACTGATTCGCGGTGCAGACAAACAGCACCTTCGATAAGTCCACTCGCAAATCCAGGTAGTGGTCTAAGAACTCACTGTTCTGTTCGGGGTCCAGCACCTCCAACATGGCAGAGGCTGGGTCGCCCTGATAAGAGCTGCCCATCTTATCGATTTCATCCAGCATGATGACAGGGTTGCTGACGTCTACTTCTTTCAATGCTTGCACCAGCTTGCCGGGCATGGCACCGATGTATGTGCGCCGATGTCCTTTGATCTCCGCCTCATCGCGCATGCCGCCCACACTGAAGCGATAGAACTTTCGCCCTAAGCACTCGGCAATGGATTTTCCTATGGATGTTTTGCCAACCCCTGGGGGGCCTACAAACAGCAAAATCGATCCTGCGATATCACCGCGAAAAGCACCCATAGCAAGGAATTCAAGAATGCGCTCTTTAATATCGTCCAGCGCGCTATGGTCGCGGTCTAGTACGTCTCGCGCTGTTTCCAAATCCAGGTTGTCGTCTGAATGTACGCCCCAGGGTACCGAGGACAACCAATCCACGTAGTTACGCGTTACGCCATATTCTGGTGAGCCGGTTTCCAGCACACTCATCTTATTTAGCTCTTCATCGAACCGTTTAGCCACATGCTCAGCAGGGTTACGTGTTGCCATACGTTCTCGGAACGTATCGATGTCGGATGTTTTGTCATCTTTGGCAATACCTAATTCGCGCTGAATAACCTTCAGTTCCTCACGCAGAAAAAACTCACGCTGATGCTTACTCATCTTCTGCTCAACTTCGGAGCGGATTTCACTCTGTAGGCGGGCAACATCCAATTCGCGTTGCAACAACAGCAGTACACTTTGCATTCGTTCTTGCAGCGGCACCGTAGCAAGGATGTTCTGCAGTTCAGCACCGGGAGCTGTGGTAATGGCTGCTGCAAAGTCTGCCAGTGGGGAAGGGTCGTTTAAATTGAAGTGGTTAAGAAAGTTCTTCAGTTCTTCGTTGTACAGCGGATTAAGCGGAATCAATTCCTTGATGGCTTGTATCAGAGCCATCGCATAGGCTTTGATTTCTTTGGTCTTAGTGACGGTCTCCATGGGGTAGGTGACTTCGGCACTGAACGGTGGCTTTTGATCTACCCAATCGGTTATCTGAAACCGTTGCAGTCCCTGGGCAATGAACTGAATCTTGTTGTTATTGGAAACCACGTTGTGTAATCGGACAACGCACCCAATTGCACTGAAGTCATCGGTGCTGATACTACCGGTATCTTCCTGGTCGCCCGCATACACCAAACCAACCAGCGGTTCGTCCATTTTGGCGATGCGCTTGAACGTCGATTTCCATGGTTCTTCGTCCACCACCAGGGGCTGCACTTGTGCCGGGAAGAAAGGTCGCTCAAAAATCGGAATGAGCAGCAGCTTGTCAGGAAGATTTTGATGCGGTACGACCAGTTCGGTGCCGCGTTCGTCGTCCGGATTGCCGCTGGTTTCAGCTGCTTCCTCAGCGTCGCTTATGAGTTCAATATCGTTGTCGTCAGCCATGCAGCAATGCCCATTACAAATGCCTCAAGGAAGGAGAGAAGATATGCCAGCGCAGAGGCATTTCAAGGTTTATTTCAATAGTTCTTTCAAACTGGCCAGTGCGTCCTGGCCTGCTTGTCTATCACGCTCTTCATTATTAGTGCCAGTGTCCCCGATGGTAATCACATCCTCGGGTGGAAGATCGGCCAGGAAACGGCTGGGCTCAGTCAGTGAGGATTCCCCGTAACGCTGGCGCGTGCGGCAGCGCGTTAAGGTCAAGCGGTGCCGGGCTCGCGTCATTCCCACGTAAGCTAGTCGGCGCTCTTCTTCGATGGCTTCGTCCTCTAGGCTATTTTTGTGCGGCATCAAGTCCTCTTCCATACCCACCATATAGACCTGGGGAAACTCCAAACCTTTGGCCGCATGCAGTGTAAGCATGTTGACCGCATTCAGTGGTTTGCCATCTTCCTGTCGGCTGAGCATGTCATGCAAACACAACCGATTGACCACCTCATTCAGGCTTCGGTCCTTTTGCTCTTCATCCACCATTAGCCGCTGCATCCATTCCAGCAGCTCATCCATACTGGCCAACATCTTTTCTGCCGCTTTCGGCGTATCAGCACTGGTTTCCAGCCAGTCTCTAAAATGTATGGCATCAAACACCTCGTTAACGACGGCCATCGGATCGCCACGCTGCGCATTGTCTCCTTGCACCGTAAGCCAGTTAGCAAATCCTTGCACGCGCGCTAAGGGTTTACCTGACAACACGGATTCCAATCCCATTTCATGACAAGCTGCGAACAAACTGGTTTGCCGTGTGCGCGCGTAGTCGCCCAGTTTCATCATGGTGTTCGGACCTATCTCACGACGGGGTGTATTAACCACTCGAATAAACGCCGTATCGTCATCAGGGTTAACCAGTAGCTTCAGATAAGCCAACATATCTTTTACTTCAGCCTTATCAAAAAACGAACTGCCGCCGGTTATTTGATAGGGGATGTTTTTTTCTCGTAGTGCTTTTTCAAAGTGCCGGGATTGGAAGTTACTGCGATACAAAATCGCGAAATCTGAAAACGCACATTGCTTTTGGTACTGCCGCATAAGAATCTGACCGGCGACCCAATCGGCTTCGTCCAGTCCATGGCGGCAGACACTGATACAAATTTCATCGCCGATACCCAAATCACTCCACAGCTTTTTTTCAAATAGGTGAGGGTTATGGCTGATTACTGCGTTAGCCGCTTTAAGAATGCGTTGGCTTGAGCGATAGTTTTGCTCCAGTTTGATCACGCGTAAATTGGGGTAATCGTCTTTCAATGTGATGAGTCCGTCAGGCCGGGCTCCACGCCACGAATAAATGGACTGATCATCATCACCCACCACCGTGAGTGCACCAAATTTATCCATCAGCAGGCGCATCAATGCATACTGCGATTCGTTGGTGTCTTGATACTCATCTACCAGTAAGTGCCTAACGCGTCCTTGCCATTTTTCCCGCATTTCTGCGTTTTCGCTGAGTACAACGACGGGTAAGTTGATCAGGTCATCGAAGTCGACCGAGTTGCACGAGCGCAGCCACTGTTCGTAATCTCTGAACAAGAGCGCAGCCGATGTGGCTTGATCGCTATCAGCAAATTTCAATGCTTTCTCTGGCCCAATAAAGGCACTCTTCCAATTTGAAATCATGGATTGAGCGGTGCGCTCTTCCAGTGGCGAATTTTGCTCGCGGATCAATTCTTTGAGAATGGTCAGCGCATCGCTTTGATCCAAAATCGTAAAGTTTTTTCGCAAACCCGCCGGCTCGGGCGATTCGCGCAAGATGTTCAGTCCGAGCCGGTGGAAGGTCGAGACCGACAACTGTCGTACAACGCTAGCCCCCAATTTTTTGGTCAAGCGAGCTTTCATCTCCTGAGCGGCTTTGTTGGTGAACGTCACCGCGATGATCGAACGAGGGCTGTACTGTTTTTGCTCAATTAGGTAGGCAATTTTTTCAGTGATTACCCCTGTTTTACCGCTGCCTGCACCGGCGAGAACCAACAAGGGGGTGTCGGTGTGTTTGACCGCGGCAAGTTGTTGAGGGTTGAGTGCCATGAAGACAAGCTGTGCAATAAAACGATGACAGAGTCTAGCTGAGCCAAAGCTGTGGGTTCTGCGCTTCCAACGCCGTATACTTGTGAGCATGAATAGCATTGACATGGACCGGGCACAACACGCCGCCGTCGCAGCCGCTGATGCTGCTGAGGCTGTGATACGTCAACATCAACTGAGCGACGAATGGACAATTCAATACAAAGCGGATGATTCGCCGGTTACCGAAGTAGATGTTGCCAGTGAAAAAGCCATCTACCAAGTACTGACCGAAGCAACACCCACCGCCGCATTTTACGGTGAAGAAACCGGGTACCACGGTTCGGCTGAAAGCGCGGGTGCAA
>JAHDCO010000009.1 GCA_020629835.1 Granulosicoccaceae bacterium
TTTCGGATAAGCGCTGATCGACTTGAACGCGAAGGTTACCGTCCGGGTCATCGGTGGCGCTCGCTTCCACACTTAATGTATTTAACCGAGATTCCAGCGCCTGGTTTGCATCTGTCAATTGCGCCAGATTGGCGTTTAATTCAGCCAGTGGTTCTTGCTGACTACTGGCCAACTCAGCTAACTGCGCATCCATGGCATCGATACGCGTGCCGATGTTAGTCAGCGTTTGTTCAGCGTCCTGGTCGCTGATTGCCAACGCGAGTGAATCCAGTTGCGTGCGAAGCGCATTAATGTTGTCTGCTGTGGTTGTCGCGGTGCCGGCCGAGGCTGCTACGTTGTCATTCAGATTACCCAGGCTGCTGGACACAGTATCGATGTCAGCCGCCAGCGTTTCTGTGGTCGCCGACAGCTGATTAATTTGTTGCTCGGTCGTTGTTGCCGCTTCGGTTAACGAATCGGAGAGCTGGGTGAACTTTTGCTCCGTATCACTAGCCAGTGTTTCTAAACTGTCGCTTAGGCGGTCAATTTTTTGATCCGATGCATCCATGCGCCGTTCGGCATCGGTGAGCCTTCCGTTGACGACTGTGCTGTCAAGCGCGGGTGCCGAGGGTGTAGCGGATGCCTCAGCGGATGTCGAATCCCCGGTGGCAGCAGCGGATGCGCTGGTGGCGTCGTTGTTGCGGAAAGCTTCGAACCCGGTTTTGGCACGGTCCATTGTGCTCAACGCGCCGGCTTTCAGGTCGTCCACCGTGGCATCGGGATGTTCGAGTTTCCAATACGCGGCACCAAGACCAAGGGCTGCCAGCAATATCACAATTAGGGTTTTCATCAATCAAGAGAACCATCAGCGGTAACGTGCGAAGTGTAACAAGGTTAGTCTTATGCGGCGAGCGATGTACCTAAGTGTGCAATCCTTAGCCGGCCCATTAACTCAACGAAGCTGTGCCCGTCATGAATCCGCCACTACTTGAAGCCGTTAACCTGACACGTCGTTACGACGAGCTGGTTGCTGTTGACGGCATTTCGTTCAAAATTCAACCAGGTCAATGCGTTGGGCTACTAGGCCCGAATGGCGCAGGTAAGACCACGACCGTGGAAATGCTCGAGGGGCTAGTACCGCCAACATCGGGTGAAGTGCGTTTTCGCGGAGAGCGCTTGACCACTCAACTGAATGAAGCTGCGGGCATTATGTTTCAGTCCACCGCGCTTCAAGACTACATGACCGTGCGCGAAGCGTTAAAAATGTTCAGCCGGTTCTACCAACAACCCGTGTCGTTCGACACGCTGGTTGATCAGTGCGGGCTCGAGGCGTTTCTAGACCAGGACACCCGCAAAGTGTCCGGTGGGCAACGGCAAAGACTGTTATTGGCCATCGCGCTGGTCAATAACCCAGCCGTGTTGTTTCTGGACGAACCCACGACGGGTTTGGACCCGGATGCCCGGCAGCGCTTCTGGCATTTAATCGCATCCATTCAGGCCGAAGGGAAGACCATCGTGCTAACCACGCATTACATGGAGGAGGCGCGTGTGTTGTGCGACGAATTGCTGTTCATGCATAAGGGGCAGATCCTGGCCCAAGGCAGTCCGGATGCATTACTGTCAGAACGATTTGAAGACGCGACCTTGACACTACCCACACCGGTTATGCAGCCGGCACAGGCTGAGTTGCAAGCGCGCTTTCCTAACGCAAGACTTACCGCCTCGGATTCTCATACCAGTGTAACGACCTCGGATGTGAATAAAACACTCGCACTATTGGTGGAACACGGAACCGATTTGACCGAGCTCGTGATTGCCAAGCCAACCTTGGATGATTTGTTCATGTCGTTGTCTGCTGAAGGAGATGCTGCATGATGGGTTTACAACGTTTTCTTGCTGTTCTGGCTGCGCGTAACAGAGAGTTCATAAGAGACCGCTCAAGCTGGGCCTGGAATGTAATTTTTCCTGTGTTATTGGTTATCGGTTTGTCGGTGGTATTCAGTGGTGAAGATCAAACTAGGTTTCGGGTGGGTGTGTTGTCTGCAGACACGCCACACGCGCTCAGCGAACAGCGTTACACCGCTTTTGTCTCGGTCGAAAACGAAGCGGAAGGGATCAGCAAAGTTGAGCGGCACCAGTTGGATGCGTTGATCGATGGTACAAACAATCGATACTGGGTGAATGAAACATCACCCAACGGTTATGTACTTGATCAGTTATTAATTCGAAGTGACTATCAACGTGAGCCGGTTAGCGGTGCGGCGGTGCGTTACATTGACTGGGTGTTACCGGGTATTTTGGGTGTGAACATGATGTTCGCCTCGTTGTTTGGTGTGGGCTACGTCATCGTCCGATATCGCAAAAGTGGTGTGCTAAGGCGACTTAAAGCAACCCCGTTAGGCGCCTTTGAGTTTCTGGCAGCACAGGTGGTCTCTCGTTTGTGGTTAATCCTGGCGGTGGCCACCGGCGTGTTTCTGGCCACCCATTGGTATCTGGATTTCACCGTCCGCGGCAGTTATGCCTTACTGTTTTTGGTGCTGTTGTTGGGCGCACTCAGCCTGATTAGCTTAGGGTTGCTATTGGCCTCTCGTACACCGAGTGAAGAATTAGCCGGTGGCTTACTGAACCTTTGCACTTGGCCAATGATGCTGCTGTCCGGTGCCTGGTTTACCCTGGATGCGGCACCGCGCTGGGTTCAGCTGGCGGCCGAAGCGCTGCCATTAACGCAAGTCATTTCAGCGGCAAGAGCTATTATGATCGACGGTGCAGGCTTCACCGATATCGCCCCCAGGCTGGGGGCGTTACTGCTGATAACGCTTGTGTGTCTGCTGCTCGGTGCGCGTCTGTTTCGTTGGGAGAATCAAGCCAACTGAAAGACCAGTACTGATAGCGGTGGCAGCGTTAATACCAAAGAATCGGGCAAGCCATGGCACGGGATGCCCGTGGCTTGTACTGCGCCGGCATGGCCCAGGCCGCTACCTGCGTACACGCTGGCGTCTGAATTTATAACCTCATTCCATTTCTCGCCGCCGTCGCCCAAGGCCGGCACACCGATTCGATAACCTTCGCGTGGGACAGGCGTGAAGTTACATACAACTACCATGCGTTGATCGTCAATGGATGAAAACCGTTGGAAAGCTACGACGCTCTGGTCTGCATCGCTGCAATCAATCCAATCAAATCCGGTGGATTCGCAATCGCTGGAATGAAGTGCTGGGTTTTGTTTGTACAAGGCGTTGAGGTCGGTAACCAGTTGAAGAATTCCGGCATTGCCTTCGTTGTTCAGTAAATCCCAATGCACGCTGTCGTCGTGTGACCATTCCGTGTACTGCCCAATTTCGCACCCCATAAAGAGTAACTTTTTACCCGGATACGTAAACATCAAGGCCAAAAGTGCACGTAAGTTTGCTCGTTTTTGCCAATCGTCCCCGGGCATTTTATTAATCAGCGAGCCTTTACCGTGTACCACTTCATCGTGAGAAAACGGAAGCTGGAAATTCTCACTGAATGCGTATAGCAATCCAAAGGTCAGATGTTCCTGGTGGTACTTGCGATGCGCAGGATCTTTTTGAAAGTACGCCAGGGTGTCGTGCATCCAACCCATGTTCCACTTGAACGTAAATCCTAAGCCGCCGCTGTACGTCGGGTGACTCACTTGTGGAAAGGACGTGGATTCTTCGGCGAACGTCATACCGCCTGCCAGATGTACGGCTTCATTCATCCGACGTAAAAATTCGATAGCGTCCAAGTTGTGGTTACCGCCATCTTTATTGGGTATCCACTCGCCGTCCTCACGCGAGTAATCCAGGTACAACATAGAGGCCACCGCATCCACACGTAAACCATCCAAATGGAATTCCTGAATCCAGTACAGCGCATTACTGATGAGATAATTGGCCACTTCATTGCGGCCATAATTAAAAATTAAGGTATTCCAATCTTTATGTACGCCCTGACGCGGATCTGCGTGTTCGTAAAGAGCGGTACCGTCAAACTGGCCTAAACCGTGAGCATCACTGGGGAAGTGGGCCGGTACCCAATCCATGATGACGCCGATCCCCGCTTTATGGCAGCCATCAACGAAGTAGCGAAAATCATCGGGAGAACCAAAACGGGAGGTAGGTGCGAACATTCCGATCGGCTGATATCCCCAGGATGCGGTAAGTGGGTGTTCGGTGATGGGCAGTAATTCAATATGTGTAAAGCCGCTTTTGAGTGCATAGGGAATTAGCGTGTCAGCTAACTCACGATAGTTCAGCGAGTCGCCGTTAACATTTCGTTGCCAGGAACCTGCGTGTACTTCATACACAGATATGGGTTGTTGCAGTGCGTTTGCATCGGCACGTGAAGCCATGTGCGCTTCATCACTCCAGACAAATTTCGATTCGTAAACGATGGAAGCGTTACCTGGCGGCTGTTCAAAGTAGGGCGCATAGGGGTCGTGTTTTAACGGTAAGCATTGTCCGTTTGCATCGATAATTTCAAACTTGTAAAGCACACCGCTGACCAAGCCGGGAATAAAAATATCCCATAACCCACTGCCCGGGTGGGAACGCATGACATGCATGCGGCCATCCCATTCGTTAAATTCACCCACAACACTGACGCGTTTGGCGTTAGGTGCCCACACAGCGAACTGAACCCCAGCAACGCCGTTATGTACAACAACGTGCGAACCCAGGTGTTTGTGTAATTCATAGTGCCGGCCCTCAGCAAACAGGTGCCGGTCGGTATCACCGAGCATGCTGCTAAAGGAATAGGGATCGGTGGTGGTCCACTGGTACTGCTCGCGAGAGCAGTCGAGCTGATAGCGCGATACAGCAAAGTCGACGGTTGCTTCGAAAACTCCGTCGGCGTGCACTTTCTTTAGCGGTACCTTCGGTTGCTGGTCAGCGACGTAAACAACCTCGCTGGCTTTGGGCTGAAACGTACGAATCACGGTAGAGCCGTCATTGAGTGCATGGGCACCGAGCACTGCAAAAAGTGCAGCGTGTTGCCCCGTTGCAATGGCTTGTAATTCTTCTTTGGACAGTTGACTCATTCAGCGTCTCGATAAAGTAATTCGCGGTATTGTTCTGCGCTAGCAGACCAAGTGAAACGTCGGGATTTGGCCGTTGCCTGTAGCTTACTCCAGCTGTCCTGATCGCTTTTATGTAGGGTAATCGCCTCATCAAAACGTTTAATGCACTGTTCGGCTTGCTCCTGAGGTGAGGTGCCGCCGAATTGAAATCCGTCTACGCCATCGACGATGGTATCGCGCAAACCACCCACAGCATGCACTAAGCAGGGCTGGCCGTGGCGCATGGCAATGAGTTGGCTAATACCGCAGGGTTCGAAACTGCTGGGCATGAAAAACAAATCCCCAAACTCAAACAAGGCATCGGCCACCGGTGCTGCGTATCGATTTAAAAACAGGCAGTTATCATTCGCTGCCGCAATCTTCTGGCACTGCACTTCCAGTTCTTTTGTACCCGAGCCCAATAAGATGAATACGCCTTTGTCTTTGGCAAGCCTTTCCAGCATGTGTTCAAGCGCTGTGCGGCCGTCGGCCATCGTGTGCAGCGCAATTGCCATCTTTTGATCGGTCAGTCTGCCAACACTGGTGACGATGTGCGCGGGAGGTTTGTCCTCTAACCAAGCCAATGCTCGGTGGTGCGCCAAGTAATGTACCGCCAGCATCGGGTCCGTTTCGCCCAACCAACTCAAACTGTAGTCACGAATCATTTTCATGTTCGTCTCCCACGTTTTGGTGCGCGATGTTTTCTTCGGTATGAAGCTGGGTTTTTGTTCGTACTCGATACCGTTCAGGATACCAACGAGTCGATCCTCTCGAGCAGCCGCACCCAAATCGGCTTCTAAACCTTCACCGCCGTGGAATCCGCGAGAAGCATCGTTGGGCTGTTGAATTTCCTGGGCGTAGGTAGGCGATACGGTATGGACTTTATCGCTCAAACGAATGGCGGCCGCCACAGGGTTTACGCAATCGTCAAAGCGAGGATCGCTAATGGATTCTGCGGCAACGGGAAATCCGGTAAACCAGTTTTGCCAGGAAGATTCGTCATTGATCAGCGGCCGGATGCCCTGCATCGCAAGGTTATGAATACTAAAGACGCGCGGTATGGGTTTAAGTGCGGCATAGCTTGGGTCATAGAACACCAAAATCGCGGCGAAAGCAGCATGCCAATCGTGTAAGTGAAGTACATCAACCGTTCCAAACAAATCATCGGCAATGGCGCGTAACGCGGCACTGGAGAACAGCGCGAATTTGTTTGCATCGGTGGCGAATGGTCGGTCAGCACCATCGTTGCAGTAAATGTTGCCTGCACCACAGGCACTAAAACGCGGATGCTCAAGAACGATTTGTTGTACGCCTTCCGAACGTCCCGGTTTCACCGAGTACACATCGACGCGTTCAATAAACCCCATGAACGCAACACTCGTGGTTCCAAGCTTTCGCGTACCAGGCAACTTATGAAATGTGCCGTACGAGGGCACGATGACCGTGACCTTTGCACCGGTGGCCGCAATGGCGGCAGGTACGTCTCTGATTACATCACCGATACCGCCGACTTTACCCCCGGGAAGGGCATCGTTTTCAGCGGCCAACATACAAATGTGGGTTTGAGAGGCCATGATGGGTAGAGCTGCTTTCTCTATCTGAGGCGGTGCAAAGACTGCCCAAGGAAATCCGGGGTAACCAAGGTCACACCATCGTCAGTGACTCGAAAGCCCTTGGCTTCATCCGCTGCACGATCTAAACCAACATCGGTACCGGACGGTAGAACAACACCTCGATCAATGATGGCCTTTTCAATGCGACAATTTCGGCCTACCACCACGTCGGGCATGATGACTGAATCTCTCACCCGGCTGTACGAATGCACTCGAACGTTCGAAAACAGCAAGCAGCGGTTTAATTCCGCCCCCGAGACAATGCAACCACCGGAAACGATACTGTTAATTGCCATGCCGGTTCTGCCTTCTTTATCGTGCACGAACTTCGCCGACGGCAGCTGCTGCTGATGGGTATAGATCGGCCAGATGTTGTCGTATAAATCGAGCTGCGGCGCTAACTCAACAAGTTCCAGATTGGCTTCGAACAGCGCATCCAGCGTACCCACATCACGCCAGTAGGGACGCTCGTTGGGGCGGTCCTCGCCTAAACGAAACGCGTAAACGCGATGGCTTGCCACTAGCCGAGGCAAGATATCGTGGCCAAAATCGTGAGAGCTCTGAGCATCGTCGGCGTCTCGGATTAATTCGTCGTAGAGAAACTCAGTACTGAACACATAGTTCCCCATAGATGCCAGCACGCGGCCAGGTTTTCCAGGAATTTCCTTAGGGTTAGCTGGCTTCTCTTCAAACCCCACCACGCGACCAGTATCGTCAACTTGAATGACGCCAAAAGCTCCAGCAGCTTCTTCTGTGGAGACTTCAACACAGCACACGCTCATGTCGGCCTGGCGGGATTCATGACTGGCCACCAAGGGGCCGTAATCCATTTTGTAAATGTGGTCGCCACCCAGGATCAATACGTACTCAGGTTTATGGTGTCGGATGATATCGATGTTCTGGAAAACGGCATCGGCCGTGCCTTTGTACCACTCGTCACCCACCCGCATGGACGCCGGTAAAATTTCCATCGACTCACCAAACTCCGATCGGAAATTAGACCAACCGTTTACCAAATGTCGTACCAGGGAGTGTGACTTGTACTGAGTGACCACGCCCATCCGGTCAATGCCGGAGTTGATGCAGTTAGACAGAGGAAAATCGATGATTCGGAATTTTCCTCCGAACGGGACCGCCGGTTTAGCTCGCCATTTGGTTAGTTCGTAAAGACGGCTTCCACGCCCTCCGGCCAGGATCAAAGCCAGCGTTTGCTTCGTGAGCTTTGAAATATGCCGATCGGTTGGGTTAGCCATATGTCCTATCCTCTCAAGGGTATGCATTATTTGTTTTGTTTGAATAAGAGTAACGTAGATTCGGCACAAGAATCGCGTTGTAAGTGGCGTAACAGCCCAAAAAGGGCATAAATAGCAAAGGGTTGCCGTCGTTTTGACAGTTATAGAAGTAGGTCAACCGTTCCCGATGGGAGCCTCGATTCAACCGGGTGGGGTGAACTTCGCTGTTTTCTCAGCGCACGCCGAAAGGGTTGAGCTGTGCCTGTTCGACAGCCAGACGCACAAAGAGCTAAAACGCTATGACTTGCATGGCCCAAACCAGGAAGTGTGGCATGGACTGTTGCCTGAGGCCGGGGCGGGCACGGTATACGGTTTTCGCGTTCACGGACCCTACAAACCACGCGAAGGGCATCGATTCAACCCGAATAAATTATTACTGGACCCATACGCGAAAGATTGGGCTGGCGAGCTCATTTGGGACGACGCGATCTTTGGTTACACCCGCGGCCATGTAGAGGGTACCGATTCATTTGATGAACGGGACAGTGCCCCGTTTGTACCGAAAAGCGTGGTCGTCGACGGTGCTGATTACCCGCGCCCCAAGCCCGTGACCAAGCGAGCGTTTAGCGACCTGATCATCTATGAAGCGCATGTAAAGGGATTGACTCAACAGTTTCCTGGCATCCCTGCGTCGGACCAAGGAACTTACAACGGCATAACGTCTGCAGCGCTGCTGGATTATTTAGACGGGTTGGGAGTTGGCGCGGTTGAGTGGCTACCGGTGCAGGCCGGGGCAAACGATGATTTCTTGGTAAAACGAAAACTTAACAATTACTGGGGTTACAACACCTTGGGCTTTTTCGCCCCCACGCAACGCTTCGCGAGTGACGATGCCATACAGGAATTCCAGGCGGCGGTTTCTGCGCTTCACAGTCGCGGCATCGAGTGTTGGATGGATGTGGTGTACAACCACACAGCCGAGGGTAACGAAGAGGGGCCCACGTTATGTTTTCGTGGACTCGACAATCGTAGCTACTACCGCCTGACGGATGAGAACGCCAACTACTTAAATGAAAGCGGTTGTGGTAACACCCTGGATTTGACTCACCCGCGTGTTCTACAGATGGTGATGGATTCTTTGCGCTATTGGGTATCCGCGTTTGGGATTGACGGATTCCGCTTTGACCTGGCCACAATATTGGGGCGAAACCCGCACGATTTCGATACACGTAGCGCTTTTTTCAGCACCATTCGCCAGGATCCCGAACTGCAGAACACGCGTTTAATCGCAGAGCCGTGGGATATCGGTATGGGGGGATATCAGCTTGGGGCGTACCCGCCGGGTTGGTCAGAATGGAATGATCGTTACCGAGATAACGTCAGACGGTTTTGGGCCAATGAAGACAATACTTTGCCGCAGTTGGCTGACTTACTACTCGGTAGTTACCAATCATTTTTCGCGAATAAACGCGGCCCAACCGCCAGCGTAAATTTCGTTACCGCCCATGACGGATTCACGTTGAATGACCTGGTGAGTTACAACACGAAGCATAACGAAGCCAACGGTGAAAACAATCGCGACGGGCACGGTTCCAACTACTCGTACAACCACGGCGTGGAAGGTGAAACAGCGGACGCGTCAGTTATTCAATCCCGAGAACGTGCTCAGCGCAACATACTGGCAACCCTAATGCTGTCTCAAGGGGTGCCGATGGTCTTAGCAGGTGACGAGGTACGCAATACACAAGCAGGTAACAATAATGCGTATTGTCAGGACAATCCCCTGGGTTGGGTAACCTGGCCAGAAGCCCCCGAAGCCCATCCGCAGTCCCAGTTTTTCCGGCAACTGTGCCGGCTTCGCAAGAACTTACCGCTGCTGCGTCAGACGCATTGGCTGCATGGCGACAGACGCGACAATCATTGGGGTTTACCCAACATCTCTTGGTTAGACGAAGCGGCAAACGTGATGACCGCTGAACAATGGACAGACTCAACGCGCAAGATATTGCTTATGCTGTTGATTGGGCAAGCTGAAGACGTTGGCGTAAAGTCAGACACTGCTGCCTTGATTGTGATCAATAATTCAGACCGAGAGTTACGTGTTCCACTGAGCACGCCGTCGTTGCCCATCGGACGTTGGCAAATGCTATTAAATACAGCCGACTGCAGTAACACCGAAACGGCTTTGGCTAGTTCGTCACACGTGCTCATATCGCCTAAAACTGTGGCGCTGCTTCACTGTTATACTGACGACTGAACTATCGACTCGACGTAACTGCTATGAAGTCAAGCCTTTCGGCCGCCCACTTGTTCCGTGTTTTTGCGCTGTTTGCGCTGGTGGTGTTGTTTTTACTGACGCTAACGCGTGCTGGTTTTAGCTTGTGGCAGCTGAATCGAATCGAGTCTGTTGAAGGTTTTAATCAGCTTCAGGGACTGGCCGAGTTATTCATCCTGGGATGGCGTTTTGACCTGGCGCTAATCGGGGCTATTTTGTTTATCCCGGTAACCTTAGGCACCTTACTGGCCATGCTCGGTCCTTTGCGACATCTCGCACGCTTCCTGATACTGGTGTTCCTCGTGCTAGGTTTAGCGTTTATCCTAGTGGCCGAGTACATAACGCCGTACTTTCTATACAACCAGGAAGTAAGGCCTGATCTGCCGATAATTCACGGCATAGAAAACCCGGTGCAAGCCATCGCTGGCTTGTGGTCTAGTCAGATGATTCCCGCAGTCATTGGCTTGGTGTTAGCCATTCTGATCCTAATCGCGTTCATTGTTCGTCTGGAGTCATCGCGGCTTTTACGTTTCCGGATTGCACCGTTGTCCGGTATTTGTTTAATGCTGTTTGGTGGCGCTCTGTGCCTGTTTGCCGTTATCTCAAACATCGATTTCATTCAGAACCCCGGCACCTTACCCACGGCATTACACCCGTCTGCATCATTGATATCTGCCGACCCGGTAGTAAACGAATTAACCTTGAATACGGCTTACAAAATGGGATGGTCGCTGGTTCCGACAACCCCGGCTGCGGACTAAATTAGCATTCACCACTTGGTGTCATAGCGCGAACGAAATCGATCTTGTATTCCGCCGGGAAGCGGGTGCGGTTGTCCGGTGATCCAGGCCAGGAGCCGCCAACGGCTAAATTCAAAAGAAAATGTTTGGGCGTGTTGAAGTCGGCAGGGGTTGGGTGTGTGGCTTTCAACACGCCGTCCAGGTACCAGCTCACTGTGCTTTCTGTCCACACGGCTGTATAAAGATGAAAGCCGCGGGTTAAATCGCTCAACCCATTGTGGTCGTAAGGATGTGATGTAAGTGGCCCCGTTTGATTCGTGTGCAGTGTTGTATGAAACGTGCGCGGTTCATGTCCCAGATGTTCCATCACATCCAATTCAGGCAGTACAGATACCCCTTCGGGCCAACGCTCGTGAGTAGGTAACATCCAGAATGCCGACCACAATCCTTGCCCCTTGGGCACCTGCGCTCTTACTTCAAATCGGCCGGTGTATTGTTCGAACCAGTTTCGGCTGGTAAGCACACCCGAAATAAAAGGTTGTGATTCTGTGGTGTCCAACAAGTCTCTTGGAGTGGGTACTGCGCTTATGGTTAACACGCCTGCATCGATGCTGAACGGATTCACCGGATGATTGGTCGGGTCAACGTAGTACTGAAGCTCTTCGTTAATAATGACATCGCGTGGCCAGATGTACTGTGTAGTCCAGCCTTCACTGCTGGAATGATCGCTAAGTCTTAAGCGATCGAAGGGTTCAAAAAAGGACGTTTCCCAACACGCATCGTTAAGTGTTTTGGCAGGTGCTGCCAAAACAGGGGGCGTTGTGCCCACCAGTGCGTACGCAAGCGCAGCGCCAACGCAAATGTGTGTAGCCCTTTTACCCATAAGACTTAAACCGAAGCAGGGGGATGCTGAAGGTACCACTGCCAGGCGTGTTCGATAGCCGCTCTAACGTTCGGGTAATTTGGTGACCACTGCAGTTCCTGCATCGCCTTGGAAGCGTTCGCCACAAGCTCGGCTGGGTCTCCAGCACGGCGGCCCACCAGCTCGTACTGGATATCCACGCCGGTGACTTCGCTGCAGGTATTGATAACTTCCAGGACACTAAAACCCTGGTTTACGCCCAGGTTGTACTGTTCAGCACCTGCCTCAGGCGTTGCCAACATACGCTTGAATGCCGCGATGTGAGCAGAACATAAATCTTCAACGTGTATGTAGTCTCTTACGCAGGTACCATCGGGTGTGGGGAGGTCACTACCGAATACGCGCAGATTGGTTGCAGCCGGGTCCCCACCATTCTTAACACGAAGCGCTTCCCACAGTATCAGTGGAATCAGATGCGTTTCCGGATCGTGGCGCTCACCCAGGCTGCCATCGCTGGCCGAACCAGACGCATTAAAGTAACGTAACGCGATGCTTCGAAAGCCATAGGCAACGGCGTAATCTTTTAGCACGTGTTCCACCATCAGCTTAGATTGCCCATAAGGATTAATAGGCGATTGCGGTGTACTCTCAGTAATCGGTAAGCTCTCCGGCGTACCGTAGGTGGCGCAGGTGGATGAGAATACGAGTTTATTTATTTCGTTAGCCCGCATCGCATCAAAAAGATTCATAGAACCCACAACGTTATTGCGATAATAAAGATCCGGCTCGTTCACCGATTCGCCCACATACGCGAGCGCCGCAAAATGCATTACCGCATCAAAACGCTGCGCATCAAACGCTTTTTGAATGTCGGAAGGATTGGTTAAGTTTCCCTGAATGAGGTTAACCGAAGCAGGGATAGCATCCTGGTTACCGCGTTCCAGATTGTCAAAAACCGCAACCTCAAAGCCTTCTGATTGCAGTTGTCGAACCATGTGAGAGCCAATGTAGCCTGCACCGCCAGTGACCAGGATCGAGTGAGGGTTGGATGAACTGCTCATGATGTACTCCGTTTGCGGTTGATCTGACCGTCAATGACCTGGCCGGTGCTGGAACTTGATTGGATTTGTGGGTGCGGTGTATGCGTACTTTTTAGTCGAGTTTTCATTTCGCGTTTACGACTGCGGATCGCAACACGTTCTTGAGCTTTTGCTCTTTGTTTGTCGTTTAACGCCGCAGGAATCGGGTTAAGTTGATCGTCCCTGAGTACAACGCTAACTTGCTGCAGCATACTTATCGGCATCGCGATAAAAAATATCCAGTACATCTCGCGATTAACGAGAAATCGGGCTTCTGAGTAGTTACTTAAAAGTAAAGCCACGCTGAACGCCAATAGAAACAGGGTGCCACTTTGCTGCCGTTGGTATTGGCAGTACACGGTTTCTACTACATGTTGTAAGACCATTAACAGCGCAACAAAGGCCATTGGCAGGCCGATTTCAGAAGCTACTTGTAAAAAACCATTGTGGGCATGGAACACCAGCCAGGTGAAATCAAGTAACGACTGTTGTATGTATTGAGAGGCTGCAGTGGGATACCAGAGCGTGCCATAACCGTAGCCTGTGAGTGGTTGTTCGAGAATGATTTTCCAGGTTTGCGTCCACACTTCACCGCGACCGGTTAAGTCACCCGAGCGCCCAATTAATTCGGCTGTATTTATCTGTTGGAACAGAACGACTACCACGCCCACAACCAATGCGGCCAGCGCAAGGGTTGAGATAAGCCCTAATCGAAAACGATGCGCGATTACCATACCCGATACCGCGACACCGGCAACTGCCAAAGCCAGCAGCGACGTGGCCGATTCACTTTTAAGTAAGCACAACAAAGATAAACCTAGTGCCACTAACCAGAAGCCAGCTTTTAAGGTTTGTTTGTAACTCCGCGCCATCATGGCAACACACAACATGCAGGAGATGCACGCCCAAAAACCTAAGGTGTTTTTCGCTGCCATGACCCCGCGCCATGCCATAACACCGGCATACTCTTCACTGCCGTATTCGGGTAAGCCTAGCGCCATTACTGCACTGGCAAACATCAATACAGCAAATACATAAGCACTAACCGACACAATGCGCGCTAACGGTATGGTGAACCCGATGAAAAACGCAATCAGGGTTGAGCCAACAAGATGTATCGATCGCTCTACCGTTAAGATGGTATCTAAAGACCACAACGCCGATGCCATAACGCCGATGAGTAATATAACCAGGAGTAAGCGATAGCGTATTAGCCAGGTTATCCAGTTAATACCAAAGTTGGCAAACAGCCCGGCTAACGCCAGCGCGTAAGTGCCAATCCAAACCAACGTGACAACTGGTTCTAACGGTGGAGCAAAGTGATACGCCAGTGACAGGGATGTGCTGGTACCTTGTATCAGCGCAAGCAGTAACACCATTAACGCTAATGGTGGAACCCGATACGCTGATAGGTAGTTTGCCGACATACGTTAGCGCTGAATATCGCTCAATGGATTACCCCGAAAGCGAACGTATTGGTCCACAAGACGTCGATAGGCGGCTGGGAAAAAACACTGTAGAGCCTGCCGGACAGCGCCCTTTACGCTCATGGCACCGGCTCTGTTGGCTCGCCATAAAAGTTGTAGCGCTTTTAATGGTGATTGCTTTGCCAGACCCACACTTTCAAAGCGCGCTTGATAACCGGCCCAGGCTTTTTCGCTCATTAAGTCTTTTTGTGTTCGCATCCAATCGAAAAAATTGGTGTGCTTGGATGTATCGCCGCCAAATATCGGTAATTGAGATAACGCATCAGCGCTTAGTACATCAGCATAGAGAGTGAGCGGTTTTGGCAGCAACGCAAACGGCGTGTTGGTATGCCATAAATCAATGGCGAACTGATCGTTATCACCGAAGGTCACGTTTTCATCCCAGCGCACGGTATTTTTTAAGTGGCTGGGCATAACAATCGTACTGGTTTGAATGAACATACCATCGACGTACAAGTAATCGTATATCGATTCACCCGGCGCTATAGCTCTATCGGGCTTCACCCAATATCGCCCCACACCGCGATCAACAATAATTTGACCGTACAAAACCTGGTTTGGGTTGTCCTGCAACATGGCATCCGCACACGCCAGGAAATCGGGATACCACACATCGTCGGAATCAAGAAACGCAAGGTAGTCCCCGGTCGCTTTTTGCATACCGGTATTGCGTGCTGCTGCAGGCCCGGCGTTGGCTTGCGTCTCAATCACCAATCTAGGGTCGGTGATGGATTGAAGCACGTCAACCGTTTGGTCCGTTGAGCCATCGTCTACCACAACAATTTCAAAGTCGCTAAACGATTGAGTGAAGCAACTTTCTAGCGTGTGCAGTACGGAGTCGGCCCGGTTGTACGTCGGAATGATGATTGAGAAACGTGGCATCAGTGCCCCTCAGGCCGTGTGGTCATGCGGTTGAAATGGGCCGTTAACTTGCCCAGAAATTTCCAGCGCAGCTGTTCTGCTTGTGCCGCCATGGGTTTGTAGATTAGGCCAACAACGGAGTACACGCTGGCTTGCGCACCCAGTGCCACGGTTTTTGCGCCGCGAATTAACATCTGTTTACTACTGGGCTCGAGCATTTGCATCACGCGCACGCGCGAATTGGCTACGCCAATGATGCGTGTACGCAACCAACGTTTACTTAAGCGATTGGGCGGTACCTCTTCATGCACCACAGCCGCATTGGCCCATACCATCGACACACCGTTCTGCGCTAACTGTGTGAAAAATGCCAGATCCTCACCACCGCTTTGTGCGAATGCAGGGTGAAAGCTGTCCGGGGCTGTAGCAGCCAGCGTTTCCGCTTTGATCAAAAAATTACCCGCCGCTTGCAGCTGACATGACTCACCGTCCTCAAGGTACATATCGGCACCAAAGTAAGGGTTGTTGAGCAGCTCCTCGGGAGTGTTATCAGGAAATACGGAACGAGTGGGTCCTCCAACCACGCATGACCTGGTGCTCTCCAAAACGCGCACCAGTTCACAGAGCCATTGAGACTCAGGCCACTCGTCGTCATCCAGGAATGCTACGTACTGCGGACCGGTGGAAAGGGCCATCTTTACGGCTGCGTTACGCGCGTCCGAAATACCATTGCCAAGTTGACAAATGGCCTGCAACGCAAACCGGTAATCCGGGGCTCGTTGTTCACACACCGCAAGCCCCTCGGCATCTGCGTGGTTGTCGATTACGACGACAGCAATGGTTTGTTCGGTTGCGCCGTCGGGAAGGGACAGTTTTTCAATGCCGTCGAGGAGTCGATGTAGACCCTCAGGACGCTGATACGTGCATATGGCGATGGTGGTGTGCATGGGTGTTCTGTTGCCATCTGGGCAACGCACGCAGCCGGCGCTCTGTGGCCCTGATTAGGTACTTGATTTCAACCGACTAAAAACAATGCTTAGAAGATAGACCGCCATAAACGCCTCGGCTGCCATTATCCCCAACAATGTGTACTCCGCTGCGGTGTAGTACAGCAAGACGCTGACCATAACCGCGCTTATCAAAGCCCCATAAACGCTACTCATAGCCAGAACGCGAAAGTTTTTTAAGGCCTGCAGTGCAGCCGCGGGGGCGTTGTAGATAGCAGCAAAGAAAGTAATGGCGGCCCACATCAGCACAATGAGCTGCATGGGTTGGTCGGCGTAGTTTCTTTCGTACAGGATGGCGTTAACCCACGGCCAGAGCACCATAAGAGCTATACCCAGCAGTATCACCGCAGCGCCCATCATGGTCAGTGTTCGTTTGATTTGGCTGGCAACCGCTTCGTTGCGATTTTGTGACAGCGCCACGGCCAGCTCAGGCTTTACCATGTTTTGCCAGGTGATTAGCGCTACCCGAACGGGGCCGAACAGCACAAAACCAGCAGCCAAAGGCGCAAAGGCCGTCGGGCCCTCAGACCACGTGATAATCAAGCTGTGGGCCTGGGCAAGAAATAAGGTAGTCATGGCACCTATCAAAGCCCATCGCGACTGACCCCATATTTCTTTGTATTGCAACAGTTGGCTCAACGCGTAGCCACGCCACCAGCGCCGATCCAGCCGCAGACGTTCTGCCACCATGGCGATGAGGTTAGCGGCACTCAGTGCCAACAACACCCATTCAACTTTTAGCTCATCGTATCGCCAGACGAGCAGCGCAACTAGAACAATGCCTGAAACCACGTAAAACGTATCGCCCAGCGCGGTAACCAGCGGGCGCAGACGGGCATAGCCCAGGCTGCGGCTGTACTGACGCGCGGCGTAGAACGCCACAAACAGCGTAACCGACAGCACCAAATCACTGGCTAAGCCGGAATACCATAGGTACGCGATGCCAGCCAGTATCAGCACCAAAAACAACAGGATATTCAGCAAGCTGAACATTGCCTCTTTATCAGCCCGCTCGTGCTCATCCTGGACCGTTGGGGTGTAAACGGTCAGTGGTGTTGAAATCAATGCGTTGTTAACGGCAGCGGCAAACTGCGCGAGCGTGAAAAACGCGAACGCGAATACCCCGTAGTCAAACAGCGACATACGTTGCAGCAACAAATAATTCAATCCGAAATGAAACCCGCTGACCAGCGCCTGAGCGCCCAATGACAGCAAATAACGCTGAGAAGCCATCTCACCCAGTCGTGTCAGCAGTGAAGTGCGGCTGCTCACGGCTGATTCCTGGTTGGGCATGGGGGCGTGGTGGTCAGGGTTTGTCGCGGTTGAGCCGTTCGCTCAGCCACCGTTTGCTGAGAATGCCGGCAAGTAGCACGGGTTCGACGAGATAGCGAAACGCAAACCGGCGCGGGTTTTCGCCGAGGCGAAAGAGCCACTCGAGACCGGTGCGACCCATCCAACGTGGCGGAGTGCTGACGGCGCCAGCGACGTATTCCATACACGCGCCGCAGGCGAAGACGGTTGAGGCATTAATTTTTTCACGATTTGCGGCTAGCCACGCTTCCTGTTTCGGAGCCCCGAATCCTACCAGTACGATGTCCGCTTCGAACTGATTGATCTCATCAATCACGCGCTGGCTCTCAACACTGTCAGAACTTTGATCAAAATATCCGTCATGGCCCGCAATCTCGATACCTGGCATCTCATCCCGTATGCGCTGCATCGCCGCCTGCTGCACCTCAGCTTTTTGCCCAACGTGAAAGACTTTCAAACCCTGATCCCGCGCCAGCTTCATCATAGGCATGATGAAATCAACGTAGGTGAGCCGGTGGTCGCGTGTGACCTTAATGCCATGGGCCTGCATTAGCCAGATAACTGGCATACCGTCAACCAGTACCGTGCAATTCCTGTAGTCCGCCTGCAGCTGTTCGGATGTGAAATAGCTGTAGAGCGAGTGGAGGTTGTGATAGAGCACGGTGTAGCGCTGGTTGTGCGCTACGGCATGAGTAATCAGGTTGAGATATTCATCCAGCGTGCCGGGGTGTACGTCAAAACCCAGAAGGTGATGATGGGGTAAGGGGTGCTGGTTTGTCACTTAAGATTTCAGTATGCGTTCTCGTGCGTCCAGCCTCGAAAGACAGTCAACACTAGGATTTTGATGTCCATCCACAGGCTCCATTGCCGGATGTACTGTCGGTCGTGTTCAATTCGCCCCAACATATCTTTCAACTGCCTGGTTTCACCACGAAAGCCATTGATCTGGGCCCAACCGGTGATGCCTGGCTTCACGCAGTAGCGAGAGTGCAGTGCCGGGATCACGTGGCGAAAATCGTCGTCCAGTTTCAGTGGGTGTGGCCTTGGACCAACCAACGACATGGAGCCCTGGATAACGTTAAAGAGCTGAGGTAGCTCATCCAGGCTCGTGCGGCGCAGAAACGCCCCGATGCGGGTCACTCTGGGGTCATTTTTGGATGCTTGTACAAATTCGGAATCAGGCGGTGCCTGAACCATCGTGCGGAACTTGTAGACCTTGATGATTTCTCGGTTACGGCCGTTTCGCGGTTGGCAGAACAGGGCCGGTCCGGTGCTGTCGAGTTTGACGGCGATAGAAATGATCACCATCACAGGGAAAAGCAGTACGAGCGCTATAGACGCTGCCACGAAGTCGAACGCACGCTTCAGGGCGCAGGCCATACCGGAAAGAGGGCGTAGTGAGGTGTTATCACGCGTGGCAATGGATACCCAATGGGAATCGCTGACAACCGGTTCGACCGAAGCGGCATTTGCCGATCCGCCGGCGAATGCTGAAACCACATTCGAATTATTGTTGTTTTTTTGCAACTTTGCGTCTGCCACTAGAACGACTCCAAAATTCAGCGCGCTGGGTAGAACCTACCCGATAAGCTAAATATTATCCGTCGTCTATGCCCCCATGTTGTTAAGTAATGGTACTTTTTACCGAATGATACGTTCGCGTCACAAATGTTGACGATTTCCGTCAAATTAACATCCGATGAGAGCTGGAGTATTCCATCCCCGTACTGTTGCTTTTAGAACACTATGCCCAGTACGACAAGCAAAAGTGGTGAATTTTTAATCAATTTGCTCGCGGTAGTAAGCATAGTGCCGAGGCGTCGGGGTAGAGGCACCATTCAAAATGCAACCGTTGACTCGAATCCCGGAGAAACTCAAGCGTTTCAGGGACTCGGCAAGCTGAGGTTCTTTGATTTCGCCTTCTTTGACCACCATCAACGTGGAGCCGGCCTGTTTGCCCAGGGTAGCTGCTGTTGAGACGCTCAACACCGGTGGCGTGTCGATCACGCAAATATCAAAGCGATGCGCGACGACATCCATGAATCGACCGAATTCTCGATCGCCCGGCATTTCCCGACCACTGCCGTCTCCCATGAAGCCTCTGGGGATCAGATAGAGATTTTCGACGCGTGTGGATTTAACGGTCTCTTTCAATTCGGATTTGCCTCTGACAACCTCAGGCAGCCCCGGGCCCATTTTCAAACCAAACTGTTTGTGCAATTGTCCGCGTTGGTAATCTGCATCGATCAGCAGCACGCGTTTACCGGATTGAGCCAACAACACGGCCAGATTGAGACTGATAAACGACTTGCCCATGCTGGGTAGCGGGCTTGTGATCATCAGAATGTTGTTTTTCGCGCCATCCATGACGTCCTCTAACATCGACCGCAGCCCACGCATGCTCTCAACTGAGTAATCATCGGGTTTGCCGACCGCCAGCACATTGGTCAATGCCTTTTCTTCTGTGGGTTCTGATTTACCCGGCAGCAGCTTTCTGTGATCCGTAGTAGGCGCAGGTCCCAGACGTTTTTGAGCGTTACTTTTCGGGATACTCATGTACACCGGTAGGCCGGAGGCACGTTCCAGGGATTCCTGATCCGAGATCAGTGTGGATAGCGCTGAACGCAGCGTCAGATACAACATGTACAAGAACAGTGTGCCCAACGTGGCTCCGACCAACGCCAGCAGCTTGTTCGGTGAAATAGGGCGCTCGGGAACAATCGCTGTGTCCCAAATTTTGACAGGCCCGGAGGTAATGGACTCCTTGATGCGAATGCTGTCCAGACGCTCGCTAAGCTCGTTGTAGATCTTCCGCTTCGAATCCACTTCTTGTTCTAACTGCACAAGCTCCCGTTCGGTGTTCGGTGTGGCACGAACGCGACCACGCAGTTGACCGATCTTGCGCTCAAGGATGCCAATTTCTTTGTCCAGCCGTTTGGTGCTGGGGTGCAGCTCGGTGTAGCGTTCGCGTAATTCATCGCGGTCGATCTGCTTACTGGTTAGCTCGCGTTCTAATGTGTCTAACTGGCCGAGAATGTTGTCAGCCTGGCGCGAGGTGTTAATTGCGTTCGCTCGAGTCCGGAAGTCCGATAACGCATTCTCAGCAGCACGCAGCTCACTTTCCAGTTCTGGCAGATTGGCTTCAATGATTTCGCGCTCTTTCACCGTATCACCGACGTCATCTGAGAGCTTTACATCACGAAATACCTGCACGATTTGATTGGTTACATCGGTGGTTTCTACCGGGTCGGTACCGAGGTACTTCACCGTGATCATGCGCGACTTGGAATCTGAGGTTTCAGTGGCAAGGCTTGCGCGCACGCCGTTAATGGTGGATTCCAGCGAGCGGCGTACAACCGAAAATTCGACGCCAGCGGGTGCGTCCAAATTGACCACTGTGATACTCACGGGTAAATTTTCTCCAACGTCGATACGCAGGTTGTCACCCACGCGCGCGCTTTCCGCCAGGGTTCGGCCGTCCTTGTGCAGAGAATATTGCTGATCGCCCAGCGCTACCAACGTCATTTCACTGTCTTCCCAGGCTCTGGGAACAGATAAATTGGTTAGCTCAACTTCTTCGCCATTCCATGCATAAGAGCGAGCAAACTCTAATCGGCTGATCCAAGAGGCCAGCGCTGGTACGCGTTCAGTGACATCGCCGAGTACCTTAAATTTCTTCGCATGGGCTTCGTTGCGCAGTTGATAGAGATCCACCACCGGCTGCAGAACTTTGCGAGAACGAAGAATGTTGGCTTCTTCTTTAATCGATGGACGAGTCCAGTCCACGACGTTGTTGTCGTCGAGCGGATTTTTGTCGTTGACCTCAATCAGGGCTTCGGATTGATAAATTGGCGTTGTACTAATGAGATAGAGCGTGGCTAAGCCCACACCCAACAACAGCGTCAGTAGGATGCCGAATTTATGCCGCAGGATCAACCGCAGGTATTCTTTGGCGTCGCTGGTGGCGGGAACCGTTGCATAACCTTGTAGTCCGGCACCAGGATGCATGTAATTCACTTGTTTCATTTGGATTTTGCTCGTCGTCCCTAGAAGATGTCGGCAGTCATCCCGTAAAGCATAGTGCCGTCGCCACCTAAACGCCTCAGATCATGTGTTATCACCCGCGTCGGCGCGATTCTAACAACGTAACCTTCTATATTTGTGACGTTGTTTTAATAAACTGCGCCCGCCTTCGGCGAGTGAGGGACTGAAGAGCTGAGATGTCTGCAAAAGTTTTCAGCCTGCCGCGCAAACGGTGGTGGATTATTGGCGTTGTGACTTACGTGGTTTTGAGCGTGGCGGTTCGCGCCATTGTTCCGGCGCCAGAAGGCACCGCTGTGCAGTCATCCTGGTATCCCGCCGAGGACGCAACTCTGCTGATCGATCAAAGCTGGATTGACGAAAATAACAACCGAGTGCTGCAGCAAACGCTGTTTGACGCGGTTCTACAACAAATCGCACGGGCCGATCGGTACGTTTTGGTGGATATGTTCTTATTCAACGATTGGCAGGGGCCAACGCCAGAGACCCACCGAGCACTGACACAAGATTTGACCAACGCGCTCGTGTCGGCTGCAAAAAAGTACCCTGAAATGCCTGTTGTCGTGATTACGGACCCCGTTAACACCGTGTATGGTGGCGTGAGTTCAGTGCATTTAAATGCACTGGTGGATGCGGGCGTAAGCGTGGCCACTACGCCGCTGCCGAGATTGCAAGACAGTAACCCCTTGTATTCCAGTGCCTGGAGATTCCTGATTCAACCATTTGGCAATACGCCGGACGTTGGACGCGTGCCAGGACCTTTTGGCGATTTCGATGTAACTGTGCGCAGTTGGTTGGCTCTGCTTAACTTCAAAGCCAACCACCGAAAATTGCTTGTGAGTGGTCAAGGCTCAACCGATCGTGCCATTGTCAGTTCAGCTAATCCTCACGATGGCAGCAGCGCTCATCGAAATATCGGGCTGCAATTTTCTGGTCAAGCCGTTCAGAGTTTATTAGCCAGTGAATTAACCTTGCTGCAGTGGGTAATTGCTAAGGCAGACTTTGAATCGACTGACCAGGCTGAGCGATTGCGCCGTAATTTGGCGCTTTTGCACGATCGTGTGAATACACAACTCCACGAATCCGAGTCGACTGAGCAGCCGATAGCAGCGCAAGACGTTCCGCCAATCGAGTCGGCAGAGCTACGCGTATTAACAGAAAGTGCGATCCGACGTAGCGCCTTGGCCGCCATCGACACGGCGAATCGTGGCGACAGCATCAAGCTACTGATGTTCTACCTATCTCATCGGGAGATAGTGACGGCATTAAAATCTGCCGCACAGCGCGGTGTTAACGTGCAGGTGTTACTGGACGCGAATAAAGATGCGTTTGGTCGGGCGAAAGACGGTGTACCGAACCGGCCGGTTGCGCATGAGCTTCGAAGTGCGGGCGTTGATGTGCGGTGGTGCAGTACTCAAGGTGAACAGTGTCATGCAAAAGTGTTGTACACACGCAAGGACGATACGTCGCGTTTAATCCTTGGCTCTGGCAACTATACCCGGCGTAATTTGGACGATTTTAATCTTGAAACCAATGTGGATCTCAAGGGGCCGAGCAACACCCCGGCTATTGAGGCCTTTATTAAGCATTTTGATCAACAATGGAATAACCGTTCAGGTCGTCAATACAGTACCGGCTACGAAACTTATGCAGATGACAGCCTGTTTAAAACGTGGAAGTACCGATTTATGGAAGCTACCGGTTTATCCACGTTTTAAATCGTTACGACGCTTAGCGATTAGCTTCATCGTTTGCATCAACGCGGCTTGCAGTTCTGGCGAGCACGGCAATGAGAAGGTTTCTGATCCATCCCTGGATGTAAACGGCGTGACATCGGGCGGCGTGTTGCCGCAAGGTTTGGGCAACGTGGATGTTTTGGCCCTGTTATCAAGCTCGGTTATTAGCGATCCCGAAAGAGGAACGGCTGACTTAAATAACCGAATTGCGGATAGCTATCCGAACCCCTCCTTACAATACGCGACTCAGTATTACGCACTGCAGCCAGCTTATCGCTTCGAATACTGGGTGTTAGCTGCAATGGTCAGGGACCCCAACTCACAGCAGTGGCGATGGCAGGAAGATCAGTTTGTGCGTTTCGGGGTAAAAGCACGCGATGGCACTAATCACGCGGCCGTTGAACAGAGCGTATCGGCGTGGGAGTTCGGTTCCATCGTCGGACATCAGAGCACAACTTACGACTTTTCGTCAGCACGTAGCGAAACGTTCGTTCAAGCCGATCGTTTGGCCTTGGGTTTTGCTGAGGTGAGTGAAAATTCTATGTCGATAGGTAGTACAGAATTGCAAGTTGATGGCAGCGGTTGCAATAGTGTGATGAGTATTGACAGTCCTGCAGCGCAACATCAATCGCTGCAATGGCAAGTTGACACTTGTGTGGAATCCTTATTGATTAACGATACCGTCTTTGCATCGAATACAGCATCGGTTCTGAACGGCGTAGGTTGGGTAAACCATAGCTACGGCCAGTTACCCAATCAGGCGGGGGCTGTGTTTATTGAACGAAGTGTTATTCACATCGCGCCGGACCAACAGCTTATTGTGGAAAGAAGCCGCCGTCGAAGCGGTCAAGGCCCAGTCACCGTAAGTGGATTCATTAAACGCGCAGGTGTTGAGCAACGTTTACGAGGTGTTCAGTGGCAAGAGGAACAGCTGCCGGGTAATCGTTTTCCGACAATGATCACAATCAGTGCCGATGGGCTGGCCGAAGCCTGGCAGCTGAACGTCCCCGCGGATGTTTTAAACCAACGTGCAGAATCTCCAGCCGGCCAGCAACATGGGGTGCTGGCAACGTCAACTGCCCCCGATAACAACGAACCACGACCTGGAATAGTGACTCTTTATCCTCGTACCCTGGTGGGTAGCTGATGCGACTATTTGGCGTAGTCATCACGTGTTTGATTTTATCGGCTTGCAATAACACCGACACTACTCAGACAACGTCCGGTAAATCAAATATAGGTACCAGCGCAAGTGCAAGTGCAAGTGCAAGTGCAAGTGCGAGCTTAGGAAAGGAGGCTGAGTTAGAAACCAGTGACTCGTGGTTGTCTCCGCTTGGATCGGTTCCCGAGTATTCGCAAAGACCGGGGGATGCTCAGCGCGGTCGCGAAGCTTTATTCAACGAAAGCTACGTGAATTGCGGAATACCCGAACGGGTGTTTCGACAATTACAGACTAGTTTCCAGACGTCAAACGATTTGCCATTTTCAACCAATCGAGTCATCGGTAAGACCGGCATTCCGGTTGTGAGTTCTAACTGCTTATCCTGCCACGGCACTTCACTGTTCGGTGAGCTGGTCATCGGGTTGGGAAATGAGTTTGCTGATTTCACACAAAACCCATCAGCATTAGTCGAGCGAGCCGGTGCCTTGGTACAAGGTGCGCAGGAGGTTGCTGAGTGGGAACGGTTTGCAGACCGCATTGCTGCAATTGCGCCTTACATACAAATGGAAACCGTCGGTGTTAACCCGGCCAAAAATTTAACCTTTGCGCTTATTGCTCATCGAGATGTCGATACGCACGAGTGGCTTCCGGAAGCGCGTTTGCCGCTTCCCAGCACGCAGCCTCCACCGATTAGTGTTCCACCGTGGTGGCGTATGTCAAAAAAGCACGCATTGTTTAATCTTGCAGAAGCCAGAGAGGATCATGCGCGAATGATGCTGGCGGCCTCTATGCTGTGTGCAGATTCCATTGCTGAGTTGGATAACATCGACCAATACGCGCCGGACATCCGCGCGTACCTAAGCAGCCTTGAGCCTCCTGCGTATCCCTTTGCAATCGACACTGCATTGGCTGATCAAGGTCAAGTGGAGTACGAGCGTTTGTGTGCCGATTGCCATGGCAGCCACGCAGGTGGCTTGCCTTATCCCAATCGGTTAATCGCCATTGAGGACATTAAGACCGACCCCGAAGTCATGTTGTCATCCACCGATGAGCGCGGAAAACGCTACGCCGACTGGTTTAATCAATCGTGGTTTGGACAGCGTTCTCTCGCCGCACCCGCGCTAGGATACATTGCCCCTCCGCTGGACGGAATCTGGGCTACCGCGCCCTACTTACACAATGGATCAGTGCCAACCCTTGCTGCGTTGCTTGAACCCAAAACGCGGCCGACCGTCTGGCGTCATTTGGTGACCGATACCAACGACCCGGAGAGCTACAACACACAGGACTTGGGCTGGCGCCATGAACGACTGCAAGCTGGCTCATACGACCTGAACGACACGCGTGTTTACGACACGAATCGGCTCGGATACGCTAATTCCGGGCACACCATGGGACAGGAACTCTCACCAGAGCAACGTTTGGCCTTGCTGGAGTATTTGAAAACCCTCTAGTCGACAGATTCGCGGTGATTGTCGGTGCTACACTCACGCCCGATTTCACACGGTGACCATTCGATGATTATCCAATCTCCTTACTTATTATTTCTAGGTGACGCGCGCGATGGTTTGGCTGCAAAGGTCGCGCAAGGCATCAAAGACTGGCGTCCGGACATGTGCGTGGGTCAATTCCGCCAAGCCGGCTGTAACGCGGATTTAGGCTTGCAGGACATGACGATTCAAGAGGCCATTGATGCGGGTGCGAAAACCTTGGTGGTTGGCGTGGCTAACCGCGGTGGTGTCATCAGCGAATCATGGATCAATGTGTTCGTTGAAGCGTTGGAAGCCGGCATGGACATCGCCTCGGGCTTACACAATTTACTGGAGGACGAGCCGAAACTTGTTGAAGTCGCGAATGCCAGAAATCGTCAGCTGATCGACGTCCGCATTCCGCAAGTGGAATACCCGATAGCGAACGGCAAGCCACGCACCGGTAAGCGATGTCTTGCAGTCGGAACTGACTGCTCGGTGGGAAAAATGTATACCGCATTGGCGATGGATAAAGCCATGCGCGATGCAGGTCGGCCATCCAGCTTTCGTGCTACCGGTCAAACCGGTATTTTGATTACTGGTGATGGCGTACCGTTGGATGCCGTTGTCGCTGATTTCATGGCCGGCGCTGTGGAGTATCTCACGCCCGATAACGACGAAAATCACTGGGACATGATCGAAGGGCAGGGAAGCTTGTATCACGCGTCGTACAGCGGTGTAACCATGGCCTTGATTCATGGAGGGGCACCGGATGCATTGATTGTCTGTCATGAGCCCACGCGTACACACATGCGAGGGTTACCCGAGTATGAGCTACCAACTATTACTGAGGTACGTGATTTAGCACTGACGCTTGCGAAGATCGTTAACCCGAAGTGCGAAGTCGTGGGTGTGTCCATAAACACCGCAGCGCTCAGTGAAGAGGACGCTAATGCATTGTGCGCCTCTGTGGAAGCAGAATTAGGCCTTCCAACCGTTGATCCTTTTCGACACGGTGCGGAGCGCCTGATCGCTGAACTTAAGTAGGAAGCGCTAACCATGTTGGTATCGGTTACACGAGATGCGTTCAAGTTAAAGCAAACGTTCACCATATCGCGAGGATCACGCGATGTGGCTGAAGTGCTAACCGTGCAACTAACAAAAGGTGAGCATACCGGTCGTGGTGAATGTTACCCGTACGCCCGCTACGGTGAATCGTTGGATAGTGTGACCGAACAAATACGTGCGATTGAAGCTCAATTGAGTAACGGTTTGGACCGTCACGGGCTGCGTGAACTGATGCCAGCAGGGGCGGCCCGTAACGCGGTTGATTGCGCCCTGTGGGACTTAGAAGCCAAACAATCAGGCGTGCCGGTTTGGAAACTTGCTGGACTTCCTGCGCCTGAAACAATCATTACCGCTTACACCCTGTCGTTGGATACACCGGATGCCATGCAAGCAGCGGCGGCTGAACACAGTAGCCGGCCTCTGCTAAAAATTAAGCTGGGCGGAGAGGGCGACCTGGAACGCTTGCAAGCCGTTCGACGTGGTGCTCCGGATGCGCGTTTGATTGTCGATGCGAATGAAGGGTGGTCGGCCACGGATTACGACCGACTTGCTCCGGTCATGTTAGAGCTTGGCGTGACCATGGTAGAGCAGCCATTACCGAGTCAGCAAGACGATGAACTGTTGGGACGAACAAGGCCACTCACCGTATGCGCTGATGAAAGCTGCCACGACGTGGCGTCGTTAGCTGGACTGTCGGGCAAGTACGACATGATTAACATCAAATTGGACAAAGCCGGTGGCTTAACCGAAGCGCTTGCGCTTCGCGACGCTGCGATTACGGCTGGCTTTGAGATTATGGTTGGTTGCATGGTTACCAGCTCACTGGCTATGGCGCCGGCAATGCTGGTGGCACAGGGTGCGGCGGTAGCTGACCTTGACGGGCCATTGCTGTTAGGCGAAGACCGTCAATCAGCTATCGTTTACAACGGCAGTGAAATGGAGCCGGCTAGCGCAGCACTCTGGGGTTAAATTACCGCCGGCCCAAAAAGCGCTGCGCTATCGATTCGCTTATCTGTAGCTCATTGCAATTCAGCTGTCCGTTTTTTCCAGCCGAGCTTTGGCATTTTTACGTCCGTCTTTAAGTTTACTGCCCGCCTCTTCAGACAACTTCTTGGCTTTGTTTTTGACTTTGCCCAGCGCGCCGTCGTCTTTCATGGCTTCCTGAGCTTTGGCTTTCACTTTTTCTAATGTGCCGTTGCCTTTCATGGCGTTTTGGGCTTTATCCTTGACTTTGCCCAAAGCGCCATCGTCTTGTATGGCCTTTTTCGCTCTGTTTTTTACCTTGCCCAAAGCGCCATCATCTTTTAAAGCTTTTTTTGCCTTGCCCTTAACTTTGCCTAGAGCGCCGTCTTCTTTCATGGCTTTTTTTGCTTTGTTTTTTACCTTGCCCAAAGCGCCGTCATCTTTAAAAGCCCCTTGCGCTTTCAGCTTCGCTTTGCCTATCGCGCCATCGTCTTTCAATGCCTCTTGGGCTTTGACTTTCGCCTTGCCCAAAGCACCGTCTTCTTGCAATGCGTGCTGGGCTTTTAACTTCGCTTTACCCAGAGGCTTATCGCTTTGAAACGCTGCGTGGGTTTTGTCTTTTATTTTATCTCCAGCGTTTGACAGGTCGTTAAGGTCGGGCAGAATGCCAGGATCGGCAGCAACCTTTGCGTCGTGGCTGTGAGCGATAACCCAGCGTCGTTCATTAAGTGCATTCATCAACAACCAAACAATGATTAATGCAAACAGGAGAGTGGCGATAAGAAACATAGTTAGTCTTCATGTTGGTGCTTGAGCAACAGTTTACCAGTGGTCATCTTGACCATGGCAGCACCACCGCGTGAGGTATCATTTGGCAAGCCACGCGCGCACTATCACGCACCGAATTGACGCAAAACAACTCGGATGTATTGTGCTGAGAGTTCCCGCAACGCGTTGGACTGCAACGAGCGTAAAGGCCTGTCAATGCCATAGCTATCCCGAGCGCTGTGTCGTGCTCGGTTACTGCTTTATGGCTGGATGCCTTATGCGAGCTGGCTTTGGATATCCTGTAACGAGGGCAGATCTGCACCACGTCGTGTACAGGTAATGGACGCTGCAGTAAGGGCAAAGTGTAAGCAGCCATTCAAATCCAGCTGCCCCCCCAACCTGGCTTTACTTTCGTGCGACATCTCAATATGTTGGTGCGTAACCAACCAATGAAGTACCGCGGCTTGAAATGTGTCACCTGCGCCAACGGTGTCTTCAACGGTAATGGCAACACCGGGTAATGCGGCTTGGTTTCCATGGGCATCCAACGCCATGGCCCCGTCAGGCCCACGAGTCACGAACGCCACCTGAGCACCGAGCGCTATGCACCGTTTCAAAAACGCATCATATTGACCTGGGCCCATAAGAGCATCCACATCTTCATCGCTCGCTTTGATGATAAAGGCGTGTTGGCCAAACGCTTCAAAGGCGTGCTGCCATAGAGCGATGTCCGGCTCAACCATTAACCGCAAATTCGGGTCATAACTGATCGCACAACGCTCAGCTTCCTGGCTAGCCAGCTTTTGAAGCGTCGCTCCAGTATCGGCTAATACCGTACTGTAAGATGCAAAATGCAGAATCTTTATATCGCTTGGTAGTGTGCTTGGTACATCGTTCAGCTGTAGCGTGGCATCGGCGGTGTTGTCTGTGTAAAACACGTACTTTGCCGAACCATCGATTTGTTTTTCAACAATGGCCAGGGTCGTGTTTTGATCGGTCTGTACACACAGTGATGTGCCCACATTGTTTGAGGCAATGTGGCGCGACATACGACGACCGAATGGGTCGGTACTAAGCTTTGTAAAGTAGGCACTTTCATGACCGAGGCGAGACAAGCCGATTGCCACGTTAAGTGGAGAACCACCCACTGCACCACTAAGGGCTATGTGGTTTTGGTCGGGGTCTGAATCGACAAACAAATCGAACAGAGCGTCTCCACAACTTAAAAACATGCCTAGCGTCCTTCTCTAAGTAGGGTTCCGGGTACCTGATTTGGAAAGTAATCCTCACAGCTTCCTTCCCGGTACACATCACCGGTGGCGCAGTGTAAACCGCCACCGAATGGATAGGCATCTCGGAATGGCACGGGGATAACGTTCATGCCCAGCTTATCCATCTGTTCTTGCTGATATACCTCACTGGCCTCTACCACCACCGTTTTGTGATCAATGATCAAACAGTTCATGGACAACCAGATACTGGAGTAACACAACGGCGGAGGTTGGTTATGCGACGGCGGTGCTGCATCAACAATTTCCCAGTCATTGGCTTCGAAAATTTTTCGTTGTGCTTCCGGGAGTTTCCGATTTGGGTTATTAATGATGAGGCCGGGGCGCAGCGGCACGAACGTGGCGTCAATGTGGATGGGATAGGGGTCTCCGGGGAAATTTACCGCGTGTACCCGATGATCCGGAAAGTGGCGTTGCAGCCACTCCATGCCGCGACGATTGGTGGTTAGCCCGTGCTGTACAAACAAGTCCTTACCCAATCGGCACACATCGGCTGCATCGAACAGAGGTTCATGTTCTGTCGTGACGAAGTCTAAATCTGCCGTGCGCTGAAGCCGTTCATCCAAGGTGATTTCATCAAAATAACCCGCCTGATATGAGCGGTCATCAAGGCGTGGTCTTGGGGCTTGTTCCCACCGAAAATTAGGATCTTCATCAAAGTAACGCTGCATTAAGTCGTGGTACGCGAGGTACTCAAAGTAGCGACAGCGAAACGACATGGGGGCGGATAAAATCTCCGAGCCAACCGTTAGCAACACGTCTCTTGGGGGCATGCAGCCAAACTGACTGGCGGTTGAAAAATCCGGCGTATTGACCGCTTGATTCCATTGGATGGGAGTCGGTCGATCTACCGTTATGCCACGAGCCTCCAGGGTTTTAGCCAGGTTATCCAGTTGTGCGTTTGCCTTTTCCACCGTCTCCAATGGTCGGGGGCCCCACATGCCGCGCATGTCGCTGTCTTCAGGCACTTTGGCCTCGGTTGCAGGCTCACTCGGTGGGATACAGGTGTGATCCGCGCGCCCAACAATGACATGTTTCAGCGGGTCGAACTCGTTCCAGGAATTGACTATGGTGTTGCTCATAGGAAGATGCTCTGGGCTGTGTAAAAAATCCGACGCAAGTTTAATCGAGAAAATCGATGTGAGGGGGCAAGCTCTGAAGAAACCAACGAATTGATGACCTTATTGCCCAAACGTTTTTGCATCCGTCAGATAGTCTTTCTCGGCGGACGTGTTCGGGCGACCTAGCACCGCATTCCGGTGCGGAAAGCGCCCGAAACGTCGGATGATATCTCGGTGTTCGATCGCTGAAGGGATGCCATTGGTAATACCCAACTGGGTGAACAGCGACACACACTGTTCCTGGTCGGGCAAAGACTCTGAGTGCATAAGCGGCATGATGGCAAATTGCGCCTGCGCGGTGGTCAATCCCTCCAGCTGGCCGCTGCTGATTAAATAGTTGGACAAGGCAAGCGCTTGTATATCGGTGGAAAAAGCCCGAGCATCGCCGCGATTCAGATTGCGGCTGAATTGATCGGTCACCAGGATCGCGCCCAGTAGACTTTCAGTGTTATCGATGCCCCACCGGGCTAACGTGAGGGCGGTTACTGGTGGTAAAACCGTGTCAGCCGCCAGAGTTTCCCACAGCGAACCAAAGCGATCCTTGATGGTTTGATCCAGAGCCGGGGAGGATACAAACCACTGTTTCGGGGTCAGTTCGTCGAACCAGAACGTAACAACCTGGCCCCAAGTGTCTGAATCTAGTACTACTTTCTGTTCGGGCATAACCGGTACGAGCTCGATGGTATGAAATGAGCGTAGGTTCCCACCCATTAGGATGGCGCGTCACCGCCGATTCTAACCGTTAATTCGCTAGCCGAACGTCTAGTTAAGTACCGTATACGCACTCAGTTGTGCGATTACGTCTGGCAAGCGCCTTCACCCATTTGTTTTACCCCGCCTTCCTCATCGATGTCTGTGACGGATAATCCTCCGGATGCGCCCCCACCCAATTCGGCTGCGTTCGCCTCGTCGGTGTCGATGTGCATTTCCAGAACGTAGCTGTCTTTTACTCGCACTAACACATCGCCAAAGATCAAACTGCGCTCACCACCCAGGACAGAAACAGACACTTCATCTTTATCCTTCACTCCGAACTGTTCGGCATCGTTAGGGTGCATATGGATGTGTCGCCGCGCGCAGATGAGGCCTTCTTTTAACGTGACCGTTCCTTTTGGGCCCTCCAAAGTGATGGGGGCTGAATTCGCAACGTTACCCGAATCACGCACCGGTGCATCCACGCCTAAGCGAAACTCATCGGTTCGTGATACCTCCACCTGGTTGACGCCACGCAGCGGGCCAAGAACGCGCACGCCGTCTATGCGGTGGCGAGGACCGATTAGGTTCACACGTTCCTTACAGGCGAATTGCCCAGGTTGAACCAACGGCTTGTCTACCGTAGGTTCTGCGCCTTCTCCAAACAAGGCCTCAAACGTTTCTTTAGTCAGATGACAGTGACGGGCGCTGACCGCGATGGGTATGCGCGGGACCGCGGTTACACGATCACTGTTAACGACGCGCGACGTTTCCCTGGCAATCATTCGCTCTTCGTTGGTTTTCACCACAATGACATCGACTCGCGAGTGCGGCTCTGAAATAACGGCGTATTCGTCTTCTTTGGCGATTTGCGTACGGCGATTCAAATCGATATCCAATTGCACCCCTAAAAACTCAAGTCGCTGCAGAATGCGTTCTCGCATGCTGGCGCTGTTTTCGCCAATACCACCGGTAAAAACGATCGCGTCGATCCCGCCCATGGCTGCTGCATAGGCTCCAACGTATTTTCGCGCTCGGTGAGCAAATACATTTATGGCTAGCTGTGCGCGATCGTCGGAGTTGGCGGCGGCCTGCTCAATATCGCGCAAGTCATTACCGATTCCCGACAGGCCTTTTAAGCCACTGTGCTTGTTTAACAGTTCGTTTACCGAAGCGGCGTCGTGTTCGCCGGTTTGCAGTAATTGAAGAATAACGCCTGCGTCCACATCGCCAGAACGGGTACCCATAACCAACCCCTCCAGCGGCGTATTACCCATGCTGGTTTCAGCTGACCGACCGTATTCCACTGCACAGGCACTGGCGCCGTTGCCCAAGTGCAACGTGACAAGCCGCAGTGAATCCAGAGGGCGCTGTAAAAACCCAGCGGCGACCCCGGCGGCATATTCATGAGAGATGCCGTGAAAACCGAATCGGCGGATGCTGTGCTTCTTGGCGGTGTCGAAGTCAATCGCGTAGGTGGAGGCGCGTCGTGGCATACGCGCATGAAACGCAGTATCAAATACGGCCACGTTAGGTTTGCCAGGAAACTGTTGCTCGGACGCTTTAATTGCAACCAGTGCAAACGGGTTATGCATCGGAGCAGCCGGGCTCCACTGTTCGATCGCGGTGATGACTGTGTCGTCGACTTGAGTGGGTGCTCGAAATGCATCGCCGCCGTGTACCACGCGATGGCCTATCGCATGGATGTTGAAGCGATCGAGTTCGGTAAACATCTCTGCCAAGGCTTGCTGATGACTTTGGCCTTCATCCGATGACAATCGCTCGCGCCGACCTTCATGCACAACGCTCTCGTTGTTATCAAAAACAGCGTATTTAAGGCTGGATGAACCGCAGTTAATAACTAGTGTATTCATACTGATCTTGACTCGCTTTGTGGACTGCTGATCCCTGTTGGATTGCCGCTAGCGGCGTAGTAGAAATATATCGACACAGTTAACCGTCTAGCGGTGGGTTGGCTGGCCATCTTTGTGCCCGAGTGTTGAGTACTTTAGAGCAAACGGTTAGCGCCAGGCTACCCAGTAAACAACTCAAGGCCATAACCCAGGTTTGACTAGGGTAATTGATGCCCTGATCGATGAACCATCCTGTTACACCCGGGCCAAGCGCTGAACTGAATACCATGCCCGCCATTACGAGACTACGAATAGCACCTAAATGTTGTGTACCGTAATTTTCTGGCCATAGCGCGCTTAAAAGCGTGCTGGAAAAACCACTGGATACCCCCAATAACATCATGTAGCACCAAAGCGCTGATGGTGCATCAAAATAAAACAACACCAGACATGCCGCGCCTAAAGGTAATAAGTACAGAGGCAAGATAGCACGCGCACTAAAGCGGTCGATCAACACACCTGCGACTAGCGCGCAGACAATATTAACCATGGCCATGCCGGCAAAAGCACTGGCAATTAATGGCGGGCTCCATTGCTTGATACTGCCGATGTGTAGCTGGTGAAAAAAGAACGAGGTACCGATGAACGCCGGCATCAAAGTGGTGGAACACAATACCCAAAACACAGGGTCCTTAGCCGCTTGCAAACGCGTGTATTGCGGCTGATGTTGATTGGACTCGTGGTAGCCGGTGCTACCTCGCGGAAGACGTTCGACTTTCATTAACAACACAATTAATGGCAACGCAAAGCCCAGCATGACCATTCCGGCGTTTTTCCACACCTGCACCCAGGCTGTTAACCCGAGCAAAGACACCACCACGATAGGCATTATTGCTTCGCCAATTTGATGACCAAGACCGGTGATGGATATCGCACGACCTCGCTCACGTTCGTACCAGCGTCCCATAGCCGTCATGGCGGTGTGCGTCATTAAGCCCTGACCGAATAAACGTAATCCAAACAGTGTGGCACCCAACCCCCAGACAGTCGTCACTTGAGACATGCTGAAGCACATCAACGCTAATCCCGTGCAAACCCCAGCCGCAACCCAGGCTACCGGTGCATAATCTACAACCTTGCCAACAAATACGAGCAGGGTGGCACTAGCGATGGTTGCGAGCATGTATATCCAACCAAATTCACCGTGTGTCAGTTCAAACGCATTGCGAATTTCAATGGAGAACAACGAGATAAAAAACGTTTGACCAAAGCTCGAAAACACACACAGCAAACAACCTCCGATCAACCATCGAAGGTTATGTTGAATGAACACCAACGTGTTAATAGGGTGATGCTCTCAATGGGAACTGCACGATTTTTATAGTCAGGCTATTAATCGGTTTCATCTTGGAGCGTGTTTTTAACTTATGCGTTTCCAATGATGATTCCAGCGGCGAACACCAACGAACCACCCAACAGTACCTGAAACATGGCGCGTCCCCACGGGGTTTCCATGTATTTGTTTTGAATCCAGGTTATGGCCCAAAGCTCAACAAAAACGAACGCGATGGCAACCGTAGTTGCTATTTTGAAGTCAGGTATTAAATAAGGCAGTGTATGACCCAAGCCCCCGAGCAAGGTCATGATTCCAGAGGCAAAGCCACGTTTAATCGGCGACCCTCGTCCTGTCATAACCCCATCGTCATGGGCGGCTTCGGTAAATCCCATGGAAATGCCTGCACCTACAGACGCTGACAGTCCGATGAGAAATGTTGACCAGGTATTTCCGGTAGCAAAAGCGGCGGCAAAAATCGGCGCTAGCGTGGAAATGGACCCGTCCATCAAACCTGCCAATCCAGGCTGCACATAAGTCAGCAGGAACTGCTTATGCGCCTTGTCGTCCTCTTCGCTTTTAACTTCCGGTGTTAGATGCTCTTCTGCCAAAGAGATGGCCGTGTTTTGATGTTTACTCTCGGCGTGGGCCAAGTCGCCCAGTAGTTTTCGAGTACCCGCATCGGTGGCTTGTGCCGCTGCCGCCAAGTAGAACCGCTCGGCGTCCTGTTCCATCTTGTTCGCCATGGCGCGTGTCTTTTCCAGCGACAACGGGCGAACTAACCAATCGGGTGCGCGTTCAAAATAGCCACTGACGTGTTCACGTCTAATAAGCGGAATATGGTCGCCAAAGCGCTGTCTATGGTGCTCAATTAGTGCGCGTCGATGGCCGTCTTCTTCGTCTGCCATACCCTCAAACACCTTGGCACTGGCAGGGTACTCATCTCGAAGTCCGGCCGCATAGGCGCGATAAATACGGCCATCATCTTCTTCAGCCGAAATCGCCAGCGCCAGTACTTCCTGCTCAGACAAGGTTTTAAAGCGGCGTCTTAGTGAGGGAAGCCAACGTGTTTGTGTCATCATTCAAACCTCATGAAAACTCCGGGGCATCATTGTAAGGCACCATGGCCAGCTTTTCCGACGCGCTAGCTGAAGCGGTTCGACTGGTAGTTGAATTCGATGAAGACTTAGCCGAAATCATCCTGCTGTCTCTTCAGGTCAGTGGAGCTGCGGTCTTGGTAGCAGCGATAATCGGTTTGCCGCTAGGAGCCTGGCTCGCTGTACATCGCTTTCCGGGGCGAGGCATTTTGGTGTTGCTGATTACCGCCTTGATGGGCCTACCTCCTGTGGTGGTGGGCTTAGTGGTGTACCTACTGCTATCGAATGCTGGCGCTCTGGGGCCATTGCAGTTGTTGTACACACCAACCGCTATGATTATCGCTCAGTCCTTGTTGGTTACACCCATCGTGGCGGCCTTGTGCCGACAGCACATTGCTCGCGTCCACTCGGAATTGGCCGATCAACTCACGCTGCTTGGCATGAATCGCTGGCAGCGAATCCGAACACTCCTGTGGGAAACACGCGCTGCGCTCGCGACCACGTTATTGGCAGGCTTTGGACGGGCGATTGCCGAAGTTGGTGCGGTAATTGTGGTCGGTGGGAATATCAATCATGTCACTCGCGTGATGACGACAACTATTGCGTTGGAGACCTCAAAAGGTAACTTAAGCCTGGCGCTTGGTTTGGGGCTTGTGTTGGTGTGCATTGCTATCGCCGTTAATGTGTTGGTGATGCTGGGCACACGCGCCGTTGCACGAAACAGCACCACGGTGGACGCACTTTAATGACGGCTGTTTTACCTATTCAAGGAAACAACTTACGGTTGAGCGTTCAAGGACGAACTGTATTGGATGTGCCTGATATTTCTGTGGGGACAGCGGCCTGCACCGCCATCATTGGGCCGAACGGTGCGGGAAAATCCCTGCTGCTGCGTGCATTAGGTGGTTTATTGACGCTTGACCAGGGGCATGTGACCTGGGGCGGCCAACCCGCACTACGTCCGCTACAACGTTTACGCCCGGCTGAGCGCGAACGCCGCCTGGCTGTAGGGTTTGTCAGTCACAAGCCTGCGCTACTGGCGCGTTCTGCACTTCACAACATGGTTTACGCGCTGAGGGCACGGGGTTTCAGCGGTCATCCGGCTCGTCAACAAGCGTTGGAATCGCTTGAATCGGCGGGTCTTAGCGCTATTGTCAACACGCCGGCACAGCGCCTTTCCGCTGGGGAACAGCAGCGCCTCTCTTTGGCGCGTGCATTGGTGCTCGAACCTGCGATACTGCTACTGGACGAACCCACTGCAAGTGTTGACCCGGTATCCACAGCGCCTATTGAGACTATGCTTAAGCAGGCCTCTGCCGCAGGCTGTCGGATTGTCATCGTTAGTCACGACTTGAACCAGGTTAAACGCATTGCGGATGAAGTGATACTGATGAACCGAGGCTCGGTAGAAGAACAGCAAGCTGCCCAGCCGTTTTTTGAAACACCGCAAAGCCAGGCCACAAAGCAATGGTTGGCGGGAGAGTTGCTGGTGTAGTGACCAGTGGTAATGCGTTAAATAAATAACCGTACGAGGGATTAAATGGCTCGCGACTTTGGCACCCGCTTCATGCCGGAAATGACAGTAAGCACCTTCGAGGGCGAATGGGGGCCCATTGCTTTCCAGCCTTCCGATAAGTTAACCGTGCACCCAGGTGCACACGTACTGCATTATGCCAGCACGTGTTTTGAAGGACTTAAAGCGTTCCGTCACGCAGACGGGTCGGTGAAAATCTTTCGTATGGATAAAAACATCAAGCGCTTTTCTCAAAGCAGCCAGCTTTTGTGTTTACCTGCCTTCACCGATGAACACGCGGGACAAATGATCACTGATGTAGTGGAACGGTTCGCCGCTGATGTGCCGGCGCCGCCAGCGTCGATGTACATTCGGCCCACGCATATTGGTCTTGAAGCTGCGATTGGCAAAGCAGCCGAACCCTCCGATACCTCTATGATGTACGTGCTCTTGTCACCGGTCGGCGACTACTTCACCGGTGGAGAGGTATCGCTGCGTTTGTTGGTGGACGATACCGGCATGCGCTGCGGTGACGACCATGGCATGGTGAAAGGTGGTGGTAACTACGCCAGTGCGCTTAAACACATTCAGCGAGCCATCGCTGAACACAACGCTCAGCAGGTGTTGTTTTGTAATGAAAGGGGGGTAAGTGAAACCGGCGCCGCAAACTTTATTTTAATCGACGGCAATGAGCTGATCACCAAAGCATTGGACGACTCTTTCCTGCATGGGGTCACTCGAGATTCGTTGTTAACGATAGCTGCAGAGAAGGGCTACACCGTGGTGGAGCGTGATATTGGCGTAGAAGAACTGCTGGAGCGTGCCAAAAACCCGGATTGTGAAGCAGGTCTGTCTGGCACAGCCGCTGTGCTAGCGGCTGTGGGCACCTTCATTTATGAAGGTAAAGACTACGCAGTAGGAAATGGCGAACCGGGTCCAAAAATCCGCGCGTTGCGAGAGCACTTAAACGCTATTCAATGGGGCCAGGCAGAAGACACTCACGGCTGGTTAACCACCGTCGCCTAGAGGCAAATAATCGCAATGAATGTGGATTTTCACAATGCGGTGCTGGTGTTACCAGAGGCGGTTGAGCCCGGGAGCCTATCCATTCGTGACGGTGTAATCCAACGAGTGGGTGATCAGGTGGGCGATGCCTCGAATGTTGCTTGCAAGGTTGATTGCCAAGGGGATTTTTTGCTGCCAGGGCTTATCGAACTTCATACCGATAACATGGAGCGTCATGTTATTCCCCGGCCCAAAACCTTTTGGCCCAACGTCATGGCAGCAGCCCTGGCACACGATGCTGAAATGGCCGCCAGTGGAGTCACTACCGTGTTCGATTCCACCCGAGTTGGCGCAATACCGTATGAGGATAAGCCACAGAATCGCTTATTCATGGCATTACAAGAAGCGATACACGAAGCGGATGCGGCCGGTGCTTTTCGCATTAACCATCGGCTGCATTTCCGGTGTGAGTTAACTGACCCCAATATCCTTTCAGTGTTGGAACCGGCTTTGGATGCAAGACTGCTCGGATTAGTGTCGCTCATGGATCACACACCTGGTCAGCGACAGTGGCGAAATTTGGATCAGCTACGACGACACAACAGCGACAGTGATAAAAGCGAACAAGCCATCGACGATATGATTCAAAAGCGTATCGAACAGGGCCAGCAACACGTACCAGTTAATAGAAAAAAAGTTCTGGACAGCTTTAAAGACCATGACAATATCGTGTTTGCGAGTCACGACGACACAACCCGGGAGCACGTATTGGACGGCGTCCGAGACGGGGTAAAGATCTCAGAATTCCCCTGTTCGTTAGAAGCGGCTAAAGAAGCGAAAAAACACGGTCTTTTTACTATCGCTGGAGCTCCGAATGTGGTTCGAGGCGGATCGCATTCAGGCAACGTCAGTGCAGCAGAGCTGCTTGATCATCAGGTACTTGATGGTCTCAGCTCGGACTACGTGCCGTCGAGCTTGTTGCAAGCTGTGTTCACTATCGCTGAATTAGAGCATTGGGATTTACCCAAAGCGACCGCCCTGGTAACCGCTAATAATGCTGATATGGCAAACCTGGATGACCGTGGCCGCTTAACATCGGGTCAGCGAGGCGATGTAATTCGGGTTTCTGTCGTAGGCAATACACCGATTGTCCGGGAAGTCTACGTTTCTGGGAAAAGAGTCAGTTAATGCACTCGCGGGATACAGCTTCTGCTCGATACGCGGTCTATTTTGCACCCGACGAGGCCACACCACTGGCGGAATTTGGCGAAGAGGTTCTAAGCTTATCGCTGCTAACGGATGATCACCCCATACGGCTTTCTGTTATCGAAAAGGCAGCCTACTATGGCTTTCACGCCACGCTGAAAGCGCCCATGTCGCTCGCCCCGGGTATCAGCGAGGATGATCTGCTCAGTGCTGTGGAAACACTGATGAAAAACAAGCAGCCGATAGAAATGACAGGGCTGGCTCCGAGAACGGTGCGTGGTTTTCATGCGCTAACGTTACCGAGCTGCCCAGAGGTGGATGAGCTGGCGCAACAGACAGTTACCGATCTCGATGCGTTCCGGGCACCGATGAGTCAAGCCGAGCGGGCCAGGCGGCAGCCTGAAAAATTAACCCAATCTCAAAGATTCAATTTGGATACTTACGGCTATCCGTTTGTGGCACAGGATTTTGAATTCCATATGACGTTGTCGTGCCATATGGATCCCGGTCGTGACTCAAGTAGTTATGGTGAGTGGCTGACGGCTCGATTTACCGATCTGGTTACCGACACGCCCACACTAGATCGCGTAGCAATTTTCTGGCAACCCGATCGTGACACCCCGTTTACTCGTATTCACGACGTGTTAGCTGGGCACTGATTCAATTTTCTGACGGCCTTCGAAGTAGAGGTACCAGAGTAGGGGTTGTCTGTGACCAGTCGCACCAATCCCTTGGTGGCCTGTGCCACGCCGTGGGGGCGTTTTTGTCGTAAACTAAGCCCGCGCCGTGATTCTCGGTCCGGCTTCCACATCACCAACCAATCGACGTCCTGCACTATGACTTTTGCTCGCATCCCTTGGCACTTCGTTGCTGCCATGGCGATTATTGTTGCCGCCTCTAATTATCTGGTTACCATCCCCATCAATTCCTGGCTGGTTTGGGGGTCATTAACCTATCCCGTTGCTTTCCTTGTAACGGATTTAACCAATCGAGTGTACGGAGCAGCAACGGCCAGAAAAGTGGTTTTAGTTGGTTTTATTGTGGGCGTTGCTTTGTCGGTTTACCTGGCAACCGATGCGGCTGGGCTTCGCATTGCGGCAGCCTCTGGGGCGGCTTTTTTGATCGCACAGATGATGGACGTCTCGGTATTTAACCGTTTACGTCAGCACATCTGGTGGGTAGCGCCCATCGTGTCGTCTGCGCTCAGCTCATTTGTGGACAACACGCTGTTCTGGGTATTGGCGTTTGCTGGCCAGGGCGATTGGTGGCACATGCCAATGGTTACCGACCTGGCAGTGAAGTGGGGCGTAGCTCTCGCGGCGTTATTGCCGTATGGCGTTCTAGCGCGAATTTTACCGAGTAAAGTCGACGATCAGGCGCGCAGCGCACTGTCTTGATTGTTGTCGAGCAGCCCGCGTTTCTGAGCTTCTCGAACGCAGGATGTGCGGTTTTTAACATCGAACAACTTAAAGAGCTGCGACGTGTGATATTTCACGGTGGCTTCACTGATGCCCACGATCTGTGAAATCTGCTTGTTCGAGTTGCCTTCGGCCATAAGCCGTAACACCTGCAATTGTTTCTCGCCTGGTCTGCGTTCTAACGAATCGGCCAGGTGAGCCGTTCCGGAACCCGGGACTGCAGTGGTGCCTGCGGCCGCATGATCTTCTAGTGCTGAGCGGTTAGGGAAGCATCGCTGCCCGGACATTACGCTCTTTAAACTGTTGATGAGCTCTACGCTGGGTAGGGTCTTGCTGATGAACCCGGCTGCGCCGTTTTCGTACGCGCTACGGATGGCTCGATCGTCCTCCAGACCGGTAATAATTACAACCGGTACATTCACGCCACGATTGTTTAAGCCTACCAACAAACCTAAACCATCAATGCCGGGCATCAGTAGATCCGTCAGGATCAAATCAAACCGCGCGTTTTCATCCAGCACAGAAAACGCATGCTGGGTGGAATAGCAGGCTGTAACCGACACATCGGGGCCAAGTTGCGCCAGCATCAATTGCATCGCATCGGCCACCAGTCGGTGATCTTCCACCAGCAGAATCTTCATCGATATCCCTACCACTCAATCTGTCTATAGGTATAGGATCAACTAACCCCTTAGGCCAGTCAACAAGACTTTCGGATGAGATTTTATGCAAACCAACCTAACGCCTGAACCCGCTGACGCGGCACAAAGACGTGCTCAGCCGCCACTGGTTAGCTATCAGGTAGACCAGCTTCCCGAATTCGATCATGACTTCTATGCGGCCGTACGCAGTGACTTAACCTTAGTCGACTCCGTCACAGTACCTCCCAGGGATGCCAAAACGATTACCATTCCCGCTGGACACATTGCTCGTATCGTCAGCATGGAAGGCCCTCAGGTGGGTGACTTAAACCTGTGGAACGCCAACGATCTGAATGAACGATTTTTCAGTGGAAAAACGCGTCAATTGCACGCCACGCATGTTACGCGCGGTCACCGACTATGGAGTGCAATGCCGTATTTGCGGCCGCTGGCGTCTATCACGCACGACACCTTGGATTGGTACGGGTTCGATGATGACGGAGGCAGTGTGCATGACGTTATTGGCACGCGTTGCGATCCTTACACCAACTACACGTTGAACGGTGTTGATTACCACCGCTGTTGTCATTCCAACCTTTCTCGCGCATTAGCTGAAACTTTAGGGTGCAAACCCACCGAAGTTGAGCACCATATTCACGATGTACTGAACGTTTTTATGTGCACCGGGTTTACGCTAGACACGCACCAGTACTTTATGAAAGCTAGTCCTGTGCGACCGGGTGATTACTTTGAATTTTTTGCCGAACTGGATTTACTGTGTGCGTTGTCGACGTGTCCAGGTGGTAACTGTGGCAGCAGTCATTCTGATGATGCAACGCCGTGTTACCCGTTGCGGGTTGATGTTTATAAGTCTAATGCCAGCGTCATGGAAGGTTGGACAGCTTGGCCTATTAACGGATATTCCAGAAGCCACGGAGTTTAATTTTTTCCATGCGTAGTTAACTGTCCGAATTAACAAGGCTGTCTTGTTTAACCCTTCTTAATAAGGGTCTCTTGTTTAACACTACTTAATAAGCGTCTCTTGCTTAACACTACTTAATGAGGCGGTCTTGTTTAACCCTACTTTTTGTGGTGTAGAAACTTTTAAAAGCCAGGTTCATACTCGTTATTACGGCTAATGCGCGGCGTTTAAAGCACGCTAACGAGGTAGGACACCATGACACCGGAATCATCTGTTGCGGCTAGAATATTTGAAAGGCACTCTGGTGTTGGATGTTTATCAGCCCAGGAACTAATTGTTGCAGCTGCGCGTAAAGATACCGCGGCTGTGCTAACTCACTTAACACTGGGTGGAGAGGCCGATATTACGGTTTGTGGAAAACCTACTGCACTGTGCTATTCCGCGTTGGTTGGTGATAGCGACGTTACCATGGCCTTGTTACGCGCTGGAGCGCGCGTTAATTTTCAAGATAAGGTAGGTAATACCCCTTTAATCTATGCGGCTATTGGAAATAGCTTGGCGTCAGCAGAGCTATTATTGTCTCACGGTGCGAACCCATTCCTACGTAATAACTCACAACAGTGTGCTCGTTGTTTTTTGCAATGTTCAGGTCGTGAAAAATCCCAAATGGCGGAGCTGTTAACTGAGTACCAACACATCGGAATTAACTTTGGCCTTTGGACTGAAGGGGGTCACACATCTCAATCCCGATAATAAAATTTGATAATGATTTAACTGAGACGGTACAGGTTAGTATTCCGACCAAGTCTTTATTTTTGCTACTGAACGCAAAGTGTTTGCATGCAGAGCACATCAAATGCCTGAATAAAGATAGTCAGCAGTGCCTGCGAAAAATGATCTTGATGGCAGTGCAGGAAGATATGGATGAGTTGTCGATAAGCTTGTTGGAAGCGGACAACCCATTGGTGAAAGGTACTACGCTCGCAAGCCTATGCCCGGTCCGAAAACACCTAATCGATGAATCAGCGTGAGTGCCGAAATACCTTTTTTGCCAGACGTGTAGCCAAAACACATTTTCTGTGTCTCAATAGGCGGCAACCCATAGCTCGTCAGCTTCAACATCATGTTTACTAACAATCTCAGCCACAACGAGATTCGCGAAGCGGTTAGAAAACTTTGCGCACAATTTTCACCGACGTATTGGCGCAAGGTTGATAAAGAACGGGCGTACCCGACTGAATTTGTACAAGCCCTGACTGACGCCGGATGGCTAGCTGCGTTGATTCCTGAAGCTTACGGAGGGTCGGGGTTGCCGTTATCTGCAGGGGCCGCGATATTGGAAGAGATTCATCGTTCAGGCGGTAACGCGGGTGCCTGCCATGCTCAGATGTACACCATGGGCACTTTACTGCGGCACGGTTCCGACCAGCAGAAGCAGCAGTATTTACCTTCGATTGCTGATGGATCGTCAAGGCTACAAGCCTTTGGGGTCACCGAACCAAGCTCGGGAACGGATACCGGCGCGCTAAAAACCACGGCAAAACTGGACGGCGACGAATATGTCATTAACGGTCAAAAAATTTGGACCAGTCGAGCAGAGTATTCAGATTTGATGATTTTGCTGGCTCGTACAACCCCTTTAAGCGACGGCATCAAGAAAACTGAGGGTTTGTCTGTATTCATTGTGGACATGCAACAGGCCTTAGCGAATGGCTTAAGCATTCGTCCCATTCGTACCATGATGAATCATTCAACGACTGAAGTCTTCTTTGATGATGTGCGTGTTCCCAAAGAAAATTTAATTGGCGAGGCAGGTAAGGGCTTTAAGTACATACTGTCTGGTATGAATGCTGAGCGAATTTTAATCGCAGCAGAATGTATTGGGGATGCGAAGTGGTTGATCGAACGGTCGGTGAACTACGCAAACGACCGAGAAGTGTTTGGACGGGCAATTGGAAAAAACCAAGGCGTTCAATTCCCGTTAGCTAAAGCGTACGCTAACATGCGTGCCGCGGAGTTGATGGTCAATGAGGCAATCAGGCTTTTTGAGGCGAACGAAAATCCTGGCGCGGAAGCCAATATGGCTAAGCTGTTAGCCGCGGACGCGTCCAACGAAGCAGCTAACGCGGCTGTTCAAACGCACGGTGGTTTTGGATTTGCTGAAGAGTACGATGTTGAACGTAAGTTTCGAGAAACCAGGCTGTATCAGGTCGCGCCCATTTCGACGAATCTGATTCTGAGTTACTTGTCTGAGCATGTGTTGGGTTTGCCAAGGTCCTACTGAAAAGTAGTCGCCCCTGAAACTACTCTGCAGGAGCGTTTGTGGTTAAGTCGGCGGACAAACCGGTGTCTACAGAGCGGCTTCAATAAGAATAGCCACGAGTTCATCCGGACGTGAGTAGAACGGCGAATGACTACTATTCAAAAAGTGAACCTGAGTTGCATTTCCCATCGTGTTATCCACCGCCGAGATCATATGCTCCTGTCCGGACAAAGTAATGGCCTGATCTTGCTGGCACTTTACATAGTGTCTAGGGATTGAGCCAAACCGCTCCGCTGTCATGGTCGATTCCTGTAGTGCCACAGCCACCGGTTCATCACAGTGCAGTTGGGACATAGCCTCATCGGTCTCTTCATCGGACAAGTCTGCATAAAACGCAGCTTTGGCTAACGCCCGATAGCTGGGGTCAGTTGAGGCAACATCCCAGCGAAGCGCACCGACCTGTTCAGGGTCAGCCATAAATAACTGGGGAACAAGCGCTGCTGACATCGTTTCGTGTTGAATCATTTGCACGGCCATCATGCCGGTCGGAAGCATAAAGGCCGTAACGTACACCACCGCATGGAGCTGCTCGGGAACTGATTCGGCAACCGGAGTGACAGTGACACCCCCTAGTGAATGCCCAACCAGGACGACTTTTCCGTTGCCGAGCGTAGCGGCTTCTTCAATCGCGCTGCAAACAGCCGCGTTGCGTTGTTCCTGAGTCGTGCCGGCGTTTGGTGAGGGCTCTGTAGCGAAAGCGCTCGGGTCAAGAGGACGCTGGCGAAACGCTTCCGGGCTTATGGAATATTCGCCGGCACCGGGTAAATCCAATGCGATCGCTGCATAGCCCTTGGACTCCAGTCGGTCTACGACCTTGTGCCACGTTGCTTTGTTATGCCAAGCGCCGTGAATAAAAACAAAGGCCGGTTTGTCTCTTTGCATCATCAAAACCTCTTATTGGCTAAGTTCTAGATCTCCATTGTGGATATCAGCGTACGTTTATCAGCCACTATTGTCGTTGGGTGAGGGTTGACAATCGTTGGCTAAGAGTTGACAGTTCGAGCAAATTGAAGAATCAACTCGATCATGGCCAACAGTGAAACTGCGTTTGAGAGCACGTGGAGTACGGGCGAGATAAAACACGGCGAACAATTCTCGTACTGGAACGATGCCATTTGCGATGCCATTATGAAATTGGAATTGGAGCGAACGCAAAGCGGGACGTTCCAGGCAGAACTTGTGGCACGCCAGGCCGGAGATATCGGCTTCAATTGCGTTAGATCCGATGGTCATGTGGCTCGACTCACTCAGTCGGGTATCAGCAAACTGAGCGACTACCACTTTTATTTTCTTATACAAAAAAATGGAAAATTACCCAGTTCGCAGCACGGGGTAAAGAACCAGTTGCTGCCAGGTGATGCAATCATTATTGACGGCCTGTATCCCTTTGAGCTCAGTTTTCCAGATGCGTTCGAATGTATTTCGATTAAGATTCCACGAACGTTACTCGCCTCAAAATTGACGGATACGGATGCTCTGAGTAACTCGAAAGTCGCAAGAGGATCTCATTTGAGTCAGGCGATTTTTCATTACATCCACTTTATTTTAAATAGCCCTGATTCGTCTTATTCGGTGGACATAACAACGGAAACGTTATTGAACTTAGTCGCATCTTCCAGCTCGTCAAGAGAGTCAAAAGAGCTTACAACTCGACCAACGCGTACTATTCAAAAATATCGGGATATTGAACGTTACATCGATGAACACTTTTATGATGAGTTAACTCCGGTGAGCGTGGCGCGTCAGTTCAATATTTCCGTTAACTATCTGCATAAGATATTTGCACAGAACGGCGTTACTTTAGGGGAGTGTGTGCAAAAAACCCGACTTACCCATGCGCACAAGCTAATCACTGCAAGCGATACAAAGGACCTACCGGTTTCAGATATTGCCTATCAATCAGGGTTTAAGGATCTATCCCATTTTTACAAGGCGTTTAAAGGTCGGTTTGGGATGCCGCCAGGTCGATACCGAAAAATTGCTCAATAGCGGCTTGGTGAGTTTTAAATCCTTATTACTATTCGCTTCATAACTATGATCATTTTAACTGTAATCATTATCACTGTGCGGCACTGAGTAATTTACTTAGTTCAGCGGTTAATATCGTACGATCAAAACCTCGATAGGCTTGCCCACCATCGGTCTTTACTTCAAGCCCAGCGATAGCGTGATAGGGCAACATGTGTGCTGCGTACTTACCAGTATCTTTGAGTGAAAATACAATTGGCACGAAAGGAAACGCGTCAGCGTCAAAGCCAGTTTCCAGTGCGGCTTCCGCCCCGTTGGGTGCCAGGTAGGATTCGATGTGTACTACGATAAAGTTCTTGGCGACAAACTCGTTTAATGCCTTAGCTTCCGCGTTTGCATTGACGTTTTCAGTTTCCTTCATAGCCCACTGTTTGTCGTTACCGTCGTGGTACTGCCACTCATAGGTAAATTCTCTACTGTGGCCTTTTACGTACTTATCAAATACGTGGCACCACAGGCAGTACTCCGCACCGTACACCACCAATACGGTTTTTCCCGTCTTTCGTCCCTGATCTATCGCACGATTTAGTAGGGTAGATTGGTCGGAGCATTCGTCGTAAAGTTTGGCAATGCCGTCCCGGCAATTACTGTCGATACGTTCTGGGTAGCTCTGTACTTCAAAGTAAATTGACGGGTTACCGGCTACCGCACTGCCCATCATAAAAAACAGTGAAATGCAGCAGAGCCAACTTGATAAACGCGCAACTAAACGTACGAATGAACGTACAAATAAACGCACAACTAGGCGCACAGATAAACCAACAGATAAACGCATTTAATGTCCTGGATTCGTTAAAACAAGGGGCATCAAATGATGCTGGGTAATCTGCCGGCGGGCGGTGTGTTTCGGCTTCGATGCGAACGCACTTCGCCATCGATAATGGTCATTCCGATGCCCGGTAGGTTGCCTTGTTGAATACTTTCAAGCATGTCTTTACCTGGCGAATGTTGCGCCTGATCCAGCAGGATAACGTCTGCTGCCATGCCCACTTCCAGAATTCCAGTATTTAGTTCGCGCATACGCGCGGTGTTGCCTGTGGCAAAGCAAAACGCGATTTCCGCCGGTACATTGCCTAAGCTCGATAACATGGCGATCATGCGTAAAATTCCCAGCGGCTGCACACCAGAACCTGCCGGTGAGTCCGTGCCGAGGATCACGCGTTCAGATTCTTCCAATTCAAACGCGGTTCGCATGGCCAGTAAGCCGGCGCGTTCGTTGCCATTGTGAACAATTTCAATGCCACGCTTACAACCTTCACACAAGCACATGATTTGATCATCGGGCAGTGCGGTATGACCTCCGTTAATGTGGCCAATGATATCTGCATCGGCTTCGAGCACCACGTCTTTATCAATCAGGCCCGAGCCGGGTATGGAAGGGCCGCCGGTATGAATGGTGGACTGCATGCCGTACTTACGCGCCCACTTAACCATTTGTGCCGCGGTTTCGCCTGCCTTCACCGAGCCTAAGCCCACTTCACCTAACAACTTCACCCCGGCTTCAGCCAGTTCTTTGAAATCGTTTTCTTCCATGCCTTCTTCCAACACCGGTGCACCGGCAAGCATCTTTACACCGCTAGGGCGAAAGTTTTCATACCAACGCTGCGAAGCGATCGCCATGGCTTTCAGTCCAACAATGTCTTTGGGTCTGCCGGGCAAGTGCACTTCGCCCGCAGAAATCATGGTGGTAACCCCACCGTGCAAACAGGAATCTATCCAATGTATTTGTTGCTGGCGAGGCGTGTAGTCGCCGATAACCGGGTGTACATGACTGTCAATTAACCCGGGTGCTACCCACACATCATTTGCGTCCACAACGGTGGTTGCGTTATCAGTGTCCAGGTTGGCGAAATCTCCAATGTCGGTAATGACACCATCGATTGCGATGATGCAGTTGCCGTCGATTAACGGTGATTCAAGTTTGCCCGATAACATTCGGCCAATATTTTTTATCACCAGTTTTTTTTGTGTATCGCTCATAGGGAGTTCCATTGAGGTTCGTGGGCAGAGGTAACTTCGTGGGCACAGGTAACTATGTCGTAAAAGCGGGGTCGTCGTAAACGCTTTTTAAACAACAGGGTATTCACGGGTGGTCTGGCACGTCATTCCTGCAGCTCGTTGACCGTCAACCGGTCTAACAGACTGAGTAACTGCGCTTGCTCAGACTTGTTCAAAGGTTCCAGAGTTTGTTTTGAAATGTCCGCCCCTGCTTTAACTGCATTGGCAATGATGCTTTGGCCGCGACGGCTCAACGATATGTTGTGGCGTCGTTTGTCTTTTTCGCACCGGTTAGATACCAACCAACCCCGCTCGATCAATCGATCAACCACGCCTTTGATGGTGGCCGCATCCATACAGACTGAGCGTCCCAGCTGATTCTGTGACAGCTCGGTCTCTTCGCGCAGCCGCGCCATCACACTGAACTGTGTGGGCGTCACATCGGGCAGATGCTGATGAAAGATATCGACATGACGCTGCTGTGCCAGCCGCAGTTTGTAGCCAATCTGTTGGTCGAGCTGATACATGATCACCTTGAAAGTGGCAAAAAAAGGTTGACCCTGAGCGGGACACCGGTTTCAATAAGATCATTCGTACACCAACGATCGAAGAAACGCAAATATGACAACAGCCATACCTACCTCGGTGGACTTGCGAAAACTCAGCGTTTCGGTGGAAGAGGTTTTTCACGAGGGCGGGCCGGTGGCTGCCGTACCGCTGAAGAAGGCAGCCTGTGTGGCTGTTATTCAGAATCCATTTGCTGGCCAGTATGTGGAATCCATCGAAGGATTTATGGACACACTGAAGCCGTTGGGATTAACCATGGCGCAGCGGCTGATCGACACCTTGGGTGGGCCTGAACAAGTACAAGGATTCGGTAAGGGGGCGATTGTGGGTGCTCATGGCGAAATCGAACATGGCGCGCTGTGGCATGTGCCAGGTGGTTATGCCATGCGCGAACTGCTGGGTGATTCCAAAGCCATCGTGCCGTCGACCAAGAAGGTGGCTGGCCCTGGCGCTCAATTGGATATTCCGCTTACGCACATCAACGCTTCGTATGTGCGCAGTCATTTTGATGCGGTAACTGTCGGACTTAACGATGCGCCCCGGGCTAATGAACTGTTACTGGCTTTGGTTATGAGTACGGGAGCTCGCGTTCACGAACGTGTCGGTGGCTTGAAAGCAGACGACATCTTAGGGGTGGACGGCCTGCGCTGACGCAATCGATGAACACTTCTCTGCACACAGGTTTCGATCAGTTTGACAGCCGGAGTAAACACTCCAGCGTGTCATGGAACCCGGTGTGGCGAACGCTCAACTCGCGTCGACTGCACTTGCATTACGGGCCCATCGATCTACTGATCGATGTATCAGGCACTGAAGACAACATTCACCAAGCTCATGAAGCGGCCAGGCAGTGTTTTGCTGGTGTTCTGGAAGCGTTGGTTGCTGAATTACCGCTACTTCGCACGCCGTGTACAAGCGGAAGCCTGCGCCCAAAAGGAGTTGTAGCGCAACGAATGTGGAAGGCCTGTCAGCCGCATACCAATCGCTTTGTTACCCCCATGGCAGCGGTTGCCGGTGCGGTTGCTGATCATGTCTTATCGGGCATCGTGCAACGGGTACCTTCGGTACCTCGCGTGTGGGTCAACAACGGAGGTGATATCGCGTTCCACCTGGCGCCGGGTGAATCTACATCATTGGGTGTATCCCGAGCCAACGCGAAACGTGCGGCAACACTGAATCTGTCTTCAAGCGATGACGTGCGCGGTGTTGCGACCAGTGGGTGGGCCGGACGAAGTTTTAGTTTAGGGATTGCAGATGCAGTGACGGTTCTAGCAGCTACGGCAGCCGATGCGGACGTGGCGGCTACGTTAATTGCTAACGATGTTTGTTTACAAGATCCGCGCTTAGATAAACAGTTTGTCGTTCGCAAAAAAGCGCAGGACATCGCCTGCGATTCAGATTTAAACGATCAATGGGTGGTTACTGATGTGCACTCACTGCCCAGTGAACTGTGTGAACGTGCAGTTTCGAACGCACAAGTAACGGCCGAAGCGCTAATTAGGCGTGCGCCGATTACTGCGGTTTTCATTGAATGTCAGGGCCACAGTGTGGCTGTAGGAGCACGTGTATGACTCAAGCAAAAATTCGGAAAATTGCGGTTTTTTTAGATGAAACACACCAGGAGATGGGGAAGCCAATTTCCCCACCTACACGTCGTGCTGCTGCGGTAGCGGTTATCGAAAACCCCTACGCCGGTGTGTATTCCGAAGACTTAGAAAAACTGATGGTGATTGGGGAAGAGTTGGGTGACCTACTGGGACGACGAGCCGTGGACGCGTTAGGGATTGAGCCAGCCGCTGCAGAGAGTTATGGCAAGTCGGCCATGGTGGGTGAAAACGGTGAACTAGAGCATGCCGCAGCCATACTGCATCCGAGGTTAGGTAAACCCTTAAGGGCAGCCGTCGAAAAGGGCGCAGCCCTGGTTGCTTCGAGTAAAAAAATGGGCTCGATGGGGCAGGTACTGGACGTGCCACTCGGTCACAAAGATGCCGCGTATGTGCGTTCCCATTTTGATGGTATGGAAGTGTCCATAAACGATGCGCCGCGCGCTAACGAAATTTTGGTTGCGGTGGCTGTAACCGACTCAGGGAGACCTTTACCGCGGGTGGGTGGGTTAACGCACGACGAGGCTGAAGGCAAGGATGGGCTACGGTGAGTTTGCAACGCGCCCTAGCACTTTTATCGGAGTCAGCGTTTCCTGTTGTGGCCGGTGGTACGGATTTTTACCCAAGCCTTCAAGATAAAGCGCCCCCGTTGGATGTCATCGACATCACGAAATTTGATGAGCTGAAACAGATTGAACGATTCGACGACCACTGGCGCATCGGCGCCGGCGTCACCTGGAGCCAGCTGGTAAAGGCAGAGCTACCGCAAGCCTTTAGTGCGCTAAAAGCCGGTGCGTTAGAAGTCGGATCGATACAGATACAAAACCGCGCAACTTTGGTTGGCAATGTTTGCAACGCATCACCCGCAGCGGATGGTATGCCGGCGTTGTTAGCGTTGGATGCACAAGTTGAATGCCAGAGCTCACGCGGTACACGTGTTGTACCGTTGTCGGCTTTTGTCTCTGGTGTGCGCAGTACCGACAAACAAGCGGATGAGATCGTTACGGCATTATTGGTTCCTAAGTTTTCTCACACCGAGTGCAGTGGATTTAAGAAACTGGGTGCGCGACGTTATCTGGTGATATCCGCTGCAATGGTTGCCGTTAACATTGATTGTGATGAGCAGGGTGATATTCAACGTTGCGCGATAGCCGTTGGCTCATGTTCACCGGTCGCCGCCCGATTAAGCGATCTGGAAAACGCGATTCTTGGTGCGAATATAGCGGACACGCAAGGCTTGTTAAATGCCGTGTCACTTCATCACTACCGTGAGCTTTCACCCATAGACGATGTTCGAGGTTCAAAGGCGTATCGATTTTCGGTAGTCAAAGCATTGATTGGTAGAACACTTATTGACGTGTGTAGTCAATTCACGCCACGACGGAATGCTTAGTTATGAGCATTGACTTTCGCATTAATGGGCAAGCGGTTGAGGTTTCAGTACCGTCTACGACCCGGTTGAGTGACGTACTTAGAGATCATCTTGAGTGTCGAGATGTAAAAGTTGGCTGTAATGCGGGCGACTGTGGTCTGTGTTCTGTCTTGGTTGATGGTGATGTGGCTTGCGCGTGCCTGGTCCCCGTGGGTCAGGTGGCGGGGTGTGATGTGGAGACGGTTGCCGGTTTAATTCAATCAGAACCGGTGACGCAACGACTGGCCGACGCCTTTTTGACCCATGGCGCTGCTCAATGCGGTGTTTGTACGCCGGGGTTATTGGTATCGGCCACACCGCTTCTGCGCGAGGATTCGCAGCCGTCAGAGCAAGCAGCAAAAGACGCGTTGGGTGGCGTGTTGTGTCGCTGTACGGGCTATCGAAAAATTCTCAGCGCGGTATGCCAGTCTCAATGCGCTGAAACGCCTGGCACTGAAACGCCTGAGAACTCGGCGATGAATTCTGCAAACGTATACGTAAACGCAGACGCCATCGTGGGTCAGTCTCCGCTTCGAGTCGATGGCCGAAACAAGGTCTTTGGCACTGAGAAGTTTGGTGATGATGTGGCACCAGCTGATGCGCTGGTGCTAAAAGTAATACGTTCACCCACACACCGAACGCGTTTTACTTTTGGTGATATCGACGGTTATCTACAGCGTCACCCGGGTATTCATCGCGTGTTTAGTGCGAAGGATGTACCCGGCTCCAACGCCTTCGGCGTGATTCCTCCGTTTATCGATCAGCCGGTTTTTGCCGAATCGCACACAAGGTTTAAAGGCGAAGCGGTTGCGGCGGTCGTGGGTGATGCCTCGGTTATGGCGCGTTTTAACGCTGATGATTTTCCGATTGAATTTGAAGAACTGCCGTGTGTATTGACCGCACGGGACGCCCTCGCCAGCACCGCGCCCCAATTGCACGCGTCATCCGAGCACAACACAATGTGTGAAGGTTTTGTGAAACGCGGCGACGCGAAAGCTGCGTTGGAAACCTCGGCCTTTACCGCGGACGTTGCGATTGAAACGGGCTTTGTTGAACATGCCTATCTAGAGCCTGAGGCTGGCTATGCCATACGCACGGGCGACCGTATTGAAATGTTTGGGTGTACGCAAGCGCCTTATATGAATCGTGACAGCATTGCTGACGTGTTAGGCATCGGTACGGATCAAGTGCGTATGTCTCCCAGTGCTACCGGGGGTGGGTTCGGTTCCAAGCTTGATCTATCGTGGCAACCGTTGGTAGCGGTTGCTGCGTGGCATTTAAACCGTGCGGTGCGCGTTACGTTCACTCGGCGCGAGTCCATGCAATCGACAACAAAGCGACATCCCGCATCCATTAACGCACGCTTTGGGTGCGATGCATCGGGCACGTTAACCGGGGCTACGTTTGAAGGTTACTTTAATACCGGTGCCTATGCGTCTTGGGGGCCGACCGTCGCCAATCGCGTGCCGATACACGCATCCGGGCCTTACGCTGTGCCGCACTACACAGCCCGCGCAAAAGGGATTTACACCCACTGTTCTCCGAGCGGTGCCTTTAGAGGGTTTGGTGTGCCACAGGCGGCTATCGCACAGGAAAGTGCGTTTGATGAGTTGGCGACGAAAGTCGGTATGGATCGATTGGAGTTTAGGCTGCATAACGCGCTAACAAACGGTCGTGCAACCGTGACGGGACAGGTGTTCGATACGGCTGTGGGCATTACCGAGTGTTTTGAAGCGCTTAGGTCTCGTTGGCAGGAGGCTAAGCAACGAGTCAACGATAAAAACAAGCAGACGATCAAAGCAAATTCTGCCTTGCGTTACGGTGTTGGCATTGCCGGTGGTTGGTATGGCTGTGGCAACACGTCGTTACCGAACCCATCCACTATCAAAGCAGGCATAAGGGCGGATAGAACCGTGTACCTGCACCAGGGTGCGGTGGACATCGGGCAGGGTTCTAATACCGTTATCACGCAAATTTTTTGCGATGCTTTCGGTATCGGCATCGATGAGGTAACGTTGATTGGAAGCGATACCGACAAAACACCCGATGCGGGTAAAACGTCTGCATCAAGGCAAACGTTTGTGTCCGGCAATGCGGCCCGCTTAGCGGGGTTAGCATTGCGAGAACAGGTAACACGGCTGGATAACACACCGGATTGGTCGGGTTTACCCGTGGATAAAGAAGGGTATGTGGTGTGTGTGAGTGAAACCTACGATCCGCCAACCGAACCACTGGATGAAAATGGACAAGGCGTGCCGTACGCTGTTTATGGCTATGCGGCGCAAATGGTGGAGCTGTCCGTTGATATTGAACTGGGGCAAGTGGAACTCATTAATTTAGTGGCAGCCCATGACGTGGGTAAGGCCATTAACCCGCTGTTGATTGAAGGACAAATACACGGTGGGGCTGCCCAGGGTATTGGTCTTGCGTTAATGGAATCGTTTATCCCAGGTCGAACGGAAAACTTGCACGATTATTTAATTCCGACGATCGGCGACATTCCACCCATTGAATCGATCTTGGTGGAAGTTGCCGATCCTCACGGGCCTTTCGGTGCCAAGGGTCTGGGCGAGCATGTGTTGATACCCACCGCGCCTGCCATTTTAAATGCCATTCAACACGCCTGCGGTGCAAGGGTTCGAAACTTACCGGCAACGCCGGATGCGGTGTTGGCCGCTATTCCAGGAGAATAAGCGATGGTGCGTCAAACCGTAACGCCAGAGCCTAATGGCAAGATTCGTTGCGATGCGTGTCCAGTGTTGTGTTACATCAAAGATGGTCGTACTGGCGCGTGCGATCGATACGCTAACGACGGTGGTGACCTGGTGCGGGTAGATCCTTTCACCGTGCTGCAACACCAGCAACAACAAGGGGACGTTGCCGTTGTTGAGTTTCATAAGTCCGGCAGCGATGAACCGGCTTGGGATGGTTCCTGGTTACCCTCGACCAAGCCTTTTGTTACAGCCATTGGCGCAGGCACCACTTACCCGGATTACAAGCCAGCGCCATTCATCGTTAGTCAAACCGTTGATGATGTGGATATGGTCACGGTGGTAACCGAAGGCATATTCAGTTACTGCGGCGTAAAAGTGAAAATTGATACTGACCGGCACTTAGGCCCGGAACAATCTTTGGTGCGAGTGCAGGGTGAGGCAATCGGTCACGTCACAACCGGCGAGTACGGCTCGCAAATGCTGTCGCTGGGTGGGGTAAATCACTTAACCGGAGGCTCTAAAAAGGAGGGTCGTATAACCTGCGAGGCGCTGTTGACTTTGTGCAACCGGGGTGCGGTTGAAATGACGGTTGATGAAGGGGTAACGGTGGTTGTGCAAGCCGGCGAAGCACCCATCGTCGATGGTGTCAAAGAAGAGGTCATGCGGGTAGGGTGTGGGTCTGCCACCATCGGTATGTTCGCCCGTCAATGGGCGCCCTATGTGGATGAAGTTGTGGTGGTGGATGACCACATCACAGGCGTACTCTCAGAGCATCAGGCCGGACGCATGCTGGGTATGGAGCCCAGTGGCATCCGAATTAAAGGCAGGCGTTCCACGCCTGGACGCTATTTCCAGGTGGCAGAGCCTGGCAGTGGTTGGGGAGGAACTGATATCGACAACCCGCTGTCCTTGATTGATGGGTTCAAACCCAACACCGCTGAACCTGGGCTGCGATTGTTAATGATTTCAACCACCGGCGAGCAGTACGCGTACTTTGAATTAGATGACAACCTGCAACCGCAATCGGTAGATCTTCCCGGGGCGCTGCGACCATCGGTTGACCGCATTGCCGAAAATTGTGAACCTTCCTTGTGCACCGTTTTGTTTATGGGTGGCGCCGGTGGCAGCTTACGCGCAGGGGTCACTGAAAACCCCGTGCGTTTAACTCAGTCTGTACAGAAACGATTAACCAACATTACCTGCGGCGGCGCACCGGTGTATCGCTGGCCGGGGGGCGGCATTACCGTGATGGCCAACGTGCTGGATATGCCGAAACACGCATTTGGTTATGTGCCGACACCGGCGCTGGTTGCACCTATTGAATTTACACTACGCTACAGTGACTTCGAGGCATTAGGAGGGTATACCGATGCGGTGGTGCCGTTAGATGTTGTGAAGAGTGAATTCAGCCGATCGGTAACGAACGAAACGGACATTCCCTGGGCGCTAAACGCCGATCTGTATCAATGGAGTAAAACGAATCTGTGAATGAGCATGATACGGCGTTAGTGCGCCAGCAACTTTGCCCCACTGGTACACTGCGGGCGGCCATCAACATGACCAACGGGCTGTTGGTGACAGGGCTTGGCGATAGTGGCGAACCGGTGGGGGTATCACCTGACATGGCAGCCGCGATCGCTTCGAAGCTGGAGGTGCCGGTGCAATTAAAACCGTATCCCGGACCAGGTTTCGTAGCTGATGCTCTGGCAGAGGATGCCTGGGACATTGGCAACATAGCTAACGAGCCAGCTCGCGCTAAGCTCATATGTTTTTCTCCCTCATACTGCGAAATTCAGGCAACGTATCTCGTTTGGGAAGACGAGCCCCTGAAGACGCCCAAGGATGTGGATGCACCGGGCCGACGGATTGCGGCAAAAGCAAGGGCGGCTTATGAGCTGTGGTTGTCGGACAATTTATCGCAGGCAGAACTCGAGACAACCGACAGCTTTGACTCATCGGTGGAGTTGTTTGTTTCGCAGCATTTGGATGCGCTGGCGGGCTTACGGCCGGCATTGCTTAAGGAACATAAAAACATACCCGGCACTCGGCTAATGGAACAAAGCTTTACCGCTGTGCAGCAAAGCATCGGCTGTCGCCACGGCATTCCAGAGGCCGCGCAATGGTTACAAAATTTCGTGAATGAATCACTTCGCAACGGGTTTGTAGCGGAGCTCATTGAGCGCCATGGGGTAACCGGGCGGTTGTCGCCTAGCCCGTCACTGAACTAACCGCCAGCCAGGTAAATACCCCGTAGCCTGCTAAAAACACAGCGCCCAGGGTTCTGCCAATCGGCCATTTGGCAAACACGATCAGCGTCAGTATGGCTGTGATTGCCACCAGCATCATAAGGTCAGCAAACAACAGCGGTGAACTGGTGTCCAGCGGTGAGATGATTGAGGTTACACCGATGATAAGTAGGATGTTCATCAGGTTAGAGCCGATTACGTTACCCATGATCACGTCTGTACGGCCCCGCCATGCGGCCGCCACACTCGCAGCCAATTCAGGTAGCGATGTGCCCAGGGCAATAACGGTTAAGCCCACAGCGCTTTCGGATAGGCCAATGGCTAAAGCGATATCCTGAGCGCCGGTAATGAGCCCGTGTGCTCCAATGGGCAGTCCAATCACACCAGCCAGTAAATAACCTACCAAACGAGGTGTCGGCAGCTTAGCAACGGTGGTGTCAATGTCCTTGGGCGGCGAGTCTTCGTCTTCGCTGGCGGTTTTGGAAAGACGTAAGCTGATCGTGATGACCACAATAAGCCCGATCAGAAAGCACACGCCTGCTATCCGGCTAATGGTGCCAACCCACGCGACGCCAGCGAAAGCGACCGTTGCCGCAAGCATCATTAAGCTGTTGCGCCGATGTTCCCGGCCGCTCGTGGTCACCGCCAGGATAAGGGCGGGAACGCCGAGTATAAGGAGGATATTGGCAACGTTGCTGCCAATGACATTACCTAACGCTATATCAGGCGAGCCGCCTAATGCAGCTTGAACGCTGACTAACAGCTCTGGAAGTGAAGTACCCAGTGCAACCACGGTAAGGCTGATAAACGTAGCTGACAGACCTGATCGGAGGCTGACACCCATAGCACCGCGAACCAGCGCATCGCCAGCGAACATTAAAAGAACGGCACCACCGATGAGATATACAAAACTAAGAACGGTCATAAGTTCGGTGGCCTAATGTGGGGAGTGATGAACAAACACGGGCTGATCAATGAAAGTGATTTGGCCGCTCGGCAATGGCATTGCAATCGCGCGCGGCTTTACCACTTCAATACCAGTATGGCTCATTGCCTGGCTTTTATAGCCCGTTGTTCGGAAAAAGGGTTAGCGTCTGGGGTTAATTCTTCGGCTTTTTAGGATGTTATCTTCGGTTTTGTCGCGCCGGGAGCTACTATGCTTTAACGGGTCTCAATGCGTGAATGACTTAATGAACATAACCATCAGGGCAAAAGTGGCAAAGCAATGGGTGCTCATGCGCGCTCGGAATATCGTTATCGTTTTATTCTGTTCTCTCGCGCTCAGCGGCTGCACCATCACCCGTACGATGTATCAGCAGGATGCAGATTTGATTCGGCTGGAGCATCTGGAGTACTGGACTGCGCTGCTTGATGAGTACCATCAGCGCAAAGGGCATTACCCGCTGCAAAAAAGGTTACAAGAACGTGCTGATATCGGCCTGGTAAAAATTGCAACGCCACAACAATTGTCGTATTTATCGCCCGGTTCTCTGGATTACGATGAACGTTTAGACAACAATATCAACAATCGATTCATCGAATTTTCGATGGCGGATTTTGTATCCACATTGGAATCTGGATTGGGTCGCGTGGTACTTGAAAAATACGACGCGCAGCGCGTGCCAACCAGCAGCCCCGTGGGCTATAACTATTTTGTTAACACAGACGGCTACCTGTTCTGGACGACGTGCATAACCTGTGGTGTCACCGACATCTCAACGCTACTGTTTGACGGCTACACCCCCACGGTAAATATTGTGTCAGAGGGTATGAAAGGTAAGGTCACCAAAGGGTTTGAAAGAGCGGAGCTACTGGCGCACCCCACATACAAAAGCTGGAAAGCTCGAACCTTTAGAAAAGAAGGCTATATGCGAGCCTTGGTAAAGTCGAACGAAGCCGCGACCAAGCAAAAAAGTCTGTTTGATTTGGGTGACAGCTAATTACCTTGGCGTTGAGGGCGTAACTACTCGCGGCAGTACTCGCCCGATTTAAGCTCACCACCGTTGGTCACAGTGCGCGTCTCGAAACGATAGCAATCCTAGTCAATACTCAGTCGGCAAAGAACGGTGTTGTTGGTTTCCAGATCAGGCCCCCAAATCAATTCAGCTTCGCTAGTCCACGCGATATCGTCATACCCGTGTTTCGGACTGACCGCCTGTTCGCTATAAACTATGGCAGATAACCACTGACTGTCATCAAAATCCGGAGTTGACCAATCGGTTGGCGTGTCGATAGCAGTAAACTGGCAAGATCCCTCTCCAGCAACCGGATTGGATTCATCGGCGCAGGCTTTGTCCAGTGGCGCGGTGTGGATTACCAGGCATCGCCAGGTGGCGTCAGTAACGGCCACAATGTCCCCGTTACTGTTCTTAATCTGTGCGATCACACCACCATCGCCGAGTTGTTGTCGTCGGGTGCCAATGTATTCCAGTCCGGTGTCGTTCTCTTTAAAATCTTTCGCCATCAATCCTAAGGTTATTGGGCCTGACGCATCGAAGGAAAAAGACTCTGCGTTGAAGGAGCGTTCGGTGGTAATCGAAACTGAATCTTCGGCAACCCGTTCGCCGTTAATATGAAATTCAAACCAGTTGTCTGCCCACACGTCTACACGGTAGGTCTCGGCCTGGGCTGCCTGAGCTGTTGCGGTTAGAAGTAGCGCAGTTAAAAATCGTTTGTTAATCACTGTTGAGTCCAGATAAAAGCTGATGTCGAAAAGGTACGGCAGAACTGTGTAAGCAATATGCAAAAATCGGATGAAACCAAGAAATTTCACAACCTTGTGCCGTGTAGTCGATACGCCCCATTCACGTATGCGATGAACTGTCAGAACGCTTTCAGCCGGTGATTCCACTAAACTGAAAAACACGAATCCTTGTGGAGTGTGATCTCGGTGGGAACCTCTGACGAAAACGACGGACTAGCATTAGCCGCAGAGCAAAGTACAGAGTCATCAGCCGGTGTTCTGGACTGGGTGATTCGCCGGCGCTGCACTCAGAAGCTGTTTGCAGACCCGCAAGAGCGATCTGATCGACAAAACCTGTGGCATCCTTCGCACGAAGCGGAGCTGCGCGGCATGATAGAAACAGCAGGGCATGCGCCGTTTCATCTGCGTTCGCCAGTTCATGCACGGGGCACCTCCGGTCAGGATTCAGCTGTGCCCTGGCGGTTTTACGTGGTGGCGGGAGAGCACATCGCATCACTGTTATCAGTGTTGTCTGAGAACGCCGAAAGCCAGCCGGGAAGCGAGTGGTCGCGGGCGTGGAAAACCAAAATACCGAATATGCTGGCCGCCTGTGGCGCGCTGGTTCAGGTCACCTGGCTGCCTGAAGAAGAGGCCGAGTTGTCCATCAAGAATGTTGAGCACATTGCAGCGGCCTCAGCCGCAACACAAAATTTGCTGCTGTGTGCACAAGCTCGCCGCTGGCGCAGTTACTGGTCAAGTGGTGGAATTTTGAAGTCGCCAGAGCTCTTTGAAGTGTTAGGTATTCCAAGCCAACAGCAGCTGCTGGGAAGCGTATTTTTAACGCCGGACGATATGGTTCAGGGTGAAGGTGTGCCTGGGCGCCTACGTGATGAACGAGGTGAGGTATCTACCTGGTCGCGGTGGGTAACCCTAGCCTCTTGAAAATTCCAAACTGGCTAACCCCCTGGCTCTTCGTGTTTCTTTGGAGTACCGGGTTCATCGGTTCAAAGCTTGGTGCACCGTACGCTGAACCGCTGACGTTTTTATGTGTGCGCTTCGCGATCGCGGCTGTGTTATTGGCGTTGCTTGTGCCCATGCTAAAGGAATCGTGGCTGCGTTCGTGGTCGCAAGCCGGTCACGCAGCGGTGGTTGGCTTGCTATTACATGGGTTGTATCTTGGTGGTGTTTTCATTGCGATTGATCGGGGTGTGAACGCCAGCTTTAGTGCGCTGATCGTGGGGTTGCAGCCACTACTGACGGTGCTGCTCGCGGCGGTGTGGTTAAAGGAACCTCTTTCCATTTTGAAGATTGCCGGTATTGCACTCGGGCTTGTGGGAGTGGCCCTTGTCATCAACGATCCAGGCTCAATCATCACTGACCCGGCAGCCGTTTTGAACGCGAAAGATGTCGCTACTTTGGATACCCTTGGTATCGCATTTTGTGTGCTTGCGCTGGTGGGCATTACTGTTGGCACGCTCTATCAGAAGCGCTATTGCGGGCAAATTCCTCTGGTGTCCGGCGCGGTTGTGCAGTATGCCGCTGTGGCGATTGTTCTGTACCCAATGATGATGGCATTTGAGCACGAACCCTTACAGTGGTCACCCACCTTTATTTTTGCCATGGTTTGGCTGGTTGTGGTGTTGTCGCTCGGTGCGGTTTTGCTGCTGATGCGTTTGCTGCGTGAGGGCGAAGCTGGCCAGGTGGCCAGCTTATTTTATTTGGTGCCACCGCTGGTAGCCGTTGAAGCCTGGCTTTTGTTTGACGAACAAATTGGCTGGGTTGGCATCGCAGGTTTTGTATTCTGTGCGGGCGGTGTTGCCACAGTGATAAAAGCCGGCTCAGCTCGCTGAGGCGGCCGTTTTCACGCTGGGCGATAAGCTGCATTGACCGCGATCCGGGTTCGGCTCTACCGGGGTTTGCACAATATCTTGTAATTCGTTCGCACCACCGACGTATTTGCCGTCAAACCAAATCTGCGGCACGGTGATCGGTGTTTTGGGACCAACGATAGGCTTGACTCTACCCAGCATTTCGTACAGCGAACCGGGTTGCCTGACTACGTCGTGGTAGGTGTATTCGAAGCCCGCTTTTTCGAGGTAGCCTTTGGCACGGGTGCAGTGGGGGCAACTTTCTTTACCAAACAGATGAGTGCCTACCGGTTCTGATTGCTTCACATGCTCAGCGATCACCGCTTCGGTTAACACACCTCGGTTCAACGCGTGGCCCTGACTAACAACACGTCCACCGACAATAACAATCGGTGCATGCCACCCTCCCGCTCGCAGTGGGCGCCACCATTCAGATAGCCAATCGTGCATTTCAAGTTCTACCGGAATGTGGGCGAGATCGGTTGCGAAAGTGTCCTGAATTACATCAACCGTCAGGGAACACTCACCGCAGGGAATATTCACTTTAAAAGGGCCGAATGAACCTGCCCATCGATAGAGGATGACTTTGACGGGTTTTTGAGACATGCGTAATCCTTAAACTGCTTGGTCACAATGTAATTTAAATTATATGGCTCATGAGAGGCTTCGCACAGGCTTAAGTTCCGCGGCGTTTGGGAATCGCCAGCACAAGCCTGTTACACCGCTAGCTCTGAAAGCGACCCCTGTCGATACTGTGGCGCTGCAATTTGTCGTTAAGCGTACGTCTGGGAATGCCCAGTGCCTGAGCGGCATCGGCCAGACGTCCGCCGTGTTGCGCCAACGCATGCTCAATTAATGACTGTTCAAAGGCCTGCACTTGCTGGGTCAGAGATTCCGGTGTTTGTGAGGTGTCCTGCGGTTGCATCAGTTGGGCGAGGCTTCGAGTCTGATACAGCACAAACTGCTCAGCAACTTTCTCTAGCTCGTAAACATTCCCCGGCCAGTTATGAGTGTGTAGTTGCGCAACGTCCTGAGTACTAATTTCTGGCAGCGCTACATTGAAACGCAATGAGGCAAGTGTGGCGAAGTGTTCAAACAACAATCCAATATCTTCGCCACGTTCAGCCAGTGGGGGAAGTGAGAGGGTGACCGTGCTTAAGCGATGATGAACGGGTGCTTGTTTTGGAAAATCGGCCTGCGTTGTCGTGCCAACAACGCGGGTGCTGTTTTCTTGCATGGCATCGGTTAACTGAGTAAGCATTGGGGTGTCAAGATGATCGATGCTCTCTAACACCAAGGTGCCGCCTTCGCAGTCTTGCAACCAAGTCGGTAAGTCGTTCGTGTTGGCTAGGTTGGTACAGTCCAATCGGACTAAGTTCGATGGTGGTTTACGACTTTGTGAATGCAGGCACTGAGCTACGACGCTTTTCCCCGTACCCACCGCTCCTGTGATTAGCACGTTAACGTCCACATCAGCAAAGCGTTGAATGTCTTCTCGAATTGTCTGTATCGGTTCACTCTGGCCAATCAAGCAATCCTGCATATCCGTGGTATTTCCCAGTGTTTGCCTGAGTTGCCGGTTGTTGATGATGAGATGACGTTTTTCTTGCGCTCGTGTGATCGTGGTTAACAGGCGCTGCGGTTGAAAGGGCTTTTCAATAAAATCATACGCGCCGTTTTGCATGGCCTGAACCGCACTATCGATGTCTCCATGACCTGTGATTAAGATCAACGGAATGTCCGGATCAATGTTTTTCACCGCATCCAATACCGCCATGCCGTCAAGCGTAGGCATCCTTAGGTCAGAAACCACGACTCCTTTAAAGCTGGGGCCGATTTGATTGATGGCTTCAGCGGCCGATGCGAAGGTTTGTACTTCGCAATCGTAAAGGCTTAAATATTGGCTAACCGATTCCCGTAAGGCGGCTTCATCGTCGATGAGTACCACCTGCGTCCTTAAACTCGCTGTCATGCCACACCAACGGATTGGTACTGTCGAAGCAGTGTCACTTCAAACACAGCGCCCCGGATATCGGTTCGGTTTTTTGCTCTGAGTTGACCGTTCATTTCTTCAACGATACCGTGCGCAATTGCGAGGCCCAGGCCTAAGCCTTCACCCATTGGTTTTGTTGTAAAAAAAGGATCGAACACGCGATGGATACGGTTGTCATCTAAGCCAACACCGTTGTCTGATACGCGTATAACCGCACGGTTATCTTTGCCAGACAATTCAAGCTCAACGCATGCTTCGGGTTGATCTTTGGTTGCGTCCAATGCATTTCTAATCAAGTTGGATACGACCTGTTCAATACAGGCCTGGTTGCCCACGACCAGTATTTCCTCTTCCGGAGCAACCCAGGCGATCGGTACATTGGGAGCAATCAACGGCGCGTTGTGGTGTTGCACGAGCGAGTGTAAGCATTGCTTTAGAGCCACCACCGATTGCTGTGTGTCTGATTTTCTTGCAAACACTTTCAGGTCTCCGGTAAGGCTCGCCATACGATCAGTAACCGACTCCATCGCCGTTAAGTTTTTTAACGCCTCATCGTGTCTGCTGCGTTCTATTAACAAGCGCGTGCTGGCACTGTAGGTTTTTAGTGCAGACAACGGCTGATTAACCTCGTGTGCAATCGCTGCTGACATCTGACCCATTGCTGCCAGTTTGGATGTTTGTATCAGCTCGGACTGTGCCTGGCGAAGATCAGCCTCAGCGCGTTTTCGTTCGGTGACTTCATCTTGCAACTGGTTATTCAAGATGTTTACGCGTTCAGCCTCGGCGGCAATGAGTCCCAGGCGCTGCTTGCGTCTTCGCTCACGCCAATACAGTAGCCCGAGTAACGCGACCCCGAGTAAGAGCGCCATGGTTAACAACACCCAGATACCCGTGCGTTTGATTAGCTGTGTATCTACCAATTTAACTAAGCGCCAATCCAGGGTTGTAAACGGCGTACTGTGTTGTACATACCGTGAGCGCAGCGATTGCAACAATCCGGCCTCAGCAATAGCGGCATTCTGCAGAATGGGCAAGACCGGTAGGGGTTGGTTTGCGTACTTGCGTTCCTGTTTAAATTCCTCTCGCAACGCGGCGGTTAACGGGGTGGCCGTTTGGTAGCGCATGCTGGGGTCGCTCGCCAGCACCACCACATCATGTTCATCTAACAGTAGCCATTGATCCGGTGCATTCGACCACTGGTTCTGCAAGGATTGCAAACTTATCTTGACCACGGCAACGCCGACCACGTTCTGCTTCACGATGATCGGTTGGGCAATGTAGTAACCCGGCTTACCCGTGGTGATACCGATAGCAAAGTAGTGCGCTTTTCGTTGGTTGATGGCGTTGATGAAATAGGGTCGAAACGCAAACTTATTTCCGATCAGTGAGTTGCCGGATTCGTAGTCACTGGAAGCGACGGCCAGTGCGTCTTTTCTGAGCACATATAAAATACTGGCTTCAGCGGCAGTCGCTACGTTGAACAAATACGCGTTAACGCGCTCTTGCACGGCAACATCAAACGGGTCGCTCAGTAGGCGCTGAACATCGGGCTGTTGAGCAACGGCAACCGGTAAGTGGCTCAAGCGTTCGATGGTGCTGAGAACACGCACTTTTTCCGTGGCCAGACGGGCAGAAGCGGTGGTGTAGGCACGCTGGTGTTGGAGCTGCATGGCGCTTATCGCCGCAGCGCTACAGAGGGTTATGGCTACGATGACACACAGTAACCAAAGAGAACGACTTGTGGGCATTGTTGAAACCGTGGCAAAAGCCTAGCGTTTAAGCGACTCAGTGTGTGCGCTACTGGCGAAAATCCGCCAGAAGAATGCGATCAATCGGCAGATATTCGCTCAAAAGTTGGAAATATCGTCGTGTAAACTGACCGCGTTGCCAAGCATTGTGAGTGAAGTTTTTGCAGTTTGGCAAGACGAATTTTTGGAAATACCATCACTGAGGAGTGAATAGAATGAAAATGCGTACTAGCGCACTGGTGGTCGCCGCGTTGTTACTCGGCGGCGCAGGTCAAGCAGCGGCCGAATGTGACAGTGGCGAATTGAAAATCAAATTCAGTCACGTAACCAATACGGACAAGCACCCAAAAGGAATTGCGGCCACGTTGCTACAGCAACGAGTCAACGATGAAATGAACGGCGTTGCCTGCATGGAGGTGTTTCCTAACTCCACACTGTACAACGATGACAAGGTTCTAGAAGCCATGTTGAATGGCGATGTTCATCTCGCTGCACCGTCGCTGTCTAAGTTCGAGAAATTCACTAAGCAGTTCCGTTTGTTTGACTTGCCGTTTATGTTTAAAGACATTGCTGCAGTTGATGCGTTTCAAGAATCCGAAGCTGGTCAAGCGTTGAAAGACTCCATGACTCGTCGCGGTTTACAAGGGCTGGAATTTTGGCACAACGGCATGAAGCAAATCTCTGCCAACAAACCACTGTTAGACCCATCCGATGCGAAAGGCTTGAAGTTTCGGGTGCAGCCATCCGATGTACTCGTAGCCCAGTTTGAAGCCTTGGGTGCCAACCCGCAGAAGATGGCGTTTAGCGAGGTGTACGGTGCTTTGCAGACCGGCGTAGTCGATGGCCAGGAAAACACGTGGTCTAACATTTACGGTAAGAAGTTTTTCGAAGTACAGGATGGCGTAACAGAGTCCAACCACGGCATCATCGATTATCTGGTTGTGACGTCTAGTGAATGGTGGGAAGGTCTGGATGCTGACGTTCGCGATCAGTTTTCAACCATCTTAAGAGAAGTGACTGAAACTCGAAACGCTGAGTCGTTTGCCGTTAACGAAGCGAACAAGGAAGCGATCATTGCAGCGGGTGGTGTGGTGAATACACTGACAGCTGAGCAACGAGCTGCCTGGGTTGCTGCGCTGAAGCCCGTTTGGGATCAGTTTGCAGATGATGTTGGTACGGACATGATTGACGCGGCGCAAACGTTTAACTAAAGCCTGCGTTCAGTAACAGCCCGCATCCTTTCAGCTTATGGCTGAGGGGTGTGGGCTTTTTTTTACCCAAGGAAGCTGCTATGTCCGATACCTCATCCAATAAACGCTCGTGGAGCGACGGGTTAGAAGAAACGTTGATCGCCTTTTTTCTCGGCACCATGACCTTAATTACGTTCGCAAATGTCATCGCACGATTGCGTGATTCCAACATTCTTTGGGCTTTGGAAGCCACCGTTTTTTTGTTCGCCTTTTTGGTTTTGATGGGCGCATCTTATGCGGTGAAGCATAACTTCCACATTGGTGTGGATGTTCTTGTTCGCCTGTTTCCAGTACCTATACAAAGAAAAATTGCCTTGTTTGCCGTTGTTGTCTGTATTGCATTCGCGGCGCTGTTGCTCAAGGGCAGCTGGGATTATTGGTGGGCCTTTGCCAGCAAACGCGCCTTCTATGAGGTGAACGATATTCCGATGCCCGAATTCCTTCAGTTTTTTTCGGAGTGGTTAAATGAGGGGGAGCGGTATGAAAAGATGCCGCGTTTCATCCCATACACCATATTGCCCATCAGTATGAGTTTGCTGCTGTTCCGATTCCTACAAGCGGGCCTGCGCGTTTGGCGTGGGGAACAGTTGCTGTTGATAGAGACACACGATGTCGACGATGTGGAAGAGGTCAATGACGTTCCGTTAACAACATCCAATACAACAGACACTGAAACTAATCGCGGCGGGGGTGAGCGTTAATCATGGAATCTCTACTGCTCTTTGCCTTCATTATTGCGCTAATGCTCACCGGCGTACCGATCGCTGTTTCGCTCGGTGTTTCAAGTATTGGGTTCTTACTGCTGCATTCAGATGCCTCTTTGGCGTCCGTTGCGCAGACGCTGTTGTCGGCATTCACGGAACATTTCACGCTACTGGCCATACCGTTTTTCGTCCTGGCATCAGGCTTCATGTCTACCGGTGGTGTGGCACGCCGCATCATCCGGTTTTCTATCGCGGTGGTTGGTCACGTACGTGGTGGCTTAGCCATCGCTTCGGTCTTTGCCTGCATGATGTTTGCCGCGTTATCCGGCTCGTCTCCGGCAACCGTTGTGGCTATCGGTACGATCGTTATCGCTGGTATGCGGCAAGTGGGTTACTCGAAAGAATTCGCTGCTGGGGTTATTTGTAACGCCGGCACACTGGGCATTTTGATACCGCCTTCGATCGTTATGGTGGTGTATGCGGCGGCCACGGATGTGTCAGTAGGGCGAATGTTCCTGGCGGGTGTGTTCCCCGGTTTAGTTGCTGGCTTAATGCTGATGATTGGTATTTACGTTATCGCTCGCATCAAAGGGCTACCTAAACAGGCGTGGCGTGGTTGGCGCGAGGTGGCTGTGTCGTTCGCTGATGCTCTGTGGGGCTTATTGCTGATTGTCATCATCTTAGGTGGTATATACAGCGGTAAATTCACACCTACCGAAGCGGCAGCGGTCGCAGCGATGTACGCGTTTTTTGTCGCGAACTTTATCTACCGGGACATGGGGCCGTTGTTTCGACCGGATGAAAAACCGCTACCCCTCTGGAAAAAACCTCACAGCGTGGTGACGGTGTGGTTCCACCGGGATACTCGCCAGGTGTTGTTTGAGTCCGGCAAGTTGACCATCATGCTGATGTTCATCATCGCGAACGCTTTGATATTAAAACACGTGCTTACCGAGGAGCAGGTGCCACAGCAAATCGCTGAAGCCATGCTGGCCGCTGGCTTGGGGCCCATCATGTTTTTAGTCGTGGTGAATCTGCTGCTACTGATTGGTGGTCAGTTCATGGAACCGTCAGGGCTTCTCATCATTGTTGCGCCATTGGTGTTTCCAATCGCGATTGAGTTAGGCATTGACCCGATTCACCTTGGCATCATCATGGTGGTGAATATGGAGATTGGCATGATTACACCGCCAGTGGGACTGAACTTGTTTGTAACGGCAGGGGTTGCGAAGCTGTCAGTACTGAATGTAGTGAAGGCGGCATTACCGTTTGTGGGCATTCTGTTCTTGTTCTTAATCCTGGTAACGTACTTTCCACCCTTATCGACCTGGTTACCCACTAAGGTTATGGGGCCGGAAATCATTACTAACTAAGCAAAAAAAGGACGGTCTGAATTGACCGTCCTTTTTAATAACAACCGGTTCGATAAAAGCTTAGCCGAACTGATTCATCGTGTTGTCTTCACCAGAGGCTTTCAGAGCTTGTGCACCTGAGAAATACTCTTTGTGATCATCACCAATGTTTGAACCCGCCATGTCCTGGTGCTTGACACACGCCAAGCCTGAGCGGATTTCGCGGCGTTGTACTTCGCGAACGTAGGCGAGCATACCCATATCGCCAAAGTAATCTTGCGCAAGGGCATCGGTAGACTGCGCTGCCGTGTGGTACGTCGGCAAGGTAATCAAGTGATGGAAGATACCCGCATGTTGTGACGCGTCACGTTGGAACGACTGAATGCGCTTATCAGCTTCTTCTGACAAGTCACTTTCGTCGTACTTGACATCCATGAGTTCATCACGGTTGTAATCGCTCATGTCTCGGCCTTCTTCTGACCAGGCATCAAACACCTGCTGACGGAAGTTCAACGTCCAGTTGAACGATGGGCTGTTGTTGTAGACCAGTTTCGCGTTTGGAATAACTTCACGAATTCGATCTACCATGCCACCGATCTGTGCCACGTGAGGCTTTTCAGTTTCGATCCACAGTAAATCCGCACCGCTTTGTAAAGAGGTAATGCAATCGAGTACGCAGCGGTCTTCACCGGTGCCAGGCTTGAAAGCAAAGAGGCCATTGGGCAGGCGCTTGGCTTTGAGCATCTTATCGCCGCGAGGGATGATGACGTCGCCTGAGTTCATGCCGCTCGCGTCAGTGACTTCCTCACCGTCGATGAATGCGGTGTACAGATCGGCCAAGTCACCTTCAGACGCTGACACTGGAATCTTTTGAGTTAAGCCTGCGCCCAATGAGTCGGTACGGGCCACAATGACACCATCTTCCACGCCCATTTCCAGGAACGCATAACGCAGCGCATTAATTTTTGCGATGAAGTCTTCGTGAGGCACGGTAACTTTACCGTCCTGGTGACCGCACTGCTTAACGTCGGAAACCTGGTTTTCAATTTGAAGACAACATGCACCGGCTTCGATCATCTTTTTAGCCAGCAGGTAGGTGGCTTCTTCGTTACCAAACCCAGCGTCGATGTCGGCAATGATTGGCACAACGTGCGTCTGGAAGTTGTCAATTTTGTCCAGAGCCGCTTTCTCAGCGACTTCATTGCCTGCCGCCCTTGCGGCATCCAAATCGGTATACAGATGACGTAGTTCACGAGCATCAGCTTGCTTAAGGAACGTATATAACTCTTCGATCAGTGCAGGCACGCTGGTTTTTTCATGGATGGACTGATCAGGCAGTGGGCCAAATTCGGAACGCAAAGCCGCAACCATCCAGCCGGATAAATACAAATATCGACCCTTGGTGGATTCGAAATGCTTCTTAATGCTGATCATTTTTTGCTGACCGATAAAGCCGTGCCAGCAACCAAGCGACTGGGTGTAGTTAGCGGGGTCTGCATCGTACGCCGCCATGTCTTCGCGCATGATTTTCGCGTTGTACTTGGCGATATCCAATCCGGTCTTGAATCGGTTTTGCAAACGCATACGCGCGACTGATTCTGCATCGATGGCCGCCCAGGGTGCGCCGTTAGATGCAATCACGCTGTGGGCATCGGCCACAGCCTGCTTGTAGGTACTCATGTTGTTTGGGTCCTGTTAGGAGGAAGAAATCGCAGTGCTCGAACGAGCACTGCGCGTACTACACTTGAATCGAATTCGGGTGATGCAACCGGTAGGCTGGATAAGCCCTAACTGGCTGCTAGAACGGTCTCAATCCGAACGTCGTCGATGCACGGGTGAGGTGCGCCGTTGGCGGTTCGGCATGAACGCAGACGAATTTGAACTTGCGTGTCGCCATTACTCAATACAATGGCGTTGGGGCCATCTAAAGAACCATCAGCGTCTTGAAACTGTGACGGCGTAACCAAGCTGGTGGTGCTGCCGTCTTTTTTAATAGCCATCAGGTGATCGAAATAGACTAGATAGGTGGATACATCCTGGTGCGTGCCTGAGCGCAGTGGGAACTGCCGATCGAGGAATTCGGTGGCAGGTGCATTCGTGAAATCAGCCGTGTTGGTTGCTTCTAGTGTGCCCATGTCGTTCTACCTTAGTAATGAAGTGGTTGTCGGTACTTCGTGGTTAGGTATTGCGATGACGCAGTATCTATTCCGTTAGCGATGAGTTTATTCAGAAATAAACTAGAATTGCACAAGAAAAATTTCACACTGTGAATTTTACAAACATGGCTTCACCCAGCAAAATTCGAAACGCCCATTTTCTCGGCACTAAGATTAGAAATCTTAGAAAAAACAACAATTTAACTATGGAGGACTTGTCTGCACGCTGTGTAAAAGTGGATGCAGAATCAGCCCCTTCCGTATCGTATTTGTCCATGATTGAGCGAGGAAAGCGGCATCCGAGTGAAGCAATGCTGCAAGTCATTGCCGCGGTATTCCAAAAAAATGTGGATTGGTTCCTCGATGACGTGCCAGAGCAGGCGGCTATCGTGCCGGACAAAGGCAACCGCGGAGGCATTGCGGGCATGGCTCTGGAGCCCAGTTTTTTGTTCTCAAATGACATTTTGCAAATAGCGATTCCTGAAATGCTCTCCCAGACGGGTGTTTCGGGTCGGCAGTTCGCGCATTTGCTCATTCGAGCGCATCAGGAGCATCACCAAAACCACTTTCCTGAGATTGAGCGAGCGGCGGAATCGATTGGAAAAAAGCAACTGCCCATAAGCGTGGTGGCATTGAAGGAAATTTGTACAGAGCTTAATCTGGTAATCGAGTGGTTCGACGATTTAGATCCCGCCGTTATGAAAGCCATGGGCGCCCGACGTGACGCGACGGTGCGTTCCTATTTTCAAACGCCCAATATCATTCGTCTTAATAAGGCGCTGCAAGAACAGCCCAGACGGTTGAAATACGATTTAGCGGTTTACATTGGTCATCGAGTGCTGCACGCCGGCGATGGTGTTAAGAGCCCGATGTACGCAGGCAGCCGGGCCACCGCTACCGGCCGTGGAGATTCAACACCATCTGATCAATCCAGTGCCATCGATGCTCAGGACATCGTGCACGCATGGCGAGATTTTGAATGTAGTTTTTTTGCCAGCGCGCTGCTTTGTCCCAAAGTGCCGTTTAGACGTCTGTTAGAACGTCACGCACATGAGGTGAGCGTCGCCGATATTGCTGATGTATCAGCCTCTGTCAGCATGCGTCGAATGACCGCCGTATCGTCATACTCGCATTGGCATTACTTCGATGCTTATCCACCGGGTCGTTTGACTGCCGTGTATCGAGGTAATGGCATTCCGTTGCCGTGGGGCAACATGCGACTGGTACAGGACCCGTGTCAGCATTGGGCGGTGTTTCGAATGATCAGCTCAGCGGAGATGGGTACATCAGCACAGATATCTGTGTTGGACGTCGGCAACGAATCTAGAATCTACTGCTGCGAGTCGGTGAAAGTAGAAGACATGGTCGGTAAAAAGCATGTGCTGTGCGCTGGTGTTGATCTAAACCCCGCATTGTCGGCACAGGGAATTGATGCCTTAGAGATGGCCGACGAACTCAAGCAGGCGTGCATTTCTGGTGGCGGCTCGGTATCCATACCCGCTGCCATCAAACAGGAATTTAGTCGGGTCTCTCGAATACTCAACATCGCATGGCTGGAACGCGGTATTGATAAAGACGCGCGCTTGATCTGCCCAAGAAGCGGTGCGTGCCCTCGGAGTCCGAAATGCCATCTGTCAGCATAATGATGCGGGGTATCTTGCGAATCGTTGTGGTGTTGATCGTGCTGGTGTCCTTAAACGCGTGCACCACATTGGCCTACACCCCGGTTGACCGCTCAACCTTGTCTACGCCCGGTGTTTATCCGGTGCGAGACGCGCCTGCTAATTTATGTCAAGGCGCGGTAGTGGATCAGCTGGCACGCCCCATCGTTCCCATGGAAAAGCCCGCCTACTTACAGGCCACAACCGATCCTGCCTTTGGTGCGTCCTTTAAACGCATCACCAACGCCGGTGAGGGGGTTGTACTAAAGCCGCTTTACAACACGATACAGGCATGGAATGCCGACGAATCCTTGTTACTGTTATACCGGCGAGGTTACCAGGGCGTGGACTATCGCTTGTTGGATGGTCATACCTACGCACCGGTTGGTCGATTAAACATCCGGCCAGCTGATGTGGAAGAAGTGTTTTGGAGCCGTCATGATCCGGATCGATTGTTCTACGTCAGCAGTTATCCATCCACCGAAAGTCAGTTTTTTACTTACGACGTTCGTCGTAAACAACACGGCTTGATAAAAGATCTTGCACCTTACTGTCGGGCTGGTAGCGTGGCGCGCGGTGGTACCGATGTGTACATGCAATCTTTGGACGATGATTTATTCGGTTTTCGCTGTGAAGCGCCGGATGGTGGTTATCACTTAATGAGTTATCGCATCAGTACTGATGATTTAACCGTGGTGAAAGCCGGTAACGGCAATCCGTGGAGCAATTGGCGCGCGCCTATGCCAAGCCCGAGCGGCAAGTCCATGTGGCTGCAGGGCGTTGTGGTTGATCCTCAGCTACAAACTGTGACACAACAGTTTGACTTGGCCGAGCCGGGTGAACACGGTGACATTGGATTAAATCACCTCGGGGAAGATACGTTGTATCAAACGGTGTTTGATCCATCGCCTAAAGGTTGTAATGGTTCGATCGACCGGGGCGTGGGGCACCTGGGCATGCATGGATTCAGTGACGGCGATTGCCGCGCGATGGTGACTGAAAGTGAAGGGTGGCCGTACACCACCAGTGGCACTCACGTAAGCGCAGGTGCTTACAAACAACCAGGTTGGGTTGCCGTTTCCAGCATTGGCTACCCTGAGCAGCTTGTGTTCCATCGAAACAAACGCCCCGCAACGCCGCTGTTTTCAGAGATTTATCTGGTCAATACGCAGCCTGAACAAGCACAGGTGTGTCGATTGATGCATCACCGTAGTTATGGAAAGTTTGCTAAAAACGGCGGCTACCTTGCGTACTTTGGTGAACCGCACCCGTCGCATAGCCCATCAGGTACACGCATCGTTTTTGCCTCGGACTGGCAGGATTCAGGAGCCGTGGATACCTACGTTATTGAATTGCCGGGTTACCAACGACCGTAGTTTGGAAGTCGCTGCGGTTGTTCAAAAAAAATGGGCCGTGAATAGTTGCGTCTTGAGCCAGGCAATTCCATCGCTATGTACCTCGTTGTTCGTCGTGCTCTTGACGCAGCATGCGTCGCTTGACAGTCATCGCTTGCGTGTTGATTATGTGAACTCCGAGGTAACTTTTTGAGGCACTTAATCATGAGAAGGACTTTATCGGTCAGCCTGCTGCCCTTGCTGGCAGCGGCGTCATTCAACGTATCTGCAGCCAATGGAGCAGGATGCGGTTTAGGTCAGCAGATATTCGCCGGTCAAAGTGGCTTGGGGCCGCATGTATTGGCCGCAACCACCAATGGCTCATCATTCAACCAGTTGTTCGGTATTTCTTTTGATAGCTTGGGTTGCAATGGCGAAACCGTTATCACGGCAGCTTTCCAACGCAACGTGTTTGTTGCTGGAAACTTCGACAACATCGCGCGGGATGCTGCACAGGGTGGCGGCGAACATCTGCAATCACTTGCAAGCCTTATGAACATGGATGACGTTGCCGCCGAACGTTTCTTTGAGTTAGCTCAACAAGAGTATGACGACTTGTTTGGTCAACAAATGGACAGCCATGAAGCCTGGTTAGCCAAGCTGGACTCGAAGTTGTCTAACGATCCTTTACTGTCGCAGTACGCGATGAGCCTTGCTTAACTGATAACTGGAGTCTGAAGAATGAAAAAATTGACTACCCTCGTGTGTGCAGGCTTATTGGCTTTAGGCACGCAAGTACATGCGGCTGAAGATGGTGCTGGCTGTGGTTTAGGTGCTGTCGTAATGAAGGACCAGAGCGGTAAAGGAGCTCACATCGCTGCGGCTATCCTGAACGGTCTTGTCATTCCTAATTCGTTTTTTATGACCACCGGTGGTGGCATCATGGGATGCGACCCCACCCAGGTGGTTGAGCGTGAAGAGGTTACAGAGATCTTCGTTGCTCAAAACATGGACCAGCTCAGTACAGACACCGCCAAAGGCCGCGGTGAGTATCTGAATATTCTTGCCACGCTAATGGGCGTACCAGAGAGCGAACTACCTCGGTTCACTGACCTTGCCCAAGCACAATTCGATGCTTTGTTCATTGAAGGTAACGATGCGGCCAGTGTTATCGCATCCTTGCAGGTTGCAATGGCAAACGACGACATATTGGCACCGTTCGCGCTGAATTAGATCGTTGTTCGCATTGGCTTTGTCTAGTCTCGGCCCGCCTTACGGCGGGCCGAGTTCGTTGCGGCGCGCCTTACTGTTGCTGTTCTTATTGGCCTGGGCTTCCGTTGGGCAAGCCAATGAGGGCTGGAGAAACGCAGTAGAGCAGGGGCAATACGATGCTGCGGTGCAGGAAGCGCAGCAGGGTTCATCCTTACTGCATGAGCTAATTACTCGCGCGGATGTCTTAGAGCTTCATAATCAGCCGATGTGGGCGGCTTTGCTCCACTATGCCAAGGGTATTGGGCCTGAGCAGAGCCAGATAGATTCTGAATGGTTCTTTCATAGCGATGTAGGTAAAACAGACCGGCAAGCCGAATTGCATGCAACGCTGGCGGCTTTCTTCCACAGTTCCGCAAAACCACCGATGCGATTAACCAGCTACTGCCGGTTTGTCGCCAGACGCCTGTGGCTACAACAGGCGTTAGGTGACGTGTTTGACGGCGTACCGGCGCAGGCATGCCCCGAATTCGATCAATTCATCAGCTACCTCAACCCACATGAATTAACGCTGGTATTCCCCACCTCGCACCCGAACAGTCCGGCGTCGGCTTTTGGTCATACGTTGTTGCGCATCGATCAGGCTGAGCAATCCAGCACCGCAAAACTTCTTAACATGTCGATTAATTTTGCGGCTGAGGTGCCGCAGGGTGTTTCTGCACTGGCCTATACCTTTGGTGGAATTACTGGGCATTTTCCCGGACGGTTTCAGCTGCTGCCATACCACCTGAAGTTACGTGAATATCAACAAATAGATAACCGAGATACATGGGAATACCCACTGGATCTGAGCGCTGAACAAATCAGTTGGGTTATTCGGCATACCTACGAAATGCTGATTGCCGAATTTGATTATTTCTTCTTTTACGAAAATTGTTCGTACCATTTACTCGGACTACTTAATGTGGCGTTCGCTGAAGAACCTCTGACGGACGCTTTTTCGTTATGGACCATTCCGGTAGACACCATCAAAGTACTGGACAGGCGTGAACTTCTGAAGGATCAACGTTTTGTGCCCTCCACGCTACGTGTGTTAAGGCACCGGGCGAGTACCTTAACGGCGCAGGAACGGCAATGGGCACTGCTGGCAGAGTCCGACGGGTTAAGCGCAATTGATAGCGCGCTGGATTCAATCCCCAAAGAACGGGCTGCGGCGGTGCTCGACACCGTGGGGGATTACCTACGCTACCAAAGGCTAAAGAAAGACCCGTCCGCACTTGGATTGAATAACGAAGAACGTCAGGTACTGAGCCGGCGCAGCAAGCTTGGTGTGCGTTCTATCGAGCATGAGCCCGAGGCCCCAACCGTAGCGCCCCAGTTGGGGCACGGCACGTCGCGACTCAGCTTGGGCACCACACGGTTTCGCTCTTCTGGAAACCGGTTTGAATTAGGGTATCGCGCGGCCTATCACGACATGCGCGACCCTGCCTTAGCTTATGGTCGGCGGGCCGCAATTGAGTTTTTAAACATCGGTGTCGCCAAAGATGAGGAAGACGCTGCCTACCTGAGCCGACTAACGCTACTAAGCATTGAGTCTTTAGAACCCAGACAAGGGTTTTTTAAGCCGTTGTCGTGGCGTACGCAATTGGGATGGGATAAACGCTCTGCATCTGCTCGCACACGATTCCGTTTAATCACGGGTGGCGGGTTAGCGTACGCACTGCCTTTCAATCAATCCGGTGTGTCATTCGCGTTTCTTGAAAGCGATATTGTGGATGATCCCAATGACGCCACGCGTCTGCAGTGGCACCTGGGTTCTCGGGTGGGAGTTCACTGGTCACCGCAGCAACGCACTAACGTTAAAGTGGGGCTGGAATGGGAACATCGAGAACGAATGGGTAGCAGGCATTTTGAAAGTTCACTTAACGCATGGGCCAGCGTGTCACCGCATCGTCAAGGTGCTTTAGTGTTAGCCGCAACGGTAGGTGAACAAAGCGGCGGTATTTCAACCCGATCTTTTGGTGTTGAATGGCGTTGGTATTTTTAACAATACGCATCCTGTGATAAAGCACTAAAACAGTGCAATTGATTTGCACCTTGGAATGGTCATGATTCAGCACGAGCGGTGGCTACCGGTATTTAAACTGCTTTTGCTACTGACGTCTGCCACGTCCCTGAGCGGGTGTACCGCTTTATTTTTCTATCCAGACCGAACGCTTATTCGCACGCCAGCAGACCTCGGCTTCGCCTATCAGGATGTTACGGTCGATACCGAGGATGGTGAACAACTGCATGCGTGGTTAATTGAGCCAAAGCTCAACGCTGCGAATAAACACCAGGGTACGGTGTACTTCCTTCACGGTAACGCACAAAACATCAGTTACCACGTTCGCGCAACTGAGTGGCTTTTAAATGCTGGATTTACGGTTTTTGCGTTGGATTATCGTGGTTACGGATGGTCAACCGGTACGCCGAATATCCCGGAAGTTTATAGGGATATTGATGCAGGTTTCGGTTGGCTCGTTGAATACACAAAGGCAAAACCAAATAAGCCAAGAGCCCCGTTTGTAATACTCGGGCAGAGCCTGGGGGCAAGTCTTGCGCTTAATTGGGTGTCGCAAACCCCCACGGCTGAACGGCACCTTACCCATGTCATTGCCGACAGTGGATTCTCTCGATTCAGTACTGCGGCACGAGATGCGGCCAAAGGCCATTGGTTGACGTGGTTGTTTCAGTTCCCCGTGCAGTGGCTGCTTAGTGATGAGACAGACCCTGTCGATAGCATCGGTTTTATCGAACTGCCTGTGCTGATCGTGCACGGGGTTAATGATCAGTTGGTGGGGTATTACCACGCAGAAGAGCTGGTACGTGCTGGTGGGCCGTCTGTGGAGCTTATGACAACGGAAGCCTCCCATATCGGCAGTTTTCGATACGCCGAAAAAAGGCGTCAAATCCTGGATTGGATGGGGTCTTTGGAATAGAAAACTGAAAACAAACTGAATAATGAGAGTCGCAATGTCGAATTTGCCCACCGAGAGTATCTTTTGGGTAATTTTTTCCAAATGTGCTTGTGTTGCGTGTGGACTGTCCTTATGCTAGCCATGCATGGGAAGGAAACTACTCGTAACCACAGTGGCCAAAAGCCCGGGTTCGATGGGCCTTCGTAAATGCACTTTTAATTTTTTATAAGGTAATTGTTTGTGAGTACTGGAACTGTCAAGTGGTTCGATGCCGCTAAAGGCTTTGGCTTTATTTCTCCTGACGAAGGTGGCAAGGACGTTTTCGTTCACCACTCGTCTATCAATGGCGATGGCTACAAGACCCTAGATGAAGGGCAAAAGGTCACGTTTGAAACTGAACAGGGCGCTAAAGGTCCTGCAGCTGTGAACGTAACACCTGCCTGAATGTTATCCGATCTTAGGATCTGAGGAATTCGAAAACCCCGCTACGGCGGGGTTTTTTTATGTTTGAGATTATCTATCAAGATGAATGGCTGGTCGCCATTCACAAACCACCCCATATGCTCGTGCACCGCAGCGACCTGGACCGTCGAGACCAGCACGTAGTGCTTCAGACGCTCGCAGAGCAACTGGGTCAGCATTTGTTCCCGGTGCATCGTCTCGATCGTGCAACCTCGGGACTTTTAATGTTCGCATTATCCGCGGACGTTGCTCGCTGCCTTCAGAATGCGTTCAGCAAGCGGGCCGTTAGAAAGACGTATATCGCCATCGTACGTGGGCACATATCTGATCACGGCCATATCCATCACCCACTGAGCGATAAGCGAGATAAACGCCGTGAAGGTGTAAATGTATCGGGCAAACATTGGCCAGAGAAGGAAGCGACAACCACTTACCAGGGCTTACTGAGCACTGAAGTCCCCATTGCCTGTGGGCGATACCCATCCAGTCGATATTCGCTGGTAGCTTTGTACCCAACAACCGGTCGACGGCACCAACTAAGACGTCATATGAAACACTGTAATCACCCCATAGTGGGGGATACCACGTACGGTCAAGGTAAACACAATCGCTTATTTCGTGAACACTTTGATTCTCATCGCCTGCTGCTGTGCGCCACACACTTAACGCTGCCACATCCCATGGGCTCGAACGTACTAAATTTATCTACGCAACTGGATGACGACTTTTTAGCGGTAGCAATGCGACTGGGTTGGTCAAGCTCCGAACTAGCTGATGCGTCTGCGACCGCATTTGCAACCGCGCCTGCAACCGCGCCTGCAACCGCTACAACACAGCGCGATTCTTAATATCTAGGTACTCAGTAACCAGTGCAGCTGATAGCTGCTCCGGTGCAACATCTAATAGTAATGCACCATTAGCACGGGCCAGACTGTGCCGACGCTGCCGTTCTTGTTGATAGCTTTGAGCGCTGAACCATTGGACTGCATCGTTAATTTTCGATGTCTCAGCACTAAGAGCCTGCCGTAAATCACTTTCCTGTAAATCAGCAATCAATACAACGTGCTTTTTACTGAGCCGGCGGAAAGCGTTTGTGGCAGATTCACCGTCTTCGTTTCGACTTTGTGTAACAATGATGACCAGCGCTCTGCGGGTGAGCCGGCGTTGTAGATTCTCGACCGCGGCATCGTAATCGGGCATGGCCTGGGTGGCTTGTAAATCGAACAACCCGTCGATTAGCTGATTGGATGCGGCTGCGCCTTTGCCAGGTGGTACCCAACGCTCTTCACCACCGAAGGTCATTAACCCAGTGGAATCTCCTTGTTTTAATGCGACTTGAGCTAAAAGCATCACAGCATTGAGTGAGTTATCCATGTGCGAAGCATCGGCACCTTGATGGCGCATACGTTGACTGCAGTCGAGTAAAAAAACGATTTGCTGGTCACGCTCTTGCTGGAATTCTCTTGAAATTAACTTCCTTGCACGTGACGTTGCTTTCCAATCCACTTGTCTTAGCGCATCGCCATCGCGAAATTCGCGTAACTGCCGAAAGTCGGAGCCTTCTCCCTGTTGGGTTTTTCGTTTAATCCCAACTGCGTGCAAACTGCTGCTGGACAGTAGGTAGCCGTATAAACGATTTGTTTTAAAGTTAGGGTAGACCTTTATTTTCGCAGGCTTGGTTAATTGCAGCGGTTTTCTAAGCCAACCCACGCGTGTTTGAATTCGGCAATGAACAACTTCGAAGTCCAACACACCACGCTGACCAGACCGGAGTGTGTAGTGCAAAGTTGCTTGCGATTGTGGCCCCAATAACGTGTTTACTGGCTGCTGATCTACCACACAATGTGCTGGGTGCCCATCGTGTACTTGCAGGTTTACAATTTGCTCGCTGCGATTGAAAAGCGTTAGTGTGATAGGTGCGGTTTGCTGATGGGCGATGATTTTCGGGTTTTGTCGCTCAACATCTACACTCACTTTCGATAACTGCCATGCATCAATCGCTAGCCACATGATAAACGCACCGCTGATCGCAACCCAGAGCGGCCAAACCCATGGGTAAAGTGCGGGTATCACGCTCAACAGCGCGAGCGCGCACAGAGCGGCTACTGTCCGGTTGGTGGGAGTCACTGCCGTGGTGCGCTCACATCGTTAAGTAATGTGTTGATCATGTCATCGGCCTTATAACCCTCAATGTCCAGATCCGGGGTTAATTGAATACGATGTCTCAGTATGGCGGGCGCAACTTGTTTTACGTGATCCGGGGTCGCGTACGTTTGCCCTTCCAGCATGGCCTGACCACGAGCTGCCCTGAGCAGGGCGATACTGGCTCGAGGCCCGGCGCCGATGTCTATACCGTTCCACTGTCTCGTGCTTTGCACAAGCTCAACAATGTAGCGCTGTACCGCATCATCTACTGCAACAAAGCTGGTAGCGGTTTGAAGTGCGGTTACGTCGTCAATGCTTGCTACTGGCTCGAGTGAGGTCAATGAAAACTGGTTGGCGACTTGTTCATGTGTCACCAAATTCAGCATCTCTTTTTCATCGTCTGCGTTTGGATAATCCATAAGTGTTTTGCATAGAAAACGGTCCAGTTGAGCCTGAGGTAATGGGTAGGTACCTTCCTGCTCGATGGGATTTTGTGTGGCTACGACGATAAAAGGATTGGGCAGGCGCCTGGTCTCACCTTCTAAGCTGACCTGTTGTTCCTGCATCGCCTCGAGCAGAGCCGATTGCGTTTTAGCCGGTGCTCGATTGATTTCATCTGCTATGACGATGTTGGAGAACACGGGGCCTTGTCTGATCGTAAATCGATTGGTTTGCTGTTCAAACATCGCATGACCAACGATATCGCTGGGCATCAGATCCGGTGTGAACTGAATGCGCACGTGTTCAGCTTGGGTCGACTGAGCAAGCGCTCGAGCCAGTAACGTTTTTGCCAGCCCAGGCACCCCTTCAATGAGTATGTGACCACCTGCGGCTACGCACATTAACAACTCATCAATGGCTTGGTGTTGGCCGATAACCACCGAAGAAAAATTCTTTTTCAGTGCCAACATCACCTCGTGTGAACGGGTAAAGTCAGGTGTATTCGTCATGTTAGTCATCTCTTTCCATTCAACGAAGGGATTGCTTGGTGTGCAGAATATGCTGCAGCACACGGGCCGCCTTGGGTAACTCGCGCGCCGTTAAGGGGGCGGGGTGCAAAGCACGTTGCACTTGATGGACTGGGCAATCCAGTTCTTTGGCAATGTCTTCTAACCACTCTCGTGGTAACGCAAGGTCTGATGGCGTTACTGCGTCTTGTTCTGTTACTGAAGGTTTGGTGGTCGTCATTATTCGAGGTGCTACTTTCGAATGTGATTTGTAGAGTTTTTCAATGGCGGCTATTCGAACTGGCTCAGTCAGAGCCGACAATTCACCGCGACGACGCCAGAAATGACCTCGGGCACGTAAATGCGATAGCAGGTTAGCGCGACCGGTAGTTACTTCACTACGAATTGGGCCGAAACGTAGCGTGGTCTGCCAAACCCAAAGTGCCAGTGTTAAACCGAGTAAGCTCAAAGCGATGGGAAAGTGCTGCCACAGCGTGCCCACTAAACCTGGTGATTCTCGTCGAGTTAGGAGATAACGCAGTGACTTGCCATCGTGCCCTGCGAGTAACTCCAACAGATAAGCTCCGTTGTCGTATTCCCCTAGATTATCGTTACTGAACATCGTACCGTCCGCTAATACCGTAACCACACCATTGCCCAGTTGCAGTTGCACATTGACAAAGTGTTCGAGGCTTAAAGGATCAGTGCGCGGAAACTTAACCTGATGAATTATGCTTTGCGGTGACTGCAAGTCGAGCAGTGACCATCGGCCGTGCTTGATGGTAATTACCCCGGCAGTGTTGCGTTGTTTGGGTAGGGTGCGAATATCGTAGACGCGGTCCTGTTCGTTTCTTAAATGATCAGAGAATTCAAATGGTGTCTTATGTGGGGAGCGTGTTCGTAGCGCTTTTCTTTCCTGCTCGTTGTACTCAATGTTTAGCTGTTTGACCCAGGTTGGCGTTATTCGATTTTTATCAAAATGCACGTATGCATCGATACCAAGTTCGAGCAGTAGCGGGTAGTCGCTTGGTTGCTTTTCCAGATTTCCACGTCGGTAGTTCTCTTCAGACAGACTCAGCATCAAATGACCCCCGGTTCTAACCCAGGAGACTAACGCCGCAATACGTTCAGCATCCTGAATGACGCTGGCCTCATTAATCCAGAGGGTTTGCTCTGAGAACTCATTTAGCTGTTTAAAAAATCGAGGATTCCTGATTTCGTCGGTATCGTATCCATAGGTTTCCAGCAGCCTCATACTGGCGAGTAATGGATTTTGATTCACTTCGCGGCTTGGCGCGCGGTAGTCATCCACGTTCGCCCATTCTAATTTTGTGTAGCAAAACCACGCAACAGGCACCAGCACGAGCGCTGATATCAGTAGCGTCCGCCATTGCATGCGCCACTGCGTGCGCCCACTCATATTCACGATGTTCGCACCGTTGTTTCGATTGTCGGTACGTTCACGGTGGAGTCATCTTCAAACCATGTTGTCCACTTCTGTATGAGTTCTTCTATCTCTGTTGAGGATAGCTCGGCCCGCGCATAAGCGACTTGT
>JAHDCO010000145.1 GCA_020629835.1 Granulosicoccaceae bacterium
TTGTCGCAAAACCAGTCTAATGAATCCCGGTGTCCCCCGTTAATGATGTAGAGCCCGTGTACCTCCGCCTTGGCTCTATACACCTTTGTGGGTAAGCTGCTGAAAGAGCAGAATGGAGGGATCCTAAAGTGGACAAAATACTTAATTTAGAGAGATACCCGCTGCATCGCCCCGAGAGTGACGAATGGCTCGATTTAGTAGAAAAATGTCGCGATGACCTACTAGCCGAAGGCATGTTCAACCTGCCAGGCTTTTAAACTCCCATGCGCTTGAACAAACCACTACGGCTCTAGCGCCTTTGTTTGAGTCAAGGGGTTTTCGCCACGAAAGAGAACACACCATCTACTTTTCAAACGCCGTACCTGGTTTAAAAAAAAACCACGCGGCGATGAAAAAATCCCGTACGTCGAATATTACGTTAAGCGGTGATCTCCTCACGGACAGTGCTCTTCATAGACTTTACCACTGGCCGGAATTCTCAACATTCCTGGCTGCTACGCTGGAAAAATCTTCCCTACATCCCATGGATGACCTACTCGCTGGCGTCAATGCAATGTCTTAATCAGCACGGTCAACAGCTCGGGTGGCATTTTGATCGCTCAGAATTTACGACCACTTTGCTACTGCAGGCCCCTACAAGCGGTGGGGAATTTCTATACCGAAAAGACTTACGCAGTGCCAATAACCCTAACTACGAAGGTGTTGCCGAGGTAATCACTCACGAAACCGAATTAGCAAGCACACTCAACCTTGAACCGTGTACCTTGAATGTATTCAAAGGGCAGAATACGCCTCATAAAGTCAACGCTGTTAAGGGAAAGCGCAACAGAATAATATCGGTGTTCAGCTTTTTTGAAAAAGAAGGCGTGCGATTTTCTGATGAAGATCAGGACGGATTTTACGGAAAGAAAGCTTAAAGCATCAGTGGTATGTAAAGGAGCATCACTCTACACGTGTAGAGTGGTATCAGCCGTTTGTTGCATGATGCGTTAGTAAATAAAATATCAAGCTTGTGATTTGTTCCTACATATTTTTTATTGAATGTACATTCCACGCGTGTTACCTTCTCGCCCATGAACGCACCAATACACAATATGCATAACCTCTTGAACTGCCAGGACTTGGCAGGTACGAGAGTGTGCGTGGGTTTTTAGCAAACAAGTAACAAGCAGTATTCGCTAAGAACCCGCTCACTGAAGCGGGTTTTTTCGTTTCTGGAGTGGCAGATTGGTCATACACACTGCTACCAACGAATGATTAAAAGACCAAAAGGATAGGTTTGCCATGAAGTACACAGGAAAAGATTTACTGGAATTGGGAGCGCCACAAGGCAAGCAGATTGGACAGTTGCTGCGCCAAGTGAATGCAACGCCGCATACGCGCGAGGAAGTGATTGCCCTTGTAGAAGCGGTAAAGCCACCCCCTGCACGGCCATTGATGTCTGAACCGGCGCCGTGTCAGTGGAATCTCTCACCCGAAAACGATGATGAATGGGCGAATGAACAAAGCGTCAAAGCGACGATGGCGGAAGTGCTTCGAACACCCTGTGTGATCGAAGGTGCGGTAATGCCAGATGCTTGCCCTGCAGGCCCAGTGGGGACAATACCTGTTGGCGGTGTTGTGGCCACTGATGCCGCGATCATTCCAGGTATGCATTCAGCCGATATTTGTTGTTCTTTGATGGCCACGGTATTCAACGATGCCGAGCCAAAGGCCGTATTGGATAAGGCGCAGTCAATCACGCACTTTGGTCCCGGTGGGCGCGAAGTGGGAAAACAGTTTGCCCTACCAGACACATTGAAGGAAAGAATGCGTCAACTTCCGATGGGCGTGCAACAGCTAAGTGCCGCACATCTGGGTACCCAGGGCGATGGCAACCACTTTCTGTATGTGGGTGTGTTGGAGTCTACTGGGCAAACCGTGATGGTTACTCACCATGGCTCACGTGGCCCGGGTGCACGGCTGTACACACACGGTAAGAAGATTGCGGAAAAGTTTCGTCAAGTGCTGTCACCCGAGACGTTAAAGCAAAACGCCTGGATTCCATTCGACACACCGGAAGGACAACAGTATTGGTCGGATCTACAGGTCATTCGCGAATGGACAAAACGGAATCATGAGTGCCTGCACGAAGCGGTAGCTATGACCGAAGGTACTGTGGACACGCGCTTTTGGAATGAACATAACTTTGTTTTTCGGGATGAGAAAACCAATGTCTTCTGGCATGCCAAGGGTGCAACCCCCATAAACGACGAGTGGCTACCTGACACCAATGGAACACAAATCATTCCGTTGAACATGGCTGAGCCCATTCTGTTTGTGAAAGGAACACCGAATGAACAAAACCTCGGCTTTGCTCCTCACGGGGCAGGAAGAAACGTCAGTCGAACCAAACACAAGAAGCGTTTGCTTGGTGAAACAGATGAAGCTGTATTTGCTCGAGAAACTCAACACATTGATGCCCGTTTTTATTCAGGGAACATCGATGTGTCAGAGTTACCGAGCGCATACAAAAATGCTGAATCGGTACAAAACGATATGGAACGATTTGGATTGGCCGACGTTGTAGACCGTGTGCTTCCGTACGGCTGCATTATGGCTGGAGACTGGCAGCAGGACGCCCCTTGGAGGAACAAGAAAAAGCGGCGTTAGTGATCCAGATTTTTTTGATAATCACAAGTCGTATACAAGGACTGTTCTGAACGATCATGCGATGACGAGCACTAGGGTCATCGCATGATCAATGACTTATTTTTTATAGGTAAGGGAAATTAAGTTACCGAGAAAGATCAGATCGGATTTTGCGATAAGACAACGTAAGACATCGGTGCCATTTCGGGGCGCACCACTCTACACGTGTAGAGTGACGCCACTCATTTTTATCACAGCACGCAATCACTCGTTCCACTTAGCCATGCGTTCTGAGCGTGAGATCGTGACATCTTCAGTTTCACCGAAACGGGCTGATACTAGTATTGAAAAACCCAGATGGTTCCCGCTTTACATAGCTACGCCGATTCACTTGACCCAAACGTTGACTTGAACACATCGACACACTGCCGAAAGCCTGCTTCGAAGTTGC
>JAHDCO010000064.1 GCA_020629835.1 Granulosicoccaceae bacterium
CCAATTGTGCCTACGTTAACGTGCGGCTTATTACGTTCGAATTTTTCCTTAGACACCTTCTCTTACCTTTGTCGTTCATGGCAGCCGGTGCCGCCGATGGGTTGCGAATTGTACAGCACCACACCGTGCGCTGCTGCGTTCCTAGTTATGAATCCTGTGGCCAGACGTCAACTTTGTTCAAATCATCTGGTTTTAACGATGAAGTACGGCATCGACCACCGCTTTTGGCGGTATCTCGTAGCTATCAAATTCCATCGAGTAGACGGCGCGCCCTTGAGTGGCGGACCGTAAATCGGTGGAATACCCAAACATTTCAGCCAGCGGTACCCGGGCGCGAATGACCTTGCCACCGGGCTGCTCATCCATGCCTTGTACGACACCACGGCGGCGATTCAAATCGCCCATGACATCACCCATATAGTCCTCGGGCGTGACAACTTCTACTTTCATGATCGGCTCAAGTAACGACGGGCCAGCTTCCTGGGCCCCGTTACGGAATCCCATGGCTCCAGCTATCTTGAACGCCATTTCATTCGAATCCACGTCGTGAAAAGAGCCGTCGTATAAGGTCACTTTCACGTCGACTGTGGGGTAACCGCCTAACACCCCATTAGCCAAAGCGTCTTCTACGCCCTGACGAGCCGATGGGATGAATTCTTTGGGTATTACCCCTCCGGTGACTTCGTTTACGAACTCGAAGCCCTCCCCACGAGGCATAGGCTCAATGCGAAGTTTTACGTGGCCGTACTGCCCAGTGCCACCGGTTTGGCGAACAAATTTACCTTCAGCCTCCACCGCCTTGGTTAAGGTTTCGCGATAGCTGACTTGCGGCTTACCCACATTGGCAGCAACGCTAAATTCACGCTTCATGCGATCAACGATGATGTCCAAGTGCAATTCACCCATCCCGCTGATGATGGTTTGACCCGAATCCACATCTGATGACACACGAAACGACGGATCTTCTTTCGCCAATCGACCAAGCGCCGTAGCCATTTTTTCTTGGTCAGCCAATGTTTTTGGCTCTACCGCAACCGATATGACCGGCTCAGGAAACTCCATACGCTCAAGCGCGATTTCCGCTTTTTGTGTGCACAGCGTGTCCCCGGTTGTCACTTCTTTCAATCCGACCGCTGCTGCGATATCCCCAGCTAGCACTTCTTTAATTTCTTCGCGGTTATTGGCGTGCATTTGCAACAGCCGCCCAACTCGCTCTTTTTTGCCGCGCACAGGGTTGTAAACCATATCCCCCGTTTTCACGACACCCGAGTACACCCGAATAAACGCGAGTGACCCCACGTACGAATCATTGGCAATCTTGAAAACCAACGCTGAGAAAGGTTCGCTGTCGTCCGCGCGCCGTTCGCCGGTCGTCTCATCCGGCAGGATTCCCTGGATGGGGGGAATATCGTCGGGTGCCGGCAGGTAATTCACGATGCCATCAAGTAAAGCCTGCACCCCTTTATTCTTGAACGCAGACCCACAGAAAGCCGGTACGATTTCGCCGGCAATGGTACGCGCACGCAAACCCGCTTGGATTTGTTCGATGGCCAGTTCGCCCGCATCCAAATATACATCCATTAGCTCTTCAGAACTTTCCGCAGCCGCTTCCACCATCTGCTCTCGGTACTGCTCTGCGTCTTCCAGAAGATCCGCTGGAATTTCTTCTAATTCGAAAGTTACCCCTAGGTCTTTTTCAGACCAACGAACCGCTTTCATACGCAGTAGATCAATAACCCCAGCGAAGTCTTCTTCGGCGCCGATGGGCAACTGAACTGGCACCGGGTTACCGCCTAAGCGCTCACGAATTTGAGTCATCACACGCTTAAAGTCTGAACCGATGCGGTCCATTTTATTTACAAATGCTAAGCGAGGCACGCCGTATTTATTGGCTTGGCGCCAGACCGTTTCTGATTGCGGCTCTACCCCACTGACTGCATCGAATACAGCAACCGCACCATCAAGCACCCGCAGCGAGCGCTCCACTTCGATGGTGAAATCGACGTGGCCCGGGGTATCAATGATGTTGATGCGGTGTTCTTTGAAGGAGCCATCCATGCCACGCCAAAAACACGTGGTGGCCGCGGATGTAATGGTGATTCCGCGCTCCTGCTCTTGGGCCATCCAATCCATAGTGGCGGCACCGTCGTGCACCTCGCCTATTTTGTGCGAGACACCGGTGTAGTAGAGGATGCGTTCTGTTGTGGTCGTCTTGCCGGCATCAATATGAGCCATGATGCCGACGTTTCGATACAACGTTAAGGGTGTGGATCGTGCCACGATAAATCTGCCTGATTCACACCCTAAAGAGGGTTACCAACGGTAGTGGGAGAATGCTTTGTTCGCTTCAGCCATTCGGTGAACGTCGTCGCGCTTCTTAACAGCCGCGCCACGCTTTTCCGACGCATCGCTTAATTCGCCCGCCAATTTCAAGGTCATAGACTTCTCGCCACGCTTACGAGCCGCATCGATCAGCCAACGCATCGCTAGTGCGTTACGGCGCACTGGCCGAACTTCGACGGGCACTTGGTAAGTAGCACCACCGACGCGACGCGACTTTACTTCCACCGCTGGAGCTACGTTTTCCAGTGCGCTTTCCATCATCTCCAATGGATCGGCAGCGCCCTTGTCCTTGAGTTGATCGAGTGCGCCGTACATAACACGCTCTGCAACGGCTTTCTTGCCGTCAAGCATTAAGATATTGATGAACTTAGCCAAACGCACATTCCCGTATTTGGGATCGGGCAGTATTTCGCGCTTGGGGGCTTCGTTTCTACGTGACATGCTCTAATAATTCCAATTCTTGTCGGTTTCGCGACGACTGTTAAGCCGAGCCCTAAGACTTAGGCTTCTTAGCACCGTACTTAGAACGTCCTTGACGACGTGATTCAACACCTTGGGTATCCAAGCTGCCGCGAACCGTGTGATAACGCACACCCGGCAAATCTTTTACACGACCACCGCGAATGAGCACAACCGAGTGCTCTTGCAGGTTGTGGCCTTCACCACCGATGTAGGACGTTACTTCAAAGCCGTTGGTGAGCCGCACACGCGCCACTTTCCGCATGGCCGAGTTCGGCTTCTTTGGTGTGGTGGTGTACACGCGTGTGCAAACGCCACGACGCTGTGGGCAGGCCTGCAAGGCCGGAACGTTCGACTTCTCGGCCTTGCGCTTGCGAGGCTTGCGAACCAACTGATTGATTGTCGCCATCTATATAATTCAGGGTTTGGAGTGGTGTTTAACCACGTCCGGAAATCAAGACAGGCCGCCCTTGGGCAGCCTGTTACGTAGCCTCGGAATTATAAGAGGGCTCTGTTCGGATTGTCAAGCTTGTGACCCAAGCTAGATGGTGAAGAAACTTGCGCGCCCTGGGCATGAATCAACACAAACGGCCCAGAACACGAGAGGCTCGATTTTTCAGTCGTAAGCGATCAAGGGGCGGATCGAAGACCCCTGGCCCCCGCATTTTACCGCCCGACCGTTATTTCGAGAGGCGCTGAGCCGAGTGGGCCTGCGTTTGGTCACAGGGTTCAGCTAACCAAGTTCACATTCCAATGCGCGCTACTGCAAGAAATTACACAGCATGCCGCTGCACTCCAATAACAGAGGTAGATTTCTACACTAAATGATGTCGAAGCAAGCTAACGGTTTTACATTAATTGAGCTGATGATTACGATCGCGATCATCGGCATTCTGGCTTCTATCGCGATACCCGAATATAGCGTTTACACCAAGAAAGCCAAAATGGCCGAGGCACTCGCCCTCACCCATGAAGTTAAAACCGCTATGGCGGTGGCTCATTCGACACACGGTAGCTTCCCTGATGATGTTTACGGTTCGAGTGCCGAATTACGCAACAAATCAGTGGGACTCCAAGAGCCGGAAGCCTACGCTTCCGAGTATATCCATTCGATGTGGATCGGTGCTTATGGCGACACAGGCCATATCGTTGTCAAACTCAACGAACGGACAATGGCTGGCGTAGGCAACAGTTCGACGCCCATGTTGAGATCCACCATCGCTATGGGTGGAGACACCGCGCAGTTCGAATGCAACATCGACTGGGGACATAGCATTAAGGAAGAGTATTTGCCTAATGCTTGTTAGCTTATCGATGTTGTCCTAGTTATCTAAGTTATCTAAGTTATCTGGGTTATCTGGGTTATCTGGGTTGTCTGGGTTATGAAGACTTTAAGCTAAGTTCTCTCAGGATTTAAGCACTTGAGAAAATCCCGCCACGATAATACTCACCGAATCGCATAGTGCGCCAAGCTCTTGGTGTAACCATCCGCTTTCATCAACAAATTGTCTGGCTAATGCGTTCGCTGGCACGACACCTTGCCCCACCTCATTACTCACCATGACAACCGCCGCTGCGGGCGTTTCCTGAAGCGCAGTTAAAAAAGCGGCACGCTGTTGCTGCCAATCACCATGAAATAAGCAGTTGTTCAGCCATAGAGTTAAGCAATCGATCAACACACAATCAGAGGTCGACGCTGACATGAGTGCAGAACTTAAATGACGAGGTTCTTCTAGAAGCTGCCACGTGCGGTCCCTATCCGCTTGATGCATGCGAATTCGATTGCTCATCTCCTCGTCCAGAGGCGTGGCAGTTGCGATGTACCGTTTATTGAGCGCTGATTGTTGCGCCAGTTGCTCTACCCGTCGCTGCGCATGGGTGCTCTTTCCGCTGCGCGCACCTCCCAGTATTAATTCTGCATAGGCTCGACTCACTTAACAGACGCCTAGCATCTCGACATGCGAGCCTTTAACCCGTGCATTTACACCGTAGACCCGTGCCATCCGATCCTCGGTCACAGTCTCGGTTGGTGCTCCATCAGCCACAATTCGCCCGTCGCACATCCAGGCGAGTCTTGTCGCAAAGCGTATCGCTAGGTTCACATCATGCAGAACCACTAAAGCACCAGCGCCCTTAACCACATAACTATGGATGAGTTCCATAATCATGAGTTGGTGCCTTGGATCTAACGCAGCGGTTGGCTCATCGGCAACAAACAGCGGCGCCTGCGAAGCAAATGCCCGGGCACAGTGAACACGTGCCAGTTCACCACCGGAGAGTGTATCCACCGACCGATGAGCGAATTTTTCCAAATCACACCCTTGCAAAGCAGCGTCTACGGCTTTGGCATCGTCACCTTTTACTCTTCCCGGAACCGCGCCGTAGCAGTAACGACCAAGTGAAACGACATCGTGCACGGTGTTGGGCCAAGCTAAAGGCCTAACCTGCGGCAAGTACGCCACACGTTTCGCCTTTTCTACCGATGATAGGGTTCGGGCATTCTCGCCGTCGATACTCGCCAAACCACTGGTGGTTGGCTGTATCCCTATCATCGCTTTAATCAACGTGCTTTTGCCGGCACCATTTGCGCCTAACAACACGACCAATTCACCGGGTGCAACCGCAAGGCTCACATCACTTACCACCGAAACATTTTTAAACGCAACCGATAGCCCATTAGAAACAAGACTAGCCATGAAAGCCTCGTCGTTGTAGCGCAATGTAGATAAACATCGGCGCCCCAAGTAACGCAGCTACAACACCTAATGCCAGCTCAGAATTTGTGGGGGCAAGCCTGACGCCTATGTCTGCGAGTACCAGCAGCACACCCGCCAGCAGGGCTGAGGGCACAAGTGAGCGCGCAGGATCGTGCTGTACGAATGGTCGAATAAGGTGCGGCGCAACGATACCGACAAATCCAATCGCGCCAGCCAGTGCAACAGACGCACCCGTTGCAATACCCGCCCCAGCCACGATGAGCATACGCTGCTTGGGTAAGTTAACACCCACTGCGCTGGCGCCCTCTTCTCCTAACGTCAACGCCATCAGCCCAAGTCGATATCGATACAGGGTAAACATGCCAATCGCCATCAACGGGCCAGCGAATTGAATGTCCTCGAAACTTCGATTGGCTACCGAGCCTAACGTCCAATTAATTAAATCGGTTAGCGAGAACGGATTAGGCGCAAGATTAAGTAACAAACTCATCAATGCCCCCGCTAAGCTGGATAAGCCAACCCCCACTAAAATTAGTGTTACCACCGACTGAGTTTTTAACGCGGCATAGGTCAGTAACACGGTTGCCATAATGGCACCCAAGATAGCCGCCAATGGCAATATCCAGGGGCTCATAGCGGTCAAACCGTAATACAGCGAAAAGGTGGCCGCTAAAGAAGCTGTTGCAGAGACCCCCAATACACCCGGCTCTGCCAAGGGGTTTCTCAGCAGGCCTTGTAGGGCTGCACCACTCATACCCAAAGCACAACCCACCAAAAATGCGCACAACGCTCTTGGAAAACGAATACTCCAGATAACCAGCCTGTCACCCGCATCACCACCACCAAGAATACTGGCCACAGCACGGTCCAGCGGCATCACGGTAGAGCCCACAAAACAGGCTAGTAACAGCGCGCCAACGCTGGCCACTAGTAGCAGCGGTATGAGTGCGCGATTCATGGCTGGACTTTTACCCGACCTTCGGCCAACGCTTCAATCGCATCTACGATAAACCAACCTCCGCAGGTGGTCCATGCGCCCTGCAGGTACACCGCATTCGGGTTCTGCAGTTCTTGCTTCGCGATCGGATGGCGTGCCGGGCTCCATAGGGCTAAATCACTTAAGCCCGTATCAAAAAAGGCGGCTGCAACCATATCCGGTGATTCGTAAGCCAAACGCTCTAAGCCCACAGGCCGCCAGCCAGGCTTGGTTTCAAAATTAGCCAAGCCTGCTCGCGTGAGCATTTCATGCACTAAGGATCCGGGGCCAGTGGTAAATCCAGCCGGTGTGAGATACATCGCCGTAACAAGTGGCTCAGTGACCTGTGCATCAAGTGAATCTAAACGGCCGTGATAGTCATTCACTACACGCTGACCTCGCTTCGATTGCCCTAGGCCATCTGCCATTATCTGAGTGACTGCGGCCACCGAATCCGGTTCCTGACCGCCGACAGAGCTTGCCCAACCCACTTGCAGAGTCGGCACCCCAGCCGATGCAAGAAAACGTTGCATGTGAGGCCCGCCGCCATAACTTTTCACCACCAAGTCCGGCTGTAGGGTCATAACATCTTCAGCAACCGGTCGGACTGTCGTAAAGCCTTTCGCTTTTTCTTTAAGGTAGGAATAGTCCTTTTCAGCGTCCGGTGACAACGCCAGAATCTGGTCCTTGTCCAGAAACTGAAGCACGAACTGATCAGCGCAGTAATCCAGGCTCACCACACGCTTGGGTTCGTCAGGCAAAGCCGGTTGCGTTTCCTGAGAAGACGGCAAGCAGGCCGACAGAAGCAACGCTGCGGTTACACAATAAACTTGAAGAATTGGCAAGCGGATGAGAAATCTCTACCGGCGATAAATAGAGCGCCGCAGTATACGTGAACGCAACACGGCCCTATAGCAGGCAAAAAAAATCCGCGCATCGGCTGATTGCCAATGCGCGGACCATTCGTTCACAAAGAACGTGGCTTATTAAGCTGGCGTATCACCGCCGTCAGTGGTCGGTGGTACCGCAGCTGCCCCCGCACCCGCTGCAGGCACTGGCTCAGCACCCAACGGTGAACCGTCAAGCAAGCTTGTTAATTCGCCCGCTGGATTCAATGCATCAGCCTCTCCCGGTAACGCTGGGTCTTGACCAACAACTTGATCAAAGGCTTCTTCGATACCGATCGACTTGCGGCGGCTACGGCGTTCGTTATGAAAGGCCAAACCTGTACCTGCAGGTACTAAGCGTCCAACAATAACGTTCTCCTTCAAACCACGTAAGTCATCACGCGCTCCGCGTACAGCAGCTTCGGTCAATACGCGTGTGGTTTCCTGGAACGACGCGGCTGAGATAAAGGATTCTGTTACCAGCGATGCCTTGGTTATGCCCAGCAACAAGTTATCAAACGTTGCTGGAGCAGCATCCGGATTTTCAGCCAACAACTGTTCGTTGACGTCCTTCACTCGGCTGTAGTCGATTTGCTCGCCGCGCAGTAGACGTGTGTCACCCGCATCGGAGATTTCCACCTTACGCAGCATCTGCCGAATGATGACTTCAATGTGCTTATCGTTAATACCAACACCCTGCAGTCGATAAACGTCTTGGATCTCTTGCACCAGATACGCTGCTAGCGTTTCGATACCCAACAGACGCAGGATGTCTTGAGGGTTCGGCTCACCGTCGGCGATCATCTCACCCCGTTGTACCGTTTCCCCTTCGAACACATTGATCTGACGCCACTTGGGTATCAGCTCTTCGTAATGCTCTGCCTCAGGCCCGGTGATAACCAGGCGCTGCTTACCTTTGGTTTCTTTACCGAAGCTGACCGTACCCGTCGTTTCAGCCAAGATGGCGGGCTCTTTAGGCTTACGCGCTTCAAACAGATCGGCTACACGTGGCAGACCACCGGTGATATCACGAGTCTTCGACGAGGCTTGCGGGATACGCGCGATGATGTCGCCCACTTGCACTTCGTCGCCGTCAGCCAGGTTAACAATCGCACCTTCAGGTAAGAAGTAGTTAGCAGGAATTTGCGTACCCACATAGAACTTATCGTTACCTTCCTCGTCAACCAGCTTAACTGCCGGACGTAAGTCTTTACCCGCGCCACCACGTTGCTTGTGGTCACTGATAACAATGTCGGTTAGACCGGTAAATTCATCGGTCTCTGCACGGACGGTCTGGCCATCAACAAAGTCTGAGAATTTCGCCACACCGGCGACTTCGGTAATGATGGGGTGAGTGTGCGGATCCCACGAAGCAAGGATAGACCCGGCTTCAATAGCACCACCGTCTTTCACTTGTAACGTGGCACCGTATGGGATTTTGTAACGTTCTTTCTCACGGCCGTGTTCATCGATAACCACCAACTCACCCGAGCGAGATACCGCCAGCATCTTGCCTTCTTTATTGGTGATTTCTTTGACGTTGTCGTGACGTACCGAACCTTTTGACTTCGACTGCACACTGCTTGCAGCGGCTGATCGACTGGCCGCACCACCAATGTGGAACGTACGCATGGTTAGCTGCGTGCCTGGCTCACCAATGGATTGAGCAGCCATAACGCCTACCGCCTCACCAATGTTGATGATATGGCCACGGGCCAAATCACGGCCGTAGCACATGGCGCACACACCGTGGTCGGCTTCACAAGTAATCGCTGAGCGAACCAACACTTCATCCACGCCAGCTTGTTCCATGCGATTAACCGCTTCTTCATCCAGTAAGACGTTGGCATCAACAACTACATCACTGTCATCACCTGGTCGGTAAGCAGGCTTTGCCAACACTCGCCCTAGGACTCGCTCACTAAGGGCTTGAACCACATCACCACCTTCAATGATCGGTTTCATTGTCAGACCGTTTTCAGTTCCGCAGTCGTGGTCAATAACGACCATGTCCTGCGCCACATCCACCAAACGACGTGTCAAGTAACCCGAGTTTGCCGTTTTGAGTGCTGTATCCGCCAAACCCTTTCGAGCACCGTGGGTTGAGATGAAGTACTGCTGAGAATTCAATCCTTCACGGAAATTCGCCGTGATGGGTGTCTCGATGATCGAACCATCCGGCTTCGCCATCAAACCACGCATACCCGCTAACTGACGAATCTGCGCGGCAGAACCACGAGCGCCCGAGTCGGCCATCATAAAGATGGAGTTGAAGGAGTCCTGCTTGACCGTGTCACCATCGCGAGTAACCACATCTTCAGAACCCAACTTGTTCATCATGGCTTTGGCCACTTGATCGTTCGCCGCTGACCAGATATCGATGACTTTGTTGTAGCGCTCACCATGCGTTACCAAACCAGACGAATACTGGTTTTCGATTTCACGCACTTCGGCATCGGCTGAACCGATGATGTCGTTCTTATCATCGGGAATGACCATGTCCTCAACACCGATGCTGACACCGGCGAGCGTTGCGTAGCGAAAACCCATATACATCAGCTGGTCCGCGAAAATCACAGTTTCTTTCAAGCCCAGCTTGCGGTAACACATGTTGATCAGCTTCGAGATGTTCTTCTTGGTCAGATTCACATCGACGTTTTCGAAACCCAGGCCTTTTGGCAGGATTTCAGAAACGATTGACCGGCCTACCGTGGTCTCCACACGTTTGATAACAGGAACGTATTCACCCATGTCGTCTTTTTCGTAGAGGTTTACGCGCACGGTGATTTTGGTGTGCAGCTCAACTTCCTTCGCTTCGTACGCGCGACGTACTTCCGCAACATCACGAAAGCTCATGCCCTCGCCTTTCGCGTTCACACGCTCACGCGTCATGTAGTACAGACCCAGAACGATATCCTGCGACGGTACGATAATGGGTTCACCGTTTGCTGGCGACAGCACGTTATTGGTTGACATCATCAACGCACGCGCTTCGAGCTGTGCTTCGATGGATAACGGCACATGCACAGCCATTTGGTCACCATCGAAGTCCGCGTTAAACGCGGCACAAACCAATGGGTGCAGCTGAATCGCTTTACCTTCAATCAGTACCGGTTCAAATGCCTGAATACCCAGTCGGTGTAACGTAGGCGCACGGTTCAACAGCACGGGATGTTCGCGGATAACTTCTTCCAGGATATCCCATACTTCTGCCCCTTCGCGCTCAACCAGCTTTTTAGCCGCTTTGATGGTAGTTGCCATACCGCGCAGCTGCAGCTTGCTGAAGATAAACGGCTTGAACAGTTCGAGTGCCATCTTCTTTGGCAGACCACACTGGTGCAAACGCAGTGTTGGGCCAACCACGATAACCGAACGGCCCGAGTAATCCACTCGCTTACCGAGCAGGTTTTGACGGAAGCGACCCTGCTTACCTTTGATCATGTCGGCCAAAGATTTTAGTGGGCGCTTGTTAGACCCGGTAATCGCACGACCACGACGACCGTTATCGAGCAGCGCATCAACGGACTCTTGCAGCATGCGCTTTTCGTTGCGCACGATGATGTCCGGAGCGTTTAGCTCTAACAGCCGACGCAAACGGTTGTTACGATTGATCACTCGGCGATACAAATCGTTCAAATCGGACGTAGCGAAGCGGCCGCCGTCCAGTGGTACCAGTGGACGAAGATCTGGTGGTAACACAGGCAGGATGGTCATGACCATCCACTCAGGGCGGTTACCTGACTGGATAAACGATTCAATGAGCTTTAGGCGCTTAGTCAAACGCTTTAACTTGGTTTCCGATTTCGTCGCGCCAATTTCCTCGCGAAGGTTGGCCGCTTCCTGATCCATGTTGATGTTTTTCAGGATATCGTGAACCGCTTCAGCACCCATGCGTGCGGTGAATTCATCACCGTGCTCTTCCATGGCTTCCAGGTACTGCTCGTCGTTTAACAGCTGACCTGATTCAAGCGTTGTCATGCCCGGATCGATTACCACAAACGCTTCGAAGTACAACACGCGCTCAATCTCACGCAGCGTCATGTCAAGCAGTAAACCGATGCGAGAAGGCAACGACTTCAAAAACCAAATGTGCGCAACCGGGCTGGCCAAATCAATATGGCCCATCCGCTCACGCCTTACCTTGGTTTGGGTAACTTCCACGTGGCACTTTTCACAAACAACACCACGATGCTTTAAACGCTTGTACTTACCACACAGGCACTCGTAGTCCTTGACCGGGCCAAAGATCTTTGAACAAAACAAACCATCACGCTCAGGTTTGAAGGTTCGGTAGTTGATGGTTTCCGGCTTCTTTACTTCCCCGTACGACCATGAACGAATGGTGTCAGGAGACGCAAGCTTGATGCGAATCGCGTCAAACTCCTCGGTTTGACCCTGCATTTTGTAAAGATTCAACAAGTCTTTCATATTGTGATCCCCCTGCTTAGTCCGATTCGAGTTCGATGTTGATGCCTAAAGAACGGATTTCTTTCAACAGTACGTTGAATGATTCCGGCATGCCGGCATCCATTCGGTGATCACCATCAACGATGTTTTTGTACATGGTGTTACGCCCTTTCACGTCGTCTGACTTAACCGTCAGCATTTCCTGAAGGGTGTAAGCCGCACCGTAGGCCTCTAGTGCCCATACTTCCATTTCCCCAAAACGCTGTCCGCCGAATTGAGCCTTACCACCCAACGGCTGCTGCGTAACCAGGCTGTAAGGCCCTGTCGAACGGGCGTGCATTTTGTCGTCTACCAAGTGATTCAGCTTCAGCATGTGCATGTAGCCAACCGACACGGGTCGCTCAAAGTACTCACCCGTTCGGCCATCGATCAACTTAGCCTGACCACTCTCTGGCAACTCTGCCAATTTGAGCATTTCACGAATTTCTTCTTCTGACGCACCATCAAAAACTGGCGTGGCCATGGGTACACCAGCGATCAGATTCTTCGCTAATGCCATCAACTCTTCGTCGTTCAACGAATCAATTTCGGTTTTGTGAGTAGCTTGCGGGTGGTTGTAGATCTTCTCCAGGTAACCCCGAATCTCAGCAACCGCTTTTTGAGCCTGGATCATCTTTTCAATCTGGTGGCCCAGGCCTTTGGCGGCCCACCCCAGGTGCAGTTCGAGTACCTGCCCAACGTTCATGCGTGATGGCACCCCCAGTGGGTTCAAGCAAATGTCCACTGGCTTACCGTCTTCGCTGTAAGGCATGTCTTCAGTAGGCACGATCATGGAGATAACCCCCTTGTTCCCGTGCCGGCCTGCCATCTTGTCACCGGGTTGTAAGCGACGCTTAACAGCTAAGTACACCTTCACCATCTTCAATACGCCTGGCGCTAGATCATCACCAGAGGTAATTTTCTCTTTTTGCTCAAGAAAGCGTTGCTCGAAGGCTTCTTTGGCTTCCGCAATTTGTTGCGCCAGCTTTTCGATTTGAACGTTTAACGCTTCGTCCTTCATCGAGATTTGGAACCACTGGTCAGTCGACTCCAGGGAATCCAGGTAATCCGCTGTTACAGTCGCGCCCTTGCTAAGGTTGTTCGGGCCTTTGTCAGCCTCATTACCAACAACCATGCTGCGGATTCGCTGCTCCGCATCGTTTTCGATGATGCGAGTTTCATCCTGAATGTCTTTACGAACTTGCTTCAGCTCTTCACTTTCGATGTCTTGTGCACGAGCATCTTTATCAACACCGTCACGAGTAAACACACGAACGTCGATGACCGTGCCGTCCATGCCTGGCGGTACGCGTAATGATGTGTCTTTAACATCAGACGCTTTCTCACCAAAGATGGCACGCAGGAGTTTTTCTTCCGGCGTTAGCTGGGTTTCGCCTTTCGGCGTTACTTTACCCACCAGAATGTCAGACGGATTAACTTCCGCGCCCACATAAACAATGCCCGACTCATCCAACTTCGATAGCAGACCTTCGCTTACGTTAGGGATGTCTGCTGTGATGTCTTCAGGCCCAAGCTTGGTGTCCCGAGCCACACACGTCAGCTCTTCGATGTGAATGGTGGTGAAGCGATCTTCCTGAACCACACGCTCAGAGATCAGAATCGAATCTTCAAAGTTGTAGCCATTCCAAGGCATGAAGGCCACTAACATATTCTGACCCAACGCCAGTTCACCCATGTCGGTTGACGGGCCATCGGCTAATACGTCGCCACGAGCGATCACATCACCGACATTCACCAGCGGACGCTGGTTGATGCACGTGTTTTGATTCGAGCGCGTGTACTTAGTGAGTGCGTAGATGTCTACGCCGCCCTGACCTTCTTCAGTCTCAGCTTCGTCTGCTCGAACTACGATACGACCGGCATCAACGGAATCAACAATACCGCCACGTTTGGCAACGACCGCCGAGCCTGAATCCATAGCTACGATACGTTCGATACCAGTACCCACCAATGGCTTTTCAGCACGCAGAGTCGGCACTGCCTGGCGTTGCATGTTTGATCCCATCAAAGCACGGTTCGCATCATCGTGCTCCAGGAACGGAATCAATGCCGCAGCCACCGATACGATCTGCTTCGGTGATACGTCCATGTATTCAATCTTGTCGCTGGACGACAAGGTGAATTCGTTGTTCGCTCGAACAGAAATCAGTTCTTTCGCGAACTCGCCGTTTTCGAGGATTTCCGCATTCGCCTGCGCGATGGTGTGGTTACCCTCTTCTATGGCCGACAAATAAACAATTTCATCAGTAACGCGTCCGTTCTCAACCTTGCGATACGGCGTTTCGAGGAAACCAAAATCGTTCGTGCGGGCATAGACCGCTAACGAGTTGATCAAACCTATGTTTGGACCTTCCGGTGTTTCAATCGGGCAGACTCGACCGTAGTGCGTAGGGTGTACATCACGTACTTCAAAACCAGCACGCTCACGGGTCAAACCGCCGGGGCCAAGCGCTGAGATACGTCGCTTGTGCGTTACCTCAGACAATGGGTTGTTTTGATCCATGAACTGAGACAGCTGGCTTGAGCCAAAGAACTCTTTTACCGCAGCGGCAACTGGCTTTGCGTTGATGATGTCCTGAGGCATCAGCCCTTCAGATTCCACCATGCCCAAACGTTCACGCACCGCGCGCTCAACACGCACAAGACCGACTCGGAACACATTTTCCGCCATTTCGCCCACACTTCGGATGCGGCGGTTACCCAGGTGATCGATGTCATCCACGGTGCCGTTACCGTTACGGATATCAATCAACACCTTCATGACATCAAGGATGTCGCCCTTATCGAGTGTGCCGGGGCCTTCGGTCGTATCACGACGCAGGCGACGGTTGAATTTCATTCGTCCAACCGGCGACAAGTCGTAACGCTCGCTTTCGAAGAACAAATTGTTGAACAGGTTCTGGGCAGCCTCTTTAGTTGGTGGCTCACCCGGACGCATCATGCGGTAGATTTCAACCTGCGCCTCCAACTGGGTTCGAGTGGGGTCGATGCGAAGTGTGCTGGACACGTAAGGACCGCGATCTAAATCATTCACGTACAGCACATCAAACTTCTTGGTGCCGACTTCAATGATTCGTTCGATCAATTCAGGCGTCAGTTCCGAGTTGGCTTCGGCAACCAGCTCGCCAGTTTCTTTGTCCGGGATGTCGTCATAGAGAATCTTGCCAACCAGGTACTCAGGTGGGATTTCGAGTTTTTTGACATCAGCTTCGGTCAAGGCTTTCACGTGACGCGGTGTAATACGACGCCCTGCTTCCACGATGACTTTCTTGCCCACTTTGATATCAAACGCGGCAAGCTCGCCTCTTAAGCGCTCAGGCACCAAGTCCATTTCCACCTTGGTCTTGGTGATCGAAATTTTGTTGGTTTCAAAGAATGTATCGAGAATGTCGTGAGTTTCATAACCGAGAGCGCGCAACACGATGGTGGCCGGCAGCTTTCGACGACGGTCGATACGAGCAAAAATGCAATCTTTCGGATCGAACTCAAAGTCGAGCCAGGATCCGCGATACGGAATAACGCGCGCCGAAAATAGCAGCTTGCCCGATGAGTGAGTTTTGCCTCGATCGTGATCGAAGAAAACACCAGGCGAACGATGCAGCTGAGACACGATGACACGCTCAGTACCGTTAATGATAAACGTGCCGTTGTCGGTCATGAGCGGCAATTCGCCCATGAACACTTCCTGCTCACGAATGTCTTTTACTGCGCGGTTGCTGCCCGTGTTCTTGTCATAAATGATCAGGCGAGCCAGTACGCGCAATGGAGCTGCGTAGGTTAAGCCGCGAATTTTGCACTCGCGCTCATCGAAGGCGGGCTTGCCCAGGCGGTAGCTAACGTAGTGCAGTTCTACTGTGCCAGAGTAGCTAACGATAGGCATGACGCTTCGAAACGCACCATGCAGACCGACTTCACGTCGCTCTTCGGTTTCAACGGCCTGCTGCAAAAAATTGCGGTAGGAATCAAGCTGCGTTTGCAGCAAAAACGGGACTTCAAGAATTTGTTGGCGCTTGCCGAAATCCTTGCGGATGCGTTTTTTCTCGGTAAACGTAAATGCCATTTCGATTCCCCAATCAATGTCACGGTGTGTGCAAGCACACGAGAAATTTTTATTGCCGTTAGAAACGGCAATGGGCCGGCAGTCCAAAGTCGACTGCCAGCCCGGTCACCCATTAAGGTGTGTACAACCGGTGTGACGCGGCTTGCGCGTCAACATGAATCATCAAGGGTTTACTTGAGTTCGACGGTTGCGCCTGCTTCTTCCAACGTCTTCTTAAGCTCTTCAGCTTCTTCCTTGCTAGCGCCTTCTTTGATTGGGGCTGGTGCGCCTTCAACCAAATCTTTCGCTTCTTTCAGGCCCAAACCAGTCGCGCCGCGAACGGCTTTGATTACTGCAACTTTGTTGTCGCCGAAGCCTGCCAATACAACGTCAAATTCAGATTGCTCTTCAGCTGCTGGGGCATCGCCACCAGGAGCAGCAGCAACAGCAACGGCTGCAGCAGCAGAAACACCAAATTTTTCTTCCATCGCTGCAACGAGGTCAACAACCTCCATTACAGACATGTTTGCGATTGCGTCGAGCATCTCGTCTTGTGAAATAGCCATTTAAATCTCCGGATTTGATACCACCTGGCAGCGGCATCCCGATTAGGTGAATAGGATTACTTAGCTTGGCCGACGGCGTTAACCGCACGAACCAGCTTTGAAGGCACTTCGTTGAATGTGCGAACCAGCTTGGTTACCGGAGCGTTCAGTACAGACATCAGCTGAGCGATGGCTTCATCACGCGTTGGTAAGTTAGCGAGCTTGCCGATGTCAGCTGCCGCGATGGTCTCGCCTGATACCGCGCCGAGAGTGATCTTTAATTGATCATTCTCTTTTGCGAAATCCCGAAACAATCGAGCGGCTGCGCCTGGATCTTCCTGTGAAAAACCCAGCATCAGCGGACCACTTAAATGGTCTTGCATGCATTCAAACTCGGTACCCTTTACAGCCAGCTTCGCGAGAGAGTTTTTGACTACGCGAACGTACACACCATTCTCACGCGCTTTCGCACGCAAGTCGGTGAGTTGTCCTACACTCAACCCGCGGTACTCAGCTGCAACGGCAGACAGCGCAGAACCCGCTACATCAGCGACTTCGGCTACTACCTCTTGCTTCTCTGCATATGTCAGAGCCATGGAGCACCTCATTTCATTCGACCCAGATGGGCCACCCAGTGTATAAAGACGATTAGGAATCGCTTCGCACACCACTTTGAGTTACCGCCATGACAGAACCTCTCATGGCAAGTACTCATCTACGTAGGCAATTAAGCCTGCCCCGGTGTTACCCGGTTGAGGCACCTACGGTCTTCGATGAGCCGGTTCAAAGTGTTCACCTATTCCGGCGACCATTGTCTTCAGCTCAAACAAAGTTCTTACAAAACGGCTGCCATTTCACTGGCAACCGCCTACTTTAACGCGTATAGCCCTTGAAAATCAGAGGAAACTGGAGTGATCGATGGTCACACCAGGGCCCATCGTGGTCGATAGGCTTACTTTCTTCATGTAAACGCCTTTGGCAGACGCTGGCTTTGCCTTGACCAAGTCAGCAATCAAACTGCCTAAGTTCTCAGCCAAATCTTCTGGAGAAAATGACGTTTTACCCAACGAGGCGTGAATGATGCCACCCTTATCAGCGCGGTAACGAACCTGACCCGACTTAGCATTCTTAACCGCCTCAACAACGTTAGGCGTTACTGTGCCGACTTTAGGATTTGGCATAAGTCCTTTCGGCCCAAGGATAGTTCCCAGGGCACCAACCACACGCATGCCGTCAGGCGCTGCGATAACAACGTCGAAATCCAGATTGCCGCCCTTGATGGACTCGGCCAAGTCTTCAAAGCCCACTTGATCCGCGCCAGCAGCTTTCGCTGCTTCAGCTTGCTCGCCTTGAGCGAACACCGCGACACGAACTGTCTTACCCGTTCCTTTCGGCAACACTGATGAACCGCGAACAGTCTGGTCTGATTTACGAGGATCGATCCCCAGCTTTACAGCAACATCTACCGATTCTTCGAATTTCACCGAAGACAATTCTTTCAGCAGCGCTAACGCTTCGACTGGGTCGTACTGCTTTTCAGCATCCACTTTCTCGCGGAGCGCGCGCGTACGCTTACCTTGCTTAGCCATTTACACACCCTCCGTTTCTAGACCCATGCTGCGAGCCGTGCCCGCGATGGTTCGAACCGCAGCGTCCATATCAGCTGCTGTTAAATCAGGATTTTTGGTGGTTGCGATCTCTTCAAGCTGCGCGCGAGTCACTTTGCCCACTTTTTCTGTGTTCGGACGACCGCTGCCTTTGGGGATGCCTGCTGACTTGCGTAGCAGAACCGCTGCCGGCGGAGTCTTCTGTACGAATGTGAAACTGCGATCGTTGTAGACTGTGATCACCACTGGAATTGGTAGCCCTTGCTCCATGCTCTGAGTTGACGCGTTGAACGCCTTACAGAATTCCATGATGTTCAGACCGTGCTGACCTAACGCAGGCCCAACCGGTGGAGATGGGTTTGCCTGGCCGGCAGGCACTTGAAGCTTGATATAAGCTTCGACTTTCTTAGCCATGTTGCATCCTTATCGGGTGCGAACGCTGGCAAGCTAAAAAGCTGCACAGCTCCCCGAAGTAAAAGTGCGGCAAACGCCGCGGAAAATCAGGCCTTTTCGACCTGACTGAATTCAAGCTCCACGGGTGTGGAACGTCCAAAAATTTGCACAGCGACCAACAGCCGATTTTTGTCGAAGTTCACTTCCTCAACGACGCCGTTAAAGTCATTAAACGGACCATCAGTTACTCGGACCACCTCGCCCACATCGAACAATACCTTCGGACGTGGCTTCTCGACACCTTCCTGCACCTTCTGCAAGATGGATTCGGCTTCTTTATCCGAAATGGGAGCGGGTCGGTCGGCCGTACCGCCGATAAAACCTAGGACTTTCGGCACGTCCTTTACCAAGTGCCAGGCTTCATCGTCCATTTCCATACGTACGAGCACGTAGCCTGGAAAGAACTTACGCTCTGATCGACGCTTCTGGCCGTTGCGGATTTCCACCACTTCTTCGGTGGGCACTAAAATCTCGTCGAATTTGTCTTCAAGACCAGCCCGTTCAATACGCTCTTCCAAAGAACGCTTAACGGTATTCTCGAATCCGGAAAACGCTTGCACTA
>JAHDCO010000065.1 GCA_020629835.1 Granulosicoccaceae bacterium
CCCCAGGCCATGTTGCCGCTGTGTGGTGACCGCGCATCCCTGGTTTGGTATCACAATGAAGATGAAGTCGCGCGGTTGAAAGAACTGGATGAACAGACGTTCATTAAGGAGTTACAAGCCGCTTTCCCGGAGGAACTTGGCGGCATTGAAAGCGTTCAGGCGAGGGCATCGTTTCCTATAGCACGCGCGCACGCTGAGCGTTACGTGGCACAGCGTGTTGCATTATGCGGTGATGCTGCCCACACCGTGCACCCGCTTGCAGGCCAGGGTGTGAACTTAGGATTGTTGGATGCGGCCGCCTTAGCTGAGGTGTTAATAAAAGCTCACCATGCAGGACGTGACCCCGGGGCTGCGCAAGTACTTGCACGTTATGAGCGCTGGCGTCGACTAAACAACAGCATCATGATCGAATCACTTGACGCTATTCATAAAGCGTTTTCTCCACAACCAATCTGGTTTCAAAAGTTACGTAGTGTCGGTTTAAACACCGTGGCTAACGTGAAACCCCTACGCAATCGAGTGATGCAGCACGCTATGGGAACGCAAGGGGATCTTCCCCGCCTGGCTCGTCCTTGATCGATTGGCAATCGCTTCCCATGGCACCGTGGATTTTATTCACGGTGTTTGCAGCGGCTATGCAATCGGTTCGAACAGCGGGTCAGAAAAGTCTAAGCGCAACCATCACCCCGATGAGTGCAACGGGTGTTCGCTATGTGCTCGGGCTACCGTTTGCTATCGCTTATTTGCTGTATCTGGTGGGTACAGACTTCGGTGTCGTTGTTATCACTGCTATGCAAACGGCAGCTTTTGTAAAGCCAGCGGTGTTAGCCAGCGTGGCACAAATACTGGCAACCGCATTATTGATTCGTGTTTTTCGTTATCAAAATTTTATGGTGGGAACCAGTTTTGCGAAAACCGAAAGCATACAAACCGCACTAATAGGCACCTTCTTTTTTGCCGCGCCGATAGCTTTCGAAGGATGGATAGCGGTGGTGTTGGGTGTTGTGGGTGTTTGGCTCATGGCCATGCCCAGTCGAAATCAACCGTGGCAACTGGGTGCTATTGCCGCGGGTCTTGGTTCTGGAGCGTTTTTCGCGTTGACCTCGCTTTGGATACGCCAAGCCAGTAACAGTCTGGATCAACCGATTGTCGTAGCCGCGGCTATTACCTTGGTTTTAGTCGTCGCACTGCAGTCGATCCTATGCCTAACGTACACCTCGGTGGTAACCCCAGGGGACTTCAAAAAAATCCATCGCTTATGGCCGCTAGCGGTATTTGTTGGGGCGACGAGTGCGTTGGGTTCAATTGGTTGGTTTACCGCGATGTCGTGGGAAAACCCGGCGTTGGTGAAGTCGGTAGGCCAGATCGAAATGATTTTTACCGCCGTGCTTACTTTACGTTTCTTCCGCGAACGCGTGCGACTGAGCGAGTGGTTAGGAGTGGGCGCAGTGATAGCCAGTGTTGTGATGCTGATACATTATTCAGCTCAATAAAGTGGCGCCGGATCTGAGGTTTGTTGCCGCACGACGCTTTTATGCGTAAGCGTTTAAAACATCCAAATTTTATGCGGTGTTAGATATCTGGTATCAATCGTTTTCCCATACTCATTGCGTTGTCATCTGAATATCCTAACGATTCATAAAACGCCTGTACCGCGTCGTTACCCTGTCGGATTTGTAAGTTCAATTTGGGGCAGCCTGATGCAAGGAGTTTCTGCTCAATGGCAAGCACAAGCTGGCCGGCAAAACCCTTACGTTGATGAGTCGGGTGGACCGCTAAATAATTAATCCAGCCTCGGTGGCCCTCGTAACCTCCCATGACAGAGGCGATCACCGTGTCGTTTAGCGTACCTACCAGAAATAGCTCAGAGCCCACCTTGAGCTTTCTGGCGATGTCTTTGTAAGGGTCGTTCCATGGCACAGTTAAGTGGCAGTCGCGCCAGAGTGCCACGACCGATTCTGTGTCCTGAGTATCAAAGCGTCGTATCTGCACGATGGATCACTAGGTTCGAGTAAACTAGAGCCATATTAACGGAGGTTCTTATGCCTGAGTATCGTTCCCGCACCACCACCCATGGCCGCAATATGGCTGGCGCTCGTGCCCTGTGGCGTGCCACGGGGATGAAAGACGGTGATTTTGATAAACCGATCATCGCGATTTCTAACTCGTTCACCCAGTTTGTGCCCGGGCACGTCCATCTCAAAGATCTGGGTCAGCTGGTCGCGCGCGAAATAGAAGCGGCCGGCGGTGTAGCCAAAGAATTCAATACGATCGCCGTCGATGACGGCATAGCCATGGGGCATGGAGGGATGCTGTACAGCTTACCTTCGCGTGAAATCATTACCGACGCCGTGGAGTACATGGCAAATGCACACTGCGCCGATGCTCTGGTGTGTATTTCCAACTGCGATAAAATCACCCCCGGTATGCTCAATGCCGCGATGCGTTTAAACATTCCCGTGGTGTTCGTGTCTGGTGGACCGATGGAATCGGGCAAAGTGCAAATCCAGGGCAACATCATCCGTTTGGATTTGGTCGATGCCATGGTGAAAGCGGCTGACCCAAATGCGAAGGAAGAAGAGGTTGACCAGATTGAACGCTCCGCCTGCCCAACGTGCGGGTCATGCTCAGGGATGTTTACAGCCAATTCCATGAATTGCCTGGTGGAAGCATTGGGCTTGGCTTTACCTGGTAACGGGTCAACGCTTGCCACCCATGCCGACAGAGAGCAACTGTTCAAACAAGCCGGGCGTAAAATTGTGGAAATCACACGCCGACATTACGAGCAAGATGACTACAGCGTTTTACCGCGAAGCATTGCGAATTTTGAAGCGTTTGAAAACGCGATGTCGTTAGATATTTGCATGGGTGGATCAACCAACACCATCCTGCACTTGCTGGCTGCTGCGGAAGAAGGTGAAATTCCGTTTACGTTGAACGACATTGATCGTTTGTCGAGAAAAGTGCCGCATCTTTGTAAGGTGGCACCTTCGACCAGCAAGTACCACATGGAAGATGTGCATCGTGCGGGTGGTGTGATGGGCATTCTGGGTGAGTTGCAACGTGGCGGGTTGCTGCATGAAGACAGCCCCACTATTCATAGCCCGAGTATGGCTGACGCATTAAAGCAATACGACGTGGTGCAAACTGAAGACGAAGCCGTAAAAACGTTTTATCGGGCCGGGCCGGGTGGTGTGCCCACGCAAGTGGCATTCAGTCAAAACCGTCGTTTTGAAACCCTGGATGACGACCGTGCGAATGGTTGTATCCGTAACGTTGAGAATGCCTATAGCCAGGACGGCGGCTTGGCGGTGCTGTTCGGTAACATCGCCCTTGAGGGCTGCGTCGTTAAAACCGCTGGGGTGGATGAAAGCATTCTCAACTTCAGCGGACCGGCCCGAATTGTTGAAAGCCAGGAAGCGGCGATTAGCGCCATCCTGGACGGTGAGATAAAGGAAGGTGATGTGGTTCTTATCCGTTACGAAGGACCGCGTGGTGGGCCCGGCATGCAAGAGATGTTGTATCCCACCAGTTATTTGAAATCCATGGGGTTGGGGAAATCCTGTGCATTGCTGACAGATGGGCGTTTCTCGGGTGGTACCTCGGGTCTGTCCATCGGCCACGTATCGCCTGAGGCCGCTGAGGGTGGCGCCATTGGTTTGGTGGAAGAAGGTGACACCATTGATATCGATATTCCCAATCGAACCATTAACGTTCGCGTCGATGACGCAACACTGGCGGCCAGACGTGAAGCTATGGAAGCCAAAGGCGATGACGCCTGGAAGCCGGTCAATCGTGAACGTGCCGTTTCACAAGCGCTGTGGTCGTACGCAGCGCTAACGACATCGGCGTCTCGTGGGGCGGTGAGGGACATCAAGCAGCTAAGCAAGCGATAAAGCGGACGTGCGGCACCGACCGCCAAGGTGGGCGGTGCGGCAAGCCTCTTAGTCAACTAACAGCACAGCCGGTCAACGTGGCAGACATACAAGAAGCAAAACAGGCGTACAACGCGTTAATGCAGCGCGTATCCAGCGTGCATTTAGCCACCCTGGGTGAGGATGGTCAGCCTCACACTGGGTGTGTGCCTTGTCTTTGGATCGACAACGGCGTACATATTTTTGTCAGCCGATTATCCGTGCATACTCGTGATCTATTGGCTAACCCGATGGTCTCAGCCATGATGGTTGAGGACGAACAGGATTGTCGCCAGGCGTTCGCAAGAATTCGTGTGCGTTACCAATGTCAGGCCAGGGTTATTGAGCCCAGCCATGCCGAATACGATTCCAGGTTGGATGCGTTCGAGCAGGCTCACGGCAAGACGGTCAAACTGCTGCGCCAATTGCCTGATTTTGTGTTGTTTAACCTGGTTCCCGACGATGCGATATTTGTGATGGGCTTTGGGCAGGCGTTCCGAATGAGTGGTGACGACTGGAGCACGTTCGAACACATCACCAGCGCTTGACCCGCTGGGCACGAAAGCTGTGCCATCAACCGCGCATGTGCTTCGCAGTTTCCACAGTTATGTCAAGCACGGTTGGCGGGTGTCGTGTAGTCTGCCGCGATGACACAAACCACCAAAGCGTCGGCAGGCTTTACAGAGCTTGAATTGCCGTCCCCGCTGCTGCAAGCCCTGGATTCCCTGGGCTATGAGTCTCCAACAGCCATTCAGTCCGCCACCATTCCGCCACTCTTAACGGGCGTGGATGTACTGGGGCACGCGCCTACGGGAACAGGCAAGACGGCGGCATTTGCGTTACCGGTGTTAGCGCGCCTGAAACCTGGTAAAAACGGTGTGCAGGCGTTGATTCTTGCACCTACCCGTGAGCTTGCCATTCAGGTGGCCGAAGCCTTTTCTCAATACGCGATGCATATGCCCAATGTCAGGGTGCTGCCGATTTACGGTGGGCAGGAATATGGCCGACAGATAAAGCAGCTGCGCCAGGGCGTCGACATTGTGGTTGGCACACCCGGGCGTGTTATGGATCACATGCGCCGCGGAACCTTAGTGTTGTCGTCACTTGAAACGCTGGTGCTGGATGAAGCCGACGAAATGCTTCGCATGGGTTTTATCGATGACGTTAAGTGGATTCTTGAGCAATCGCCACCGTCGCGTCGCATGGCGCTGTTTTCAGCCACCATGCCCAAAGAAGTGAAGCGGATTGCGAATCAGCACATGACCAATCCCACTGAAGTGTCCATCGCCAAACGTACGATGTCTGCAGAAACCATTCGTCAGCGTTATTGGAGCGTGAGCGGGTTTCATAAGCTCGACACACTGACTCGAATACTGGAAGCCGAAGTGTTCGATGGCATGATCATATTCGTACGCACTAAAAACGCGACCACTGAAGTGGCCGAGCGTTTACAAGCTCGGGGCTATCGAGCGGCAGCCATGAACGGTGACATGGCGCAAAAGCAACGCGAACAAACTGTCGACATGCTGAAAAAAAATCGCCTGGATATCTTAGTGGCAACCGATGTGGTTGCACGCGGTTTGGACGTTAACCGGGTCAGCCACGTGGTTAATTACGATGTGCCTTATGACGCTGAAGCGTACGTGCATCGTATTGGCCGAACCGGCCGAGCGGGGCGCCAGGGTGATGCCATCTTATTCATTACGCCGCGCGAGCAACGTATGTTGGGCATTTTAGAACGTGCTTCGGGTCAGAAGATTGAAAAGCTGGTTTTGCCTACCACTAAGATGATTAACGATCGTCGAGTTGCCGACTTCAAGCAACGGGTTGCCGATACCATGGCGGCCGGTGATTTAGCGTATCTGCAGCAGTTGGTTGAAGAGCTAGTGCAAGAGCACAACGTACCGGCAGCCCGTGTAGCGGCTGCTTTGGCAAAACAGATGCTCGGCGATACTGAACTGTTGTTGGACGAATCGCGAGATTCTGTTCGGCACAGCAAGCAACGTAACCAGAACCCACGAGATAACGACTCACATCGCAGCAACCATCGCTCAGATGCGAAGCAACGCAGTGAGCGGCGCCCACGACAGTTTGGGCACGACAACGATCAGGCTGTACACAACCGTCGCGGTGATGAGAAGCGTCCTCGCCGGCCAAGGCCGGAAGACAACGGTATTGAAATGGAAAGCTATACCGTCGATGTTGGCGCTTCTCACGGAGTGCAGGCGTCCAATCTGGTAGGTGCCATCGCTAATGAAGCAGGTATCGACTCCCAATTCATTGGTCGAATCAATATCTCAGAAGACAAAAGCACGGTTGACTTACCTACGGGTATGCCTAAGGCAGTTTTAAAAGACCTGAAAAACGTTTGGGTGTGTAACCGCAAACTCAATATGCGCCGCGCTGATCACCCGGGTGAGGGTGGTACCAACAAGCGCGACACAAACAACCGGGCTAACGAGTTACCACGCGCGGACGCCGGTAACGATCACTCGAATACCCAAAAGCCTGCGAAGCGACCCAAGCGTTTGGATAAGCCCCGACATAAGAAAAAGAAAGTCAGTGGGCACAAGCGCCGCTCGTTTGATCAATCGCACCCCGCCACCAGAACTGAAAATGCCAGCGGTGCCAAGGCATCGTCGCGGAAGGGCAAAACTAAAAAATCGACGAAGGGAAAAAAGCGTCAAAAATCCGAATTGGCGTAGCATTGAGTGGGTCCACCCGTTAGGTAAAAGCACTGGCTCTCACGCGGTGTGCAGGGAACTGTGACCTTTTTCTCATTCAGGCAGCGAGTCTTAAGCCGTTAACTTGTAGACACTTTGTCTTAAGAAAACGCAGTGTTTCGCTTTTTACCTTCTCAGCCGTGCGCAAGCTTTAGCACAGCGGTTTCAAACCGTGAAGCCGTTTGCTGTGCCTGCATCACACGCTGTGCGCTAGGTGGTTTTTTGTGAGTGCCAAGCTTCTTCACCTGACGCTTTGGCAAGCGAGCTGCCGAGTGGCTGCGGCAGTTGTTGTAGCCATGCTCATCTGGTCCTTGTTACTGCATATGGTGGTGAGCGCTGTACTTGCAAGCGTGGGGTTAATACCTTTCGTCTTCGCAGCCAACGTGGTGTCCGGTATTTTGATAGCCGGACTTTGGGCGGTGGCACTGGTAGCCGCGATCGTCGCTGTGTTGGATGCTCGTGCCGGAGGCGCTATGGTGGCACACCGACTGGGTGCTTTGAAAGTATCCACTCAGTCTCTTCATTCAGGCGACACGGCACTTCTTCCGATCGTGGCCCAAGTCGCTATCGCCGCTCGCTGCAAGCCACCGGAGGTGTTTCTACTTCGCCACGATCAACGGGCTAATGGCTTTGTTGTCGGCTCGTTCAAAGGGGATAACGCGCTTGTATTGACGCAGGGTGCGTTAGAGCAATTAACCCGTGAGGAAGTCTCCGCCCTGGTAGCCCACGAGTTCGCTCACATCGCACGTCGCGATGTGCCCGTTCAAATGGTATTGCTTACGGGCATGCAGGCATTAACCGCATTGAACCGCATCGGTCGGCGAATCAAGAAGAATACCGGTTATCGCCCACGGCGCCATCCGCGATGGTGGATAGGTAGTGTTGTCCGTCTGGCAGGCCAGTTCGGCGTACTGGCAAGTGAGGTGCTTCCGTGGGCCATCCAGTCTAATCAACGCCAATTGGACACCGACGCACACGCCATTGAATACTTAAGCTCACCGCTCCCGTTCAATCGCGCATTAACTTCATTACAACGGCAGACCGCAATCCTGGGGCCACTGCAAGGCTCGAACGCACAGGCCATGAAACCCCTGTGTTTTCATGGGGGAACAGCAAATGTGCTGTCTATACCCTTCCGGTTTGCACATCCAACGTTGCAAGAGCGCCAGGATGCCTTAAACGATATCGTGCTGCCGACCGAGCAACCAGTCTTCGCAGCACAGAAAGAATCACGTAGTGCAACAGAACGCACAGATGCCGTGGCTAAGGCGCCGGTACACCACACGAGCCCGAGTCCTTCAAAAGCAGCCGCCGAACGCTATGCTGAAGATACCTTAAAGCCTGGATCAAACGCTCCGGAGGATCGTTTGGCTGGGGTTATACCGGTACCTAAAAACGCCGCTCTAAAAGAATTCGCCAGTCGCTTTGTGTCGTTTACACCACAGAGCGGCGCGGTGCAGACACGTCGTAAGAACACAGTGCCACTACCAGTCACATTGGCAACCTCGGCTTTGTTAAGCGAGCGCGGTGCGATGATGATTGGTGATTCAAACGCGAGTTTAGTTGCGTTATTTGCACTGTTTCTACCGGCTCAGCACCACGCTAAGACACGTTACCTGCATTCAGTGACCTTTGCCTACAGTCAATATTTCGCTGATGAAGTCAGTCACTATCATCAGTTTTTACACTACGAAATGACCCAGCAGCGATTGGGCGTTGTGCATACGGCTGCGCAGTGTTTGCGCGGTCGATTGAAAGACGAATCAATCCGGGGTGCGCTGTTTTGTCTGGAACGGTTATTGAAGTCGCAAGGGTTGTACGACTTGGAAAGCTGCGCTGCCCTGTGTTATCTGCGCGGTGAAGTCCAGGCTGATTTCCCGATACTCATGGATATTGCCGATGCTGAACACTCGCACGCTGCCGCACGAAAAGTTAGTCCAACCTCATCGTTGAGCGGAGAATTGTCTCTACTGATGTCTGTCGTGATGCACGAGTGTGAATTTGAAGTGACGAGAGCAGACGCAGAACACCAACGTATTTTGTCTGAATACACCGATACCCTGGTGGCTCGTCGAACAGAGTTTACTGCAGAAGACTCTGCTCAGATAGAGAACGCGTTTACTCAGCTGATGGCACAACCCACAGAGGTGCGCGAATCGTTTGCACGACATTGCGCACATGTGGGTGATTTAAGTCGCGGTATCCGGCGTAACAAACAGCCCTTGGTGAATATGCTTTGCGCCACGTTAATTCAATGGTCTGACCGGGCTGATGATGGCTTTGCGGTACCGAAGTTATCCAAAGTCAGTTAATTAAACCGGGCCAGTTAATATCGCCTTGTTTGATGTACTCAGCCTGCTTTTGATGCCAAAGGTTCTGAGTATTTCCGTCGTAGTTAAGGTACAGCTTGCCATCGACGATGTCCCAGTTTTCAGGATCGCCTTTAGCGGTTTGGCCTATTCCAACCGCGTAAGCGCAATACCCGCCGTACTGCGGTGCGTACTTTTCCGGATCAGATTGAAAGGTATCCAAATTAGCCTGGCTAGCAAATAGCCACTCGGCCCCCTGATAGTTCAGGGTGAATTTTTTCGACCCTTTCACTGGTTTCCCGTCTGTGAAGTAGGCAACCGGGTCGTAACCGCTGACAGCCTTATTACTTAAAAAGCCAGTGTAGATAGGGTCAGCTGCCGCTGCAGCAGGCATAGGAGCAATTGCCAGTGTGCCCGCGGCTAGTATGGCCGTAGCTCCAACCGATAGGGCAGCCCGCCTGTGCGTATTTATCGAATCGTGATTCTTAGTCATGTGGGGTGTTGTCTGGTTGATGAGTTGCGAAGGTTATTGTGGCTTAGTGTCGCCTCAAGTGATGAAGTTCCCGGTGAAGCGCTTAATCAGGTTGATCAAGGGTCGATATGTGTTCTTCGATGCAGCGTCTGGCCTCCAGCACATTATCGCTAACCAATCCGTTAACGCCGTGTTTTAACAGTAAGCGCATGTCATCAGGCTGGTTAATTGTCCAATACACCATGCGTATGTTGTGCCGCTGCGCATAACGAATAAAACTGGTGCTGTTTAGTGCCAGGCCGAACCAGCGTGTGGGGATTTGCAATACATCGCCACCCGCAGCGCGCGTTAACAAGGGTTGCACAGGCGTTGGTAGAAATCGGCCGAAGTACCAACGTGCTACATCCCAATGTGAACCCGCCGTGCTGATGCCTGGTGCAAAACTACGGAAAGCCTGAATCACACCTGGGTGAAAACTACCGACGTTTAACCAACGACCATCCTGCAGTTTGAGTAACTCATCGGCTATGCAGCGCGCCGCAGCAACGCTATTGTCCTTAATATCAATATTGATACCCACATTCGGGTATGCCTTGAAGACCTCTGACAGCGTGAGCAGCGTCAGACCTTTTGCACGCCAGGGCGTTTGGTCGTCGGGTGTGAGAAATTGATAGCCTGCATCCAATTTTTTCAGTTCGGTTAATGTGTGCTCACTGACACGTCCTTCACCATTGGTTGTTCGTACCAAAGTGGCATCATGCGTCACGACAACTGACTGATCTTTACTAATCCGGACATCAAGTTCCAGCACATCGGCCGCCGCCTCTAACGCTATATCGAAGGCTGCCTCAGTATTTTCCGGCGCTAGGGTGGATGTGCCGCGATGTGCGAACAACCAGGGGTTAGTGGTGGGCATGGGGTGCGGATTTTGGGGCACGCTTATCTCCAACTGACTTCAAACACTTTGGACAACGAACAGCACAGAGGTTAGGTCTATGGCAACAACCCCCACGTTTCATCGATGGCACGGGGTATCGATCGTACTGGCTATGATAGCTGGCGCGTCTTTAGCCACTCATTGGGTACAAACCGAACCGACTGACGCCGAGGTTTTGGCAGTCGTCGATTCCTCTACACCCGTTGCTGCAAGCACGGTCACTGTCCCCAGCAACGACCCGGTTACCTTAGCTCAACCAGCGTCGTTGGAAGAGGCGGTGCCGTTACAAATACTAAACGAACTGGATGATCTCAGAATGGATGTGGAGGCCACGCGTGATCAGTTGGCTGAACTGCAACGCCAGGTTAATGAGCTATCCGATGGATCGTTTAACGGGGCAGGCTTAGCCCTTGGAAATGACGGAAGCTCCGATGATGGCCCGAACAACGCAAATTTGGCAGTTGCAAATAATCGCTTTGCAGCAGAGCAAACCAGTGTACGAGATGCGTTGCGCTTAGCGGGAGTACCCGATGACACTGCCTCACTTATTCAGCGGCAGCAAGATCAGCAGACTCTTAATCGACTGGAACTGCTTGATCGAGCCGGCCGGGAAGGGTGGGCGAATACGGATAGGTTAGATGCAGAACTTGAAAACCTCGAGGCCTCAAATCCGAACCTTCGTGAACAACTTGGCGATGATGCTTATGACCGATATCTGTATCACGCCGGTCGTCCCAATCGAGTGGTGGTGGCGTCGGTGATCGAAGGTTCTGTTGCTGATCAGGCAGGGATACAAGCCGGTGACAGTTTACGTAGCTACGATGCCAATCGATTGTTCAGCATGCAAGACTTACGAAGCTCGATTCAGCAAGGTGTGCGAAACGAGCCTGTGGTACTCCAGATCACGCGTGATGGTCAGTTTTTAACTATGGACGCTGTGCGCGGCCCGCTGGGCATCACTATGTCCGTAGATCGTGAACAACCCTGATGTGGTTAAGCGCTTTGGGATTGTGGGGTGAAGATTGAGACGTTCTTCGGTTCCCTTAATGCTGGCGGTATAACTTAGTCGACGGCCATTACGAATTCATGTTGCCAACATTCATTGGCCTTCAGCGTTTCGATACCTGCATCCGGCGCGATGTTGCGCAGGTTCACGGCATCGTTGGCGTTGGTTACTGGTTCTAAGGCAAAAAAGTTCTGGTCTGGGTTGAATAGGATGGCGTGCGTTACGTTTTTTGAGCCGGTCATGGTGATTGTGGCATCCACATCAGGCCAGTGAATAATCAGTGGGCCTGACAAGCCGGCAAAGCAATGGTCGATACGCTGCTCCGGAGGCAGGCGACGTGAGTTCCGAAAATCCAGATTTTCAGGTATGGCAGTGGCGGCAGCAACAGGTAGGCAATCGCCATTGTCGTCGGGGTAAACACCGGTGACGGGCACGGTTAGTACGGGGTCTTCCGCACCCAGTCGTTGAACAAAGTAGGGGTGCCAGCCACCGCCTATCGGCATGCTGGTGCTGCCCAGGTTGGTGCACTCTAGTGAGCAGACAATTCGGTTGCCGTGCAGATGAATGTCACAACGTGCGCTGAACGGCCAGGGCCAATTGACCGTCGCGCTGTCTGGGCTGTTAAAAGTCGCGGTCAGGGAATCGCTGGTGTGTTGCTCGATTTTCCAAATCTGATCGCGAGCGGTGCCGTGTATGGCGTGCTTTTCTGCCTGGTCTAGCTGATGTTCGGTTCCATCCCATTCAAACCGGCCGTTCCGTATCCGGTTACTGTAGGGCAATAACAAGAAGTTACAGTCTTTTAATACCGATGGTTGTGTTGTGCAATTAGGCAGGGCATCCACCCAGCGGTTGTTCAAATAAACCTCGCCACTGAGCCACCGCAAGCCTCTGTCCGTATCGATTTGTACTCTCCAACGGTCAGAAGTTAACGTGACTACAGTCATTGAGACGCCTTTTCAGTGTGTTGCGGGCTAGGTTTTAGAACTCTACACTTCCGTCTAACAATTATCACAACCTTTTAGTTTATCTATCATGCTGACACCTAAGCGTCGCCGCGTTGTTCTGATTTTTTCCGCCTTATTCGGTTTGCTGAGCGCGCATGCCACTCACGCACAGGGGCTTAAACTTGGCACCCCCGCGGCTGCACCCGCGGCTGATGAAACGCTGGATTTAGGCGCAGCACCGGCGACCGCAGCTCCTGCGGCCCCCGCTGCACCTGCGGCGGGCGGTGAGGTAAAACGTACCGTGTTTAAATCCTGGGAAGTTGCCTGTTTAGCAGACAACACCAACTGCGCGATGGCTCAGATAGGCAAAGATGCCAGTGGTAACCCGGTGCTGGAAATGGTTATCCGGAAACTTCCAGAACCCCTGGAGGCCGGGGGTGAAATCGCCATTGCCGTGCTCGACGTGATAACCCCGTTAGGTGTGGTGCTGACTGAAGGGCTATCGTTGAAGATTGACGCCGGTCAGGATGCTATCGCACCGTTCCAAGTGTGCACAGAACAGGGCTGTTTAGTACGTGAACCCATTGCAGAAGATTTGGTCAATCGCTTGAAACGAGGCAACAGTGCAACGGTCTCTGTGGTCGCAGCTAATCAGGGCGTTGTGGCTTCCACTATCTCACTCAGTGGCTTTACCGCTGGCTACAACTCACTGCGCTAAGGTTGCCCGGAATCGCACGCACGCTCCGTTCTCAGTGTTTTACGCGCTTTTTTTACTTTAAGGTTTGACTCGATGGCGGGTGTAGTAGCAATTCTGGGCGGTAGTGGTGGCATTGGGAAGGGATTGATTGCAGCGCTTGCAGTCAATGAGAGCATTACTCGTATTGAAGCTACGCATAACCGGTCCGATGCGCCCGTTTGGTCAAGCGATGTACTCGCACCGGAACAACAACAAAAAATTCATTGGACTCAAGTCAACGCTAGCGACGAATCGGCGTTGTCAGCCTGGATAGATTCCATGGCGACCATCGATTGGATGATCAACTGTGTGGGTGTTCTACATACTGAATCGCTGTTACCGGAAAAATCGATTCGGCAATTTGACTCTCAGTTGTTTGAACTTTCGATGCAAATAAATTGCTTACCCACCTTACTATTGGCGAAATACGCTGGCCCGAAGCTCAGAAAATCACCGCAAGGCGTGTTCGCTACGGTCAGTGCGCGTGTAGGAAGTATTGAAGATAACCGCTTGGGCGGTTGGCATAGTTATCGAGCCAGCAAGGCAGCGGTAAATATGGCGATAAAATGTATAGCGATTGAATGGGAACGAACGCATCCCAATATACGCGTGCTGTCCCTGCATCCGGGCACCACCGACACTGAACTGTCCAAGCCGTTTCAAAAACGCGTGCCAGAGTCTCAACTGTTCTCGATTGAAAAAACCGCTCAGTATTTATTAACTCAGCTTGAAACGGCACATGAGCATCCAAGCGGGCGTTTCATTGCTTGGGACGGGTCTTCTATTCCGTGGTAGCTGCACGAAAAGTTATTGGATGAACGCCCTGAATAACCGCATCTACTTGTGCTGCACCCGCACCGGGTAACCCAAGATCGCTGTTTGTGTTGTTTTCTGAGTCAGTATGCTCACCGCCGATTCGTTGATTAGCATTGAAATCAAACAACGATCTATCCAGTAAATGCGAGGGAGTCACGTTTTTCAATGCGGTGAGCATGGAGGCGATGCGTTCTGGATTTTCAGCTTCCCAGGTAGCTAACAGACTTTTCATAGCCTGGCGTTGTAAGTTCGGTTGTGAACCGCACAAGGTGCATGGAATGATGGGGTATTGCTTGATCGCAGCGTACTGCTCAATCAAGTTTTCGCGGCAATAAGCCAGCGGTCGAATCACAATATTTCGTCCATTGTCGGCGTGCAGTTTCGCTGGCATCGTTTTGATACTACCGCCGTGAAACAAATTTAATAACAGGGTTTCCAGTAAGTCATCAGCGTGGTGACCTAAGGCGATTTTGGTCGCGCCAAGCTCATCAGCGGTTCGGTACAACACCCCCCTGCGTAATCGAGAACAGAGTCCGCAAGTAGTTTGGCCTGCTGGAATTTTCTCTTGCACAATGCTGTACGTGTCTTCTTCCACGATGTGGTACGCCACACCCAAACGTTTGCAGTAAGTGGGTAATACTTCTTCAGGAAAGCCCGGTTGTTTTTGATCCAGGTTGACAGCGGTTATCCTGAATTCAATGGGTGCGACTCGCTGAAGATGCAACATCATATCGAGCAGTGTGTAGCTGTCTTTACCTCCACTTAAACAGACCATCACATGATCGCTGGCTTCGATCAGTTGAAAGTCAGTAACCGCTTTGGCCGTGTCCCGCCGTAGGCGTTTTTCAAGTTTGGTAAATGCATCCATGAGGGTCACGATGGGTGTTGAGGTGTTGTCCAGTCTTCGATAGGTGCGTGCCAATGTGGCATGGCGGCACCGGCAACCGGTGTTTGAAAATACGGTATGCGATCCCCCAATAAATTTCCCAGATAAGCGGTTTGCAGGGTGGGGCCACCAAACGCCAGGTTGGATATGTTTTTGAGTACTTTACCGTGTGCTGTGTCTAAGTGAGGCCGGCCCAATTCGTTACGTTTATACGCCTGCTCTGTGGATGCAAGGTGGTCCGGATGAACATCTTCCAGCACCACTCGAACTTCGCCATCGGGGGACACCACCAGAACTCGATTGCTAACAATGCTGGTTACCCAAAGGGATCCGTCTTGCGCTAAGGCCAATCCATCAGGGTAAGTGCCGGCATCAAATGTAGCAAGGGTTTTCGGGTTGGATAGAGATCCATCATCGTGCAGTTCAAAACGGGTTAAGCGACGACCAAAAGTCTCGTTTACATATAAGCAGGCGTTGGCCTCGTCCACAACCACTTCGTTGGTGTAACCCAATCCGTCAGCAACGATGGTTGCGTTGGTTGAGCCCGGCGAAGCGACGGCAATAAACCCGGTGCAGGCGTCCTGTCGATAGTCTTTGGCCCTGGGGCAGAGCCTTGTGCTGACGGTTATCCAAAGCCGTTGCTGTGAATCGCGTACCACATAATTTGTTGGTGGTAAGAGCTTGCCATTGGCTGTCATCACGGTTTCTTCGAGGGTGCCGTCGGCTTGTAAGCTGAATACCCCGCCTAAGCTGTCGCCTAAATGCGCAAGCAGAATCTGCCCTGTTTGGTCGATAGCGATACCATTGGGCCGAATGGGGTCCTCTATGGTTCTTTGGGTAACGGTGTGAGTTGCGCCATTTGGACTGATGCATGAGACACCGCCTTGCCCCTGCCAGCTGGGGGCAAACAGCCAACCACTGGCGTGAGCAAGCACGCATTCGGGCCTTTTCAGGCCAGAACCGCTGAAATTCAGGGATTCCAGGGATACGGGGTGAGTAACCATACGGTATGTTACCCAGAATTCGTTCACAACTCGAACAACCCAGCCTCTTACGCGACCGGCAGATTGGCTGGCATCACGCATAACTCGGTTTTGGCGGGTTGTGTTGGCTGATTGGCTCGCATAACCTTCAGGCATCGAAAACGGGCGCTAATCAGGCGCCGTGGTGATTCTATACACAGTCAGGGGTAAGCTATGAACCATGCAGTGAGCAGTGCAGAGACCGAAAAGTTGGTGGAATCCGACCGTGCACACCTGTGGCATCACTTGACGCCTCACAAAGGCTTCAGTGAGGGTAAAGACCCGCTGGTCATCACTCGTGGTGAGGGCATGAGAGTTTGGAATCAGGCGGGCAAGGAGCACCTTGACGCGGTTTCCGGTGCTGTTTGGACTGTGAACGTTGGCTACGGCCGTGAAAGTATCGCCAACGCCGTGCGTGATCAGCTAATCGACATGTGTTACTTCGCTGGGTCTGCCGGCACCATCCCAGGTATTCAATTTGCGGAAAAGCTCATTGAGAAAATGCCGGGTATGAGCCGCGTTTATTACTCAAACTCAGGCTCAGAAGCCAACGAGAAAGCTTACAAAATGGTGCGCCAGATCTCGGCACTTCACCATGACGGCAAGAAACACAAAATTCTTTATCGCGACCGCGATTACCACGGCACCACCATCACCGCACTGAGTTCCTCAGGACAAATGGAAAGAAAGGCGCAATACGGGCCGTTCACTCCGGGCTTCATTGAAGTGCCGCATTGCTGTGAATACCGCTGCCAGTATGACGACACCACTGACTACGGCGTCAAGGCAGCGCGTGAAATTGAAACCATTATCCAGCGTGAGGGTCCTGATACCGTAGGCTCTATCGTTCTTGAGCCCGTGACTGCAGGCGGTGGGGTCATTACACCACCCGAAGGGTACTGGGAAACGGTACAAGAGATCTGTAAGAAGTACGGCGTGTTGCTGCACATCGACGAGGTGGTCTGTGGCCTTGGCCGCACAGGCACTTGGTTCGGTTACCAACATTACGGCATCAAGCCAGACATCGTAACCATGGCCAAAGGTGTGGCTAGCGGTTATGCAGCGATTTCATGCACGGTTACCACCGAAGAGGTGTTTGATCAATTCAAGTCGGATGATGATCCGATGGGTTATTTCCGAGACATCAGCACCTTTGGCGGTTGTACGTCCGGGCCGGCAGCGGCGCTGGAAAACATGCGCATCATCGAAGAAGAAAACCTGTTGGAAAACACCATCGAAATGGGCGAGTATCTATTAGATAAATTGCGCGGCTTACAAAACAAGCACAAATGCATCGGTGATGTACGAGGCAAGGGTTTGTTTTGCGGCGCTGAGTTGGTAACCGATCGACGAACCAAAGAGCCGATGCCTGAATCAGTTATGGCAGCTATTCAAGCTGATTGCATGGGGCAAGGCGTCATCATTGGTCGTACCAACCGCAGTTTGGTAGGGCTGAACAACACCATCTGCTTAAGCCCGGCGTTGATTTGTACAACCGATGATTTGGATCAGATTGTCGAAGCGATTGATAACGCCATTACCAACCAGGCGTCAGATTACAACTAAAACTGTTCAGTCGGTTTTTCCCTACAAAAGGCCCCCGAATTCGGGGGCTTTTTGCATTTTAGGTAGCGTATTTGGGCCTACCGTGGTGAATCGTGGTTTGACTCGGCATCGCTGGTCACAGGCTCTGCAGGCTCAGAGTCTGTAACCATAGACTCTAACGATTCCTGATCGTCGTCCAGATCATCGTCCAGTTCAGCCAGTACAGGCAACGGATCAACCAGGCGCCAGGCAGGTAGTGATGTCAGCATACTGCCCATTAAGGTGCCGCCACGCAAAAGCCAAATCATATAACCCACGGTGAATCCCGATGACAGACCCACCGAGTTACCGAAAGTTGTATCAATTTTTAGTAGCGGCGAGTCTGACTCTTCTTCTTCTCGGTCCCACTGATTCGCCAAGGTGGTCAGCGCGCGCTGATAGGTGCTGGATTCATACGTGTTTAGCGTGAACGATAATGGGTTGTTAATGTCTGTGGTGAATCCCAGTACTTGCGCCAAGTCTGTATCGAGAATTTCAGTACGGTTAAATTCCTGCGCTTCAACTGCATCGATATTGCTGATCGCTGGTAGTAGCGAAGCCAGATCAATTCTTGAACTTTGAATATCGTCAGTGGGTATGCGGTTGTCGATGAACGCATCGACATCTCTGGGTTCTGCGTTTTGTTCGTCAACTTCCGTGCCTGCCGGTTGCTCCGATGGCGTGGCAGCCGCGGCAGGTGGTGTCTCATCGGTAGTCCCCGGCCCGTTGCTAACGCTCTCCGAGAGATTGGCAGGTTGGGTGGTTTCATCATTCGCATTGGGCAAAGCTGCACCCAGCGCTGAGCTATTGTCGAAACGAAGGACCACGTTGGTAGGCGTTCGCCCGCCGTTAGAATCATCGGCCATGACTTGCACCGTTAATTCTTCTTGTCGCGCGTAATCAAGTAGCTGGAATTCACCTGTTGAAGGGTCGAATGAAACCCAGGCAGGTAGCGGCTCCACAGTCGATGTGCCTTCGTTCACGATCCCGGCTGAGTAGGTGATGTTGTCGCCGTCCGAATCAGTAAACGCTTGCGGTGGTAGTGTGGCCGGCAAATCCTGACTGATTGTGGTCAGTGTAATCGGGTTAGTAAGCAATGGTGCATCGTTCATCGGCGCGATGCTCACTTCAACCGTGTGGGGTGCTGACGACAGGCCACCAGCTTCTACCTCTAACACTATCTCGGCGGTCATGGCCTCGGTGATATCCAGGTCTTCCAAATCGATGCGGACGCTCCCAGCATCCAAATCCGCTTGGGTAAAAGTATCGCCCGTGCTCATCGCTTCGCCCAACAACACGAGCTGCCCGACACTGTCGGGTAGGGAGGTTAATACCGTGTATGTGGTTGGAGGATTACCTTCTTCATCGCTGACGTTTAATGCTGAGCTCAGTACCGGTGTTACAAAGTTCTCAAACGCGCGTACCCCATCGGGTGACGTTAAGACTGGTGCATCATCTTCTGGTTGCAACTGAACGCTGAGAGGTGCTGCGTTGGATGCGATGTTGTTGTCGGCAAACGCACGAATGAACAGGGACT
>JAHDCO010000010.1 GCA_020629835.1 Granulosicoccaceae bacterium
GTGTTCTGTGTGATTGTGGCGTTTAGCGTTGACTCTACTGTGCGCTCCCACATATGGCCACCTTTACAGAACGCCCATTTTACAGAACGCCCATTTGCTCCAAAGCTTCACTGGCCCGATCAAACCAAACTCTTGAAATCACATTATCTTTTGGCATGGCTAGTCCGAACGCTTCTACACCCGTGTGCTTGTAGCGTAAGTCTAGCAACACTTCAGTAGCAAGTGCTTCTTTGCCGAGCGATTGTAAAGCAAGCGCCTCGCTGTACAGCGCTGTATCGTAGTAGGTTGTGTCCGGGAATTCACGACGCAAACGTTCCATCGTCTCCTGGGCAGCGGCGTAATCCTGTTGATCCATCAGCTGTATATAGCCTTTAAGATATAACGAGTCATCCGCTACGTAACTGTCCGAGTCAACGGTTAGCAGATAATCAATTTCATCCATAGCCGCAGCATAGTTGCCTGCATCTCGCGCGTTCATGGCGCGCAGGTAAGACCTGAATTCAGCGCCATCGCCATAGGTTTCCGATTCTTTGATAACCGGTAGTTTGATTGCTGCTCGGCGTTTGTTAACGTCTACCGCAGGGCTATTTTGTATGTACTCGTTGTACTTATCCGACGCACCCCGGTAGTCCTGCATGTGTTCCAGGTCGGCCGCGGCGTAAAAGTTTTGCTCATTTTGGTTTGCCGCATCTGACACTTGCACGATGGTGTCAAAATCAATATCGATATCCGCAAATTTTCGTCCGTCAGTGACGGGTTGAAACGTTACGTTCAGGCGGATGGCTTCGGACGGGTTTAACGTGATGGGCCCGTAAAAGTCAGAGACAAACTCATCACGATTATCACCGGATACATTCAGTGTGTTAATCGGGTAAATGTCACCACCGCGATTAACCAGCTCAATGGTTTGTGTGCGTGTTGTACCCACGCCGGTCGTTCCGAAGTAATAGTTTTCCGCGCTGACGAATAAGTAGCTACCGTTGGGTCCAGGGCCGGTAGGTGTGTTATCTGAAGACCCACCGGACTGACAACCCGCAACCGTAGCCGCTGCGATCAGACTTAACAGAAATACATAACGAGTCTTTTGCATGATGAGATTCCGAGAATCCTTACCGTTATGCTGCATTCGCGCTATCGTTTGACGATGCTGCAGAGTCTTCTACCTGAAAATAATTCAGCGCATTCTGTACATTTTCCAGCACGTCGGCAGGGTCTGATTCTGCGCCGTCTTCGATCGAGGCCTTGGCGTCAGCGACCTGGTTTCTCACTACGGCAAGCGCCGCTTGCAGTTCATTACTTAAGTCGCCAAATTCATCGTTATCGCTTTCACGCAAACGAACCGCTAAGTTTCCAGCAGCCACTTCGCGTAATGCTCGACGAATCGCCATGAGCGGGTGACCCAGCTTGCGGGTGATGAAAATCCCTAAACACACGGTTACGGCCAGATTAATTACCATCATGGCGGCTAACCATTGCACCAGCACGCTTCCCATTGGTGGAACGGCTTCATTGACGAGATTCATGTCTTCTGAGGCAAACAACAAGGGGGCAGAACCACTGGTCAGTTCACCGAGCATGTGGTTGTAAAATAAACCCAGCAGTACGGTGGTGGCGAGCAGATACACCATTGATAGCTTGATTACTCGGCGGATCTCACGAGCTTGGAAGGTTTTGTCGCGAAAAATGGCGACAATAAAGTTGGAATCGGACGCGCGAGCCATGATGGCACCCTAGAACCTGTGTGATACAGGATTTGTCGGCCAGTCGGTAAATTCCTTGATGAGGTGACAATTGACTAACACGCGATATCGGCCACGCTTCTGTGAATCAGTTAACACCTATAATGACGCCCACTTCACTGCCCAGACGAGTGCCTTCGTGATCGTTATTAAGCCGCTATTGCATGGTTGAACCCACCGCTATAACCGACAGCCTGGATGCTGGCACGGCGATCTCGCTGGCCGGGCTGATTTATCTTTTTCTGGCAGTCATCGCTGCGGTGCACGTACTGCTGAACAAAGACAGTGAAGGCGCGGCGATCAGCTGGATGGGCATCATCATTCTGTCGCCGCTTTTCGGAGCGGTACTGTACGGATTATTTGGGATCAACCGGCTTCGAGGCAAGGCGGAGTCTATTCACAGCGAGCGGGCGATGAGGCGACTTCATCGCTCGCATCGCAGCCAAACAGGTGGTGACGATGGTGAAGCGTCTTTGCCGGTACTTCCGTTAGCCGATCTTGTTAAAACGGGCGATGCTCTGCACGGTATGCCGTTGGTTTCTGGTAACCGCGTGCAGCCTTTAGTAAACGGCGATGAGGCGTATCCAGTGATGTTGTCTGCAATTGATGCGGCTCAGCACAGCGTGTTGCTCTCAAGTTACATATTTCAAAATGATGCATCTGGCGGTCCGTTCGTCGAGGCTCTTGCAAGAGCCCAACAGCGTGGGGTAACCGTCCGGGTGCTAATCGACGGCGTAGGAGCGCGCTATGGATTTCTTGTTGCCCGGGCCGATCGTGCACTGAAGAAACTCAATGTACCTACGGCTCGATTTTTATCTGCAACAAGCCCGATGGATTGGCGATTCATAAACCTGCGTAACCATCGAAAATTAATGGTAGTGGATAGCACGATTGGGTTTATCGGAGGGTTGAATATTCGCGCAGGTAATGAGATCAGCAAATCTCGCTGGCATTTGACACGTGACATACATTTTGAGGTTCGTGGCCCTGCGGTAAGTCAACTGTTAGCTGTTTTCCTGGCCGACTGGGAATTCGCTACAGGGGAAAGATTGCGGCTTGATCCAACCACTACGGCTAACGAGTCGAACCCAAACGACGGCTGCGATCCTGAACATGATGTAGGGCCTGTATGTTGCAGAACTACCGTAGACGGTCCGGATAATAATTACGAAAAATTGCGCTTGACTCTGATGGCTGCCATCAATTCTGCGCAGCATCGTATTGATATCCAAACACCTTACTTTCTACCGAACAATCAGTTATTGGGTTGTTTGCGTTTGGCGTCATTGCGCGGTGTTTCAGTGCGGGTGCTGCTACCAGAGAACAATAACCTTATCGTGGTGGAATGGGCGATGCGAGCCAATGAAAAACGGTGGTTGGAAGCTGGATTGCAAGTCGCATTGGGAGATCACCCGTTTGATCATTCCAAGTTGTTTTTAGTTGATGACGAGTGGGTACTGATTGGTTCGAGTAATTGGGACGCCCGTAGCCTTGAATTGAATTTTGAGGTTAACCTGGAGTGCTTTGATGCACAACTTAGCCAGCAAGTCAGCGCTGTGTTCGATGCAAAATGGAATGAGGGAAAAGTGCTGAGTCAGCACCGAGACAAGGCCATACTGCCTAAGCTGCGCAATAACTTTTGCCGCTTATTTTCCCCGTATTTATAGCGATCATGAGCTTGTTAAAACGGTTTCAGCCGCGAACGTTTTCTGCGAATGATCAGCTTATCCACTTCGGTGCCGAGGGTATTGATCGTTTACCTCGAACGTTGAGGTGTCTGGTATGGAACATGGCGAAAGCACGACACCGGCACTGGTGGAATGACTTTCATACTCTGACACACGACAAAGACTTGGTGCTGCTGCAAGAAGCGGTAGCTAATGCGCCTTCGGATGCTATTTTTTCAGAGTCTGAGCGCTTCCATTGGCTGATGGTCAGAAGCCATCAGCACCCAGTAACCAACGTACTCACGGGCGTAAAAACAGGCGGAGTGGCTAAGCCGATATCAAGTAGAGCATTTATGTCTCCGCACCGAGAGCCATTGGTTAATACGCAAAAAACACTGCTTGCCACGCACTACGCCGTGGATGGCCTGAGTCATAGTTTATTGGTGCTCAATGTCCACGCGATTAACTTTGTGTCTGCTACGAAGTTTAAAGCGCAAATGACTCAAGTTGAATCGATCGTTGTGACTCATGAGGGTCCAGTGCTTTTAGCAGGAGATTTCAACACCTGGAGCTCACGGCGCCGACTGTACTTTGAAGCCATTACACGCAACTGCAGTTTGAATCAGGCACAGTGGCACCGACGCTCACAACTTCAGCACTTGCACCAGCACTTAGACCACGTGTATTTTCGCAGCATGCGGCCTATGCACGTTGAGAGCCTGCAGCATATTCGATCATCCGATCACAAACCGATAGCCGTGACGTTTCGCTTATGAACTTTAACCAACCGCTCGGTGGCAATGAGATGCCACGTTTTGCAGGTCCTGTCACCATGATGAGGCTGCCTTCAGCAACGTCAGCCGAGGGCTTAGACGCAGCGTTCGTCGGTGTGCCGATGGATATTGGTGCGTCGCATCGCAGCGGCACACGTTTCGGACCACGCCAGATTCGAGCTGAGTCCGCCATGTTAAGACCGTACAACATGGCAACGCGTGTCTCCCCGTTTGATCACATGCAAGTGGCTGATCTGGGCGATGTTGCTATCAACACGTTTAATCTGGAAAAGAGCATTGAGATCATCGATGCGGCGTTATTTGAAATTGTTGCTGCTGGGGCTGTACCGCTAACTATGGGCGGTGATCACACACTGACCTTGCCAGCACTCAGGGCCATGGCAAGACATCACGGGCCGGTTGGTTTGGTTCATGTGGATGCGCACGCTGACATCAACGAGCATATGTTTGGCGAGAAACTCGCTCACGGAACACCGTTTAGGCGGGCTGTGGAAGAGGGATTGCTGGACACCAATCGAGTCGTGCAGATTGGGCTGCGCGGCACCGGATACGCCGATGATGACTTTGACTGGCCTCGGCAGCAGGGCTTTCGCGTGGTACAGGCAGAGGACTGCTGGCACAAGTCGTTAACGCCGCTGATGGCAGAGGTTAGGGAGCAGATGGGAGAGGGCCCTGTGTATCTTACCTACGACATCGATAGCCTTGATCCGGCGTATGCACCAGGTACGGGTACTCTGGAGATTGGGGGGCTGACAACGGTTCAGGCGTTAGAGATTATTCGCGGCCTTCGAGGCGTCAACCTGGTGGGTGCAGATTTAGTTGAGGTTTCACCACCGTATGATATGGCCGGAACCACCGCTCTGATTGCTGCAAACTTACTGTATGAAATGTTGTGTGTGTTGCCTAAGGTGGTGGCCGGTTCCTGATGGTGCGTGTGTTACACAAGGCTCATTAAAAACACCACAAAGGCAGCGACTGCGGCGAGCAATAAACCAGCGTTTAACCACTCTGAGGCTGAGCCTTTGGGACCGTTCTTTATCCAGTCGATGGCGGTCGGCAAAGAGCGGATGATGAAGAAGGCGAAAACACCCATCAATAAAAAGGGTGCGATGGTGCTTAACATGTCCATAAAAGGTACTCAGTGCGATCCGGTGTCGTTTAACAAGGCCAGTTGGCTGTTTATTAGCTTATAAGATGGTGGGGTAGATCCTGGAATTCAATAAAAAAGGGCCGCAAAAGCGACCCTTTTTTCACTGTCGTTATCGGGCACCAAGTGCCCGATGAACCAAGACTTTACTCGTCGCCCATACCAATCAGCATCAACAAACCCTGGAAGATATTGTAGATGCTTAGGAATAAGCCAACCGTTGCTCGGATGTAGTTGGTTTCGCCGCCGTTGATGATTCGACTGGTGTCAAACAGTATGAACCCACTCATGATGAGAACGATAGCTGCGGACAGCGCCATAGACAAAGCCGGGATCTGCAAGAAAATGTTTGCGATCATGGCGACCAGTGCAACCAACAAGCCGATGAACAAAAAACCACCCATAAAAGAAAAGTCTTTGCGGGTGACCAACACATAAGCGCTTAAGCCCAGGAATATGGTTCCTGTGCCGCCCATGGCTGTGGCTACGATGGACGATCCGTTAGGGATAGCCAGGTAAGCCTCAATGGTGGGCCCGATGGAGAGGCCTAGCAGACCGGTGAACGCGAAAACGACGTAAATGCCGGCTGAGGAGTTTTCCACACGTGGTAGAACGAACCACACCAAAGCGAGAGAGGCAAAGAAAGCTATGGTGCCGACACCGCGGCCTAAATCCAGCGCCATAGAGGCACCGGCCATAGCCGCGCTGAATAACAGCGTCATAGCCAATAACATGTAAGTGTTTCGCAGAACCTTGTTGGTTGCTAGTACACTTTCATTCGAGCGGACTATAGGTCCTGTGGATTGCATGCGGTTTAGTCTCCTAAATCAAATAGTTGCGTTGCATTGTAGACCGAAACACCTAAAGAGTTGCATCGGCATTTTCGACTAGTAACGTAGGAATTCATGGCAACAACTTCAAGCATTCCTCAACACTAGTACGTTATTTGTCCAAAGGTGGCACATCGACTTCACAATTTTGTATACTAGCGGGCTCGGAGAGGTGGCAGAGTGGTCGAATGCGGCGGTCTTGAAAACCGTTGACGGGTTAAACCGTCCGGGGGTTCGAATCCCTCCCTCTCCGCCAAACTCAAGATGCAGCCCTTGCGTCACAAAACGCTTTCACCGTTCTTGAAACATCATGCTGCGTCGTTGCCCATGAGCACACGCTGATCCTGATAACGGGTTCACCAAACCACATCGAGCTTCCCACCCACGCCTCACCTGATGCCTGGACTCTCCGCACAAAAGACTTCGTAGCCGCGTCATCGCCCACGCGAATCATGACTTGATTGAACACTATATCCGCAACCACCTCGAACCCTGCGGTTTTTAATTCCTGACCAAATTGCGTCGCTCTGTCATGGAAAGACCCAACCATCTGGTCAACTCCGCTTCGACCCAAATATTTAAGTGTTGCCCAAAGGTCTACCGCGCGAGCCCGACGAGACATCTCCGGGGTGTAGAGCATGCCGTCGCGGTGTTCGGAGTACATGATGTATGCCCCTGAGTTTTGCAACGCTTTCACCATGGCCTCGGCGTCTGCGCAGAGCGATATGCCGCTGTCGTAAGGGGTATTTAATGTTTTATGCCCATCAACACTCCAGGAATCTGCCAACTCAATTCCGTCGGTTAGGTGGCGCAACCGTTGGCAAGCCGCAGCCCAAAGCCCAAAGGCTCCGTCGATGTGTACCCAGGCACCGGCCGATTTGGCCTGTTCACACGCTTTGCGCAAAGGGTCAAAAGACCCAGAATTCACATTTCCGGCTTGCAGAATCAGGATGGTGTTTTGATCCAGCTCAGGAAGGGCTGTAGTAAGTAACCGGCCCTGGGTGTCAACATCTACCCACTCAATGCAATCGGTTCCAAAGCCTAATAGAACGACTGCCTTCAGTACGGTGCTGTGTGCGTGACGGCTGGTGACTATTCGAAGCTTCGGGGCTCCGGCTAATCCGCCTGAGTTGATGTCATAACCTGCACGTTCGCACAATCGCCACCGAGCCGCAGCGAGCCCGCAGACAATCGCCATGGATGTGCCGGATACAAAGCCTGCGACTGTTTTTTCAGGTAAACCCAATAGATCGCATAACCAAGCCTGACAGACTTCTTCCAGCACAGCATTGGTCGGTGAGATGGCGTGCAATACGGCGTTCTGGTCCCAGGTGTCGGCAAGAATGCGAGCGGCTAAACCGGCAGGTACTGTGCCGCCGTTGACCAATCCGAAAAAACGCCCTCCGATTTGTGCCATGGTGCCTGGTGAGCCAATGGCGTGAAGCTGATCCACAATGTCGAAGGCATCGCCTGAGTGCTCCGGCAAGGCTTCACGGAAACGGTCAAGATCAGTTACCGCCTCTTTTGTCGGTGCCACCTGTCGATCAAATGTGCCACTGAGGTAAGCACCCCCATGATCCAGCGCGCGACGGATTAAAGCGCCATCTTCGATTAGCGTTTGCATCTGTTGCTGGAGGTTTTCAGCAGTTTGTTTGGTCACGGTCATGGCCTGGAATTTTTTTGCGAGTGTAACGAAAAGCTCCTGTGCAATTGCGTTTATCTTTCACGCACGATTGTTTCCTGTGAAATGATATAATGTAACGTTGTCTATTTCATGTTGGCTAAAGAAATCTTGCACACCGAACCGTCTACCAAACTTCCCGTAACTGTACTGTCCGGTTTTTTAGGCGCCGGTAAAACCACGGTGCTCAGTCATATTTTGAACAATCGGCAGGGGCGCAAAGTCGCGGTCATTGTTAATGATATGAGTGAAATCAACATCGACGCTGCGATCGTGAAAAACGAAGTTACGTTGAACCGCAGTGAAGAGAAGCTGGTTGAGATGAGCAACGGCTGTATCTGTTGTACGTTGCGTGAAGATCTACTCAAAGAAGTAGCGTCGCTTGCAGCTGATAAGCGCTTTGATTATCTGGTCATTGAGTCCACCGGCATATCTGAACCCCTGCCAGTGGCGGAGACCTTTACGTTTGCCGATGAAGACGGAGTCTCATTGGGTGATGTAGCAAATCTGGACACTATGATCACGGTGGTGGATGCGGTGAATTTCGTTAAAGACTACGACGAAGCAAAGTACCTGCAGGAAACCGGCGAGTCGTTAGGGAAAGATGACGAACGAAGCGTTGCTGATTTACTGGTTGATCAGGTTGAGTTCGCGGACGTTATTCTCATCAGCAAAACTGACTTGGTTGAAGCCGAGGACATCGAACGGTTAACAGCGATCTTAAAAACGCTGAACACCGAAGCGAAGATACTCCCGATTGAACTTGGCAACGTGGATGTGGACGCGGTATTGAACACGGGGTTGTTTGATTTTGATCGCGCTCGTCAGGCACCGGGCTGGTTGAAAGAGATGCGCGGGGAGCACATACCAGAAACTGAAGAATACGGAATTGGCAGTTTCACCTACACGGCGCGTCGACCGTTTCATCCTGAAAAATTCTTCGAATTTCTTCACGACACCGAGTCGTTCGGAAAACTGCTGCGCTCGAAAGGGTACTTCTGGCTGGCGTCGCGCGCTGAGTTTGCGGGTCAGTGGAGCCAAGCCGGCGGCATTGCACATTATGGTTTTGCAGGCATGTTCTGGAAGGCGGTGCCAGAGGCGAATTGGCCTACCGACCCGGACTACCTTGCGTCTATAAAAACGCAGTGGGTTGAGCCGTTTGGGGATATGCGGCAAGAGCTGGTGTTTATCGGTCAATGTCTTGATAAGCACGCCATGATTCGAGCCCTGGATGACTGCCTACTCAGCGAACCCGAAGTGCTAAGGGGTAAGGCCTACTGGAAAACGCTTAACGATCCCTTCCCTTCCTGGAAGGAGAATATGCAGTAGTTGCGAGTGGTGCCTGCGACAGGAGCCGTTCTGATCAAATCAAAACGTGTGTGTCGCGGAGTAAGCTTGTCGAAACTGCTCGTAGCGCTCATTGAATGCTTCTTGTGTAGAGCCATCGGGCTCGACTGTTTTAGCAATCGGGGGCGGTGTGCAAACACTGCCAACTGATTCCCCGGTAACGGACAGGCGCGCAAGACGTGCGGCACCGAACCCTGCGCCCACGTCTCCGGCGTCGGTCAAGTGCAGTGGAATATTCAGCACACTGGCCAGAAGCTGAACCCAGTATTCTGAACGGCTGCCACCACCGATGGCGTAAGCATCGGTCAATTGGGTACCTGCGCTGGAGAGCGCTACCTGTGAGTCTTTAAACGCGAACGCCACGCCTTGCAATACGGCTCGCGTGAGTTGCTGCGAATCCGAGCTGTGGGATAACCCCAGGAACGTTCCACGAACATTCGCATCGTTATGTGGCGTTCGCTCGCCCCCCAAGTACGGAAGAAAAAGTTCTCTAACCGCAGTTGCGGTTTGTGGATTCAGGGCTTTTGTTAGCTCTTGTGCGGATTGTCCGGTTAACTTTGACAGCCACGTTAGCGAATCTGCCGCCGATAAGATCACGCCCATTTGATGCCAGGTATCCGGCACCGCGTGGCAAAACGTATGTACGGCGCTATCTGCGTTTGGGCGATAGCTTTCATTGCTGGCGAAAAGTACACCGGAAGTACCCAATGAAACAAACGCATCCCCTGGCGAAACGTTCCCCATGCCACACGCTGATGCCGCGTTATCACCGGCACCGCCGGCTACCACCGTGCCGGCCGGAATGCCTAAGACTGATGCAACATCTGAGGTAACGGTGCCTGAATTCTCTGAGCCCTCGACCAGCCGCGGCATATGAGATTCATCAAGATCGCACGCATTGAGTAATTCGGCAGACCATCGACGGTTGGCAACGTCTAACCAGCCCGTACCGGCCGAATCGGATTGGTCACCGACGTAGTCACCTGTAAGCCAATAGCGAGCGAAGTCTTTTGGCAGCAGCACCTTGGCAATTTTTGCGAAAACGTCCGGCTCATGCTTTGCTACCCAAGCAAGCTTAGGCGCGGTAAAGCCAGGGAACAAAATGTTGCCGGTTAGGTCTCTGGACGTAGCCGTGTCGAGCTCGGCAGCCTCATGCGCGCTGCGGCTGTCGTTCCACAAAATACAAGGCCGTAAGGCTTCGCCAGCCGCGTTTAGCAGTGTGGCACCGTGTTGCTGTCCGGATAAACCGATTGCCTGTACTCGGCTAAGCGCGTCGGCGTGGTGGTTTTTCAATTCGGCAAAGGTGTTTTTTATACCCTCAATCCAGCTGTTGGGGTCTTGTTCAGACCAGCCTGGGTGAGGCCGTTCTACGCTCAGCTCGTATGAAGCGGTAGCCACGATGTTCTGTTGCTCATCAACCAGCAGCGTTTTTACACTGGAGGTGCCAAGATCAATTCCAATAAACATGACGTGAAGCGGCTTCGAGGGTTGCTGGTAGGGGCCCGACAGTCTAGCCTCATCCCCATGAAAGTAAAACGGCTTATCGCATTTGTTGTGTTGCTGCTGGGCTCAGCCCACGCCGCAGCACAATCTACACAGCTTGCCATTTGCACTTCCCCTCAACGGCCGCAGTGCCCGGCGGCGCTGCCCGGAGTGGCGGATGCGGAATTTACCTTTTCGCGCCTGATTTTCGCCGATAACCAACGCGCCATTGATGCCCTGGGTGATCACATTGGTTACCCGCACTGGCAGGCGGACTGTTCTGAGTCCGAGCCGCATTTCATTGCCGCCATGCAGCGTTTAACCGATGTGGATACCAACGATGACAGCCAATCGATTTCGTTACTCGATGAGCGCATCTTTGATTTTCCAATGCTGTACGTGGTGGAAGCGGGCTTTGCATCGTTTACAGATCCTGAAGCTGAGACGCTCAGAGAATATTTGTTGCGTGGCGGCTTTTTATTGGTAGATGATTTTCACGGTCGTTATCAGTGGCAGCAATTCGAAAACTGGATGGGACGAGTTTTCCCAGACAGAGAGATTGTGGATTTGCCGCCCACTCATGAAATATTCAATGTGCACTTTGCCATTGAAGAATTCATTCAAATTCCCGGCTTACGCGCTTTGTGTTTAAACCCGGGTGAAACGTGGGAACTACCGATATCAAAAGCGCCGTCGGTGATTGAAAGTAACGCATCACGCCAGCGCCCACAATGGCGCGGCATACTGGATGATGACGGCCGCGTGATGGTGGTTATAAACTGGAATATGGACCTGGGTGATGCGTGGGAGCACGCCGATATGGAAGAGTACAGTGCGCTATATACCGCGACGGCGTATCGACTGGGCGTGAACTACGTGCTGTATGGCATGACCCACTAGCACGTCCGAGGCGCATGGCAGTTATCGGCTGAATTACATTGCTTGCCTTAAACGATTTAAGGCAAGCAAAGATCGCACAGACGTTCTTGCTATGGAACGTTTTTAATATGTAGACCTGCCATCAACTGCAATACGCGCAGTACTTGCGTGCTGTAGCCATATTCATTGTCGTACCACACGTACAACACGCACCGATTGCCATCCACAATGGTGGCCACAGAATCGAAAATCGCAGGTTCTGGTGTTCCAACAAAATCGGTTGAAACCACTTCCGTGGAAAACGAATAGTCAATTTGTTGCTTTAATTCACCGTGAAACGCTGTCTCGCGCATATAAGCATTCAGGGTTTCGCGATCGGTGCTTTCGGCTAAGTTTAAGTTGCAGACAGCCATCGATACGTTAGGTGTGGGTACTCGTATGGCATTACCTGTAAGCTTGCCTTCTAATTCTGGCAGTGCTTTTGAAACGGCTTTGGCCGCGCCAGTTGAAGTCAGTACCATGTTTAAGGGTGCACTTCGGCCGCGACGTTCTGCGCTGTGGTAGTTATCGATTAGGTTTTGGTCGTTGGTGTATGAATGCACGGTTTCAACGTGACCGTTTTGAATTCCGAACTTGTCGTTTATCGCTTTCAATACCGGAGTAATAGCGTTCGTTGTGCAACTGGCCGCGCACACGATCTGATCGCTATCGTTCACGTCACCGTGGTTTACCCCGTACACAATGTTTTTGATTGAACCACCGGCCGGGGCAGTGAGTAACACGCGTGAGGCGCCTGGTTGCAAGTGGCGCGATAAGGCTTTTTCGTCTTTGAAAATACCGGTGTTATCGACGATCAATGCGTTGTTGATCCCGTAGTCACGGTAGTCAATATCTTCAGGCTGGTTTGCGTAAATAACCTTAATAAAGTTACCGTTCGCAATGATGGCGGAGTTCTCTTCGTCGACAGTAATGTCACCGTTAAACGGTCCGTGAATGGAATCGCGTCGAAGTAAGCTGGCGCGTTTTCTCAGGTCACCGTCTCGACCACCTCGTACCACGATGGCCTTGAGCCTAAGCGGGTTAGCCGAGGTTGTTCGTTCAATCAGCAGTCGAGCCATAACGCGTCCTATACGGCCAAAGCCGTACAGCACGATATCTCGAGGTTCGTCTAACACAGAGACCGTATTCGGGATGTCACTTAACGCTTTGCTGACAAATTCCTGCACAAAATCTTCGTCGTTCAGACTGCCTATGGCTCTTGCCTTTAAGGTCAATGAACCTAAATCGATGCGGCAAGAGCCGGGAGCTGCAGCAACAATGGCCTTTAATACACTCATCGTTTCGTTAACAGATACAACATCCTGCACGGTTTGGCGTGCCAGGCGATGAGCTTTGATGATGTCGATGGTGGAAGAACTGATCAACTTTCGCCCGAATACAGTGATGATCACACCCCGTTGCCGGTACAAGGTGCCAACCATTGGCAACATGCGTTCTGCGGCATCTTGCTCATTGATGTATTGGTTAAAGTGATCGTTCGCTGACGTCATGGTCGTTCAACTCGCTGAATAAAGGATTGCAGTATGCGTTATGTCCTGCCGAACCGGCGTGTGATGTGAACCGTGCCGACGCGGTAGGAAATGTATTTATAGATTGGACTTGTATCGGCCGCTAGGCTGTAAATGCTGAGTATTAAAAAACGGCGTCGAATTTTGTGAACGCGGCGTTATTTTGAATCCCTGGATGAACCGACACAGCTACACTGTTGGTAGTTGAAAACCTACGGAATACACCGTTCGCCACACATGGATCCCACGGCTCCACCTACCGATACCTTGCCACCGGGCTCACGCCTGCTGAATTATCGCATCGCGCGATTGCTGGGTCGTGGCGGGTTTGGAGTCATCTATTTGGCGGTAGACGTCAATCTGGGCCACCGCGTTGCCATTAAAGAGTATCTGCCGGCGGATATTGCCGGTCGCGCTCAGAATAGCCGGGTACAACCCAGCCACAACGATCATTCGCAGCTGTATCAATGGGGTCTTGAGCGATTCGTCAAAGAGGCGAGGAACCTGGTTCGCTTTCGTCACCCGAATATTGTGCGTGTCACGGCTCTGTTCCAGGAGAACAACACCGCCTACATGGTCATGGATTTTGAAGAGGGCCTGTCGCTTAGGCAGTACCTTCAGGTCGATCAGAATCGCACGGAAGCAGAACTTAAAAGACTCATCAAACCGATTGCGCAAGGTCTGTCGGAAGTGCACCGTCAGGGGTTCATTCACCGAGACATCAAACCCGGAAATTTACTGGTCAGAAAAGATGGTTCTCCGGTGTTATTGGATTTTGGCTCTGCTCGCTTAGCCAGCCGGCATGCCACGCATGGCTTAACCGCATTGGTGTCCAGCGGGTATGCACCGCTTGAGCAATACAACCCGGAAAGTGAAGAACAACAAGGCCCCTGGAGCGACATCTACGCACTGGGTGGTGTGCTGTACTTTGGCGTAACCCAGCGCGATCCGGCGGACAGTACGCAGCGCAGTCTGGCCATCGTCAACGGGCAGGCTGATCCGTTACGATCTGCGTCCGAGCTGGGGCGGGGCGAGTACGCTGATGCGTTTTTGGCAGCGATTGACTGGGCGCTTTCTGTGCGCATCGCTGATCGGCCTCAAATGCTTGGCGATTGGATTCCCGCGCTGTTTGCCGAGTCGGTCCCACCGGATGCTTCGATAGCCACTCAACAGTTATTGGAGCAACAGACACGTTTGGCTGCAGTTCCAAACGTAACCGCGCCAGCTTCCACGTTACTGGGCACTGAGGAAGATTGGACCGACTCAATGCAGACCGCCGAACGCCGCGATACCAAAACCGGCGCATCGGGAGTCGCCGCTGCTCCAGTGGCGGAACCTGCAAAGCGCAGTTCGGCAGGCTGGGTGCTCGGGTTGGTAGCGCTGATCGCGCTCGGCGCGGCCGGTACGTGGGCGTATCAGCAACTGAATTCACGCCTGACGTCGCAGCAAGCCACCGTGGAGGCGCAGCGACGAGCGGCGGATGAAGCGCTGGCTCGCGCAGAAAGTGCCCGAGAGGAGGCGTTAGCGGCCATCTCCGCGCAGCGAGAACGAGACGCTGAGCAAATTCGCCTTGGGGCTGAACGCCTGGTGGCCGAACGAGAAGCTGAGCGCGCTGCAGCTGCGGACGAAGCGGCCAGACTGGCTGCCGAGCGTAAGGCTGAAGAAGCCGCTCAACAAACCGCCCGAGAGGAAGCTTTGGCGGCAGAGCGTCAGCGGGACGATGAGGCGGCTGCTCAATTGGCAGCCGAGCTGGCTGCCAAGGAGGCGGCGCGGGAGGCGGCCCGAGCGGCGGCCAAAGCGGCGGCCGATGCGGATGCTACCGCCCGGGCAGCGGCAGAAGCGAAGGCCGCCGAGCAACGTCGGGCGGAACAATTTGCTGCTGCACAACAAGCGTTAGCAGCAGCACGACAACTGGCGTTGCAAAACGATCAACTCGACCAGGCGTTAGATGCACTCCAGATTAATAACCTAAATTTGGCCAGGAGCCGATTGAGCAGTGCAGTGGCCCTGGGTGAAGACAACCCAAGGCTAGCGGTTGTTGCTGATGCGGTGAATTCCGCAGAACAAAATGCGCGTGAGCCGATAAGCGATGAAGAGTTTGAACAGATTGTGGGGCAGTTTCATCAATTGAAAGAGGCCATTGAGCGTGGCAACCTCAGCGCGGTTCGGCGCCTTGCCGAAGGTGAATCAGAACTGGCTTTGTTCACCCGATTAATTGAACGCTTTGACCAACTGGATGTATCCATATCGGGCATTCGTGCTCGCGACGCGGATAAGTCAATCGTAGGAACTTTGCGTATTGATCAGATGACGCGGGATAACGGTAATTTAGCGATACCGTCCAGTAGCTATCGGGAGCGACAGATTTTGAGTCGTCGCATCGGAGGGGAGTGGACCCCGATAATTTGGTGATCGAATAAAGCGGCTTAGTCTGCGCCGGTGACAAAATAATCGCGAGGCGACTTCAGGGTTTCTAAATCCATCAGTACGCGCTGGTGTAGCTGGTAAGCATCCACATCATCACAGACAGCGCTGTTGCTACCATCGCATTGATCGTAGTTCACATGCCCTCTGGCTTTCGCTTTCGCTGCAGCCGCTTCCAGTTGTGCAAAGCCCAGTTCACCGTAGTTACGCAGCGTGGTCTGAGACATTTGCAGATCACAGGCGGATTCTGCAATTTCTATTTCCTGCTCCATGCGCGCGCGTCCTTTGAGCGCACCCGTTTCTGACTTGATAACGCTTTGTACGTATCGATGCCATGACGCTTCCAGAAACAGGGCATCAGCCACGGCTGCAGCCATTCCATCTCTGAAGTTTCGAGACTGGGAGGCGCAGTCGCATCCGAGCCGGTCGCAATACGCAGGTTGAGGCGATTGTTCTGGTGTGGCAAGCCAACTGGGGTGCATGCCCAGTGGTGTTTCGGAACGAGTGGCCGCAGCCAGGCTGGGTTCTTTTCCCTTTGACACGTCTTTTGCGCATGGCGTGTCCTGGAAGACTTGACCGCCACCAGCCACAGGGCATTTATAGATGGCTGCTTGTGCGTCCTGTGGCGCTGCCCAGAAGAACAAAACCGTGGCTAATACCACTCTCAGGGTTTGTGTTGTCACTCGCGCCAGGTGGTTCGACAGGCTAGCCGCATTCTCACCACTGTGCTCTCGTTGCCGATCAATACCACTGTCCATGGCATCATTATCGGCCGGTGACTGGAAATCCTGTACCTCACATTTGATGGTAGGGTCCGTAGCTTAGCCATTATTAGGACTGTTTCACTGATGCCAAAAAAGCGCCTTGCGATAGAGATGGGTATGGGTACCGACCTGCACGGCCAGGACTACACCAAAGCTGCGGTTCGCGCACTGAAAGATGCCCTGTGGCACAACTCGTTATCCATTGCCCCGGCGTTGGGATACCCACGCGAATCGATGCTGGTAGAAGTTGAAATTGGCGTGGCGCAGCCGGATCGCGTTGACTGCGCGGCTGTGGCAAAAGTGTTGCCGTATGGCTCGGCATCGGTTAAAGCGGTTCCCGGAGGTTTGGACATCGAAAACGATGAAGGCACAAACACCACGGTCATCGCCAATGCAGCTGCTGTTGTGTACTTAGACATCGACTTTGAAAAAGCCAGCGGAGATGACGCATGAGCATCAAGCGCATTATTCTGGAGATGGGTACGGGCAACGATTTATACGGAGAGGATTACACCAAAGCGGCCGTTAGAGCGGTACAAGATGCCTTACATCACAGCTCTTTAACGTTGTTCCGCTCATTGGGTATCGACAGAGAGTCGATGGTTATCACCGTCACTATTGGTGTGCAAAAACCCGAGCAGGTTGACACCACGGAAGTGGCCAAACAAGTGCCATTTGGAACGGTAGAGGTTGTGGTTGAACACGGTGGGCTTAACGTTGTTGACCCGGAACAGGACACAGTAACGGTTATCGCGGCCGCGGGTGTCGCGGCTCGTTTGGATTTACCGGAAGGTCGATTCACGTTGCCGGTACCGGGTTAAGCGGTACAAATACAGTACTAATCTATAAAAAAAGGCCAACACGATTAAATTCGTGTTGGCCTTTTGCTGTGCGCCACCCGACGGTTTGCGTATTGCCGGATGTGCTTTATAAAACGGCTGCTATGGCTGCTGCTAACGCGTCCATATCGGACTCCTCATCGGGCAGGCCGGCAACATTGATACGTCCGTCACCCACGATGTAAATCCCGTTATCAGCGCGGAGTTTCTCGATCTGTTCTGCGTTAAGCGGCAAGCGACTGAACATGCCCTTTTGGTGAGCGATGAAGTCGAAACGATCTGAGTTTGTACGCCGTCGCAGGGCGTCTGAAAATGCGTGTCGTAACGAAATCATTCGCACGCGCATCGCTTCCAGCTCTTCTCGCCAATTGGCGTTATAGGAATCATCAACCAGAACCATTTCCACCACGTGTGCACCGTGATCCGGTGGCATGGAATAGTTAGACCGAATGAGTCCGGATAAGTTGGCTAATGCGGTATCGGCTTCCGCGGCATTGCGTCCGACCAGTAGTGCCGCACCCACGCGTTCGCGATACAGGCCGAGGTTCTTCGAGCAACTGGCAGCAATCAGCATTTCAGGCAGTTTGTCGGCCATTGAGCGAATAGCCCATGCATCTTCTTCAAGCCCATCACCAAATCCCTGGTACGCGACATCAACGAATGGCATCAGCGATTGGTCGATGAGTAACTGGGTGACCTGATCCCACTGCTCATGGGTCAGATCAGCACCCGTCGGGTTATGACAGCAGCCGTGCAGCAAAACAATATCCCCGGGTTTTGCTGCTTTGAGCGCATCGATCATGGCATCAAAACTTACGCTGCTGTTATCGGCATCGTAGTACGGGTAAGTGGCTAGCTTAGCGCCTGCCGCGGATAACAAGGGCAGGTGGTTTGGCCATGTGGGGTCGGATACCCAAATGGTGGCGTCGGGTCTTGCACTGGTGATGAGGTCTGCCAGTATGCGCAACGCGCCGCTACCACCGGGTGCCTGTGCACTTCGAATTCTAGACTTATCGGCTTCGCTACCAAACACGGTTTCTATCATGCGCTGGTTGAACGCAGGGCTACCCAATGGTCCAACGTAGGCTTTGGTGTCTTGTTCTTCGAGCAACTGGCCTTCAGCCGATTTCACCGCTTTCATGACTGGGGTGGCCCCGTTGGCGTCTTTATAAATGCCAACGCCCAAATCCAGTTTGTCGGTTCGGGGGTCTTCACGGTAGGCCATCATTAATTTCAGGATGGCATCGGGTTGTTTTGCCGGTAGCGTTTCAAACATGGGTGTGCCCTGCGGTCACGTGCAAGTTGTTATTAGAAAGTGTTGAGTAAAACGAATTTGGAGGTACAGCAGCTCAGTTACTGAGCTGCCATTTTTTACCGAGTTCATCAAAGAAGCCACGCTCTTGCTTCAGTTTGATCCAGGTGTTTATGTAGTTGATCCACACTTGATCATCCTGGGGTAGCAGCATTGCGATGGGGGTACGCGCTCGTGGCTGTTCAACCGGTACCACCATCATCTGTGGGTACTGCGCAACAAGTTTGTAGGCTTCGACGTTCGATGTGATGTGTGCATCGGCACGACCGGCTAATACTTCCTGGAAATCACGTGCAGGCGCTTCAATGATTTTGTGTTGAGCGTTAGGAAAGAAGTCTTTAACTTGCTGTTCCTGGGTGGTGCCCAAGGTGGCTGCAACGGTAACGTCAGCGTTATCGAGGTCTGCCCAATCGGTGAATTTGTCAGCGTTTTTGCTGAGCGTTAATGGCACGGTAGCTAACGAGAAATAACTGTTGGAGTATCCAGCGGCTTTTGCACGCCCGGCGCTGATGGAAGCACTACCGGTCATGTGGTACTTGCCAGCGACAACGCCATTGACCAACGTTTTCCAATCAGTGGGTACAAACTCAAGCTCAACTTCCAGATCTTTGGCGAGTTCAGTCATGACATCAATGTCGTAGCCTTTGTAAGTGTTTGTGGCTGGGTCTTTGATACTCATTGGGTTCCAGTCACCGGTGGTTCCTACTTTGAGCTTGCCGCTGGAGAGGATGTCTTCTAAAGCGGAATCGGCAACGGCAGGACTCAGCACGCTAACGCTAAGCGCGAGCGCCGCGGCTAGAGGCTTAAAAAAGGACGATAAGGACATGATTGAACACTCAGGTGTTGTGAATTTGCCCTTAGTATACCGCCTGCGTGAAATTACGCTCAGGCCTAAGAGTTTAGAGAGCGGTGAGCGTAGAATGGCCTGATGACAAGCATCAAAACGGCGACTGCCAGCGAATCTGCACCCCTTATCGAAATGCGTGACGTGGTAAAGCGCTACGGCGACTTTGAGGCTCTTGGGGGCGTCTCGATATCGGTTAACAGTGGTCAGAGAGTGGTGGTTTGTGGGCCTTCAGGTTCCGGCAAGTCAACGCTGATTCGGTGTCTGAATCAACTTGAAAAACATGACGCAGGCGAGATTTTTATTGATGGTCAGCGCTTAAGCCAGCTCAGCGCATCGGGACTTCGAAAAATTCGAGCCGACGTTGGCATGGTGTTCCAGCAGTTCAATCTCTTTCCGCACCTGACGGTGTTGGAGAACTTAACGCTGGGGCCGATGCGCACTCGAAAACTCTCTGAAGACGCGGCTAGAAAGTTAGCGCTGGACCATCTTGAGAAAGTGCACATTCCGGAGCAGGCGAATAAGTACCCACGACAGTTGTCCGGCGGTCAGCAGCAGCGCGTGGCCATTGCGCGCAGCTTGTGCATGGAACCCAAAATCTTGCTGTTTGATGAACCCACCTCAGCACTGGATCCGGAAATGATCGTGGAAGTGTTGGATGTCATGGTGGAGCTAGCCAGCACCGGGATTACCATGCTGGTGGTGACCCACGAGATGGGTTTTGCCAATCAGGTAGCCGATACCATTGTGTTCATGGACGGTGGCAAAATTGTGGAATCAAACGATCCTGAAACGTTTTTTTCCAATCCTGCCAGTGAACGTGGGCGCGCATTTTTAAAGAAAATCCTTCGCCACTGAGGCGCAGGTTTGCGTTCCCTTATGACCCGCACTAAAGCCCTAAAGGCAAACCAGAGTTGAATATGTCTAAGCGATTGTCATCGATCATAGGGTGGGGCGTCTTTGTTGGTTTAGTGCTCATCGCCTGGTCGTTTTTGCGTACGCTGAACTGGGATGATTTGGCGTGGTACGTCGTGTCACCCAGTACCGAATCCGGCCGACAAAATTTAGCCTTCCTGATGGGCGGTGTGAAGTACACATTGCTCATGTCAATCACAGCGATCTGCATTTCAATTGTGCTGGGCTTGATCATCGCGTTACCCGGCTTATCACCATCGCCTAACGTTCGCATGATCAATCGGGTGTACGTGGAATTGGTGCGTGCTGTGCCCATACTGGTGCTGATTTTTTGGGTGTACTACGGGCTGCCCATCCTGCATGACGACATCAACATCAACGTGTTCTGGGCGGGTGTTATTGCGCTAGCGTTATCCGACAGTGCGTTTGAAGCAGAGATTTTCAGAGCCGGTATCCAGTCAATCGATAAGGGCCAACTCGAAGCGGCAGACAGTATTGGCTTGGGATACTTTGGCCGGTTGCGCTACGTCATATTGCCTCAAGCCATTCGCCGTATCCTGCCGCCCTTGGGTAATCAGCTGGTTTACATGCTGAAGATGTCGTCGCTGGTATCGGTTATTGGTATGGAAGAACTCACCCGCCGAGCGAATGAATTGGTGGTCTCCACTTACCGCCCGTTGGAGATTTATACGGTGCTGGTACTGGAGTATCTGGTGTTGATTTTGATCGTATCGGCAGGTGTGCGCTGGCTTGAAAGAAAGCTTCAGGCTAACGAGTCGGTGTAGTCACTGGTCTGTGTACCCATGTGCTCAAGGCGATAAAAAAAGCCGAGAGCATAGCTCCCGGCTTCCTCAGGTGATCCGTTGGCATTAGCCCCGGTGTCGTTGCAGGCAATCTCTGACGTGAGGACTGCTGCGTACCATTCTTCGCGATGGCTTACGAATGTTAACGACTGTGTTGGGCAATGCTTTTTATGCGCATCCACTGAACTGCGCAACGTGTGGCATTCATAGGCACAAAAATGCGGAGCGGTTGATTCCTAAGCCCGTTAATGATGACTCGCCCGCAGATACCTAAAAGCCAGCGTTTGTGCGGTTGTAGCTGTTTTTCAACAAAGCTGTGCAGTGCATCAAACCGACGGTTTAAACGCTCGTGATTAAGCGGATAAACTACTGAGTCTTTCCACCGCACCACGAGCATTAACTGCCCGTACTTTGGCCACTTCGCGATAGCCGCGATTTGACAAAGCTTGCGCGTACCACCGGTTGGCTAGAAACAACGGCACGAGTAATGTACCCACCACGGCAAGCGCCGCAAAGCCGATGGGCCACAGGGCGGCGTTACCGGCGGCGGCTGTCGGTGCGTCGAGCCATTGGATACCGGTAATCAGTAAGCCGGTAGCCAATACGGCCCACAAAATTAGGTACATCAGTGCGGTGCCCGGCAAACGCTTGACCAACAGCCAGGGCAGCGTGAAAAACATGGCTGCCCAGCTGAGCCCGTCTTTTACTGCGCGTGTGTCCTTGGAGTTTCGAAACACCCGGAAAACGGCTCCGCGACCGTCCAGTAACGAGGAAGCGGTCTCTTCGCCGCGTAAACTCGAAGGCCCCAGTTCAGCGCCAGAGCCTGGTTTGATAGCGTCGATTGCACCGGCCCCCGCTGCCGAGTAATCGGTTGACACCGGCGTCTGCGCGGAAGGTGCCTTTAGTTGGCTCGCCGTTGCGGGCAGGACCGGCAAAGCGTTATCAATGGCATCGGCCGCTGGAACATCGGTGGGCAACCAGGTATCCGCCTGCCGTTCCAGATCTTCGGTTAGCGAGTCTTTTTCGGGGATAACTGAATCAAGGTCGTCGTATACAACCGGCTGCGTTGGTTGCAGGGTGTTATCCAGAAACGCCATATCGTCGCTGTTGCTGGCGTCTGGCTCATGATGCGTGTGGACCTGACCGGTTAAATCGAGCTCGGTGTTGTCCAGCGTTTGGCCAGAGGTGTCCTGCGTTGTGAATTTTGCTTTTTCTGTCTGATTTGATTCTGCTTGATCTGATTCTATGGTGAGATCCGCATCCGGGAAGCTTGTTAAAAATCCGGATTCCGGCAGTTGAGTATCATCGGGGCCTGCGTCAGGCGCAGAGTCAGAATCTTCGTCAGCGTCCGAGGGCAGCGAACCATCTGCGGTCAATGTCGCTTCAAAGGCGTTCGCTTCATCTTCGAAGGTGTACGGTTTGACGTCTTCAAAGGGCTTATCAACGGCGTTGGTGGCAGGTTCATCCTCGGCGGCGTTGTCTTCTGCATCTTGCTCTGCTCGCTTACGGATTCGTTCTGAGGCCATCGCCGCCAGAGAGGAGATTTCAGGGTCGATCGCAGAATAGCCCTCAGACCCAGACGTACTTGCCGAGCTAAACCCATCGGGTAAGGCAGAAGGCGGTGTTTTGCCGAGGTCCATCGCCGGTTGCGTAGCGCCGGGTTTGGGGTCTTCCTCTGCGGCTTCCTCTTCCGCTTCCAGGGCTTTACTTAAAGCGCTTGCATCCAGTTCCAGCAAAAAGTCTTCGGACAAATCCTCGGCCGAGTCGGAATTGGAATCGGTAAATCCGCGGTTCGTTGATTGAACCACTTCATTCGCACCGAGACCTTTGTCCGACGTGCCAGCATCAAATACGTCAAAGTCTATTGACCCGTCCGCATCATGATCCGAGGCTTTTTTCTGATCCGATTCGCCGGGTTTTGAGCCAGCGGATTTTTCACCCGCAAAGTAGGGTTTGATTGTTTCTGTGGGTTCAAAATCCAGGCTGGTCCCTGATTCCTGCCCGGATGCTGGTTCAGGTTCGGCTGTGTCCGCTTCCGTGTTGTCGTTGCTTTGGCTGCTGGGAATAAACGGCAATGGCTCCCCATTCGCCTGAAGCTCAAGCAACTCCTCGACACGAAGATTTTTATAAAGAAAGCGCGCTTCGTCGTGATCATCACGGGCCAGGGCGCAGGCACGATTCCACAGCTCTTGATTACGACGGTCGCTGTTCAGCTCATCCGAGGCGAATTGATAGAGTTCTTCGTCGATCATTGGGCGGAATTGTCTGTATTCATCTGTGAGAGTTTATGTCTACTGGTTCACGCACTCAAGGCGAAGTAGCAACCTTTTTCAGTAAGCGCTCTGGATTGTGATTTATACGGCAGCAAACTCGTTGTTTCAGCGCTAACCTCTGGCCCGTTAAGGGAGGATAGTACGTTGAGAACAGGGACAGCGCTGCTGATGTTAGCCACCAGCCTACTCGGTGGTTGCGCGTTATTACCATTGCCACAGCATCCGGCATCGGCCGAGCCGATTTCAGCCGGACAGCAAACATCGACATCCCCTGCAGACCTTTCAAGGCTCAACGCACGCCAGAACCCCGCGTCGCCAAGCGATTTTTCCAAATCAGAATTCATTGCAGACGATTTCCTCAGTGCCATCGTACGCATTCCAACCTTCGTGCCAGGTGAAACGCTGTTCTCGGCCACGTTGCCCCGTACACGTTACGGCGAAATACTCATGTCTCGGCTACGAGATGCAGGCTTTGGGATTGTGCTGGGCCCGAATCCCGCGCTTCCGCAGCTCTCCTACGATGTCGAGCTGCCCAGAGGGCAAGGCGACGATTTGCACACCTTTTACGTCAGCCTGGGAGATGTGCACCTTAAACGCAGTTATGAAATTGTGATTGACCGCATTGCGCCGGTGACTGAGATGCTGATTGCCGGTGTCGACATCGGTAGCTTAAGACCGATGTCTTTAGCAACCTCCGGTTCTCTGTCTTCCACCGTGCCACCGACGGCGGCTATGGATGTGCCCTCTCTGCGAGCTCGTATAGCTGGCGATTCAACATGGGATCCGCTTGAACCGAATATGTACGAATCAAGGGAGTCCGTATACGATCCGTTGTTCGCTCATGCAGACGTTGAGTACCAGAAGCTCAGCTCGCAAGTGCTGGTATTTCCCAATGACTCACTGGTGCTAGGCGAGCAGAATAAACAGTACTTGCGCAATCTGGCGACTGACTTCCAAGCCGAAAGCGACGTTGTCCGGGTGATCGGGTGTTCACACGGCCGGACACAAATCGATGACGGTAACCAAAAGTTAGCGCGGGGCAGAGCTGCGCGAGTTCGTGAGGAGTTGTTGCTGGCCGGTGTCAACAGCCATGCGATTTTGCACGAGGCCTGTTGGGCCAATGTGCACTTTGACGAAATGATGCCCAGGCGTGGCGTTGTCATCATGCACCTGCGAGGGCGCACTTAATCAGCGATTGAGGAGCGGTTTGTGAGACTAATGCCCGGTGCTGGGGTGCAGTCGATAAAAACCATGCTCATCGCGCCGAAATTCGTTGGCAATAGCGGGATGCCGCAGCGGCTTATCCGAATGATCGGGCAGTAGATTCTGCTCTGACACATAAGCTTCGTAGGTGGATTTATCGTTCTCAGCGTATAGATGGTAGAACGGTTGATCCTTTGCTGGACGAATATCCTCAGGTATGGCCTCGTACCATTCTTCGCTGTTAGAGAACTCAAGATCCACATCGAAGATTACTCCCCGAAATGGGAATACCCGGTGTTTGACGATTTGACCTAATCTGAATTTCGCGGTTCGCTGCATGGCAACTAGTGTATCGGGTTTCAGCTCAGTTGTTGATGCATCCGTGTTACCTGGAGTTAAGCCGCCTTTAGGTATACTTCGAGCTTCTACTATTAAATTTATCAAGGCGCACATGACCGCTCTTTCTTTACGTTCTGGGGCCAGTATGCCCGCTGTGGGTTTGGGACTTTGGAAGATTCCAAAAGATCAGACGGCTGATGCTGTGGTGGAAGCCATTCGCGTCGGTTACCGTCATCTGGATTCTGCGTGCGATTACGGCAATGAAATTGAGGTTGGTCAGGGAATCGCACGGGCGATCGAAGAAGGGCTGTGCACTCGAGAAGATCTGTGGGTAACGTCTAAGCTTTGGAACACGGATCATGCGCCAGAACATGTGGAACCTGCCCTCAATAAAACGCTGAGTGATTTGGGTTTGGACTACGTAGATCTTTACCTTATTCACTTTCCCATAGCGTTAGCGCACGTACCCAACGATGTACGCTATCCGCCAGAGTGGTTGCATGAGCCGGATGCTGCTAACCCGGTGATGAAATTTGCCAACGTGCCCTTAGCCGATACCTGGAAAGGTATGGAAGCCATGGTGGATGCGGGTAAAGCGAAGCACATCGGCGTTTGTAATTACGGGGTATCTTTAATGCGCGACTTAACCAACTATGCGCGCGTACAACCTTCTGTGTTGCAAATAGAATCTCATCCTTATCTAACGCAGGAAAAGCTTATTCGCTTTTGCCAGAGCAATGACATTGCAGTGACCGCGTTCTCACCATTGGCTGCGTTGTCTTACGTTGAGCTGGACATGGCGGGCATGGCCGATTCGGTTCTTACAGAACCCGCCGTTGTAAGCATTGCAGAGCGAGTGGGTAAAACGCCTGCGCAGGTCGTGTTGGCCTGGGGTGTTCAGCGCAACACGGCCATCATTCCAAAGACATCCAAGCCTGAACGTTTAGTCGAAAACCTGGATGTGTTTGACGTGGCTCTGACCGATGATGATATGCAGGCAATCAGCGCGTTGAATGCCAACCGCCGCTTTAATGATCCAGGCGTTTTCTGCGAGCTGGCGTTCAATACACCGTGCCCGATTTACGAGTGATTCGGTTGTATCAGTAGCGTCTGTAGTGCGCGACCGACCGGGCCATGTTCGTCATATAACTGGGAATCCGACATACCTATACCGTTGGGTTCCCAGTGACAGGTGGAATCCGTACCCAACCATTGCCCTTGTGGTGCGCGATGCAGTAACACCGTTAAGTCGGTATTCATAAACGTTGCGTCTTGCGGATCGGCAAGTCTTCCAAACGCGTTGCCACAGTCCGCTAAAGGGCAAATGGCCTGAAACGCACTGGGTGTTTCAGCTTCAAACAGCGGTACGGTTTTTAGCCAGGCGCGCGTTCGCCCGGGCCCCGCATTTTCACCACTGGGGTAACGCGTTTGCACACCGCGGCCATTAAACGCCGGCAAACCGTGCAAAGTGTGTTGTATGGGAAATGCGCCGGGTGCCGCCTCGTCAGGCGACCCCATGAGCGAATCAGTGTGATGCGACCCTGGTGCAGCGGGTAGTTTAAGTTTGTGGTTGCTGGGCGTCATAAATAACCCATCGGCGCTGAGTACGGGTTTACCCTCGCGGGAAATTAACGTGGCTTCCACCCGGCTAACCGTGCGACCTTGTCGAATAATGGAGGTATCGATACGAAAACCCGCAAACGGAATGGGGCGGGTAAGTGCCACGGTGATTCGTGTCAGTTGTTGTTCGGGTAAGCACTGTTCCATTGCGCGAGCCAGCAGCCCGGTGGGTGGCCCGGCATGACAATGATCCTCGTGCCAGGGGCCACGGCAATGCTCTGACGGTGTGTACCAGTCAGAGCCTGTGGCCTGGGCCTCGAAGAACGCATCGGTCATTGGCGATTGGTTTCAGGTATCAATCCGTTGGGACTAAACCGCATCACCATCAGTAACACCGTTCCCATAATGATCAAGCGCATGTGTGAGGCGTTCTCCAGCATGTGCTCACGTAAGGTGTGACCATCACCCATCCAGGCGGTGCCGTGATCGATAACCCACTGACCCAGCGGTTCAGCTTGTACCCAACCGAACCAAACGATGAACGCGCCGAGCACGCTGCCAATGTTGTTTCCTGAACCACCGATAATAACCATGACCCAAATCAGGAACGTGTAGCGAAGCGGGTTATAAGTTCCTGGCGTTAGCTGTCCTTCCAATGTGGTCATCATGGCGCCGGCAATACCCACGACCGCAGAGCCCATCACAAACACTTGCAGGTGGCGGCGGGTAACGTCTTTACCCATGGCATTAGCAGCGTCTTCGTTGTCGCGTATCGCACGCATCATACGACCCCACGGTGCTCGCTGTGCCCGATACGCCAGCCATAACACCAGCAGCAACACAGACAAAAACAAACCGGTGTAACACAGCTTTACGAACAGCGATGATGCCTCAATGAGTTTCTGTTGCAACTCAGCAGCGCGAGCGGTTGCATCAACGGGAAGCTCTGCTGCGTAAAAGTTGGTTACACGCTCAACAAACCAGGGCGTTTGTTGCAATTCAATCTCATAGGGTACGGGGCGTGGTAAGCCAGAGACGTTTTTTACACCACGCGATAACCAGTCCTCGTTCTTCAGCATGGCAACGATAATTTCAGCGATGCCAAGCGTTGCGATGGCTAAATAGTCAGAACGCAATCCAAGCGAAATTTTACCGATCAGCCAAGCAGCGCCTGCGGCAAACAAGCCGCCGACTAACCAGGAAAACAGTATCGGTGCACCCAGGCCACCCAGGAAACCTGTGCGTGCCGGGTCAAACGATTCAATGGCGTCCACAGCCGGTGCATAAAAGTAACGGATGAAAAAGAAACCACCCACAATTAACACCACAGTACCCACACTACGCAAACGCCCGGCAGGAATGTATCGTCTAAGCGCATTGACGGCGATGACGACCGCGATCAGTGCTAACAGTGAAAAGAATAAGGAAACACCACCTGCCTGCCATGCCCCTTTCACAGGCGGAGTGGAAACCAGCATGGCGGCTAAGCCACCGAGCGCTGTGAAGCCAACGATGCCTGCATTGAATAGGCCGGCATAACCCCACTGGATGTTAACGCCTAAAGCCATGACCGCAGAGATCAGGCACATATTGATGATGGTAAAAGACAACGTCCATGACTGCATCACGCCAACCGCGATCAAGCAAGCCGCCATCGCAGAAAAGCCCAGTAAGCCTCGAGTTAATTGGTTCATCAGATGGTCTTCCCACGAAGGATACCGGTAGGTCGCCACAGCAACACCACCACCAAAATCATAAACGACACGGCAAACTTATAATCGGTGGATAGCAACTGCACCAACCCTTCAGGACGTTCGCCCGCTACATAACCGATCAGTTTTTTGTAAGCGTACGTCAGTAATATCTCCGAGAACGCCACAATAAAACCGCCGAGTATGGCTCCCAACGGTTTTCCCACCCCTCCGACGATGGCGGCTGCGAACATCGGCAGCAATAACTGAAAGTAGGTGAAGGGTTTGAAGCTTTTGTCCAATCCGTACAACACACCAGCTAACGTAGTGAGGGCCGCTACAATCAACCACGTAATCATCACGACACGTTTGGGATCAATGCCAGACAGTAACGCCAGGTCTTCATTGTCTGAGTAGGCCCGCATGGCTTTACCCGTGCGTGTACGTTGCAGGAAGTAAAACAACATCAACATAGCGACAATGGCAATAACCACACTCAGGCCTTGAGTGAGTTTGATGGTTAAACCTTCATCAAGACCGGTCGCTTTTTTGAAGTCTCTTGCACGCACAAGAAAGCGCATGCCGTCGGAGAACTGCTGATCGTTTGGCCCGATGATAAAACGCACTAAGCCGTTGGTAACAAACATTACCCCAACCGACGCAATGACAAACACCACCGGTGCACTTTTCTGTTCTCGATAGTGTTTGTAAACCAACTTATCGAATATCAGCACAAGGGCCGCTGTCATGGCGATACCGACGGGTAGTGCAAGCAGCGCAGTGGGCAGTGGACCTAGCGAGACCCCCATGGATTGCAACCACCACGTCGCCAGAATGGTAAACATGCACCCAAACGCCATGGTGTCACCATGAGCGAAATTGGAAAACCGCAAAACGGCATAAACCAGCGTGATGCCCAACGCGCCTAAGGCCAATTGAGAGCCGTAGGTTATGCCCGGAACCAGGATGAAGTTTGCGAAAAGTACCAGCGCATTAATAGTATCTGTTGACACGGATCAGCCCCCCAAAAACGTTTTGCGCACTTCGGCATCAGCCAGCAAAGCCGCGCCCGTGTCTGTGTACTTGTTTTGTCCAGTGACCAGCACATAGCCGGTGTCAGCAATCTCTAAGGCTTGACGGGCATTTTGTTCCACCATCAATACAGCGATGCCGGTGTTACGCACTTCCATGATGCGATCGAACAATTCGTCCATCACAATCGGTGACACGCCGGCGGTGGGTTCGTCCAGCATCAATACACTCGGCTGCGTCATCAGTGCGCGGCCTACAGCCACTTGTTGTCGTTGCCCCCCGGATAATTCACCAGCGGGTTGGCGCCGCTTTTCACCAAAGATCGGAAACAGTTCATACACCTGATCAATGGTTTTCTGAAAATCATCGGTTCGTGTGAACGCACCCATTTGCAGGTTCTCTTCCACACTCATGCTGACGAACACGTTATTGGTTTGCGGCACGAAGCCCATACCCCGTGTCACACGTTCCTGAGGGCTTAATGAGGAGATGTCTTCACCACCGAGTGTTACTGACCCTTCGCTGAGTTCCAACATGCCGAACAGCGCTTTCATCGCAGTGGATTTGCCTGCTCCGTTGGGGCCAACAATCACCGCGATTTCACCTCGGTCAACTTCGATGGTGCATTCGTTCAGGATACGCGTTTTGCCGTACCCGCCCACCATACTTTCGCCTTTTAACAGACTCATGAGCTACTTACCGATTGCCTGGCCACCTTACGTCCGCCACCTAAGTACGCTTCAATGACACCTTCATCCTGTTGTACCGCTTCTGCAGTCCCTGTGGCCAACACCTCACCTTCGGCCATCACAATAACCGGATCACACAGCCGGCTGATGAATGCCATATCGTGTTCAATCATGCAGAAGGTGTATCCGCGTTCCTGGTTCAGGCGTTGAATGGCGTCGCCGATAGAATTGAGTAGTGTCCGGTTAACGCCGGCACCGACTTCATCAAGGAAGACGATCTTGGCGTCTACCATCATGGTGCGGCCAAGCTCTAGTAGTTTTTTTTGCCCACCGGATAAATTTCCTGCTAACTCGTGCTGAACATGCTTGATGTTTAGAAAGTCAACAATGTCATCCACGCGGTCGCTAATAGCCTGTTCGCGCTCAATGGCGCGCTTTGGAAATAAACACGCGTTCCATAAGGATTCACCGGGTTGATCACCGGGCACCATCATGAGGTTGTCGCGAACGGTCAGTGTGCTGAATTCATGCGCAATTTGAAACGTGCGAAGCAGGCCGCGGGAAAACAGCTGATGTGGCTTGAGTCCGGTGATGCGTTCACCGTCCAGAAACACATCGCCTTCAGTCGGAGCAAACGCGCCGGCTATGCAATTAAACAGGGTGGTTTTTCCAGCACCATTGGGGCCAATTAAACCTGTGATGGTACCTTCTTCAATGGTCAAACTCACACCGTTTACAGCGCGAACGCCGCCGAAGTGTTTGACCAGGTTTTTCACTTCAATCATGTGCGTCCCGCTTATTTATGTTTGCGCGGTGGTAAACCGGTGTGCTGAGTGAGTATCGGTTTTACAGGGCGCTTGGAACCGGCTTTCCTCCGATCGTTTGCCCCGGTGCTGTTTTTACGTCGAGCTGACTGGTAGCTGCCATCGGTTCTGGGTTGATACTTCGGAATAAGCTGGTGCTCGCCATTGCCAATCAAGTCGGCTCGGCCCATTCGCTTTAAGGCTTCACGCAACATGGGCCAGTTGTTAGGATCGTGATAACGCAAAAACGCTTTGTGTAGCTGTCGCTGCTCCGGCGACTTTGCAACGAACACTTCCTCGCCATCCTTAGAACGAATCTTTTTTAACGGGTTTTTACCCGAGTGATACATCGCCGTAGCGGTCGCCATTGGAGACGGGTAAAAATTCTGCACTTGGTCTGCGCGAAAATCGTTCTTCTTTAACCACAGGGCTAAATTCATCATGTCCTCATCACGCGTCCCGGGATGTGCGGCGATGAAGTACGGAATCAAGTACTGCTCTTTACCGGCTTTCTTCGAGAACTTTTCAAACAGGCGTTTAAATTCATCATAAGCGCCAATGCCGGGTTTCATCATCTTGTCCAGCGCGGCCGTCTCGGTGTGTTCGGGAGCAATTTTTAAGTAGCCACCCACATGGTGAGTTACCAGTTCTTCGACATATTCAGGGGATTCGACCGCTAAGTCATATCGCAAGCCCGATGCGATGAGTATCTTTTTAACGCCAGGCAGTGCACGTGCGCGTTTGTATAAGCTGATAAGCGGGGAATGATCCGTGTTTAAATTTTTACAGATTGTCGGGTATACACAGGACGGCAGCCGACAGTTGGATTCGATTTCTTTTGACTTGCACGCCAGACGGTACATGTTAGCGGTGGGCCCGCCAAGGTCGGACACCACACCGGTAAAACCGGGCACGGTATCGCGCATTGTCTCAATTTCACGAATGATGGAATCTTCAGACCGATTTTGAATTTTACGACCTTCGTGTTCTGTGATCGAACAGAATGTGCAACCGCCGAAACAACCGCGCATGATGTTTACCGAAAATCGAATCATTTCGTAAGCAGGGATACGCGCACCTTCATAGCGCGGGTGCGGTACTCGCGCAAACGGTTGATCGAATACGTAATCCATTTCTTCGGTGGATAACGGTACTGGCGGTGGATTAACCCATAACTTACGGCCGCCCTGGTTTTGCACTAACGCCCTGGCATTACCCGGATTGGTTTCCAAATGCAGCACGCGATTCGCGTGTGCGTACAACACCGGATCGTTTTTAACCATTTCAAACGAAGGCAAACGCAGCACGGTGGTTGCCCGAACATCCGCATTGAGTTGTCGACGCTGTTCGGCTGGAATGAACTTCAGTACCGTATCTTTGCTTGTTGCATTGCCTTCAGCCGCTGGCCCCGAACCGTTTTTCGTTGCATTGTCAGTCGAAGCGCTGTTGCAATCGGCGTCGCTGTTCTCTTCAACCATTTCATAGGGGTTTATGTGCTTTTCGACTCGCCCCGGCTTATCTACTTTACTGCTGTCTATCACGGTCCAGTTGGCCGGCAACTCGTCTACGAAATAAGCGGTGCCGCGCAGATCGGTTAGCGAATCAATCGGGTTACCGGCCGCTAGACGATGCGCCACGTCAACGATGGCTCTTTCGCCGTTACCGTAAACCAGCAGGTCTGCGTGCGAATCAGCCAGGATCGAGCGGCGGACTTCATCTTGCCAGTAATCGTAATGGGCGATGCGTCGCAAGCTTGCTTCAATACCGCCAAGCACAATGGGCACATCCGAAAACGCTTCGCGACAACGTTGTGAGTACACAACGGACGCTCGGTCAGGGCGTTTGCCGCCTTCGTCGTTGGGGGAGTAGGCGTCATCGTTACGGATCTTTCGATCGGCCGTGTAACGGTTGATCATTGAATCCATGTTGCCAGCGGTAATGCCGAAAAACAGGTTCGGTTTGCCTAAGGCAGCGAACGGCTCGCATGATTTCCATTCAGGCTGTGCAATGATGCCCACACGAAACCCATGTGCTTCCAGCAATCGGCCGCAAATGGCCATGCCAAAGCTTGGATGGTCGACATAAGCATCACCGGTAACAATGACAATGTCGCAACTGTCCCACCCCAACTCGTCCATTTCGGCGCGTGTGGTGGGTAGCATGGGCGCTCGTCCGAAGCATTCAGCCCAGTAGGCTGGGTACTCGTACAGGAGCCTGGTGCGGGGTATGGGAGGGAGTTGCATAGACGTGAACGCTGACGACGTAACCCTCTATTGTATCCAAGGCTTGCCTGCTTGCGGGTTCGAAACGTCCAAACACTGCACAAACACCTAGTATTTAGGCAAGCCAATTGCTGTGGTCTGGTGTTGGTATCTTCCCGTAACGGGGTTTACAAAACAGGTCATCTTCCTATGAATCTATTGCTCAAAATCATATTGCCCGTGTTGGTTTTGATGGGCAGTGCATTCGCAGCCAAGAAGATGCTGGAATCCAGCCCTGAGGCCGGGCGCCGAAGTTTCCCCCCACCTGTACAGTCGGTGGAAGCCACTAAGCTGGATACCACCGACTACCAGATTCTTTTACAAAGCCGAGGCACAGTTGAGCCCACCAACGCCACAACGCTCGTACCCGAGGTGGCAGGATCGGTGGTCAGCGTGTCCGAAAATCTGGTACCCGGTGGCCGCTTTGCCGCCGGTGACGTACTGGTGGAGCTGGACAAACGTGATTTCGAAATTGCGCTCACCCAAGCCACCGCGCAGCTAGCGCAGGCGCGAGCCGCGCTGCAGCAAGAGCGCGCCCAGGCGGAGGTGGCAGCACGAGATTGGGCATCTTTGCGAGGGAACACAAAAGCATCGGCGTTGACTCTTCGAGAGCCGCAGGTTGCAGCTGCCCTGGCCAATGTTCGCTCAGCCACGGCACAGGTAGCACGAGCTCAATTGGATTTTGATCGAGCCGTACTCGTTGCACCATACGACGGGCTGGTGCTGGAAGCCGATGTGGATGTCGGTCAGTTTGTTAATCGCGGGACGGCGATCGGTCGAATTTATTCGGTGGCGGCGGTGGATGTTCGGCTTCCAATATCCAATCGACAGGTCGACTGGCTGGACCTGGAATCCGAAGGAGCGTCCAACAAGCCGCCGGTTATCTTAAAAGCATCCATTGGCGCCACTCAGCATACCTGGGCAGGCTATATCGAACGCGTTGAAGGTTTTGACGCCGCCACCCAACAGCTGAACGTCATTGCCCGTGTTTATGATCCTGAAGAAGCGTCATCTATGCCGCTGCGCGTGGGTCAATACGTGAATGCCGAAATTGCCGGTAAGACCTTAAACGATGTGTTTGTCATTCCCCGCCAGGCTCTGCGTGCAAACGATGAAGTGATAACCGTAACCCCGGAGTCCACGCTGGAAAGACAGTTGGTAAGCGTCGCCTGGGGTGACACCGATCAAGTGGCGGTGACCGAAGGGCTACAGGTGGGGTCGGTGTTAGTTACCACACCGCTGAGTAGTGTGGTTAACGGTAGTCCCGCACGAGCGATCATTGATGGCGTTGAACCGCCTCCTGCGGCGCGTGGCGGAGATCGACGTTCAGGGTCCCGTACGGAAGGTGGCCGTCCTGCGGGTGCAGGCGCGGGTGCCCCCGCATCCGAACGCGGCAATGGTGAAGGCCGTGGAGCCGGTCGCGGTGAAGGACGTGGCGAAGGACGTGGCGAAGGACGTGGCGAAGGACGTGGCGAAGGACGTGGCGAAGGTCGCGGTGAAGGTCAAGGTCCAGCGCGTGGTGAGGGTCAGCGCGATAGGGGAGATTCTAATAACCGCCCTGCTGCGTCCAGATCAGAGTCTGACGCCAGCGCAACGTCAGCAAAAGAACCCACGCTCGTTAACACGAATCAAGACCGCACTTAAAAACCCTACTACCGGAGTACGACTATGCACTCACTGGTTCGATGGTTTACCAATAACCCGGTAGCTGCCAATCTGCTGATGATCTTCATTGTGGCCGCCGGTGCGGTTACCTTGTCATCGCGATTGCCACTGGAAGTATTCCCATCATTCGAACTTAATCGAATCACCATTCAAGTGCCTTATCGCGGTGCGACACCGGTTGAGGTTGAGCAAGGCATCACGATAAAGGTGGAAGAGGCTATTCAGGGCCTGGAAGGTATCGATTCGATTACCTCAAATGCGGCTGAAGGTTTGGGCACCATCTCGGTTGGGCTGGAATCTAATGCGGACAGCGAAAAGTTGTTGGACGAGGTTCGGCAACGAGTCGATCAAATCGGTGATTTTCCTGTGGATGCGGAGAGCCCGAGTGTGTATATCCCTGCAAGAAGCCGTGAGGTCATCAGTGTCATTGTGTCCGGTGCATTGCCCGAGCAGGAGTTGGTCAGTATTGCATCCCGCGTTCGGGATGATTTGGAAGCTCTGCCTACGGTTTCCTCAGTACAGGTATCCGGTGCCCGAGATTTTGAATTGGCGATCGAAGTTTCAGAAAACACGCTAACGCAATATCAGTTAACACTTGCCGATGTTTCACGTGCCATATCCAACAGTTCGTTGGAGCTTTCGGCCGGGGCGATTCGTACCGCGAGCGGCGAGGTACTGCTAAGAACAGCAGGCCAGGCGTATTCGGCCGAAGATTTTGCTGCGGTGGTTTTGCAAACCCGAGCTGATGGCACACGATTAACACTGGGTGATGTAGCGACCATTTCGGATGGGTTTGACGAGGATCGTTTGGATCAACGCTACAACGGTCAAAGCAGTGTGGAAGTTGACGTTTATCGAACTGGTCTGCAAAGCGCTATTGAAGTCGCCGAAGAAGTTAAAACCTATTTGTTGGAAGCTGAAGAGACGCTGCCTTATGGGGTAACGCTGGGCTATTGGCGTGACTCGTCTCGTGTTGTAAAAGCTCGTCTGAATACACTGCTGGAAAGTGCGATGTTTGGCGGCTTGCTGATCATTTTGCTGTTATCGCTGTTTCTTCGGTTTTGGGTGGCGGTGTGGGTGTTCGTTGGCGTTCCCGTCTCCATTTTGGGCGGCATTGCCATGATGCCTGTGTTGGGCGTTTCTTTAAATTTACTGAGCTTATTCGCGTTTATTTTGGTGCTCGGTATTGTCGTTGACGATGCCATAGTGACAGGGGAAAACATCTTCACCCATATGAAGCGCAATCCCAACCGAATAGAAGCCGCGATAGAGGGTACCAATGAGGTGGCGATACCCGTCACCTTCGGCGTGTTAACAACGGTAGCTGCGTTCATACCCTTGCTGATGATAGAAGGCGCTCGAGGGCAGATATTTGCACAAATTCCGTTAATTGTTATCCCGGTGTTGTTGTTCTCGATTATTGAATCAAAGTTTATTCTGCCGTCCCATCTTAGCCATTTGAATTTCCATTCGAAGAAAAAACCGAACATATTTGCGCGCATGCAACACAAAGTGGCGGACGGATTTGAATGGTGTATTCACCATATTTATCGGCCCGCGTTAGCGGCGTGTTTAAGCTTTCGGTATGCCACGCTTGCTTGTTTTATTGGGGTGGCCATGATTGTGTTTGCGATGGTTAGTGCCGGGCATGTTAGTTTTATATTCTTCCCGCGTGTTCAAAGTGAGACTGCTGTTGCGTCCCTGGAAATGCCGGAGGGCACACCGTTTGAAGTTACGCAGCGGCACATACAGCGCATAACGGATGTGGTTAGCGACCTGCAGGAAGAGTACGTTGACCCAGACACGAATGAAAGTGTCATTGAAAACATCATGTCTATTGCTGGCAGTTCCGGTGGCGGGTCAAGAGCCAGTCATCGGGGGCGAGTGATGTTTGAAATCATGCCCCCCGAAGAGCGCACCGTCGATGTCACCAGTCGTGAGCTGGTATCTGAATTGCGGCAGCGTATCGGCTCCATTCCCGGTGCTAAAAACCTGACGTACCGTGCGGAGATTGGACGAGGTGGTAGCCCCATCGATGTGCAAATTTCCGGATTTGATTTTGATGAACTTAAAGAAGCCTCGGCATTGATGAAGGCGCGCCTGCAAACGTTTGAAGGGGTCAGTGATGTGAGTGATACGTTTGAGGGTGGTAAGCAAGAAATTCAGCTCACACTGACGCCTAACGGCGAGCAGTTAGGGTTAACCCTGAGTGATGTCGCAGGGCAGGTTAGGAACGCCTTTTTAGGCACGCAAGTGCAAAGCTTCCAGCGAGGCCGCAATGACGTTCAAGTGGTGGTCCGATACCCGCAGGAAGGGCGTGTATCAATCACGAATGTTGAGCAAATGTTGTTGGTAACACCAACCGGTGATCGCGTTCCGCTCTACAGTGTGGCGAACGTATCCCTGGGGCAGGGGTTTTCGGTTATCAAGCGAGTGGATCGTCGGCGTACCGTTAACGTGCAGGCCGATGTCGATAAAACGGCTGCGAATGTCGAAGGCATAAAAGCCGGCTTGGTCTCGTACGCGGATGAATTGACACAAACCTTTCCTGATTTACGATTCTCGTTGGAAGGTGAAGCTCGAGAACAGAGTGACTCGTTTGGGAGTTTGAAAACAGGCATTATCTTCGTGCTGTTGGTCATCTATACCTTGCTTGCCATTCCGTTCCGGAGTTATGTGCAGCCGATTATGGTGATGCTGGTCATTCCGTTCGGAATTGTGGGCGGTATATTGGGCCATGTGGTTATGGGTATGAGCCTGAGTATCATGAGCTACATGGGCATGTTGGCTCTGTGTGGTGTTGTGGTGAATGACTCTCTGGTATTGGTAGATTATGTAAACAAACGCCGCGATGAAGGTATGCCATTATTTGATGCCGTACGAACCGCTGGCGTTGCGCGTTTTCGAGCGGTGATATTGACATCTTTAACAACGTTCTTTGGGCTGGTACCGTTGATCTTTGAAACCAGTACCCAGGCTCAATTTCTGATTCCCATGGCGGTGTCTTTAGGGTTTGGAATTTTATTCGCTACGGTCGTTACCTTACTCTTTATTCCGGTGATGTATTTGATCTTCTCGGACTTAGGCGCAGCCTACAAAAAAGCCGATCAATGGGTAGGCGGTGGTCGAACAGTTGCAAACCGAAGTTAGTGCAAAACGAGCCAGGCTAAACGCGCCCGCGTTTGGTTTATTGTTTGTCCTGATTGTTCTACTGGCAGGCTTGGTAAAGCTAAGCGTTAACGCCGATCCTGCACATTTGGTTGCCTCAGATTCTGAACGGTACCGGGCCTATCAATATCTGTTAGATCGATTTCCTGGGGAACAACACCAGGTGTTTATCTTCACTGAAGCCGATGCGTTTAGCGCAGAGCATTTAGCGCTTTACCAAGCGCTGCAAGAACCCCTGGCCAACTTTTCCGCGGTTCGGAATGTGAGTTCCTTATTTTCTGTACCGACGCTCGAGCGAGCCCTGCAGCGAATTATTAGTGACCCCGAGCAAGCGCAAGTGTCCGGGTTGGCCGACGACGTCAGCGCATTGTTGCAACGTGCCGACTTCCTGCCGTCACGGTTTGTGTCACGTGACGAAGATGCATTGGTTATGAGTGTGATGCTTAAAGCGTCCGCCGATGCACAGCAGGCGCTTTCGGACATAAACGGACTGTTGGCTAACCACTACAGCGCAGAACATGACATTAGCTGGTCTTTGGCAGGCACGCCGGTTGTCGAAGCGGCATTGGCATCAGACGTTATGGCAGAGATGGGTAGAGTGCTGCTGCTCAGCGTGGTTTTGGGTAGTTTGGTCGCTGCCTGGATGCTGCGCGACGTTCGCCTTTTAATCATGTCACTGGTTGTGCCGACGTCTGCTGTACTCGCAACGCTTGGGGCGATGGGTTGGGTGGGATTACCGTTAACGCTGTTATCGCAAACGGTGTTGGTGGTCGTGTTTTTAGTGGTATTCGCGGACACTTTACATGCACTGCGTGGCAATCGAACGCATCGATCGCTGCTAATGGTATGTGGGTTAACCAGTGTGACAACTGGCGCTGCTGCGCTTTCGTTGCTTTTTGCTCATTCCTCGGTCATTCAAGAGTTCGGGGTAACGTTGTTATTGGGTATTGCGGTTGGTTTTTTGGTCTGGTGCTTGTGGCTGTATTCGGGCTTAACCGTTAAAACAGACAAGTCTGGAGAAGCATTTTCTCAACCGTGGGCGTTGCAAACTGGCGTCAGTAAGAGCCGCTTAACAGTTGGTATGTTGGCGATGTTTGTCGCTTTGTTGGTTCCTACCGTATGGCTGGAAACCGGGTTTTCCTGGCACGAAAATTTGCCTGCGTCCCAATCGGCTGGGCAAGCGTTGCACTTGGCAGAAAATCGCTTTAATGGATATTTACCGTTTCAGATCGTAGTCACCGAACGTCAGCGGGCGGAAAGCCCTGAAACGTTTTTACAGGACGTCACTCAGTTTCAAACAGCGATTAATGCCGATGATTCTTTTACCGATGTCGGCCTGCATCGCTGGTATTCCATTGTCGACGTCGCGGCCTTGGCGCCTGGGTTTAACGCGTTGCAGCGTGTTAATACGGTGCCGAACGCTGTTAAGCGAGCGCTTTGGTACCCCAGCTCACAGGGTAACTTTCCAAGGCAGGCGGTGCTTTTCGCGCCGGTGCCCATGCAAGCGTTGATGGCAGCTGATGGGAACCTGTTGACCGAAATGGATGTTTGGTTGCAGCAACACGGAAAAGCGGTTCAGATCGACGTCGGTACCGTAACTGGTATGCCAGCTTTGGTGAAAGAAGGGTCTGTGGGGCTGGTTAATGAAGCGTGGCAGAGCTTATTGATCACGTTGTTGATACTGATGTGTGTGGTGGCAATTGCGTTACGCTCGCTGAAATTAGGGCTGCTGGCCGCGATACCGGTGGGTTTTGCTGTCACAACCTACGCCACGGCCCTCGTGGTTTTAGGAGAACCGCTACGCCATTCAGGCGTTGTGTTGCTGACGTTGGTCGTGGGTTTATCTGTGGATTATTCGTTGCACCTGATAATGAGCGCTCAAAGCACCCGTGTAGATGGGAAGCCGTCGGATGGAGCGCAAATTTCGCGTTTAGCGGTAAGGAATGTAGAGGAATGTTTGCCCGTTCTGTGGGTATCCGTTATGGTGTCGGTAGTTGGGTTTTCAGCACTATTGTTCAGTGATATACCTAGCCTATCAATTCTGGGGTGGACAACCGCAACGGCGGTGGCTGCAGGGTTTGCGGCATCGGTTCTGTGTTTGCCTACCTTTTTGGTTAAACCAGCATCAGTGACGAGGTAACAGAAAATGCGTTCCAATCTTCCTTTATCGGCCGTTGCACTGGCCTGCACGCTTGCTTTAGCCGGTTGCGGCGGTGGCAGCAGTAGTAGCGATTCAGGCGACGATTCCACTCCCACAGATATGACCGGAGGCACTGGCGGCTCAGGCGGTGGTGATGACTCGGGCAACGCGGGTGGTGGCGATGTGAGTACTGAACCGTTTTTCACAGAAGATGAAGGGGTCGGTTTTGCGAGTGGCTTGGGGCGCAGTCTCTCTGGTGTGTTCGAACGATCGTTGTCTGCTGCCACACTCGGGCTCGGTGGCGGTGGTTCATTCGACGACGGCGGTGATGATCAGTCGGATTTCAACTTTGACGATCTGGACGGGCTTGATGGTCTGGACGGTTTGGATGGGTTCGATGGATTTGACGATTACGATGACGGGTTTGATGACGGCGATGATGACCCGGTTTTCAATGACCAGACGGGCACTGAAATGTGTGACAGCGGATCCATCTCGTACTCGTTTGACGCCAACGACCAAGGCGATTTACTGAACGGATCGGTGGTATTCAATAATTGTGTGGAAGCTGGGCAAACAGCCACCGGCTCCATGTCAATTAGCTCGTCTTCCACAGCTGGCGGTACACAAACAATATCGGTTCAATTTGATGACTTTGCCACAACAGGTTCGGAAGGCAACACCAGCGTCAATGGTGCAGTCAATGTCACGGCGACGGCCGATGGAAACAGCGGATCGATCAGTGGCACATCGTTTGTCATGGTGGCTGATGGCGAAACCGTGTCTATGTCTGATTTCAATATGTCGTATTCGTTGAATGAAGACACAGGTATTCAAACGGTTGACGGGCAGGCCACGATTGATACGTCTTCAGACGGCAGTATTTCTTTTGCTATCAGTCCGGCTCTGAGCGGACCTGAAGATGGAAACCCGCAGACAGGCAGTGTCACTATGAGCCACTCCGACGGCAGTTCGTTGACCATCAACGCGGATACAGGTAACCCTGATACCTACATGTACAGCGTGACCGACGGGGGATCAGTCTCGACCGGCATTGGTAACTGGGATGACGACGGGTTTGTCCTGCCGCAGAATCCCGCCCTGCAGTAACGGTTATGCGCAGTAGGGCCTTACAAACGTAGGACCATGTAAACAATGACTCGCTGGCGTTATGGACGACGCCGGCGCTACCGGGCGCTTTCGGGCGCGATAGCCGCTGTGGCGATTATCATCGCCTGTGTTTTTGCGAAACAGATCACAAACCGGTGAGTCTGGTGCGCCACCTCTACCAAAGAACTCTGAACGACGCCGTTAATTGCATTGGGGTATGGATCCGTGCAACCACAGGTGTGTTCAAAGATGAAGGCTCAACCGCTACTCGCAAACGTGGTCGTCGTAACGACGGTTTTGGCGCTGGGCGGCTGTAATACTGAGGCTGGTGACGACCCGATTACGGGCGAAAACTCATTAGTTAAAGAACTTCTCACACCCGTGTACGACGCCGACGGCAACAACCTGACGGCGATCAATCAAACTAATTTTCCACTACCTCCAGCTGAGCCCACCGTGAGCGCAGCGCTTCCTGACACGAATGCGTTAGGCGGCGATACTGACTCAGACAGCGATAACGACAGCGACCCCGATGCACCGGAAACCGGTGGTTTAGGTAATGCGGCGGATCTTGATCGCGACAACTACTACGATGATGACAGCACGGTCGTAGCCACGACTGATCCATTGGGTGTGCGTATGGGTAGCTTATTGCACGCGGTGGGCGGTACGGTTGCAGAAGCCTATGCACACGCATCCGGTAGCACCGTTTTCTCGGATGGCACCGAAGCCATAACCAAACGAATTGCGGAAAAATCAGCCTGTGACTCCGGCACGATCGATGCCGATTTCGTTATGAATGGCGCTGCATTAAATAACGGTTCTTTGGAATACGCAGATTGCAGCTACAACGGTACCCTGCTAAACGGATTAATGATTTTCTCAACCCCAAATGCGGCAGCTTCAGACACCATCGTGGTTGAAATTATCAGCGTTTCTGCGGTGTTAGCTGAAGGGGAAGTGCAGTTAAGCGGATCGCTGGCGATGGCATTTAACGGTAACGCGTTTGCCGTGCTAAGTGAGAATGTAACAACGTCTGGTGCAGATTTCGAACACCGCTGGGAAGCCACGAATTTAACCGGTGGGTTGATATTGGGCGGTGAGCGTGAGTTGTCGGGACGCACGCGTTTGGTTGACGTGACGCAAGGTGGCACGATTGATTTATCGTTCAGTTCGGTTGCTGCCGTTACCGGGTCTGATTATCCAAATTTTGGTACCCAAACTCACGAGCACTCAGACGGTTCGCGTGTGCAGTTTGATTACGATGCCGGTGATGCCACCATGTTTGACATAACGGTGACACGGCAGGATGGCAGCACGTCCACGTACTCCCGAGACTGGTCTTCAGTACAAACACGTATCCCGTTTTAGTCCGGCTTAAACTCTGCAAAGCACCAGTGACGCCAAAGCTGCTTTCGATCTCTTTTTCGCGGCGTACCGGTCGTGTTAGTCGTCAGGCTGACGTTCCAGATTTCAAACGTGGCAAGCTGGTGACTGGCGCCATGTTCTGTGTTCCGATTCTGACGGTTACATAAGTAGCTTCCGTACCCCTTGCGCACAACGTTATTGCTGTGGGCAGCAACGTGTCCCAAGTATTTACGCCAGCGGTAACCATCAAACGTCGAAGCCAAGTACTCCGGTGGCTCCCAGTCAGAATCCGCTTCAGTCGCGGGGTACAGGTTAATGTCTTCGCCGCTACGAAGCTTGCCGGGAACTTGCAAAAAAGAGGTGGCCGTCAGTGGGAACGGTGCGAACATATTCCAGTACTGATCCAGGCGTACCGCACGAATGCTGTGTTCGATAAATGCGGGTTGAAATCGGCTAAGGCCAGGTAAGTGCGTAATGTTGAAGACGGTAACCGCTACCAGAAAATAAGCTGCCACAACCGAACCTAATGGTGTGGGTTTCAAACGAATGCTGCGCCACGGTAAAGCCCACGCCGTGATGTTTCCCATGGTGCCCCGATTCACGGCAACCCATCCGTAAACTGCGTTACCCGCCGCCATAAGTGGCTTGATGCTCATGACCCAGCTAATCGGTTTGAAGGGCCAGCGTTGCGCGAATAACAACCGCATGGCGTGCCAATGGATATGCGGCTGATTGTGTTCGTCAGTAATGACCCATGAATTGTGTTTTTGCATGATGGCAAAAACAGCCGGATTACTTTGGGCCGTTAGAATCGGTACGTCAGAGTCGAGCAACAGTTCTCTGAGTACCAGACACATTTTTAAACAAAAACCACAATCTTCATCGTAATAGATACAGATACGCTTGATGCGTTGACGGCGATTGGATGCCTGGTATCGTCGGTGTAGCCACATCCATACAGCAGACGGCAGCAAAAGAGACAACGCCATAAAATCTATTAATGGGAATAAGCCAATATGCATCATGAGCAAGAAACCCACATGCAACGAGGCTAATAGCGCCAGCCCAATTAAGCGAAAGGATGGCCAGCGAAATGGAACGAGCACTAAGAATGGTGCGATAAATTCCACTGCCAAAACGTACACCGTGGCAACGGTTAGAACGCCGGGAAACGCTCTGGCCCAAATCCCGATGGGCGTTGCCAACTGATCAAGGCTAACCGCGTAGAAAGCCGCATCGAATCTTACCGTCCAAGCGTCACCGGTTTTGAGCAACGCTGTGAACACGTACAGATAAAGCACCTGCAATATGACGGCGATGGTTGCCATCGAAAAATACAACTGAGGTTCACCTGCGCGAAACCGTGGGGCATTGGGCTGATTTTTACGTTCTGGTTGTAACGCTGCGTCAATGCTCCAGCGAGCATTCAGGGGCAGAAACATCGCCCAAAAACACATCACAGCCAGCAGCTGATCGCCGCCTTGCAGAATCAATGGATTTCGGTTGATGAGCGATGCGAGCAGGCAAAAAGACGCAATGATCATAAAGCGGGTTTGATACCCGACTAATAAACCCACCGCGAATATGGCTGCCAGGAAAAACAACAACGCTTGCCATAGGGGTTCACCCGATGCTGCGTGCAAAGACCAGTGCAAAGGGTTGGCGAGTTGCAACCACAGCTCTCGGGGCAGCACCCCACTGTCGGTATAAAACGCGCTTAACGATTGAACCCTGAGTGCCAAGTCCCACAGCAGTAAGATCGACAACAGAACCCGGAACAGGGCGATTGAGCGCAGATCAAGACTGAAGACCGTTTTTAGTGCGCCAAACCAATGTGGGTCGCTTGCGGGTTTTGCGCCGGTCACGGATTACGCCGGTCCCAAAACACCGAATCGCACCCACTGGGCCGGCCCGCGTGTGGGCTGTACCAGTGCACGCTCAGCGATATAGTCCGCTTCTTTGACCACGGCGTTCTGATGCATGAGCTGCCCACGAACGATTCGCACTTTGACCCCTGGCGCCAAACTGGGCAGGCGTCGGCTCATGACCGAATCGTATCGAGCCAGGGAGTTCTCAAGCATGGCTTTTAAGTTGGCGCGGCGCTGCGCCAAGGTGTACGGGTCGAGGTCCTGAAGAGAGCCTTGTACTTCTTCCACATCATCAGCCGGCAGGGCTGTGCGCGCTTGAGTGGTGGCTGTGGATTTGTCTGTCATTACGGGTGCAGTTTTGCAGTTTTTAGGCCGCCTTGCTACGCAGCTGGCTCACAGGTAATGATTGCTTGCTTTACCTATGGCTTATCGATTGTCGGCTGAACGACATCCACTGCTCAAAAGCCGAATTGGGTTGGCTTTGGTGCGGCTTTAAGCGACTCGCCAAACGCTGCTTTACCGCTATACTTCGGCCACATCTACGTGGGGCAATTACATGGCTCGTTACTCTGGCTTCGGCCTGGTTAAACACGCGGCACAGTACCAAGAAAACTGGCAGCGGATGTGGCGTAACCCGAAACCCAAATCGCACTATGATTTTATCGTGGTAGGCGGTGGTGGACATGGTTTAGCCACAGCCTACTACCTGGCCAAACTGCACGATGAGTGCAACGTTGCTGTGCTCGAAAAAGGCTGGATCGGTGGAGGCAACACCGGACGCAACACCACCATCGTTCGATCGAATTACCTGTGGGATGAAGCCGCGCAGTTATACGAACACGCCCTGAAGCTATGGGAAGGTTTATCGCAGGACCTGAACTACAACGTCATGTTCAGCCAGCGTGGTGTTCTAAATCTCGGCCACAATTTACAAGACATGCGGGATATCGAACGACGTGTGCACGCTAACCGGCTGAATGGCGTGGACGGTGAAGTACTGGATGCCCAGGGGTGCAAGGAAATCGTACCCATGATGGATTGTTCAGCCAACACTCGTTATCCAATCATGGGCGCATCGTGGCAACCTCGCGCCGGTGTTGCTCGGCACGATGCGGTGGCCTGGGGATTTGCACGCGGAGCCGACGAGCTTGGTGTGGATATCCTGCAGCAGTGTGAAGTCACTGACTTTCTGATCGAAGATGGTGCGGCAGTGGGGGTTAACACCAAACAACACGGTGTCATCAAAGCTGATCGAATTGGTTGTGTGGCAGCGGGGAATTCCAGTGTGCTGGCGGCCATGGCAGGTTTTCAAATGCCTTTGGAATCGCACCCGTTACAAGCGTTTGTTTCGGAACCACTAAAACCGGTGTTGGATACTGTGGTGATGTCAAATGCAGTGCATGGTTATATCTCTCAATCAGATAAAGGTGACCTCGTCATTGGTGCCGGCATCGATGGCTATGTGGGGTATGGGCAACGAGGGTCTTACCCGGTCATTGAGCACACAGCGCAAGCCATCCTAGAGCTTTTCCCTGCATTCAGTCGGGTACCGATGAATCGTCAGTGGGGAGGAATCGTGGATACCACCCCGGATGCGTGTCCCATTATTTCGGCAACGCCGGTTGAGAATTTATTTTTTAATTGCGGTTGGGGCACCGGTGGGTTTAAAGCAACACCGGGATCAGGCCATGTCTTCGCGGATTTGCTGGCCAAAGGCTATCCGAACGAATTAGCTGAAGCGTTCACAATGAACCGTTTCTTTAATGGTGCGCTGATTGACGAGCACGGCGCAGCTGGAGTGGCACACTGATATGTTTTTAATCTATTGCCCGTACTGCAAAGAAGATCGTGAAGAAGAAGAGTTTCACGCCAGCGGACAAGCGCATCTGCCGCGTCCACTCGACCCGGATAACATGACTGATGAGCAGTGGGGCGAGTACCTGAATTTTCGTAAGAACCCGCGTGGAACACATCGTGAGTTGTGGCATCACAGCGCAGGTTGTGGGAAGTACTTCAACGTGCTTCGTGACACGGTGACGTACAAAATACACGGCACCTATAAAGCCGGTGAGTGGATGGAGTTACCGGACGAGGTGGAAGAGTCGTTGCACGCTACCGCAGCGAATCTTGCCCTGGAGCCAACGGCCAGCACGGTAACCGAAAGTTCCGCCAGTGGAACTGAGGAGTCCTCGTAATGGCAACAGCTAAGCATTCAAAACCTCAAGCACGACGGCTGGAAACAGGCGGCACGATCGATCGCAGTCAACCATTACGTTTTACCTACAACGGTAAAGCTATGGTGGGTTACGCAGGAGACACCGTGGCGTCTGCGTTACTGGCAAACGGTGTTGATGTCGTCGGGCGCAGTTTCAAGTACGCCCGACCGCGAGGCATTATGACCGCCGGCATTGATGAACCCAATGCCGTGCTTCAGTTGGGCGGCACTCGCAGTACACAAACACCCAATGTGCGAGCAACCGAACAGATGTTGTATGACGGATTGGTGTGCAGCAGTGTGAATGGGTGGCCAAGCACAGACTTCGATGCCATGGGGCTGCTAGGCAAGGTCGGTGGTGAGGTTATGGGGCCGGGGTTTTACTACAAAACCTTTATGTACCCCGCGTCATTCTGGATGACTTACGAAGCGGTTATTCGAAAAGCGGCCGGTTTGGGCCGTAGCCCAACCATGCCAGATCCTGAAACTTACGATCACATGAACCACCACACGGACGTCATGGTTGTAGGGGCAGGGCCTGCAGGTTTGTGTGCAGCGCTTGCTGCTGCAAAAACCGGCGTGGATGTCCTGCTGGTGGATTTGCAGCCCGAGGCAGGTGGTGAGTTAACGGCGCATCAAAGCGATGAGCTGATTGATGGTGTTGCTGCTCGTGACTGGGTCAATCAAACACTCAGCACCTTGCAAGCGCTACCCAATGTCACGGTGTTATTAAACACTTTGGTCAATGGGTGCCACGATCACAATTTCTTAACCGCCGTTCAGCGGTTGCAAGATCATATTGCACCAAAACAAAGGCAAAGCACGGCACGTCAACGCTTACATAAAATTCGAGCACACCAGGTCATTTTGGCAACCGGTGCGCTTGAGCGACCGTTGGTATTTGCAAACAACGATTTACCCGGTTGCTTTGTTGCCGGTGCCATCGTGACTTATGTAAAACGTTATGCGGTGGCGCCAGGTGAACGTTTGGTGGTTTGCACCAGTAACGACGCTGGCTATGAGGCGGCGATGGCATGGCACGAGGCCGGTAAAGAGGTTGTTGCAGTGCTCGATGCTCGTGAATCGGTTTCCGGAGCTGCGTTTGATGCTGCGACACGTGCAGGAATACCCGTGTTGCCAGGCCACGTAATGTTTGAAGCAAAAGGGAAAAAACGCGTCAAAGCAGTGTGTGTCGGTATGGTGAATTCGGCAAACACGATGGTGCTGGGCAGCGTAAAAGAACTTGAATGCGACACGGTTGCCACGTCTGGTGGATTTAGTCCGGTGGTGCATCTGGCCAGTCATACGGGTACACGACCTGTTTGGAAAGAGTCAGCGCTCGGCTTTGTGCCGGGGGATTCAGCAGAAGCGTTGCACACCTGTGGCAGTGTTACCGGTGAACATAAACTTCGTGATTGTCTTGCAACGGGTATAAACACTGGACAAACTGCGGCTGCAGCGTGCGGTGCAGAAAACACCGCAGCAGCGATGGCGGTGCCCACGTGTGAAACGGCGGAGGTGTGCGATGCAGAAGCGTTGTATCTCATCCCGCATAAACAAACCCCAACGCGTGCACCAAAACAGTTTGTGGATTTACAAAACGACGTGACTGCGGCGGCTATTCTGACAGCCACAAGAGAAGGCTTTGAGAACATTGAGCACGTAAAGCGTTATACCGCGTTGGGTTTCGGAACCGATCAGGGTAAAACCGGTAACGTTAATGGCCTTGCCATCGTTGCTCACGCACTAGGTAAGAGTATTCAGGAAACAGGCACAACCACGTTCCGACCCAACTACGCACCGGTGAGTTTTGGTGCTGTGGCGGGTGCTCACGTTGGGCCGTTGTTCGATCCAAAACGTTTTACTGCAATGCAGGAACAGCACGTTGAACTCGGTGCTGCGTTTGAAGATGTCGGGCAATGGAAACGCCCCTGGTATTTTCCTCAAGGTGATGAAACCATGGATGCTGCGGTTCGTCGCGAGTGCGAAGCTACGCGTACCAGCGTTGGAATTCTGGATGCGTCTACGCTGGGTAAGATCGATATACAAGGGCCGGATGCCCGAGAGTTTTTAGGCCGCGTTTACACAAATTCGTGGGCAAAGCTTGCGCCCGGTCGCTGCCGCTATGGGCTGATGTGCGGTGAAGACGGCATGGTGTTCGATGACGGGGTAACTGCCTGTTTAGCCGAGAATCATTTTCATATGACCACCACGACCGGTGGTGCCGCCCGCGTACTTAACTGGCTGGAAATCTATCATCAAACCGATTGGCCCGAGTTGGATGTGTTCTTTAACAGTGTGACCGATCACTGGAGCACCATGACGATATCCGGGCCCAACAGTCGCGCCTTACTTGCCACCTTGTGCAACGATATTGACTTATCGGCTGATGCGTTCGGGTTTATGGATTGGAAGGCCGGCACGGTTGCCAATGTTCCCGCGCGTGTATTTCGAATATCGTTCACCGGTGAACTGAGTTTCGAAATCAATGTCCCGGCACATTACGGCGCACACGTGTGGGCAGCCTTAATGGAAGCGGGTAAAGCGTTTGGGATTACGCCGTACGGAACGGAAACCATGCACGTACTGCGAGCAGAAAAAGGCTTCATCATCGTGGGTCAAGACACCGATGGCTCGGTCACGCCAATGGATCTTGATCATGGTTGGGCTGTGCATCCGCAAAAGCCATTCAGTTTTATTGGTAAGCGGGGCATGGCAAGAGAGGATTGTGTTCGCCCGATGCGAAAGCAACTCGTCGGGCTAAAAACCAAAGACCCATCGGTTGTACTACCTGAAGGTGCGCAAGCAGTAGAACTGGGCGTGATGCTAGAACCTCCGGTACCGATGATTGGGCACGTAACATCCAGTTATTACAGTATGGCTGCCGGGCGCAGCATTGCGTTAGCGTTAATAAAAGATGGTTTAAACCGATACGGCGATACGATTGCATTCCCGTTGCTTGATGATCGCATCGTGCACGCCGAGATTTGTAAGCCGGTGTTTTATGATGTTAACAACGACGCGCAAAAGGCCTAACGATGAGCGATAACGAAACGATAGCGGTCATGAATCAATACGCTGGTGATGCGGTTGCCGCACGCACGCCGTTGCACCATGTGGGCTTATCGGAGCTAGCCGAGGTAACTGATAATCGCGATGCAAGTGTGGAGTTGCAAGAAGCAGCCGTTACTGGCCAGCTGATATTGCGCATTCGCGGCGATTTACACGCTGCGAGTGAGGCCATTAATGACGTCATTGGAGTTCAACTGCCCAATGAACTGCAGTTTCATGAAGTCACATCAGAGCGGGGACATGTTCTTATTGCCTGGATGTCTCCGGATGAGTGGCGTATTCACTGTGGTCTCGATGATGCCTATCAGTTGGAAGAAGATCTTCGATCCGCTTTATCGGGTATCACGGATACCACCATGGCGATCGTCAACGCCTCCGGCGGTTTTTCAGTGCTGAACTTGTCTGGCGCGGACGTGGTGCCGTTGCTTAAGAAAAGTACAGGCTACGATGTTCGCGAAGCCAACTTCCCCGTGGGTAAAGTGGTCGGGACGACCTTCGCCAAAGCTACAGTGACCCTGTTAAAAACCCGTGATAATCAATGGCAAATCTGGGTGAGGCGTAGCTTTGCCGACTACGTTTGGTTATGGTTGCAGGACGCCGCCCGTGAATACGGATTGAAAATTCTTACCGAGGAATAACCATGCCGGCTTTTCATGTCACTGCAGAAACCTTAATTGATGCGCCAATTGAGCGGGTACATGAAATCATCGGAGACTTCACCACGTGGCCGCATTGGTCACCCTGGCTTTGTTTAGAGCCAGACGCGAAGATTGAGTATCAGGGCGAGGCGGGAACGCTGAACCACGGTTACCAGTGGGAAGGGCAAAAAGTCGGTGCCGGCAATATGGTATGGGTTAGTCTGACTCCTACCGCACTGGATGCGAACCTCGAATTCTTAAAGCCGTTCAAATCGAAAGCCAAGGTCGGCTTCAAGCTGCAGTCAGACGGGCCTCAGACTCGCGTTGAATGGTGGATGGACAGCTCGCTACCGTTCTTCCTGTTTTTTATGGTGCGCACCATGAAAGGCATGATTCGCATGGATTACGCTCGTGGGTTAGCCCTTCTCAAAGATTGGGTTGAGACCGGCCAGATACCCGCATCCATGCACGCCGAAGGCGTTGTCGATATGCCATCGGTTCGCTACGTCGGCGTTGATCGTTCGGTGGGTTTGGACGATATCGCCACCGATATGGATTCGGCGTTCACAGATTTGATGCAACAAATGCGTGAGTCCGATCTTACTGAGGCGGGTGTGCCGTTTGCGATTTATCGCAAAATGGATATGGTGAAAAACGCTACGGATTACACCGCGGCGCTGCCGGTGGCTAAATCGGAAAGTGAGTCGGTGGAAGGCAATCTCGTGCAACGCGAAATCCCGGCAGGTAAGGCGTATAAGGTGGTACACGAGGGGCCGTACCGGCACCTTGGAAATGCATGGTCTTTAGCCATGTCCGACATCCGGCATGCAAAAATGAAGGCGTCCAAACAGCACAAACCGTTTGAGCGCTACATGAACGACCCCGGTCACACAGACGATAACGATCTCGTCACAGAAATCTACGTGCCGCTACGCTGACGGTCGAAGAGCCCGTATTTTCGGCAACCTGGAGTCGTGGGCGTCGTTTTGAGGTGTTTGGGGCGAGCGCTAAGGTGCGGTATCATAGCGCCCACACGAACCCGGAGATTTTCATGATTAACAAAACATTCGCTCGCACTGTATTAGGTGCCAGCCTGGTGGCGGCATTGTCGGCAAGCCCAGCGGCCTTCTCACAAGATTCTGTCAAAGTGGGCGTTATGCTCGGTTTTACAGGCCCAATTGAATCACTCACACCTTCGATGGCTGCAGGCGCAGAGTTGGCATTCAAAGAAGCCAGCGACAGCGGCATGCTGCTCGATGGTATGACCATAGAGTCAGTTCGTGCAGACAGCACGTGCGTGGATTCAGCAGCCGCAACGGCAGCGGCTGAGCGATTGGTTACCGCGGAAAACATCGTTGCACTGATGGGCGCGGATTGCTCTGGTGTCACCATCGCAGTGACCAACAACGTAGCTGTTCCTAATGGTTTGCCACTGGTATCGCCGTCAGCCACATCACCTGCGTTAACCACCATTGAAGATAATGGTTTGTTTTTCCGTACAGCACCTTCTGATGCACGTCAGGGTGAAGTATTGGCAGACGTTCTGACCGATCGTGGTATCGAGGACGTTGCCGTCACTTACACCAACAATGACTACGGTAAAGGCCTGGCCGATTCGTTTTCTGCCGCTTACAAAGCCAAGGGTGGAAAAGTCATGATCACCGCAGCTCACGAAGATGGCAAAGCGGACTACTCGGCTGAAGTTGCTGCATTATCCGCTGGCGGCAGCGATACACTGGTTGTACTGGGCTACGTTGACCAGGGTGGTAAGGGCATCATCCAGGGCGCCATCGACACGGATGCGTTCAGCAACTTTGTTGGTGGTGACGGCATGGTTGGCGATTCATTGATTGAAGCTATCGGTGAAGACCTTAACGGTGCGGTATTTACACTACCGGGTGTTGATTCTGCGGGTGCCGATGCGTTGCCTGCCGTACTGGAAGCCGGTGGTGTAGAAACAGGTCCTTTCGTACCTGAATCCTACGATGCCGCTGCGTTGATCGTGTTAGCGATGCAGAAAGGTGGTAAGGCTGACCGTGCCACCATCGCAGCAAACATCATGGCAGTAGCCAATGGTCCGGGTGAGGAAATCCTGCCTGGTGAACTGGCGAAAGGCTTAGAGATTTTGGCTAACGGTGGCGACATCGACTACGTTGGTGCAACTAACGTTAATCTGACAGACGTTGGTGAATCTGCTGGTTCTTATAAAGAGCAGGAAGTAAAAGACGGCAAATTCGAAGTAGTTAACTTCCGATAAGTTTGTCTGATGTCAAACGGCCCCTAAGGCGGTTTGACTTAAGTAGTCTGTCTTGAAAAGGGGCCGCTCAATGAGTGGCCCTTTTTTTGTGCCTGCAAAATGCGTAGTCGGCTGTTAAGCACGGCCGTTAAGCACGTCTGCTAAGTGGGTCAGTAGTCAATGCGATGCTAAACGCAAAATGCTTAACAGGTGTTGCGGATACTGGTGAATGGGCTCAAACAATTCCAGGGTGGTATCAGGCATTACACCTCTTCCTTCCACCACGTTTCCTTCGGGGTCGCGATACACTTGATGCGACAGGGCTAAGCTCCAACCGTTTGGCAACGATTTTTCCAACATGTCTGAAAAAGATCCGTTGGTGGCGGTGCCAATAGTCTTAACCCCGGGTATAGCGCTCATCGCCAGGGTGAACTCTTCGGCAGCACTGGTGGTTACCGCAGACGTGACCACGGTAACCTGACCGTTGTAGCGCGTGCGTGAGTTGGCTGTTAAAAACACATCCTCCCAGTCGCGTTGTTTACTGGCATACACCTGGCGCTGATGGGTGAGTATCGACGGCTGGCTGGCCTCAGTGTCTGGTAATTGTTCAGACATACGGGCCGGCTTGAACGAGGGTGGAATGAAGCGGCTTGCAATTTCAAACGCTACACCGGCAAATCCACCGCGCGCCAGTGACACATCAATGACCAGGCTTGATGTATCAGCTAAATCCTTGAGTACTTGGTCCATCGCATCCGCTGCGATGGCGATGTCCTGTTGAATATCGATACCATCACCGTAAAGGATAAATTGGTGAATGGATAAATAACCAACATCGCCTCGTCTACCCCATACGATGTGCCCATTCGCGGCTGTGCCGAGTTGCTCGCCATCCGGTGCGTTAAATAACGCAGCGTGCGCATCGCTGCGCATTTGCTGAACCACATTTCGTCGAAAACGGGCGAAGCTAATGTCCGTGTTCTCCGATTCGAACATGGCTCGCACCTCTGGATCCAAATCCCGGACTACCCGCTGACTGGTGCGCCGGGTTTCTCCGTCAAGCGTTGCTTGCAAACCTAAGTGACTGTCCTCAAAGCCAGCCAATAACGTGTTTAGAGCATTGAATAAGGTTTCATCACTGCCGTCTAGGCTGACTGCTTCAATAGCGGTTTGCGTACGTTCACTCCAGTCTCGTATATCATGCAATTCAAAAAAGGGATAGTAGTCTTGCATGGTGCCCGATACGGCCTTCACGACATCAGTGGGTGTGTCGCGTAGTTGATTGCCGCATAGCGTTTGCATTGCAGGCGCTGGGTGCAGGGTAAAGTGAAATCCATAGCGCTGACCATCGCCGACCTGCACGGTGTTATCGTCGCTGGCGTAACGCACGAACGGTAGTTCATAAGCCAACTCTTGTAAGCTGACATCTTCTTCGTAACAGCCTTGAGAGGTTACGTTATTTAAGGTTAGGTGCTCACGGTTTAACTCAATCGCATAACCGAACCCATCGGTTTGCCAGGTACCTTGTAATTTCTGAATGTCATCTCGACTCCAGCGATCGGGTGTTAGTGCTGCACAGCTTGTAATACAGGTACTGACTAACAGGGAGCACATCACTGTGCGGAGTTTTTTGTTGTACATGGTTAGTAGCTCCATATCCAGCCGATGACAGCTGAATATTCGTGGGTGTCGTTTACGAGAGGGCTGCGTTTATGGGAGCTTGGATAGGCTTCCCAATCTGCTTGAAAAACCCATGCGAAAGAGTCAGTCATCGGGCGCACATACTGAACGGACAGGCCATAGGTTGTTGTGGCATCTGCCGTAAACGTAAGGCCGGTGTCATTCACATCGGTCGCGTTCACGCCATAACGATGCTGCATGACGCGTTGGTCTCGGTAGTTAAGGCTGTGCGCAATATTGAGCTCTCCACCAATCGCAGGGTATGAAATTTCAGCGCCGAGCCCGATCCTGTGACCCTTGTGCGTAGAGGCAATATCCTGTGTAACGCTCGCTTCAAGTACCCACGGAAAGACGCCCACTTGCACACCCAGTTCCACGTTAATCGCGCTATCGCGATTGATGCCAGAAGGGTAGGCGTCGTTTTTCTCTATCTCCAAACTGTCCGCATCTGACACGCTGATTGAGAACGTAATGTCGTCACGAAAACCGGATTCGTAGGAAATCTCATCAATGCCGATGTGGAATCCGTAACCCTCCCATGCAATATAAGGAAGCAGCTGCACCTCGGATTCGATAGCGCTGCGTGTGTCCGTACTGGCGCTGATTACAGGGCCAAACTGCCATTCAGCAAGCGCTTCGGAGGAAGACAGTACTCCACACGCCGTCACTATCCATAAGGGGTAACCCGGTTGTGCCATAAAATTAACGCCTTGTTTGCGTACAGCGCAATCGGTTTGCTGACTTACGCTGAGTGATGAACCTGGCACGAAGAGTAGCTATGGACACGTGTTGACGTGTCCAGACCGGCAGGGGAGGACAGTACAGGCCCGCAGCAACAGGACATGGCTGCGTATACTGGCTTGTATGCCATCAGATAATTCCATAGCCGTCGTTTTTGAAGCGTTGTTGTTCGGGCAATGCCTGTTGGTGATGACGCAGTTGTTGTTGCATTGGAAAAACAAGCATTGGCACAAACCGTTGTTGGTCTTTTTTTTCGGTTTGTTAGTTACGCAGCTCAGTAGCTTGATGCAAGTGTTGGAATACCCGCACCCTGTGTCACTGCTTTCTATCGCTGGCAGTTACCTCGCCATTGCCGCGTTATGGCTGTATGTTCGAGCGGTTACCGACCCTGAACATCCCGTTCCAATAACCCAATGGGGTTGGCACGGTATACCGGTTCTTTTAAGCATCTTGTGCGTTATACCGTTTGCCTTAGCACCTGATGGTGTACAAGCAGAACTGATGTTGAATGGCGATGTAGATACCGATCAGAAATACCAGATTGTTGTTCCTTGGGTGATATCGCATTTGAGCTGGATTGTAATTGCACCGGTATATTTGACGTTAGTGTTTTTTCGTATCAAACGGTATCGCTTCCGATTGTATGAGCTGTATTCATCGGTAGAACATCGGGAACTGAACTGGCTCAGCGTTCTGTTGGTGTTGCTGGTGGTGTTCTGGTGTTTTGCAGCGATTGATGCCCTGTCGTACATCGGCAAAGAAATGCCTGTACCGCGCTGGGTGCATGGGCTGCTAGATGCGTTAATTATCTGGGTGCCGGCCCTGTGGGGTATTCAACAAAAACCGAGTTTTGATCAAACCGATATACCGCCAGTTGTATCGGCCAGCGATGAACACGACGGTAACGAACACAACGGTAAGGCTTCAACGGTTCCAGAGGCGCGTTACGCACATTCGGCGATGACTGAAGATCATCGTGCCCGAATTGAAAGCAAGCTGCGCCATTTGATGGAAACTGAACAAAGTTACAAAGATGCAGCTTTATCTCTGGCTTCGCTGGCTTCGCAACTCAGTACCAGTCCTCACTATCTATCCCAGACGTTAAACACGAACCTTAACGAGACGTTTTTTGAGTACGTTAACAGGCTACGAGCTGAAGAAGCTGCCCAGTTACTGCTCACGACAGATATGAGTGTGACGGACATCGCCGCCAGTAGTGGTTTTAATGCACGTTCAGCGTTTTACACCGCGTTTAAAAAGCGCTTTGAATGTACGCCTTCTGTTTACAGAAAGCAGTCTGCCTCGTCTACTTAACCGATGCGGCCATAAAACGTCATACGAGCGGATTCAGATAAAGCGACGCCGGGTTCTGAATTGTAAGCCAGCACGGCAAGCATACGAGTGGTGATACCTACGGTTGGCGTAACCCGATGTAATGCATTACGGCCTCTGAAAAGTACAAGGCTACCGGCATCCATACTTAGCGATTGCACGGGATACTGCTGATCGAGAATTGCGTTGACCGTATCGAAGTTCCAGTCATCAGCATTTCCCTTATCATGCGTTCGTACGTTTGGCACATATTCAAACACGCCCCCAGCCTCAGGTTTTTGAATCAACAGCGTAATAGCGAAGGATGAGTTATCAAAATGCCAACCGAGCTCTTGCCCTTCGCCAGCGTAGTGCAGGTTAATAGACGACAAAGGATCGGCGTATTCATACAACTCGGCTTCTCCTAAGACGTTTGCCAAAAACGTTTTAAACACTTCAGATTTATAGAGCGTGTGTAAATACGAAGTCGTGGGTATTTGATCGGTGGTTATACAGCCTTTAGACGACACCACAGGCCGGTTTCGGGCATGTTGGCTGGGGTATTCCGCATCGTATTGAGTCAGGTATACATTGTGAGAACTCTGTGTGTAGTACGCCTTGGATTGATGGCGTCGTCCTTCGTTCTGTAACACGTCTACTGCGTGTGGCGTTAAAAAATCAGGCAGTACGATGACACCATCCTGATCCAGGCTGCTGCGGCATTGGTTGCAAAACGCTTCGGTGTGAATTCGCCAGCGCTCGGTATTTATGATGTCTTCTAGCATGGCTTCTGTTTGGTCAGACCTATGAGGCGTCTACGCGCAGTTAACCGTGTAATTCACTGCACAATTGACTGCGTACTTGATTCGGCAAACACTCTTTACGTTGATCGAATTGTACGTATCTTGATCGGCCGGTTGTTAAATTAACGCCCTGCGATGACGCGTCGCGTTGACGCATCGGGGCGCGGCGGGCACACTCAAGCCGGTTCTCATTGTCAATTCAGGCGTGTTTATGGGCGACTGGCTGATCGCCATCGATTTGTATTGCGAAAGGCACCACAGTGGTTTCTGGGCCGAACCCTTAAACGCGATAAGTAATGTCAGTTTCTTTCTGGCTGCGTGCTGGGGGTTGTACCTTGCAAGACGCTGCAGCGTATCGATAAGTACTTACGCACTGTGTGGTTTAGCCGCTGCTATTGGAGTGGGCTCGGCACTGTTTCATATCGCGCCGTCGTTACTGACCCAATGGGTGGATGTTTTGCCCATTTGGCTATTCACCGCAAGCTGTGCCGTGTTGCTGGTGTGGCATTGGAGTGACCGGCATCGAGGTAAGACGCTGCGGATCGTGGGCATGCTGATTGCCGCATTGGTTATTTTCTTTTCGATTTTCAGCCACTGGATTAGTGCAACGCCTTTGGGTGCGGAAGCCGCGGCATGGAATGGTTCTATTCAGTACCTGCCGGCGGCCTTGTTGTTGTTTGCCTTCGCCCTGTATGCGATGTTGAGCGGTCGGGACGCGAGATACGCACTGCTGGTTGCGCTGGGCCTCTTTTTAGCTGCGTTGGTATTCCGGACGGTTGATTTGATGCTGTGTGAGCAAATATCGACGGGCACCCACTTTTTGTGGCACATCGCAAATGGCGGTGTAGTGGCGGCATTGTTGACAGCGTGTTGCATCTCTAATGATTGCGCAATACGTGAGTAATCAAGTATCATGCAAGCATGAGTAATGAAGACACACAATTTGTCTGGACCCTGTTAGCTGCCGCATCGGGTATCGAGTCGCGCTTAAACCGAGTACTGTCTAATGTGCTTGGTGTGAGCTTTACCGAATACCGATTGCTTCGTCAGTTGAAAGAAAACCACAACGGTGCCGCCACGCGTGTGGATTTAGCGGCAGCGGTGCGCTTAACACCGTCGGCGATCACACGTGCCCTGAAACCTCTTGAAAAAATTGGCTACGTAAAAACAGAGAAAGGCGAACGTGATGCGCGGCAAAGCCTAGCGACCTTAACAAAGGCGGGGGAGCAATTGGTTGATAACGGCGAGCGGTTGATGAGTGAAGAAATTGAAGCGTTATTCATTGATACAGATGGAAAGGTGTCTGCAACTGGGTTGAGTGAAGAGATGTCCAGAACACTTAACCGTTTGGCGTCGATATAACATTCGCTTCTGTTACCGCCTTTAAGATTATCTTTACACTTCGCATAGCTAACGACCACCAGAGGCTCAAACATGTTTGAAGCGTTTATCGCGTTTAACGTTGCGCTACTTGCCGCTGTGGCGAGCCCGGGGCCAGCCTTACTGGTGGCCCTGCAGACTTCAGTGAGTGCGGGCAGACAAGCCGGTATGGCTGTGGGCTTGGGACTTGCCACCATGGCGTCACTGTGGACACTCATGGCTTTATTGGGTCTGGACGCCGTGTTCGCGATGTTTCCTTGGGCTTACGGCGTCATCAAACTCGTGGGTGCTTTGTATCTGCTGTACGTTGCCTGGACTTTGTGGACCGGCGCTACCCAGTCAGTTGAATCAACACAGAAGGATTCGTCGCATCGGTTTTTACAAGGGCTTTTGATTAATGCGCTTAATCCTAAATCGGTGCTGTTTGCAGCGGCGGTACTGGTTGTGATTTTTCCTTCAAACATGCGCTGGCAGGACAACTTAGCGGTTGTTGCAAACCATTTTGTTGTGGAGGTGATTTTTTACGCGCTGCTCGCAGTTTGCATGAATACACAAAGACTAAGTCGAGCGTATCTATCAGCGAAAAGCACCCTGGATCGCTTTGCTGCGGTGGTGCTTGGTGGCTTAGGGATTCGACTTTTAGCCGGGGACTAACACGTTATGCGAATGGCAGCGATTGGTGATGTACACGGCAACCGTGCCGCATTAGACGCGGCTTTACATGCGATAGATCAGTTAGGTGTTGATCTTATCGTTAATCTGGGTGATCACTTCAGCGGCCCATTGGATGCAAAGGGTACGGCTGAACGATTAATGTCACGTGAGATGGTCAGCATTCTAGGCAACCACGATCGATACCTGATTGAGCAGTCACCCGATGATATGCACGCGTCAGATCAATGGGCCTACCAACAGTTGGAGCCAGAACACAAGAAATGGTTAAGCTTGTTGCCGGCAACGGGTCAGTTTGATGATGTGTTTTTGTGTCATGCCACGCCCCAGTGTGACAGCACCTACTGGATGGAGACGGTGGCTGATGACGGCACGGTCAGTATGGCCAGTCAATCGCATATAGAGCAGTGCGGCGAGGGTGTTGATGCCGCGCTTTTACTTTGTGCACACACGCACCTATCCAGAATCTGCCGGTTAAAGGACGGCCGCCTATTAGTTAATCCGGGTAGTGTAGGTTGCCCGGCCTACGATGATGTGAACCCGGTTTACCATGTGATGCAAACTGGTAATCCTGATGCAAGTTTTGCGTTACTCCAGAGTCAAAAAGGGCAATGGAGCGCGCAAATACATCATGTCCGTTACGATGCAACCGAAATGGCTGCGTTGGCGCAAAAAGCAAATCGGCAGGGGTGGGCGAATGCTGTATCGACTGGCTGGTTATAGGACTAAAGTATCTAGTTGTAGACATTGCATCTTAGAGACAGTATCGGATTACGTTAAAACTATTTGGTCGCTTTCGGCCATAAGCAGACGTTTATCTCAAGGTTGGGACAAATGTTTAATCCAATAAAGCCCGTATTAATTAATTTGAGGAGTTAGTAACTTTTGCCAGCCTTAGATAGCTTAATCAATGCGTTTATAACGCTTTTTGTCACAGCAGACCCTGTCGGTAATGCACCTCTCTTTCTAGCATTGACTGCTGGACTTTCTGCATCTACGAGGCGATCGGTTGCTATTAAGGGTTCATTTATTTCATTCGCAGTACTCACCTTATTCGCGATTACAGGGACAGCGATTCTTGATGCTGTCGGGATTACGATTGATGCCTTTCGTATTGCAGGGGGGCTCCTTTTGTTTGTTACTGCCTTTGAGATGATTTACGGTCAGCGTCAGGAAAGAAGAGAAGAAACTACTACTTCTGTTTCAGACCACGCTGCGAATATAGCGGTATTTCCATTGGCTATTCCGTTGCTCGCAGGGCCAGGTACAATCTCCGCGACTATATTACTCTCCTCACAGCTCTCGGCAGATAATGCCGGCAACGAATGGAGTGCTACTTTTGCCCTAGTTGCGGTTATTGCTGTGCTGATGATACTAACGGCTGTGATTCTCGTGGCTGCTGAGTTGCTGGATAAGTACATCAGCAACACGGCGAAATTAGTGGTCACGAGGCTGCTCGGGGTCCTTCTGGCAGCCCTGTCCGTACAGTACATAGCAGATGGAGTGCTGGCCTTTTCTAACCATTAGTTAGACAGTAATTATCGTATTATGCTACGGCCGCAAAGGGGCACTCAGCAGTAATCAAAAACTCGATAAGAGCGCTCAGTCCGTTCTTCAGAACATCAGTTTTAACAGATCAGTTGATCTAGCTAATCGGCAGCTCGGTCGTATTTTTAATTTCTTCCAGAACGAAACTGGCCGACACATCGCTCATGGGTACGTGAGTAATGAGCTTTTGATAGAAGGTGTCATAGCCTTTAACGGACTCAACACGTACCTGCAACACATAGTCGAGATCACCGCTCATACGCCACGCGGTTACGATTTCGGGCAAGTTTAAAACCGTGTCTTTAAAAGCTGCGAGCCATTGTGATTCATGCTGGTTAGTGCGAATCAACATCAAGGCAATTAACGATAAGCCAAGCTGCTCAGCGTCCAGTAAGGCGACTTTGGCCTTAATGACACCGGATTCTTCCAGTGTTTTGACGCGTCGCCAACAGGCGTTTCTGGATAAGGACACCCGCTCGGCCAGCTCATCGACGCTGAGTGTGGCGTCTTTTTGCAGCGCATCCAGAATGATGCGGTTCTTTTTGTCAGAAATAAGGCTCATTTATGGGATTTTATACCAATAAATGAGCCATAAACTGTGCGATTTGGTGAAATATCTCAACGCAGAAAAGGCACCATGTGAGCCTACTCACACCATGACTCTGCACCATGAAGCACGCATTAACCCAAGCCTCTTCGATATACAAAAAAGGCTTTACTACGTTATTTACGGCCCACCCACAGGCGATAGGGGAAAGTTACTTCCAACACCAACGAGCGGCTTTTAGATTCGCCGGTGGATTTTTTATGCTGATGTGTGCAGCGCTCTTGCACGGCTTAATTCCAGCGCTGTGTTCGCATACAGCCAGAGACAAAATCGCGCAGCTGCATGAGCAGCTACAGGCGCGATCCTCCATACAGGACGACTAAGGTGTGTCGCTTAGCCGCGTGGCTTGGTCACAGCACCGTACTGGAAGATGTCATTGTTAAACCAGCGCATTCCTTAGTTACCCAAAGTCTGCATGCCAATGAGGCTAAATTAGCGGTGAACGGTGACGGATTTGGTTTTGCCTGGTACGACGAACGCGGAAAAGTGGGTGTGTATAAAGATGTGCAGCCGGCGTGGTCCGACAGCAACTTACCGAGCTTAACGGCCATGATTCAATCCCCACTGTTTATGGCGCACGTTCGGGCATCAACTTATGGTGAAGTGTCTCGCAGTAATTGCCATCCTTTCACCTACGGGCGTTGGAGCTTTATACACAACGGACAAATTGGTGATTTTGCCAAACATAAGCGAACGCTTGAAAACACATTGCCGGACGCGCTCTATGCGCGCAGATCCGGTAATACCGATTCAGAATTACTTTTCCTGATGCTTATTGCAAACGGTTTAGAGGCCGACCCGTTATGCGCTTGTGCAGAAACCGTAACTCAACTCATAAAGCACGTCGGTAAAACCAGGAAACCCACCCGAATTGCTGCGTTGATGAGCAACGGCCAACAGCTCTATGCGTTACGTTATTCGTCTGATGCTAAGAGCCCGACGTTGTATATCAGCCGAGCCGGTGAAGGGAACACCACATTGGCATCAGAACCGTTGCATACGAACGCCGATAATTGGCAACTGATCGAAGATAGCACCTTGACAGTGATTACGTCTGCCGACGTACGGTGTTACGCGCTCAATGCGTAGCGCGTAACACCGTTTAGATAGCGCTCTTTAGCCCGCGGATAGCCGGACCATCAAATCCTTTGCATCAATTTGATCACCGGTGCTAACCAGCAATTCATCCACAGTGCCGTCGGCATCGGCGTAAATAGCGGTTTCCATTTTCATCGCTTCGATCGACAGCAGCACGTCCCCGGCAGCGACGCTTTGACCTTTCACCACGTTCACCGTAGACACCACACCCGGCATGGGTGCGCCGACTTGCAATGGATCATCAGCATCGGCTTTTGGTCGTGCAGCGAAGCCTTCGGCACCGTGAATGCGGTCAGGCACTTGAATTGAGCGAGGTTGTCCATTGAGTTCAAAGAACACACGCACAAGGCCTTTATCGTTGGTTTCACCGCGTGCCACGCAGCGAATAACCAGCGTTTTACCTTGTTCGATTTCAACCAGGATCTCATCACCTACATTCACACCGTAATAGTACACACCGGTTGGCAGCACGCTGGTGGGTCCGTAGTTTTCCTGAGCGTTTTGAAATTCCGTGAAGACCTTTGGGTACATCAGGTACGCAGCCAGATCCTGGTCGGTAACGTCACGCGCAATTTCTTCAGCCAACTGAGCCCTTGTAGCGTCTAAATCAGTGGGTTCCATCTCGGCACTGGCACGACCGGTAAACGCTTTTTCACCTTTCAGAACTTTCGCTTGCAACTCTTCCGGCCAACCGTTCGGCACCTGGCTGAGTTCGTTCTTCATCAGCGCCACCACAGAATCCGGGAAGGCGATTTCCTTGTTTGGGTCGCCTACGTCTTCGATGGTGAGATCCTGACTGACCATCATTAACGCCATATCGCCCACAACTTTCGATGACGGCGTGACTTTGACGATATCACCGAGTAAATCGTTAACGTCCCGGTACGCTCTAGCAACTTCATGCCATCGAGAAGCAAGGCCCAAGGATCTGGCTTGCTCTTTGAGGTTTGTGAACTGACCGCCGGGCATTTCGTGTAAGTACACTTCCGACGCCGGGCTCTTCAGATCGCTTTCGAACGCGGCGTACTGTTCGCGAACCGCCTCCCAGTACAACGAAATGCGTTGCACAGCATCTAGGTTGATGTTGGGATCGCGCTCATGGCCTTGAAGTGCTGCTACTAACGAGCCCAGGCTTGGTTGTGACGTTGTGCCGGAAAAGGCATCCATTGCGGCGTCAACCGCATCAACACCCGAATCGATTGCAGCAAGGACCGTAGCTGCACTGATGCCTGACGTATCGTGCGTGTGATAGTGAATCGGAAGTGAGGTCGCTTCACGCATCGCTGGAAACAGTTCTCGGGCGGCGTTGGGTTTCATGAGCCCGCCCATGTCTTTGATGGCAATGATGTGTGCGCCTGCAGCATCCAATTGCTCGGCTAACTTGAGATAGTAATCCAGCGTGTACTGTTTCTGCTTCGGATCCATCATGTCGCCGGTGTAGCAAATAGCGGCTTCGCACAGCTTATCCTCAGCAATAACCGCGTCCATGGATACACGCATGTTATCCACCCAGTTAAAGCAATCGAATACGCGGAATAAATCCACACCACCTGCGGCTGCCTGTTTAACGAAGTACTGCACGACGTTGTCCGGGTAGTTTGTGTAACCCACGCCATTGGCCCCGCGGATTAAGCATTGCAACAAGATGTTTGGCGCACGCTCACGAATCATGGCCAACCGTTCCCACGGATCTTCGGTTAAAAAGCGCATGCTGACGTCAAATGTGGCACCACCCCAGCACTCTAAAGACAGTAGATTCGGCAGTGATCGCGCATAACTTTCGGCCACGTGCGTGATGTCATAGGTTCGCATGCGGGTGGCTAACAACGACTGTGGTGCGTCGCGCATCGTGGTGTCGGTAAACATCACTTCTTTCTTGTCGCGTAACCACTTAGAAAACGCTTCGGGCCCATCGGCATCTAAACGTTGTTTTGTACCGTCTTGAATGGGTGTGCCAAAGTAGGGTGCTTTGGGGCGCCCACTACCGGCTCTGGGTTTAGCGCGGTCGCGCACATCAGGGTGACCATTAACAGAGACATCTGCGATGTAAGTTAATAGTTTGGTTGCGCGATCTTTGCGCTTTACCTGATCGAAGAGTTCTGGCGTGGTGTCGATAAACTTTGTGGTGTAGCTGTTATCAAGAAAGCTTGGGTGTCCGATTACGTTTTCTAAGAACGTTAAGTTCGTCGCTACCCCACGAATTCGAAATTCTCGCAGCGCACGATCCATGCGCTTTATCGCTTCATCCGGTGTGGGTGCCCATGCCGTGACTTTTTCCAGTAGCGGATCGTAGAATCGATTGATTACCGCACCCGAATACGCGGTACCGCCATCGAGTCGGATACCGAACCCGGCAGCACCGCGATACGCCGTGATGCGACCGTAATCTGGAACAAAGTTCTGTTCAGGGTCTTCTGTGGTGATTCGGCACTGCATGGCATGGCCATTCAGTTCTATATCTTCCTGCGCGGGAACGCCGGACTCAGGTGAGCCGATCGGATGACCTTCAATTAAATGAATTTGCGCTTTGATGATATCGATGCCGGTGACTTCTTCAGTCACTGTGTGTTCAACCTGTACCCGCGGGTTCACTTCAATAAAGTAAAAATCCTCGGTTTCCATGTTCATCAAAAATTCGATAGTACCCGCGCCCACGTAATCGGTGCTTCGGCCGATTTTTAATGCGTACTCGGCAATCTCGGCACGCTTGGCTTCCGACAGATAGGGTGCCGGTGCGCGTTCAACTATTTTCTGATTACGGCGTTGCACGGTGCAATCGCGTTCGAACAGGTGCACAACGTTGCCGTGTCGGTCGCCTAAAATTTGCGCTTCCACGTGCCGAGCGCGTTCAACAAGTTTTTCAAGATAGATTTCATCTTTACCAAAAGCCGCTCGTGCTTCCCGGCGGGCTTCTTCCACTTCGGTGTCCAGGTCGGCCTCGGTGCGGATGACCCGCATACCCCGACCACCGCCACCCCATGACGCTTTGAGCATGATGGGATAACCCACCTCAGCGGCCATTTTCTTAATGGTGGCCATGTCTTCAGGCAGCGGGTCTGTGGCAGGTACAACCGGGACACCGGCCGACACCGCGAGATTGCGAGCCGCCACTTTGTTGCCTAAGGAGCGCATGGTGTCTGCGCGCGGGCCAATGAACGTAATACCCGCTTCGTCACAGGCGTCGACAAATTCCGGGCTTTCGGATAACAGGCCGTACCCTGGATGGATGGCGTCGGCGCCAGACTGTTTGGCTACGCGCAATATTTCATCAATGGATAAGTACGATTCAATCGGACCCAGATCTTTCTCAAGGTGGGGGCCGGCGCCGATTTGATAGGCTTCGTCAGCCTTAAAGCGATGCAGAGCCAGCTTGTCTTCCGCTGCCCACACCGCGACGGTTTTCAGGCCAAGTTCGTTAGCAGCTCGGAAAATTCGGATAGCGATTTCAGATCGGTTCGCAACCAGAATCTTTGTGATCGGCACAGGTGCTCCTTAAATTCAAAACTGGATCACCGCAATGGTACCAGCCGAACGTTATCCGTCGGCAGATAACTCAAATTCAACCCGGATTAGGACTGTTGAATCGACGTAGTCGGTATTGGGCTGCGATTGCTCACCTAGGCCAAGTTCAAAACGGTCTACGGGAAATGTCGTACGTGCGCGTGCGGGAGAATCCGCAGTGGCTTCGGTAACGGCCAATACAAAGCTCACATCGTGCGGCTGGCCCTTGATGGTGAGCACGCCATCCACTGACAAACTGCCCGGTTCAGGCCCTGCAGCAAAGGCGCTGGCTTCAAACGTTGCGGTGGGAAAATTCGCTGAATCAAACCATTCCGCATCGGGTAAGGACCCAGCAACTTGAAAGTTATCGCTGGTGGCAGAACCTGTGGTAACCGAAGCACTCAACGCACTGGCGGTTGGATCATCCAATTGAATGTTGGCATCAATTTGCGACTCGGGCAGTTGAATTTCGGTGTCTTCACCAGAGACGACGGCAAGCAGGGATACCGAACTGTTTCCTGCGACTAACACCGGCTGTTGACTTTGACTGTATTGATTCAATGCAAACGCACTGCCGGCAGCAACGAGTAGGCTACCGACAACCCAGGCGATAAAAGCCGGTTCTTTATAACGCGGCTTCATGCGTGTCAGTACATCATCCTTGTCGATGTAATGATGTTTTAAGGCAGCGCTGATGTGCAGGACAATCAATGCGATCAGTATGCCCCCGGATACATTGTGCGCCTGATGGAAGCGGTGCTCCCATGCATCCTGGGTGGCCCTGTCGGTGATGTTCAACCATTCCATCAGTGGCAGGTGGGGTACTTCGATTTGGTTAAATAACAAGGTATCAATGTTTAAACTCGATACCGAAACCATCGCCCAACCCGATAGCGGTAAGAAAAAAATCAACCCATAGAACGCTAAGTGCGAAAGCGAGGCAGCGCGTTTTTCCCAAGTGGGTGCATTCGCGGGGTGTGGTGGGGCTTTGTGGGATAAGCGCCAGGCAACTCGCAGCACCGATAATGCAAGGACTAAAATGCCGAAGGTTTTGTGCGATTGAGTAAGGGTGAAGCGTAAGGTATCGGCTTCATCCAAACTCACCATGAATTTACCGACGCCTAACAACGCAATGATGGTGATGGCTGTCAGCCAATGAATGAGCACGGCTACGTGGGTATAAGTCATTGCTACAGCGGTCGGTTTTTATGTGGGTTTGTGTTGTCCCCAGACGCGCAGCGCGCGCCTGGGATTTAACAGCCGTGGGTTGTTTATTTACTGCATAACCTCTGCCGAGATAATGAGGTCCACTTCATCACTGACGTTGGGTGCAAATTTTCCTAAGCCAAACGCTGATCGCATGAGTTGGCCGGTGGCAGAAAAACCGATTACCGGCTTACCGCTCATCGGATGATTCATGGCGGCATGCAGGGTTACATCCAGCGTAACCGGTGCAGTGGTGCCTTTGATAGTCAAATCGCCAACAACGGCCAAGGTGTCTTCGCCGGTTTGTTCGATGCTGGTGGATGAGAAAGTGATTTCCGGGTGGGTGCCCACATCGAAGAAATCACCACCGGTTAAGTGCGACTTCCAGATATCTGACCCAGCCTGGATGCTCTTTGGGTCGATATTTACCATGATCTTGGAATTGGCCACGTTTTCGTTATCGAGCTCCATGTCGATGGTGAAGTCGTCAAAGGCCAACATAGGGCGGGACAGGCCCAGGTGGGTGTACTGAAAGTTCACATAGGCGTGAGTGGGGTCAACGGCGTAAGCGCCTGCTGGCACTTTAGTAAGATCAACCGCCTGTGCAGTGAGCGTTGTACCAATCAACGCAGTGGCAAGAGTGATTTTTCGAAGGATACTCATAGAAGGTTCCAATGCTGGGGTTATGGGGTGTATTAACGATTCTTACGAACTGGACCGATTTTAGGCTCAGTGCGCATATCAGCGCTTAGTGCCGTAGGGTAGTCAATAGTTCCCAGCGCAGGTGCGTTCATTAACGCCTGTTCATGTGCCCCAAGCTTGTCAGCTTGAGCCATACTGCCCATCCCATGAGGTCACCATACTCTGCCTGGTCAATTTTTCGAGAAGGACTGCGTAGCCAACGCGGCTGGGGGCAGGCGTGGCGCTCACCAAAACCGAAGAGTCAATACGACGTCATCATTATTGGCGGCGGTGGTCATGGTCTGGCAACGGCGTATTACCTGGCCAAAAAACATGGTGTCACCAACGTGGCGGTGCTTGAAAAAGGCTGGCTCGGCGGTGGCAATACCGGCCGCAACACCACGACCATCCGTTCTAATTACTACTACCCAGAAAGCAGTGCGCTGTACGATTTGTCCGTCACTTTGTATGAGGACTTATCGCGGGAGCTAAATTACAACGTCATGTTCTCCCAGCGAGGCGTGCTGACGTTATGCCATTCGGTGCCCGACATGGAAATGGGCGCACGTTTCACCAACGCGATGCAACTCAATGGTGTTGATGCTGAATTACTCGATACACCGGCTGTAAAAAAGTACGCGCCGATATTAAATTTCGATGCCAGTGCACGCTATCCGATACACGGTGCCATTTGGCAGGCCAGAGCCGGAACGGCCCGTCACGATGCGGTGGCCTGGGGGTATGCACGCGCGGCTGATGCTCTGGGTGTTGACATCATCCAGCAATGTGAGGTTTCGGAACTTGTGTTTGAAGGCGGCCGCTGCGTGGGAGTTGAAACCAATCAAGGCACGCTACGCGCACCACACATAGCGGCTGCGGTGTCGGGACACTCTTCGTTGCTGGCAAACAAAGCAGGATTGCAACTGCCTATTCAATCGTATGCACTGCAAGCGTTTGTCAGTGAGCCATTGAAACCGATCATGGACACGGTTGCGTTATCCCCGGCATTAGGCACGTATTTTTCGCAATCGGATAAGGGCGGTTTGGTAATTGGTGGTGGAATTGATCGCATACCGTCGTATGCGCAGCGCGGAAATTTGCCAACACAGGAAACCGTGCTCAGCGGACTTATTGATATGGCACCGATCTTATCGCGCGTTAAGGTACTGCGCCAGTGGGCAGGCGTTGTGGACGTAACGCCCGACAGTTCGCCCATTATCGGGCCGACGGAAATTCCAGGGTTCTACCTAAACTGTGGTTGGGGAACCGGAGGGTTTAAAGCCATTCCGGCAGGAGGCTACTTACTGGCGCACTGCATCGCACAGGATGCACACCACACCATAAGCGCTCCGTTTGACTTAACGCGTTTTACTACCGGACGTTTAATCGACGAAGGTGCCGCTTCAGGAATACCTCACTAAAATCATGCAACGTTTTCCTTGCCCATTTTGTGGATTGCGCGATGAGCGCGAGTTTCATTACCTCGCCGAAGCCGGTAAAACACGCCCGGATACCACTCAACCTATCGATGACAATACGTGGGCGGATTATCTTTACGGTAAGACGAATACCGAAGGTGTAGTCGATGAGGTTTGGATGCATCTAAGCTGTCGTGAAGTGTTTATCTTGAGGCGTAACCGATCGAGCTTAGCGGTAGAAAAAGCCATCGCTTTGCGGACTGAAGCTGAATGAACAGTCACCGACTGCAGCGTGCCGAGCGCGTACAGATAATACCCGAGGCGAGGATTAGCTTTACGTTCGACGGTCGTCCTTACTGCGGTTACGAAGGCGATACGATTGCCTCAGCACTACTTGCCAATGGTGTTCGTATTGTTGGGCGTAGTTTCAAGGTACACAGGCCCCGAGGCGTTTGGGGCTCATGGCACGAAGAACCCAATGCCGTGGTTACTGTGCATCACCACGGGGTGACTTACCCGAATTGCCTGGCCACTCAAACACACCTTGAACACGGCATGCAGGTTAAAGCGGTCAATGCGTTTCCGTCCGCTTCGTTTGATGTTAAAGCGGTGTTGTCTCCACTGAAGCGATGGCTGGGAACGGGGTTCTACTACAAAACGTTTATGTGGCCCGACTGGCATTGGTACGAACCGGTGATTCGGCGTATGGCGGGGTTAGGCGCTGTTACTTCGCAGTCTATGCACGAGGCGGTGAGCGATCAGCTGCATGATGCCTGCGATATGCTGGTTGTGGGTGCAGGTCCTGTGGGTGTGCGCACAGCAAGACTTGCTGCAGAAGCCGGTCACTGCGTTGTGTTGGTAAACGACCGATCCAGCCTGGGTGGTACGGATTATCATCACAGTCAAATAGAGGGAATGACACCGCGAGCGTGGACGTGTGCCGAGGAAGCAGCGTTTGCTGAGGCTGGTGGTCGATTGCTCAATCACACCGTTGCGTTCGGCGCGTTTGATCATGGTTTGGTGGGATTGGTTACGCAACCAAAACTCGGCGACGCACCGACGTTAACTCGGCTTCGTACTAAGCGCACGGTGCTGGCCACGGGCGCGTTAGAACGTTCACTACCATTTTCCAACAACGACTTACCCGGCATTCAATCGTTATCGGCGGGTTTAGATTATTTGATTCAGTACGGCGTTAAACCCGGGAGGTGTGTCGGTTTAGCAAGCGTTTACCCAACGGCCGATGTGCAACGCCGCTTAGCAGAATATGGCATTGAGGCTGTACTACTTAACACGCTGGATGATCAGCTGAAAGCTGTAGGTAGGCGTAAACTCAAATACATCCGTTCTTCGAACGGTCGCGACTGGATGGATGCGCTATGGGTCAATGGCGGGTTGACACCCAGTGTGCATCTTTGGAGTCATGCCGGTGGCAAACTGAGTTGGTCTGACGACCTTAACGCGTTTATCCCGAATACGAAAACTGCGCCAGAGGGTTGGTCCGTTGTGGGTGCTGCAGCCGGCTACTTCGATCTGGAGATCGCACTGGAAGACGCTAAGGACCATCTGCTGGGGCGTGATCGGCATCCGATTGATGGGAGCTCGCCAACGGTTCTGCCTGTAGCTCAGCCGCGTGAGCGCGGCAGTCAGTGGATTGATTTACAGCACGATGTGACGGTTCAGGATGTGGACGTTGCCGTTCAAGAAAACTACCGTTCGGTGGAGCACGTTAAACGTTACACCACGTTAGGTATGGCGATTGATCAAGGTAAAAGCGGCAACATGGTTGGTCTTGCAGCAATCGCTGAACAAAGAAAAGCGTGCCTGCCGGATGTGGGTACCACGACTTACCGGCCACCGTTCGTGCCGTTGCCACTGGTAGCTTTTGGTGGTCAGCATGGAAGACGACATCACCATGCACCCAAGCGCTTGGTGTTGGAAAACCAACATCGTGCATCAAACGCAGCCCTTTGTGAATACGGTGGGTGGTTACGTCCTGGCTGGTACGGAAGAGGGGATGCAGACGCGCGCATTGAACACGAAGTACTTATGACCCGACGCTCCGTGGGCATACTGGACGCCTCTCCATTGGGTAAGATTGAAGTGCTCGGCCCTGACGCCCGAGCGTTTATGCAGTTTATGTTTTACAACCGCATGGACAACTTAAAACCGATGCATTGCCGGTATGGCTTTATGCTTACTGAAGGCGGCACCGTGTTCGACGATGCAGTGGTCAGTTGTGTAACCGATGAACGCTTTATCATTTCCTGTTCATCAAGCCATGTTGCCGGTGTTGATCGGCTACTGGAATCCTGGCGGCAGGACGGGCATAACGCGGACGAAATATTTATCCATAACGCCACCGCGCAGTGGGCAACCATCACGGTCGCGGGGCCACAGGCGGTTGACGTCCTATCGGCATGTAACTTTGGGATCAATACGGATGCTACGTCCGGTGCCCCGATGCGCCTGCAATTACTAAACTATAACAACGCTGAGTTGCGAGTGGCTACTGTAAGCTTTTGTGGTGAGCGAAGTTTTGAGATTTCACTTCCCACAAGCAAAGCGCAGAGTGTATGGAAAACCATAATTGAAGCGGCTAAAGGGTTTGGCGGGGGTCCTATAGGGCTGGAGGCCATGTCTGTCATGCGAGCTGAAAAAGGCTTCATTATTGTTGGCAAAGACACCGATGGATATACCCAGCCTCAGGACATTGGTTTCAGTGCTCCACGGCTAACGAAAAAGAATGCGTACGTAGGCGATCGAAGTCTGTTCACCGCAGCGGCAAACGATTCAAACCGTCGTCAATGGGTGGGTTTAGTGGTGCCTGAAGGGGATCCGCTGATAGCCACTGGCGCCCATGTGATAACGGTAGATGCGACAACACAAAGGCCCCGATCCATCGGTATTGTCAGTAGTAGTTATTTCAGCCCTACGTTGTCAAAACCTATCGCGCTAGCGTGGATAGAATCGGGCGCAAGTCGGCTGGGGCAACGCGTTGATGTTTGGCATTTGGGCGAGCAATGCGCAGCGACGATCACCGAACCTTGTTTTTACGATAAACCAGGAGAGCGGTTACGTGCGTGACGATACTCAGCGTTGGTCACCACCACTCTGGTCACATCCAGAGTCGATCTTGCCATTGCAAGCAGCCCATGTACACATAGCGCCGGTTCATCTGCAACGACAGGCCATCGTGTCTGGCGTGACTGTGCTGGCACAGGCAGATACCGTGTCGTGGCCTGAGATAAACGATCAATCTCAATATCGCGTGTGCTTAAGGCGTGATCGTGTGTTGTGTGTAAACGGCGAGCCCCGAGCTGATGGATGGAACGCCGATACGAAGGAAGCTTATTCAGACATGAGCTGTGCATTTCGTGTTTTAGACATCAGTGGCCGTGATGCGCTAAAGGTGTTGCAACGCGGAACGGAAATATTCCTGGAAGAACCCTCTCGCTCCTGTGTTCGACAATTGTTTGGGTATGAAGTGATTGTGTATCGGGTTCAGGCATCCACCTTCAGGCTGCACGTCAGCTCTGCTGAGGTTGAATCTATGTGGTCACACTTGCACGAGAGTATTCAGCAGCTTAATGATGATTTGAATCAGCCGCCTGCGCCTGTTCAAAGGCTCGATTAAGTCGTCGTACAGCATCGGGTATGGACAAGGTGTTTACGTTACCCAAACCCGCCACCAGAGCATTGCAACGCGTTGGTTTTTTTAGTGTCCAGGTCAGTCGCTCCAGCGGTATGGCACCCAGCATCTGTTGATCAAGCGCAGTTTGTAAGGCGTTGATGTTTACCGATGTGCTCAAGTTCAGAACCACACTCAGGCTGCCGGTTTCTGTAAATGATGGCAGTACCCAGGGGCAATCGCTCATGGCTTCGATAAACGCCTGTCGACGCTGCGCATAGACTTGCTTAGCCCGATTTAAATGCAGGGCTATGGCACCGTTATTCAGTAATTCGGTAACGGTTAATTGAGCGACCGTATTGTTGCCACCGCCGATGGCTTTCAGTACGCGGTTTGCAGGTTCCGCCAAACCCGGGGGAACTACCAACCACGCAACGCGAATGGCGGGAAACACCAGTTTTGAAAAGGTACCTGCGTTTAATACCGTTGCACCCTGGGTATCGATCGCGAGCGCTGGGCGTGGTTGTGTACTGTTTCTGAATTCACTGTCGTAGTCATCTTCAAAAATAACAGAACCATACCGCTGAGATAAGTTTAATAGGGCCTCACGCCGTTCTGCTGCAAGGGTTACTCCATACGGATATTGAAAGCAGGGTGTGACGTAAATAAGCGACGGTGCCAGTTCCGCATCAGTTGGAACCTGAATTCCGTTGGCATCCACTTTGTGTGCGACAACCTGCAGACCGAGTTGATTAAAAGCCTCTACCGCACCGACGTAACCCGGGCACTCCATCCAGGCAATATCACCCACATCGGTAAATAAACTGGCGGCCAAAGTCAGGCTTTGTCGGGTGCTGGCGGTAACGATGATTTGTTCTGGATCAACCTGCAAAGAACGATAGTTTGCTAGATACCGCGCGATGGCTTCTCGGGTTGATTGCAAGGCTTGTGCTTGATAACCCAATACACCTCTGGATTGCCTGGCCGCTTTACTGGCTGCTTTTCTCCAAAGTTCATGAGGGAATAATGCGCTGTCGGGTTCACCGGGCGCTAACTCTATGAACGATGAGCCTTGCCCTCTGAGTTGCTGACTGCGTTGAGACAGCGGTCTCTTTACTTGCGATTTGGCAGGTTTTGGTATCACTTGCCTTATAACCCGTGTGCCATTTCTGCCGTTAGACGTGAGTAAACCTTCGGCCACGAGTTGCTCAAAAACCTGGATGACGGTGTTGCGCCCAAGCCCCAATTGCTGAGCTAACACCCGGCTGGCTGGTAGTCGAGTGTCGTACGCCAGATCACCCCGTTCGATTAATCGATATAACGCAAGATAGAGTTGTCGAACTTTCGGCAGCGCATTATCAGCCGTAGGTCTAAGTTCAGCTAAAACTTCAGCTGGTAAACCGCTAGCGGTTTGGACGTCACGTGCTCGGCCTACTTCTGAGCGCGCTGGCGGTCGCTGTGCAGGTGTAGAGGTTTCTGAGCCAGGCATTTATGGTTCCTTTAAATTGCCATTAATGTACCTATTTGAAGGAACCATAGCGTGACATCATCATGAACACAATACCCCCGCTACTGAGCTGAAGAAACGCCATGAATGAAACAGCCGTTCCTGCCAAAGGTGATAAGCGTCGCGTCCGGCAGTCTCCCAATCGAGCTGCGTATGATCGACAAGCCTTGTATTCGGTGCTTGATGCCTGCCTCATTGGGCATGTGAGTTTTGTACACGACGGTTGGCCGCAGTCCATACCGACGTCTGTTGCTCGTATTGAAGACGATTTGTACTTACACGGGCATCCCAAAAGCCGTATGTACATGGCGTTAACGCAGGGGGATAAGGTGTGTGTGTCGGTTTGTCGTGTGGATGGATTGGTTAAAGCACGATCCGCCATGCACTGCTCGTTCAACTACCGAAGTGCGGTGGTGTTTGGTTGTGGCGAAGCGGTTAATACTGAAGAAAAACCTGAGTTGTTGGATGCGTTCACCGACAAGCTCATTCCTGGCAGCTTGCCTGATTACCGCCCGCATTTACCCAAAGAGTTAAAAGGTACCGTCTTAATCAAAATGCCGCTGGATGACTTTTCCGTGAAGATCAGAACCGGTGACCCCATTGATGATGAAGATGATATCGACCTGCAGCATTGGGCAGGAGTGATACCCATCGAATCATATTATGGTGAGCCTGTTCGAGCGGAAAACATGGCTGATGAAAACCCAGCGGTGTTTCCGTTTCCCCACGGTCGTATTGTTTGAATAGGCGAAAAAAAACCCGGCTCTGAAGCCGGGTTCTTTGTTTATGCACTTAACTAAAGTGACTTAGCTTGTCATTACAGCACTTCGACTAGAACGATATACGCATCGTTTGGATCGAGGTAGATCGGTAAATCATCGCTTCCCGCAGGCAACACAACCTGCACGGTATCACCGTTCTTTCGACCTAAAAATGACTTAGCCAAATAATCGGGGACAGGGTAGTTGTCTGGATTGCCTGCGAGAATGGTGTGAGACTCTGCAAACTCAGCCGAAGATTCCACCAGTTCACCGGTACTCCACTTGAACATGTCGTATTTCAGGATGACCGGGTCACCGAAACCGATGATTTGTCCGTTGCCCGATCCCACCGTTCGCCTTGCAGCGAACTTAGGTGTTGAGCCCGCAGGGATAGCCATATGAACTTCGCCGTTCATCATGGTGATCTCCGGGAATTCAAAACCGCCGTCACGTTGGTCTGTACCGCCAAACGTTTTGGTGGCTGATGTAACGATGCTGGCACCGGTTACATCAACAGATGCGGTACCGGACTGCATAGAACCATCGCCGCTGCTACCACCACAACCAACCAGGGCCATGCTGACCAGTAGCGCACCAACCAAAGAGCGGTGCTTAGATTTCATGTGTTTCATAGTCATTATTTCACTCTTAATTAGGTAACGGGGCGCTTAGCGTGCCGCCTGTTGAACGGGAATCATGGGGAACCAAAGGTCACGCATGATCATGGTCTTACCGTTCTCGAGTTGCGCACGAGCGGCGTAACCATAGTGAGTGACGGGCAGGGAGGTAATGGCGTGTGATGCCAAGGTTGAGATTTCACCAGCATCCACTTGCGTGTTGCTGTTTTTATCCTGCCAAATGGCTAAGTTGGCCATTTCGCTACCGCTCACCACATCGTCGTTGTTGATGTCCAGTGTGCTTAGCTTGGCAAAACCATCGCTGAAGATGCCACCAGCGTTACCGAATAAGTTCAGACCGGTAATGGTGTCACCAAAATCACGGCTGATTAAGATGCCGTCAGTTGGGCTAAACCATTCGCCTAATTGCTCGTCTGTTCCGTCGCCGTTCATATCGAACGAGAAGACACCGTGGATGCGATCTACTTTGCCGCTTGCATCGGTGTCAAGTGCGATTGGCGTAACCGCCGCTCTTACACATTCGGTAGGTTCTGATTCAACGCCGTCGCGTACTGAACGAACACTGAAAATATCCTTAACTTCAACACCGTGCTCGCGCTTTCTGAAGAAAATACCCCACGAGCGAATGCCCGCTTCTGAGGTCAAACCGGTGTAAACCAGGTTGCCGTTTTCATCATAGAAGTTATATTGAGGTAACAGAGTCTCAGCAGACTCACCGTCTTTGAAGATCAAGTCAACGTGTACACCATCTTCGGTACCATCGGTTTTACCAACCGATGATCGGCAGTACTTAGGCGCGTCCGGTGCGTTAGCAACCGGTGGTACTGGATCTACCAATTCGATAGTGACTGTTGCTGTGTCATACGAACCACAGGTTCCGCGTAAGCCGTACTCGACCGAGTATGTGCCTGCCGCTGTGGTATCCGAGACGATCAGTTCACCGGTTTGTGTATCGTAAGACACGTTACCTGGCACGTTGTGGCCGAGGATGTCGAGGTTTACAGCAACGCCATCGCATGGCTCATCGTTGGAATAAATGTCCAGTGAAAAGCCGACACCAACCGTTTGAGTGGTTTCGTCATCGTTTGCTACGGTAGGTTCAACAGCCACGGGTGTTGCTTCAATAACAGCGTTTGCATATTGCAGTGAACAAGCGTCTTGCTCGCCACCGTTGGCGTCTGCTGGAATGGCAAATACGGGGCTGGAACCGTTTTCACCGGCATAACTGCCTGTAGCCGTCAGAGGTGCACCCGCTGTTACAAATTCATAGCCACTTGGGCCTTCGAACATGAGCTGGTAGTTGCCTGCACCCAGGTTACCGAAGGCGAAGTTACCGTCTTGATCAGACGTCATGGCAAATTGCTCGTCCGTGTCTGTGTTTTTCAAGACAACAGGGATGTCAGCCAGGCCACCAAGGTTGCCATCAGCTTGTAAGAAGGTCGTGCCGCAGACGGCGTAGTCCTGAGGTGGGACAACCGGTGGAACGGCAACAAAACCTGCATTAACATCCACAACGTTTGGTGTTGTAGCGTCTAAACACATCTCTGAAGTAAATCCTTCAGCGTTTGCCAGGCTATCTGCACCTTGCGCGGTGAGTTCAAGCGTTGGATCGGGGGATTCAAAACGCACGGTGTAGCACTGCCCGAGGTCCAGGCCACCGAAGTAGTAGTTACCGTCTTCATCAGTTAACGCTTCTGCCACAACAGCGTTATCGGAGTAGAGAAATACCGGCGTGCCTTCAATACCGCCTTCGTCCGGATCATTAGTGGCGCTGTCGTTACCGTCAAACCAGGACAGGCCGCCGATAGAGCCATCAACTGGACCAGGGTCTGGTTGGTCAAGCAGCAAGGTACAGCCGTGAAATCCTGAGTTGTGATAGCCGTAAATACCCACAGCTGCGCTGGTCGTGCCCGGAGGACTGGTAAGCGTCACCGAATAAGCCGCACCGAGACTTTCGTCATAAATGTCGGTGGTTTCAGTGGCAAGTGTTTCGCCATTGTCGTTTTGAAACGCCAAGGTGATACTTGCGTACTTGGCTGAGAAAACACCGCAACTAAACGTGTAGGCAGTGTTCTCTTCAGCGGGCGTTTCGCGATACGCACAGCCATCGCCTTCAATGGAGTTGGGGTTAAACGAGCCATTGGTTTCTGAAACCAGGTCTGAACCTAGACAGTCTTGCCAGGGTGAGGTTTCTTGGCTGTTGGTAAGCAGGTCATCTGTGACCACTGCTTGCGAGGGGAGAGCAACGGCTAGCAGGGCAGCTGCCAGGCCGAGCCGTTTAACGTTGTGTTTTTTCATAGGTCTTCTGTGTCCGTGAGTACTGCCGTAGGTAACC
>JAHDCO010000066.1 GCA_020629835.1 Granulosicoccaceae bacterium
TGGCTCCCCGAGACGGACTTGAACCGCCGACCCAATGATTAACAGTCATTTGCTCTACCAACTGAGCTATCGGGGAACTCAGCCGCCAATAATAGTGGGTTAATGGGGTGTGGTCAACCATCCCAAGCGTTTTTTCCAACCATTCGCAGGTGTGCCAGCAAGCGTGGTGTAAAATACGCGCCACAGTGATCCGTCACGCACCGTTTACGTGCTTCATGAGTAAAGCCTTTGACCTCCAAACCCGCTACGCGCCCGCAGGGCACCAGCCGGAGGCCATTGAAAAGCTCACCACGGGCATTGGCGATGGTTTGGCATACCAGACCTTACTCGGCGTAACGGGCAGTGGCAAAACCTTCACCATCGCCAATGTGGTCCAAAATCACCAACGGCCGGCCATTGTTTTGGCTCCCAACAAAACACTCGCGGCGCAGCTCTACGGAGAGTTCAAAGAGTTCTTCCCCAACAATGCGGTGGAATACTTCGTCTCTTACTACGATTATTACCAACCCGAGGCTTATGTACCCGCCTCAGACTTGTTCATAGAAAAAGACAGCTCGATTAACGAGCACATTGAGCAAATGCGTTTATCGGCCACGAAGGCGCTGTTCGAACGGCCTGACGTCATTATTGTTGCCACGGTTTCATCCATTTACGGACTGGGTGACCCGCAGCAATACCATCAAATGGTTTTGCACTTATCGCGCAACGAGTTGATTGATCAACGCAAATTATTACGACGTTTGGCTGAGCTGCAGTACACGCGGAACGACATGGAACTCAAACGCGGTACTTACCGTGTTCGTGGTGAAATCATTGACGTGCACCCAGCCGACTCCGATCGAGAGGCTATACGAATTGAATTGTTCGATGATGAAATTGAATCGTTAAGTCAATTTGATCCATTAACCGGCGAGATCTTTCGTAAAGTGCCTCGCTTAACGATTTATCCGAAAACACACTACGTGACACCGCGCGATAAGCTGCTCGCGGCCGTGGATGACATCAAAGAGGAATTGCGGGAACGCCTGGAACAGCTGCGCGAAGCGGGCAAGCTGGTTGAAGCGCAGCGACTGCAGGAGCGCACTCAGTTTGATATAGAAATGATCAATGAACTGGGTTACTGCTCGGGTATAGAAAACTACTCACGTTACCTATCAGGGCGTGAGCCGGGCGAGCCGCCTCCGTGCTTGTTCGATTACCTGCCTGAAGACAGCTTATTGTTTATCGACGAAAGCCACGTCACGGTGCCGCAGCTGGGTGCAATGTACAAAGGCGATCGGTCGCGCAAAGAAAACCTGGTTAATTTTGGCTTTCGCCTGCCGTCCGCACTGGATAACCGCCCGCTTAATTTTCACGAATTTGAAATGCTGGCGCCACAAACGGTTTATGTATCAGCAACCCCGGGCGATCATGAAATCAAACACACCGATCAAACTGTGGAACTTGTGGTACGTCCCACCGGCTTACTCGACCCCGTCGTTGAGGTTAGGCCCGTACGTACACAGGTGGACGATGTACTGTCCGAAATCAATGACCGTGTGGCGTTAAACGAACGCGTACTCATCACGACCTTAACCAAACGCATGTCAGAGGATTTAACGGATTACCTGTCCGACCATGACGTGAAGGTGAGGTACCTGCATTCTGATGTCGACACCGTTGAGCGCAGCGAAATCATCAGAGACTTGCGCCTGGGTGTGTTTGACGTTGTGGTGGGCATAAACCTGCTGCGCGAAGGCCTGGATATGCCCGAAGTCAGTTTAGTTGCCATTCTCGATGCCGATAAAGAGGGATTTCTGCGCGGAGAACGCTCCCTTATTCAAACCATCGGTCGAGCGGCTCGAAATTTGAAGGGAAAGGCCATACTGTATGGGGATAAGGTGACGGTCTCTATGCAGAAAGCCATAGACGAAACCGAACGTCGTCGTGCCTTGCAAACCGAATTTAACGAAGCGCACGGCATAACGCCTACCGGCATTGTGAAACCTGTGGCCGATGTGATGGAAGCAGGTACCTCGGCACGACCTGGCAAGAAGGCTCGCGGTAAGGACAAGCAAAAATCCAAAGCGTCACCGGTGGAAAATTTATCGGCAGCGCAAGCGGCCAAGAAGATCAAACAGCTCGAAAAGCAAATGTACGAAGCGGCTCGTAATCTTGAGTTTGAAAAAGCGGCCAGTTGCCGAGATGAACTTGAGTTACTGCGCGCAAATCTGTTCCAGGACACAAACCTTACGGCTTAGTACATGACGAACAGAACCAACCCCAGCACCAACCTTAGTAACCAGATGGAGAAACCATGTTAGAAGCTTACCGACAACACGTTAGCGAACGAGCGGCAGAGGGCCTTGTGCCAAAGCCGCTGGATGCTGAGGCAACGGCTGGATTGGTCGAGCTGCTCAAAGCGCCGCCAGCGGGGGAAGAAGACTTTCTCATGGACCTTCTGACCGAACGCGTCCCTCCCGGTGTCGACGACGCCGCTTACGTAAAAGCCGCCTTTCTTGCCGACGTTGCAAGTGGCGAAGCGTCTAGCCCAATCATCAGCAAAGTTCGCGCGGTAGAAATCCTGGGCATGATGCTGGGTGGATACAACATAGCGCCCATGATCAAAGCCTTGAGTGACAGTGAAACAGCGGATGCGGCAATAGCTGGTTTGTCAGGCACATTACTGATGTTCAACGCCTTTCATGATGTTCAGGAATTAGCAGACGGTGGAAATGCAGCCGCTAAGCAGGTGATGCAAAACTGGGCGGACGCTACCTGGTTCACTGAGAAGGATGCCGTAGCTGAGAAAATTACGGTCACAGTATTTAAAGTGCCAGGCGAAACCAATACCGATGATTTATCGCCTGGTATGGACGCATGGTCTCGACCGGATATTCCTTTGCACTGCAAAGCCATGCTTAAGTTTCCGCGTGAAGGTGTTTCTGATGACCCGTTGGGAGACATTGAGAAGTTAAAAGAAAAAGGACATCCAGTCGCTTATGTCGGTGACGTGGTAGGTACTGGTTCATCTCGAAAATCTGCGACTAATTCAGTGTTATGGGCCATGGGTAACGATATCCCGGGCGTACCGAATAAGCGCGACGGCGGTTACGTATTAGGAACCAAGATAGCGCCTATCTTTTATAACACCATGGAAGATGCGGGCGCCTTGCCGATTGAATGCGACGTCGACAGCCTCTCAACCGGTGACGTCATCGATATCTATCCATACGAAGGCAAAATTACACGCGAAGGCAGTGATGAAGTCATCTCAACATTCGAACTCAGTTCGGATGTATTACTTGATGAAGTTCGCGCAGGTGGACGTATTCCATTGATCATTGGTCGCGGCTTAACCGATCGTGCACGTAAGGCGTTGGATTTACCGGTCACTGATGTCTTTAAACGTCCTGCATCCTCCGACGACAGCAACGCAGGCTTTACGCTTGCTCAGAAAATGGTTGGTAAGGCGTGTGGTGTGGAAGGAGTTCGCCCCGGGCAGTATTGCGAACCTCACATGACAACGGTTGGTTCACAAGATACGACGGGTCCTATGACACGCGATGAGTTGAAAGACCTTGCTTGCCTGGGTTTTTCTGCAGACCTGGTTATGCAATCGTTCTGTCACACCGCGGCTTATCCAAAGCCGGTTGATGTCGATACGCAACACACATTGCCTGACTTCATGACAACCCGTGGCGGCGTATCGCTACGACCGGGCGATGGAATCATTCACTCATGGTTGAACCGTATGTTACTCCCCGACACGGTGGGTACCGGTGGTGATTCACACACACGTTTCCCGATGGGTATTTCATTTCCAGCCGGTTCAGGTCTTGTTGCGTTCGCAGCCACCACAGGCGTTATGCCGTTAAACATGCCGGAGTCCGTACTGGTTCGTTTCACCGGTGAAATGCAACCGGGTATTACGTTGCGCGATTTGGTGAACGCTATTCCTTATGCAGCGCTGAAGCGTGGTCTGCTCACCGTTGAGAAAAAAGGTAAGAAGAACGTCTTCTCCGGTCGATGTTTAGAGATTGAAGGTTTAGACGATCTTAAGCTGGAGCAAGCGTTCGAATTGGCTGATGCGTCGGCGGAGCGTTCCGCAGGCGGTTGCACCATTAAGTTAAATCCTGATGCGCTCAAGGAGTACATCACCTCTAACATCACGTTGCTGCGTTGGATGATTGATCAGGGTTATACCGATGCGAAAACCCTGGAACGTCGCGCTCGCGAAATGGAAGCCTGGTTAGAGAACCCTGAGTTGTTGGAAGCTGACGATAATGCAGAATACTTTGAAACCATTGAGATCGATCTCAATGAAATCAAAGAGCCGCTGCTCGCCTGCCCGAATGACCCGGATGATGTTAAGCCACTGTCGGAAGTCGCCGGTGACACGGTTGATGAAGTGTTCATTGGGTCCTGCATGACGAATATCGGCCACTACCGTGCCGCGGGTGAACTCATCAAGCAATCGGGCGAGTACGTAGATACGGTGTTGTGGATTGCTCCACCCACACGTATGGATGAGCATCAGCTGAAAGAAGAGGGTTACTACAATACGTTTGGTGCTGCAGGCGCTCGATTGGAAGTTCCAGGCTGCTCACTGTGTATGGGTAACCAGGCGCGCGTTAAGCCGGGCGCAACGGTAGTTTCTACTTCAACGCGTAACTTTCCAAACCGCTTGGGTAAAGATGCAAACGTGTATCTTTCATCAGCAGAACTGGCGGCAGTGGCCGCGTTAGTGGGCAAGATACCAACGGTTGAAGAGTATATGAGTTACGTCAAAGACCTGGATTCAATGAGTGCCAAGGTATATCGTTACCTGAACTTCAACGAAATTGAGTCATTCCAGGATGCCGCGGATGATGTGGAAGCTAAGTTCAAGGACATTCCACTGACTGTGCAAATGTCGGCGTAGCCAGCAACTCGCTATGCAAACCGAAAAGGGCGCGAATTGATCGCGCCCTTTTTTTGCGCTACTTTTTTAAGCGCTATGCACGAAGCCATTCGTTAGCCGCACGCACATAGCCTGCGCGAGATAACACCAGTTTTGGTCGGGTACCACCGCACTGACGCCAGAGCACCACCGATCTGAGCCCGCCGAGCAGCGCAGCCCGTATGGTGGCAGCGGTTTTTTCTTCATTCAAAAAGCCCGGATCTCCGCTCACCATAATGCGCGGAGATAGATGACTAATACGCGTGCGGTATAAGTCCGCCAGTTTATTCACCATGACCGGGTCGGTGATTGGGAAGTCTAGCTCGCGTGCTTCGCTGATACCTGCACGTAACTGTTTGACGGTTGAGTCGTCATTCATGACGTTACTGCCCAACTGAATCAGCGATAAGGTATACCGAGCCAAGTCCAGATCGCGCGCCTCATCTAAACCACCAAACTGGTTTTTCATAACGCGCAAGCCGCGCCGCATACCGCTTACCGAACCGCCATAGGCATCCAGGACGTTATCCGCTTCCAGGGTCAGTATGGACTGCAATGTGGGTTCGAGATCTTCTTCGTCACAACGACCGGTTGTCGCGAGTGACTTACAAATTTGCACCGCCTGAAATACGCCGGCTAGCGCCAGAGCTTGGTTGCTTGTTGATTTGATCGCAGACATGTCTTTAAAAGTATTGTGTTCGTAGTAGTGACGTTGTATGCGCACTAATGTTCAAAATCACTGATTACCCCGCCACCCAAACATTCCTGCCCTTGATACAGCACCAGGGCTTGCCCAGGGGTAACCGCTCGAATTGGCTCGGCAAAACTTACCGTGAGCCTGCCGTCGGACATAAATGATACTCCACAGGCGACGTCGGCCTGGCGGTAACGTACTTTTACACTCAGCGGGCCGTACTTGGTGTCAGGAGGCACACCTTGTATCCAGTGCACATCGTGTACCTGGCAATCACTTCGTAATAAACGAGGGTGGTTGTGACCCTGGCCAACCATAAGGGTATTGTTTGCCACGTCTTTTTCCAAGACATACCAGGGCTCTTCGCTCGCGCCATCGCGACCTCCGATACCTAAACCTTGACGTTGTCCGAGGGTGTGAAACATTAAACCCTTGTGTTCGCCGATGCGTTGACCGGTGTCGTCCACCATGGGTCCGGGTTGAGCGGGTACATATTCGGATAGAAACGCGTTAAATTTGCGCTCCCCGATAAAACAGATACCGGTGCTGTCTTTTTTTGCATGGACATGCATGGCGGCTTGTTTTGCTTGTTCACGTACTTCACTTTTATCCATCTCACCAACCGGGAACAGCGTTTTAGCAATCTGTTGGTGACCGATTGCGGACAGGAAATAGCTCTGATCTTTGTTGCTGTCCAGGCCTCGAAGTAAGCTGGCACCGCTGACGCCACGTCCCACACGTGCGTAATGGCCGGTGGCGATGAAATCGGCACCCAATGCAGTGGCATGATCTAAAAATGCCTTAAATTTAATTTCTCGATTGCACAAGATGTCCGGATTGGGCGTACGCCCGGCTTTGTATTCCGCAAGAAAATGGGTAAACACACGTTGCCAATAATCTTCGGCAAAATTCACCGTTTGCAAGTCAATACGCAGGGCATCGGCGACTGCCCGCGCATCTCGATAATCTTGCCGAGCCGTGCATTGCTCGTCGTCATCTTCCCAGTTCTGCATGAAGATGCCAGATACGCGATAGCCTAGTGAAACCAGTCGAGCAGCAGCCACTGACGAATCCACGCCGCCAGACATACCAACGATGACGTCAGTTTGAGCAGGGTCGTGCGTGATGGGATGTTGAACAGAAACGGTCATGTCGTTTTATAAATGGGTAATCAGGCCGCCTTCGGTATGCTGGCGCCCCTGACGTGCAGGTGGTGGTTCGGTCTGGCGGGCGAAGAAGTTTTCGTCGAGTAATTGTAAGAAGTGTTTTGCTTGAGGTGACAGAAATTTTCCGCGCCGCATGACCACTCCATAGCTGCGTGTGGGGAAGTAGTCGCTCATGTCCCTGACCGCCAAATTTTCAAAGCCTCGCAAGCACACACTGGTTACGATACTGATACCTAAACCCTGTTCCACGTACTGTTTGATGACTTCCCAGCCGCCGACTTCCAGCACAACGTTGTATGGAACGCCGTGTTGTTGGAACACCAAATCCACTTGACTCCAGGTGCTTAAGTGACGCGGTGGCAAGATCAAACCGTAGGGCGTTAGATCTTCAAGCTGAATATGCTGCTTCTTCTCCAGTGGGTGGCCCTTACAGGTAATCAACGACGGCTTGAAGTCGAAAATAGGGTGATAGACCACGTCATCAGGCACTTCCAGCATCGAACCTACCGCGAAATCCACTTCGTCAGCCCTAAGTTTGGCCATGCCGTCTTGCCCTGTGACGTTATGCAGCTTCAGGTCAATTTGCGGAAACTGCGAACTGAATTCCTGGACTGCCTCTGGCAGTAAATACAGTAACGTGGCTTCGCCAGATGCTATGTCCAGTGGGCCGTGCTGCACCGTGCCCAGGCGTGCCGCAAAGGTATCGGTCAAGCGATTAAAGCCGTCCACCAACGGGTGGGCCATCTCCAGCAGCAGATCCCCCGCAGGTGTCAGCCGGATGCGAGGGCCACTTCGTTCAAACAGGACCGTACCGAGATGTTTTTCCAGGGCCTGAATTTGCAAGGACACAGAAGGTTGGCTGAGCTGAAGCCGTTCCGCTGCTTTTGACACGCTGCCTGTTTGGGCTGCATGGCAGAATGCGCGCAGCTGACGCAATAGGTTGATATTTCCGCTGTCGGGGTTGGCCATGAGTTACGGCGTCTTTATTAATAAATTTAATAGTAATGAGCTCTAGCATTATAAATAGTCTGTTGCGTGATTGGGGCACCGATCCATTGTTTTTGCTGGCGGTTGCCTCATTACCGTTACTGATCGGCTGCGTGCTGCCAGGTCGCAGCAAAGCAAAGCGAAGGTGGCTAGCCGCCTGGCGCTGGCTGGCGGCAGGACTATGGTTACTTTGTGTTTTAACGTTTTCAGCGCCTCTGATCGTGAACCCTCAAGTTGATGCCTGGGAGATGCGCTACGCCGCTGATGGTAGTTGTGAAGCTAGTTCGCCAATTGTGGTGTTGGGTGCTGGCCTAAACCGGGCCGCAACGACGGCGAATCAAACCGAGTATTTGTATTTCTCCAGCCATATTCGGATAGCTCGAACCGCCGATTTGGCTGTGGCTTATCCGCGAGCGATGGTCATTACCGCAGGCGCTGGAGTGGCTACCATCACAGAGGCTGAGATGATGCGTGAGTACTTACTGCAACGTGGGGTTAACAGCGAGCGTATTTTGCTCGACTCGGTTTCTCGTAACACCTACGAAAATGCACTGAACGTCGCTGAATTGCTGGAGGCGAAAGATCTTGGCCAACGCTTTCGCTTAGTAACGTCCGCTTTGCATATGCCAAGAGCAATGGGTGTATTCGAAACTCAAGGGCTTAGCCCGTGCGCCATCCCAGTCGACTACGTAGCTGTGAAGCCGGTGCCCTGGTACGCAATTGCACCTCAAACGACAGCTATTGCTAAATTCAGAACCTATCTGCACGAGCGTATTGGCTATCGCTTGTATAAAGCAAAGGGCTGGATAGACCAGCCCTGATTATTTATCGAAAAGTACTTGCAGACAGGTTGGGCCAGTGGTTGGTAACCGACGAGGTCGCCATCTACACCTTGTAGTAATCGCGGTACCAGGCCACGAAGTTGGCGATACCATCTTCCACACTGGTATCGGGTTTGTAGTCAACATCGCGAACCAGGTCGGAGACATCGGCATAAGTGTCAGGCACATCACCGGCTTGCAGTGGTAACAGGTTCTTCTCAGCCTTTTTACCTAAGCATTCTTCAAGGACGTGAATGTAGTGCTCCAGATCTACGGGTTTGTTATTGCCAATGTTATAGACGCGGAACGGGGCGGCGCTACTCGCAGGATCCGGCTTGTCCGAATCCCAATCCGGGTTGCCGGTTGCAACGTTGTCCAACGTGCGAATAACACCTTCGACAATGTCATCGACGTAAGTAAAGTCCCGTTTGTGCTTGCCGTGATTGAACACGTTAATTGGCTCACCAGCCAGAATGCTTTTGGTGAATAAGAACAGCGCCATGTCCGGGCGTCCCCACGGTCCGTAAACGGTAAAGAAACGCAAACCTGTCGTGGGGATGTTGAACAGATGACTGTAGGTGTGAGCCATCAGTTCGTTGGATTTCTTTGTGGCGGCGTAGAGGCTGACAGGATGATCGACAGACTCATGCACAGAAAATGGCATATTGGTGTGTGAACCATAAACCGAACTGGTAGATGCGTACACCAAATGTTCAACGTCGTTGTACCGACACCCTTCAAGGATATTCAAATAACCCAGGACGTTCGCATCAATGTACGCGTAGGGATTTTCCAACGAGTAGCGAACACCGGCCTGCGCAGCCAGGTTAACCACCCGATTGGGTTTGTATTGAGAAAACGTATCGGCAACAAGCTGTTTATCTTCGATGTCGCCACGTACTTCGGTAAAACCGGAATGCGCTTTGACTCGTGCTAATCGGGCTTCTTTTAACGTAGGGTCGTAGTAATCGTTTACGTTATCGATCCCGATGACTTCATCACCACGCTCCAGTAAACGCAATGCGAGTGTGGATCCGATAAACCCGGCTGTTCCGGTAACAAGAATTTTCATGAGCTTCGCTTTGAATTCTTAAATAAAGTGGTTGTTGGGTGCGTTATAGCCTGGAGTCAACGGCGTCTTTGGGCAGTAAACTTTTGATGTCATAAAGTACGTGACCATCATGACCCAGCGCTCGAATAGCTTCAGCACCCATAGATAAATACTGTGAGTGTCCAACAGCCAATATGATGGCATCGTAGTGGTCGTTCTTTAATTCTTCTGTGAGTGTTAAGCCGTATTCATGTTGAGCTTCTTCAGCATCCACCCAGGGGTCATGAACATCCACGTTAGCGTGGTAGTTCTTTAACTCATTAATGATGTCAATCACTCGGGTGTTTCTCAGGTCAGGGCAGTTTTCTTTAAACGCGAGGCCCATCACCAAAATATTCGAATCAACCACATGCCGTTTGCGGCGCGTCAACATTTTGATCACTTGTTCCGCCACATAGCTTCCCATGCCGTCATTGATTTGCCGTCCCGACAAGATCACTTGTGGGTGATAGCCAATTTCCTGGGCTTTATGAGTGAGGTAGTAGGGATCAACGCTGATGCAATGTCCACCTACCAGGCCGGGGCGGAAGTTTAAGAAATTCCATTTCGTGCCTGCGGCTTCCAATACTTCCAAGGTATCGATATCCAATCGATCAAAAATCAGCGCCAGCTCATTAATCAATGCGATGTTGACGTCACGCTGGGTGTTTTCTATCACTTTTGCAGCTTCTGCCACTTTGATACTGCTCGCTAAGTGCGTACCCGCGGTGATGATGCTGCGATACAGTGCATCAACCGCTTCGGCGACGTCTGGAGACGAGCCGGACGTCACTTTCATGATGTTGGCAACGCGGTGCTCTTTGTCGCCCGGGTTAATGCGCTCCGGGCTGTAGCCTGCGTGGAAGTCTTGTTTAAAGGTAAGGCCAGAGACGCGTTCAAGTATTGGCACACACACTTCTTCGGTAGCGCCGGGATAGACCGTGCTCTCATAAATAACAACAGCGCCCTTTTTTAATATGGAGCCAATGGCTTCGCTGGCTTTCACCAATGGGGTGAGGTCGGGTTGTTTGTGGCTGTTGATGGGTGTGGGCACCGTCACAATAAATACTTTGCAGTCGGCCAAGTCAGATAATTCACTCGTGAATGACAGATGTTTGGCTTCGGCCAGTTCATCGGCATCTACTTCGCGGGTGCGATCGTGTCCCTGATTCAACTCCTTAATGCGCGCTTCATCAATATCAAAGCCAATAGTTTGTCGTTGTTTCCCAAACTCCACCGCGAGCGGCAGTCCAACGTAGCCTAAACCGATAATAGCGAGGCCGTCGTTTTGCGTGAGTGTGAACATGAACAGGTCCGAAGCAGTGTAAGTGGGCGCGGCAATTGCTATTTCACCGCTAGATATACGTTTTCCATTATAAGACAGCGTGTATTGACGCGTTGTGCCTGAGCCATCACTCAATCCGTGTTTAAAGTCACGTTAGTGAAACTTTGTAAAGGTTGAATCAAAGCCAGGCGCTAAGCGTAAACACAGGAGTCATTCTGCAACTTACAAGCCGTAGAATGCCTCTCCCGAATTTTTTAACCCCGGAAACTTTGAGCACGTGGGCACTTTAAAATTTTTTAAGCTTCACCTACGTGTGCCTTTTCTGCTGTTGGCGCTTTTAGAGTTCTTTATCTGCGTTGTGGCGGTATACGTTGCTGTCTACGTTCGTTTTAACGGCGTCGCGCTTACTGAAGTTGAGCATGTGCAGTCGCCTGTGGTCACTTCCATACTATTCGGCCTGGTCATGCCAACGACTATGATGGCGATGGGCCTGTATCAAAGCCGATTCCGGGGTGGAGTTTTAGGGGTATTCCTGCGCTCGGTCATCGGTTTTATGTGCGGTGCCGCAGTACTTGCACTGTTGTACTACCTGGTGCCACAGCTCTATCTCGGCCGCGGCGTGTTCGGTTTAGCCTTGCTGATCGCATTTTTTATGGTCGGCACGATACGCCCGATATTCTTCTACTACGTCGATCGTGACATCTTAAAAGTTAGAGTCCTGGTGCTCGGCGCTGGCGAGCGGGCGGGTTCAATATCAAAACGACTGCGGCGCCGGGTGGACCGACGCGGCTTCAAAATCGTCGGCTACATACCCACAACGGATGAAGTGTCAGACGGAGTTGACACAGCGCTATTGCAGAAAATTCCACAAGATCAAATTGTTAACTATTGCTTAAACAACGATGTGGATGAAATCGTTGTCGCCGTTGATGAGCGCCGCGGCCGCGTTCCGATGGACGCCTTGCTGGAGTGCCGATTAAGAGGCATTGATGTTATCGATATCCTGGGGTTTTTCGAAAGAGAGCAGGGCAAGTTGCCGTTGGATTTACTTCGGCCCGAATGGCTGGTGTATTCAGAAGGTTTTGCACGCTCAGGTTTTCAAGATTTAACAAAGCGGATTTTCGACATAACCGCCAGTTTGCTCATCCTGGGAATCACCTGGCCATTTATGGTTTTAGCGTTTTTTGCCATCAAGCTTGAAGACGGTTTTGAGGCACCTGTGTTTTATCAACAGACGCGCGTTGGCTACTTGGGTAAACCGTTCGGTGTATTAAAGTTCCGCAGCATGTCCACCAATGCGGAGAAAGACGGTGTGGCGCAATGGGCGACCAAGAACGACTCACGAGTGACCCGGGTCGGGGGCATCATGCGAAAAACCCGAATCGACGAACTGCCGCAAATTATTAACGTTTTGCGAGGCGATATGAGTTTTGTTGGCCCGCGGCCAGAACGCCCTGAATTTGTGGAAAAGCTGGCAAAAGAGATCAACTTTTACCACGAGCGGCATGCCGTTAAACCGGGCATCACAGGCTGGGCACAGGTTAGTTATCCCTACGGTGCGTCAACGGAAGATTCTGAGCAAAAGCAGGAATTCGACCTGTACTACATCAAAAACCACACGCTCTTTCTGGATACGCTAATTTTGTTACAAACTGCAGAGGTGGTGCTGTTTGGTAAAGGGGCGCGATAAAATTGACCGGCTGAATGGGTAGGCCATGTCAGATTGGCATCCCAAATGAATAGCTAGTCCTGTGGCAGAAACTTGCTGGGTTCGGTGGAACGAAGTACCTCTATCGCGTTCTCACGTTGTTCGGCCGCAATGCGTTGTTCAAGCAGGATAAACAGAACAAATGTGACGATTAAGCCGAGCACCGGTATGGCCCATAACCAGTAACGTGGTTTGCGGGGTTTCGTGTCATCGGCTTGAGTCGCGAAGGCGTTTTCGTCATTCAGCCAACCGGGGCTTTTGCCGGCTTTTTTCTCGGTCGGCTCTGGCGGTGTACCAGTGGATTGTTCGTTATCGCGTAATGCAGGGTCTTGTAACGGGAGACGGTGGTGATCACGATGAAAACTTCGAAGATTGTTGTAAGACTTCGTGACTTCTATAAAACGAGTTTGAGCGTGTTGTTTTTCGCGCGGGCGCGCCGCAAATCGATCGGGATGCCATCGATTAACGAGCCGTCGGTAGCTTTCACGCGCCTCTTTCCAGTCGGCGTCACGGTCAAGCTCCAACATTTGGTAATCACGCTCGAAGATGTTACTCACCGAGTACTCCAATTCCGTTTCGGATCACTTTACAATAGCGGCCGGCCTTCCACAGGCTGTCCTCTTTTCTCATTTCGCTCTAGAACGTCGTAACAAAACTAGCGGAACTTCTCAAATTGGGCTCATTTCAACCTCAAATTCAACGCTTCGTCAAAGTCTGTCTCATTAGTAGCGTGAGGCAGTCGATAACGTGACTACGAGAATGAATTGGCTTTTGCGCGGGGGCGCACACCCTATGTTGATCTCACTTAACAAGGCGGTCGTTGCCTTGGTCCTACTCGGGACTGTAGCAGGTTGTACAGGATCGGGCGGACAACTACGCCCCGAAGACAGGCCACCGGCGGTGACGTCTGCGGATATTCCAGAGTACCGATTAGGCTCCGGAGACGTAGTTTCGGTCAATGTTTGGAAAAATCCGGATTTATCGGTCACCGTTCCGGTACGACCCGATGGCTTCATATCCGTGCCTCTGGTGGGCGATGTACTGGCTGGAGGCCGCACGCCAGCTGAGATTTCGGCCGATACCGAGACCAAGTTGCTGCAGTTCATTCGCACTCCCAAAGTGTCAATTATTGTGGAGGAGCTCAATAGCGCTGAATTTCAGAATAGAGTACGCATAGTCGGTGGCGTCGCCGAACCTAAATCCATATCACATCGTGATGGAATGACCGTCATCGATTTGGTTTTAGAAGCTGGTGGCGTGAACGAGTTCTCATCGCCTGAAGGTGCTCGGCTGTACCGTACGATCGACGGTCAGCCAAGGGTGTTTCCGGTGTTTCTGCAAAGCATTCTGCAGGACGGGATCTTAGACACCAACTACATGCTGTTGCCAGGTGACGTAATTTCGGTACCTGAACGCAGGTTTTGATTTGGCAGGGCTTTTTGCGAATAACAAAAACGATAAGTGCGAAAACGACGATTTGTCTAAGGGACTATGAGCAACATAACACTTGATGAAATAAGACCGCTGCTGGCGCGAGAAATCGTGTCGCGCCGCGGCACGCTGGTGATGATATTTGCCATCACCGCGTTAATATTTCTGGTCATGGCGTTCTTCTGGAAGAAGAGCTACGTGTCATATGCCCAGATCTACGTCGATGATCAACGCCCGGTTAAGTCTCTGCTAGAGACGGATACGGGTAATGATGCAGACCAGGCAAATCTCGCTAAAGAGGAATTGTTCAATTCTGCCATCATGGATCGCATCCTGGACGAGGTAGGTTTCGCGGATGAAAATACCAGCTTGTCCGAGCGCGAAAGGCTGGTTAACGAGATCCAGAGTGATACTGAAGTTTTTAACATCAACAATCAGCTGATTGAGATTCTGTTCGAACACCACGATCCTGAGATCGCGTTCAAAACCACGTCTCTCTACGCTGATCTGTTTTTAGACAAGGCCATGCGTCAGTCTACTCGTGAGACCACCGAAAATTTTGAACTCATCGTAGATCAGGTTGAAACGCTGCGAGCCAAACTCGAAGATTCAGAAGCCAGAATTCAACAGTTTAAGAGTCAATACCCCGGCTTAGGCGCAGCGACTGAAGGCAACGTAGAAACCCGAGTCATCGAGCTTCGTCGCGAACTGGAACAAACTCAGTTACAAGCCGCTCAGGCAGAGCAACGCAGCCGCGCTTTGCAGCGTGAAGTGGATTCAGAATCCTCCACGCTCGCTCGGGATGCCGTTATGACGCAGTACCGTAACCGTATGTTTGAACTGCAATCGCAGATCGAATCATTGCGCATGAGTTACACCGATGATTACCCGGACATTGTTCGGTTGAAGCAGCAATTGCAAGATTTGGAGTTTCAGTCCCAGCAGGCCGCTACAGGATCGGTAACAGGCTTAGCTGGCGGTAATGCTGTGAGTCCTGTATTCCAGCAGTTGCGTAGTGATCTTGCGTTAACCAAAGCGAATGCCGCTTCGTTGCGTTCTCGTGCTAACCAGCTGCAAGTCTTATTGAACAAGGAAATCGAACGCTCGGCCACGACGTCTAAGGTAGAGCGGGAGTACACGGATTTAGTCCGAGACTACGAACGAGTGAAAATTCAATACAACACGCTGGCTCAGGCGCAGGACGACGCCCGTATCGCTATGGTAGTCAGTAGTGACAAGCAGGGCGTTTTGTACCGCATAGCCGAGCCTGCTAACTTCCCGCAGAACCCTGATGGTCTGCGATTCATCCATATCGCCGTGGGCGGTCTGTTGCTCAGCATGCTGCTGCCGTTTGCCTACCTGATTTTGTTTTTAAAGCTCGATCCCAGAATGCGCACCGCGTCCTCGATCACAGAGGTTCTGGAGTTACCGTTACTCGCTACTGTGCCGCACATGGAACGTCGAAAGGAACGCAAAGCTTTCCTGGCCAGCACGGCAGGGGTGATTACCGTCGTTGCGTCGGTATTTGTTGTGTACGTAGTTGTTGCGCTTATTAAGTTCGCCACAGCGACCAACCTGATAGGAGGAGGTGTGGCATGACCGACCGAGCCAAAATAGCTAATGTTCGCTCTATCGTTGAGCAGAAGCAGTCTAAAGGACAGCGACGCGCGGTAAAGAAAGGGCGCGATATGGTGCCACTCAGCACCAGTACGCGTCCAAACGGGACTAACCAACTTAAAGTTGCGCCAGACTCGGTCAGTCTTGCAGATCGCCATGCGGCAGAACTCGCCAATATGGAAGAGGCGCGCCTGTTTACCGATCGTGAATTAGAACTGCTGGGGATCGTGCACCCGCGTTTATCGAATCGATCGTTGGTTGATGCCATGCGACAGCTTCGAACCAAGCTTTACACGCTAACACCCAGCGAGAATTTCAGTGTCATGGTGTGTTCGGTTGTGCCTGAAGGCGGCGGTAGTTTCGTGGCCACGAATTTGGCTGCGACCATTGCGTTCGATAAAGCGAAAACCTCGTTATTGGTGGACGCTAATCTGAATGGCGTACTCATGCCTCGATTGTTAAAGCTTATCGGCAGGCAACATGCGTTGGGGGTTTCTGATTACCTCGAAAACCCATCAGTCGGTATAGAAAATATTGTTAGCCCCAGCGGTATACCGCGCATGAGATGCATCCCCATGGGGCATCAACCGGAAAATTCAGCGGAACACTTTACGTCTGCGCGCTATCGCCAGCTGATGCACGACATCAAATCGCGTTACGACAACCGCTATGTCGTAGTAGACGGCCCAGCCTTAAGTTCATCAACCGATGCACGAATTCTGTCAGATTTGTGTGACTACACCGTGTTGGTCGTGCCGTACGGCAAAGTGACACCGGGCACCCTGGATGCCTTAGTTGACGAAATCGATGAGCAAAAGCTAGCCGGTATCGTCATCAACGATCAGCCTAACAACTGATGATTGCACGACACTTTACGCTGACGGCACTGGCAGCAAGTCTGCTGGTGGTGGTTCCTGTGTTTGCGCTGGACTTAGGTTTAGAGGCGGAGCTGCGTCTGGAGTCCACCGATAACGTCGGCGGTAGCAACATCGGTACTGAGGAAGATGGCCAGCTCGGTTATTTGCTGCTTGGGGTTTACGGAGAGCAGCGCGGTCGTTTATTGCAAGGTGGCTTCTCGGGTGAAATTGAGACTCGGCGGCTGCTGAGCGACAGCGATGCAGAACCCTCAACATTAAGTAATTTCTACGGCGCTGCTAACTTATTGCTATCACCGTCGTTTTCCTGGTATTTCGGTGATGTACTCGGAACTGTTCGTTCCGGCGATGGCATTTTGTCTTTAGACAATGATGAGAACACCGTGCGCCGAAATGTGTTCGTTACTGGGCCTTCGTTTAATTTCGACATCGATTCTTTCAGTCAAATCAGTGCTGAACTTTTGTATTTCAATCAAAGCGAAGACGATCGAGACCTTGCGCAGCTATACAACGCGTCTTTTGACTGGCGACAAGACACCGATGGTGGGAACACCTTCGGAATTTCAATTAACGACATCTACACGGATGAACCGGAAAGTGATGTCGGTGAAACTGTGGATTCAGACAACAACCGCTTGTCTGCTTCGGCCTTTTGGGAACGCTCTCGTAACCGGTTAACCTGGTTCGCGTCTGCTGGGGCTACCCGTTACGACGTGGATGAAGCAACCATTAATGGGGCAAATGCCGAGTTTCGCGTAACTCGACAATTCACCGCCATATCCGATTTATCGTTTTCGATTGGCACCGATTTAACCGATGAAAACATCTCAACCATTAATTCGTTATTAGCCGACGGTGAAGGCGTAGAGCCTGAAGCCGCTGGTGTTTTCCAGCAACACAGCGCATCGCTGATTTATCGCTACGGTGGGGCGCAATTAGCATTTGAAACTGGTGTTAGAGCGGCTGATCAGCAATACCAAACATTGACTGAGCTTGGCTCAACCGTAGATCCAACCCTCGATGACAATCTAACGCTGTCGGCTTTTGCCGTGGCTTCGCGTCGATTTTCCCCGAGAATTTCCGGGGACTTCGAACTGTTGTATGAAAATCAGCAGTACGACAACATCGCGGATGAATCGGATTCGGTTGAAGTGAATGTTTC
>JAHDCO010000011.1 GCA_020629835.1 Granulosicoccaceae bacterium
CAGCACCAGCAACCGGTCGGGTTCGGCGTCGTTGAGTTTCCGGCAGCGTTGTCCAGATCAGCACAAAGTCTGCGTGGCTTACATGATTGGAGAAGTAGATTCGCTGGGTACTGCTTGGTGCACAACCGAACCAGCGACCGCGCACGGCGGTAATCAGGTGGGCAAGGATAACAATCGCTTGTGCGACAACAAACGCGGCTAAGCGCTTACCGAGAGATGTCGCTGCGACAAACCCTCGGTTCGTCGCAGCGTTGGGTGTTGATGGTTGCCGTGAAGCGATGCGGTGGTGACCTAGCGGGCGGCTAGGGTGTCTGCCAAAGATCGCATGGTGGTGACGGTGGTTTCCCAGTTGATGCATGCATCGGTAATGGATACGCCGTACTGCAGATTAGCGCGATCACCCAACTTCTGATTACCCGCGTGCAGGTGCGATTCCAGCATCACGCCCACAATGGATTGGTTACCGTTGGCCAGCTGCTCAGCAACGTTTTGCGCGACCAGTGGCTGACGCTCATGGTCTTTACTGGAGTTACCGTGCGAGCAGTCGATCATAATCCGTGGCGGCAAACCCGCTTTTTCCAACGCAGCTTCGGCCATGGCTACATTCACAGAATCGTAGTTAGGCGTTTTACCGCCGCGTAAAATGATGTGCCCGTATGGGTTACCACGCGTTTGCATGACCGAGACTTTTCCCTTGGTATCAATTCCCAGGAACTGATGGCCGCTGGCAGCTGATTCCAACGCATTTACTGCAACCGCGAGGTTTCCGTCGGTGCCGTTCTTGAAACCTACTGCGGTGGACAAACCCGAAGACATCTCACGATGAGTCTGACTTTCGGTGGTACGCGCGCCAATGGCTGACCAACTGAAAAGATCTGACAGGTACTGCGGGCTAATCGGGTCTAACGCTTCGGTGCCGGTTGGCATGCCGAGTTCAGCCAGCCAAACCAACAGTTCCCGCGCAGTACCCAGCCCCGTTTCAATGTCGAACGAATCGTTCAGATGAGGATCGTTAATGAGTCCTTTCCAGCCCACGGTGGTTCGAGGCTTCTCGAAATACACACGCATAACAATCGCAATGTGCTCTTTGAGCTCTTCTCGAAGTGTCATCAGCCGCTCGGCGTACTCTTTTGCTGACGCCACATCGTGTACAGAGCAGGGTCCTACAACGGCCAGTAAACGATCATCTTTTCGGTCTAGTATCGCTTCGACTTCAGCACGTCCGACTTCAACCGTGGCGGAGGCAAATTCGGAACGCGGATACTGAGCGCGCAGCTCATCGGGAGTAATCAAGGCCGTAGCTGAGACAATGTTGGTGTTCGATAACGGGCGGTTCAGCGTTTCTGCTGCAGAGTCTGAAGTAGTCATGCGCGTAGACTGCACAAAGATTGACCGGTGTGCAACCTCTGTGGCGCTATTCACAGCCCCGTTGACGCGGACGACTGAAAGCGGGGCGCGTGTGCAACGCAGTCGCGCGGTTAATGTGTGACGAGCTTAATACCGTTTTGAGTCGCTTGAACGCTGGCGGTACCGTCTAGCAGCGCTTCAAGGTCATCGCCAATCAACCGATCCCGCCAACCCTCCAACGCACTACGCCCGTCTCCACACACCATTTTCTCCAGTGTTTTCTGTGGGGTGAGGGTGGTCGCGGCAATGGACAAATCGCCCGCGCGTTGATGTACCCAGGCATTCAGCAGTTGGACCGTGGCTGCCCGTTGCGGGGTGAGTTTGGTTTTTTTAACAAACGCTGGCAAGGGTTCTGGTGGTTGGCTTTTCGCAGTGGCGATTTGCTCCAGTAATTCCCCGCCAAATCGATCTTTGGTTTTTCGATCAAGCCCACGGATGTGCGCTAAGTCTTTCACGGATTCTGGTTTCTGCTGCGCCAATGTGCACAACACGTCGTCTTTCATTAACCAATTTCTGGGTTGATTGATTTCGCGGGCTTTGAGCTCTCGCCACGTGGCCAGTGTTTGAATGATCGAAAGCGTTGACCCTTTATAACGCTGAATGTTTCTGACCTTACGCCAGCGCAGTTTGGCAGGCTGCAGATATTTTTCAGGATCTTCGGCGGCGTTGAAGTCCTCGTCCAACCAACTCAGGCGACCCGCTTCGTCAAGCTCGTCTTTCATTGTGAGATAGAGCTTTTCTAAATGAATAACATCATCTAAAGCGTAAGCCACTTGCGATTCACTCAACGGGCGTCGTGTCCAATCGGCGCGCGTTTGAGATTTACTGAGTTCGATGTGTAAACGCTCTTGGACTAGATTCGCGTAACCGATCTGTTCTGGATGCCCGAGCAGAGGTGCGGCCACTTGCGTATCGAACAAAGGGCCGGGAACCTTTTTAGATTCAAGGTAGAAAATTTCTAAATCTTGTGAGGCGGCGTGAAAGACTTTTTCAATACCGCGATCGTGCAGCAAGTTGTAGAACGGGGTGAGGTCTTTAATCGCAATGGCGTCGATACAGGCTAAAACCTCTTGATACTTAACCTGGATTAAACACAGCTCGGGTCGATACGTTCGTTCTCTGAGAAATTCGGTGTCTAGTATGAGATAAGGCGCATCGGCTAAGGACTGACATAAAACGCTTAAACCGTCTTCAGTATCAACCCAACTGTGTTCGGGCAAGTCATGTGGCATAGAAGCCCTTTGGTTGGTTCGGCTTAGAACGAAAAGGAATAAAACAAATCGACGGCGCGTTCAACCCCGTCTGCTGCCTCAAGATACAGTTGCCGAGTGATATCGTATCGCAGATATAACGTACTGCCTGGCGTGAACACACTGCGCCCGTAGCGTAACAGTAATTTGTCATTTAATCGCCCACTAACCACCACTTCGGTGTCGTCGCCACGTCCGCGGGCATCGAGTGTGAATTCAGAAATACCGAACGCTTCTGCTAATTCTGTGGCTTTACCTCGGCCACCTCGCAGCGTCAGCGCCAATGCGGCGGAGGCCAGCAGATTTTGCTCCTGATCAGACGCGGTGTTGATATCTCGCCCCAACAAAATGTACGACAGTATGGAATCCTGCGACTTATCGGCGGGGTCTGTAAACAGCGTGACCTGAGGTTCCGCTAACGGGCCACTAACCCGTAGCCCGGCAACACGATCTTCGCCTTCGATCTCGCGTACTGCGTCCATATCCAAACGCGTGTTATCGATGGGCCCCACAAATAACACCTGTCCGTCGGTGACAGTCAAGTTTTGCCCGTACTGTTTAAAAATACCTTCCACAATACGCACCTCACCGCCTAGTTCAGGCGGGCGAGGAGGGCTGACCGCAACCGTCATATCGCCCACGAGTTGGGCTTTCAATCCAAACGCTTCCAGGCGTACATCGTCACCCAGTGATACGTTCATTTTGACGTCGATGTTGGTTTCGCTGGCAGCCGCTTGTGCTTGTTCTTCAGACTCGGCTATTTCGTCTTCAATGATGATGACATCATCGGATAGAGCGGTTGCTCCCTGGGCAACTTCGGCCACCTCAATAAACGCCATGGGGACAGACACATCGCCACTGATTCTGACATCGCCGGGTTTTAGCGCGATGCGTATATCGGTATCGACCGAGCTTCGAACCAGCGGGTCAGCCTGTACGTTAAGGTTGTCACTGGCGACAATGACATCGGCTCGCCACGCGTCCAGTTGAGTCCAATCGGCGTTACCCGAAACGTTCACTTCACCTTCGCCGCTGGCAAGATTGCCAGAGATGCGGGCGCGTTTGCCTTCAACCTGAACATCTACACGGCCACCATCAATCGATACCGGTAAGGACTCGGCTTGCACGACGGGATCGTTAAGCACGACCAGGCCATCAAAACGTGGGTCGGAAACGCTACCTGACAGGGTTCCGTTGGTGTTGATCTCACCGCCGATTTCATCAAAGTTCGGCATAAACGCTTTAAGAAAAGCGATGTCGAACCCTTGCAGCGATATTTCCCCGCCAATAGGGCGTTGCTCCTGGGTGGGGTCTAGCGTTACGTTGATGTCCGCGTTGCCTAAGGTGTCGGAACGTAGTGTGCTGTTTGCAGCTACCGCGTTACCGTTTGCGTTGGCGTCTAGCGTGAAGGTGTCGTAGGTGAAGTTCAGTTCGTCAAAGATGTCATCAACAACTTTGATGCCTCCCTGAGCAATGGTGGCATCCAGGGTGGCGTCGTAACCGCCTGGGTGTGATTCTCCCCATTGCACCACTGCACCGGCTTCAAGATTGCCTTGCAGTTCAGAACCTGCCGGCAGAAAGGGGTTGAGCCGAGCCAGAGGGTACTGTGATAACGAGACGTTCGCGGTACCTGTGGGTTCTGCCAACACTTCGTTTTCAAGACACAGCCGAGTATCTTCGGTTGCCCAACAATGCGCACCGATGCGGGCTTTCTTGATTGAATTGTCCCAACCAAGCTCAAAGCTATCAGCCAGGCTTACATTGTGAGCGGGCAATTCGATTAACGCCGTTTGCAGTTCGCCTAGCCAGTCGAAGGTATCGGTTAGTCCGCCCGCTGCGTTTAAGTCCACGGCAGTGGCTTGTGGGCCATCAGCGAAGAACTTAATCGTGTGTTCTTGTCGGGTACCGTCCAGCGCAAGCGATATGTTCTGCGACAGTTGTTCACCGCTTTGAACTTTGTCCACGTTTAAATCGAGTGCACTGGGTTTTAACGCACCTTCTGCCACATCGGCATCCAGACGCAACCCGGTGACCAAAATCTCGTTGTACTTCAGTACATCAGAACGCAACTGAAGATCAATCGATGGCGTTAACGGCTGGCCCTGGATGTTGACCTTACCGGTGAACCCGCCCGCTAATCCCGGGACAAAGTTCTGCAATTGAGTGAGATTGACATCCGCGGTGAAGTCGAGTTTTTCACCGTAGTCGCCTCGCGCGTTAACTCGGTTTTCACCGTTATCGAGTAACAGCCTTTGAACACGCCACTGATCCTCGTAGGATTTGGATAAAACGGCGTCTGCGCTAAATGGGATATTTTTAATTTCACCGCTTAACTCGGCTTGTTTCAGATTCATCATCCACTTGCCCTGGTGTACGCCACCATCGGCTCGGATCACCCCGTTAAGTAGCCCTTTGGCTTCGGGTGCAATACCTTCTGGGTTGATGTCTTTGATAATGAGTTCACTGACCCAGGCGATTTGCTCACCAAGGGTAGCTGCAGCACTTCCTGTTGCGAATCCGTCCAGTGTTTTTACCGTGATGTCCGGCACCAACACGCGGCTTGGGTTAGCAATAGCACGGATGTTCACGGTGGATTCTGGAATTTGTTCCCCGCTGACATCCGTACTTAGGTTGACGTTGAAGTCATCCAAATTGCCCTGGATTTGTAGCGCAACATCATTCGCCTTCGCAATCTGCATGCTATCCAATGGCCATCCGGCCTCTTTGGAGGCAATCGATAAATCAACCGGTAACTTCGGGTCCAGCGCTTGAATTTCACCGTTGAATGTCACGTCAGCGATGCCCGTGATATTCCCGTCAAGTGCCAGGTTCTGTAAGGAATTCGATGCGTTCAGTGAGATGTTGGCATCGTAGTCTTCAAACACGTCGGTAGCCGCGGTGGTGAGCTGCAAGTCCAACGGGTAGTTATCTTCCAGGGTAATGGTGCCCTGAACATCGGCATCAAAATTTTGATAAACCGCTGAGAGCTGGCTCAACTGGATTTCCGAGCCGTTGTTTGTCGCCTGTAAACGAATATCTTTAACCGTCTGCGCCGGCACGTCTCCGTACGGCTGAAACTCCAGTTCTTTAATCCAGACATTATCGATACTGACATCCAACGGGATATCGATCGTGGGAAGCACCAAGTCATCGGTACGGGGTTCGCTGCTTGTCTCGGCGGGTGGTTGCAGCATGGCCACGGTGACTTTATCGATTACCAGGTCATCGAAACAAAATTCGCGATTCAGTAAGCATGACGTTCGCCACGAGCTGTCCATGCCGTTAACGTTTACATCGATCGTATCGTTGGCGAAAGTAACCGCGTTCGCCCCGATGCCGGAGTTTAAGTTACCCGACGGAGTATCAATGGCGAGCCCGGGAACTCGCTTGGTGGCCTCGTTTACTGCTAAATCAAACCCTTTATCAGTGCCGGCCAAAAACCAGACGATGCCAAGTATCAATAGCACCAGTAGCAGCACGATGAATAACAGCCAGCCAAACACTTTTAGAATGCGGCGCCACCACGACTTCTTTACCTTTTTGGCTTTCACCTTCTTAGCTTTTTGGGGTGGCTGATGGTTAGCGTCAGCGCCCGGCGCAGTATCGCTGTGCGGAATGGATGCACTCATAAATCTGGCCCCAGCGATAAATGAATACGTACCTGCCGATCTTCGACATTCTCATTAACGGGCATGGCAACGTCTAGACGAAAAGGGCCAACCGGTGATTGCCAGCGAATACCAACGCCTGCACCCACACTGTAGGGTTCATCGAAATTATTGAACGCGCGCCCGCCATCAATAAACACCGCCGAGCTCCACTGATCGCGAAATCGATAGTTGTGTTCAAGGCTTAGCACTTCTAAGTAGCGTCCACCTACCGCTACGCCGTCGTCGTTGCGTGGCGAGACGTCTAAATATTTGAAGCCTCGAATGCTGTTGTCACCGCCAGCAAAGAAGCGTTGTGAAACCGGTACGCGAGCAAAATCGTTACTGCTGATGGCGCCATACTGTGCAGCCGTGATTAGCGTATTGCGCTCGCTGACGGCTCGAATGTATTTGAAGTTTATTTTCGTTTTGTACAAATCAACGGTTGAGAACAGTTTTCGCGAGCCGTACAGCAGCTGTATGGTGCTGCTTTGCCCCCATTGTAAAAACGGACTGCCTTTGGAGCGCGTGCGCGACCAAGACACACCGGGTAACCATAAGTCGGTGATGACCGGGTCTTCGTCACCAATGGTGTAGCGCTCTCGTTCCCAACGCAGAAACAACGATTCTTGCCAACTGGAACTCAAGCGCCTGACACGCTGAAAACTCAATGTTGATAAGAAGCTTTTGTTTTCAGCGGTGGGTTCATTCTTTAATCCGTACTCAATAGCGAAGTAGTTAAAGAGTGGTTGGTTGCGTCGTGGGATGGTGTAGGAAACCGACGCCGTTTGCCTAACGCGCGATAACTCCAACTGCACTTCTGCTGAGTGCCCAAAGCGATTTAACAGTGGGCGGCCCCACGTGAGTTTGGTGCGCAGTTTGGTGTCTGTTGCGTAGCCAAGCCCTAAGCCAATTAAATTGTTGTCTTTTTTCGCCAGTTCAATTCTGACAGGTACGGTTCTGCCGTAACGAGGGTCGCGCTGGGGCAGCACTCGCACCGAATCAAAGTACCCAGACGACTGCAAATTTTGAACAGCTTCTGCGATAAGACTCGACTCGTAGGGTTCACCTTCGCGAAACGGCATCCAACGTTCTAAAAATTCTTCGTTAAAGATCGTTTGATCGTAGCGAATGACACCAAAGGTGTAACGCTCTCCGCTGTTGGCAACGATGGTGACATCGGCGGTTAAGTTACGACGGCTGACACGCACCTCGTTGGTAATAAAATCGAATCCAAAATACCCAAGGTCTTGCGCTGCGTCGATAAGCTGTGCTTTTGCCGCCTCGTAGTCGGTTGAGACAAACACAGCGTTTTTTTGCAATGGGATGTCGACCAGGCTGCGCATGAATTCCGGATCATCTTTCGCAGGGCCTTGAATGGAGACGGTAATGCTATTTATCAGCGTCGGATCGTTCAGGGTGACGCGAACATCAATGAAGTCACCGTCGCGAGAGGTTGAACGGTTGGCTTTGACTTCTGCGCTGTAGTAACCCAAGGCGGCCAGCGATCGCTGCGTGGTCTCAGGTAGATCTTCAATAAATCGTCGCGTCGCGCGATCAGAATCGTGGCTGGGCTCGCCAACAAACAGCCGAATTTGTGTCTCGATTTCCTCGTCTACACCGAAGACACGCAGCTCCGGCGCCGCCATTGCCACATGGGCAAACAGGCAGCCTCCCAGCACGATAACGAGCTGCATGGCGCGGTGAAAAGCAAGACGATTCATTAAGTACAGACTATGCAAGTTATATGACGTAAAAGATCGGGTGGTTATACCGTGCAAGCGGCAGTAGTGGGGTAACAGACTATTTCAGCCGCCGCCCTGGCTAATTACGGCTGTGTACGCACCGCGGGCGGCACAGAAATCTCACCATTTGGAAACTAATTCCACAGTTTGCTGTCATAGGACGGTCACAGGATGGCCGGTATGCCTGACTGAAAGAATAACAAATGTTTATAAAGTACCCGCTGTCATGGGCGCGTTTTGTGCCCTTGATCCACTAATTGACTCTCTTACGGCTTCACAGTGATGATTAGACAAACGCTGAGCACTTTTTTGCTACTCATGGCAACTTTTACATTTTCGCCCACATTCGCAGACGAATCGGGTGAGCCGAAGTTGTTTCCGGATCTGATTACTGTGGACGGGGAGGCAACACCGATTCACCCGAGTATTGGCGAGGGAAAATGGACACTGGTCATGCTGTGGGCCACCAGTTGTCATATCTGCGAGATCGATAAGCCACTGTTCTCAGCGTTCCACGATAAGCACAAAGACGGCGATATCACGGTTTTTGGCGTCTCAATCGATGGTCACGACCGCGTTCAGGAAGTGCGGGAATACCTGGAATCGCGCGATGTGCGTTTTCCGAATAGCGTGGGGGAATTTGTCACGGTGAGCACCAGTATGGTCAACGTCGCAGAAGAGTCATTACGCGGCACACCCACCTACCTGTTGTTTAACCCGGCGGGTGAGATCTCCGGTGTTCACGCCGGCCACCTGCAGCCAAAGAAAGTTGAGGACTTCATCGCGGCTAAATAGCTCCAGATTCCACATCGTCTGGAAACTTGGCGTTCCACACCTCGAAGCCGCCGTCCAAACTGTAAACTTCTGAAAACCCCTGTTCGGCGAGGAATTGAGCGGCATTCTGACTGGAATTTCCGTGGTAGCAACACACCACGACCGGCGTATCTTTGGCGGTGGCTTCAATGAAGCTTGCCGCTGTTTCATTGGTTAAATGCGCAGCACCCTCCATACGACCCGCGGCAAAGCTATCGGGGTCACGAATATCGATGATGGCCACCTCTCGGTCATCGATGAGGTCGCGAGCGTCGTCGGCGCTGATACGAACAAACTGGTTCATGGTTCTGGGGCCTGATCACGTAGAAGATAAAAGTATAATGAACATCCACCGGTCGCGTGGCGCCACAGTGAATGTCCTTGTCAGCACCTGATGCCCGACCCGATGCCGAGGCAGATGTCCAAGCAGATGTCCAACCGGATGCCCTGGCAAATGCCTCGCGGATAACCGTACCTGACGTACGCGCAGCTCATGGTCCGCCACTGTTCACTGCCGGTTTTAAAGTTCAACCGGCCGATTTTCAAGTGGACGAAGTTCTGCCATTTTCTTTTACCGGTGACGGTGAACATCTTTACTTGCGTTTGACGAAAACAGATCGCAACACCGGTGATGTGATTAAAGCGTTAAAACGTTGTTACCAGGTTGCGCAAAAAGACATCGGTGCTGCCGGCCTAAAGGATCGTCACGCGGTAACCACGCAATGGTTCAGTGTTCGAACACCGCAGGATGCAACTCCATTAACGCAGTGGTTAGCCTCGCCTGATGCGCCACCGTTTGAATTGGCCGAAGCGCATCGACATCAAAAAAAGCTTCGTACCGGGGCACACAGTGCCAATAGATTTGTGATTACTTTACGTGATGTGTCGATGCTCGATTCGAGTGCGGCAGAGTTTGAAAACAGAATACAAACCCTTATTAACAACGGCTTTCCGAACTACTATGGGCCACAACGCTTTGGACGTCATGGTGCCAATTTAACGCAGGCTTACCAATGGCTTTGTGCCGGTAAAAAACCTGGCTCATTGGCGCGTGATAAGCGCAGTTTGTATTTGTCTGCGGTTCGAAGTGCTGCGTTTAACCGGGTTGTGGCGTCGCGAGTTGAGTGCGGCAGTTGGAATGAGCTGCGCGCAGGGGAGGCGTGTTCGTTAAACGGTTCTAACAGTGTCTTTACGCTGCAGCCTGCTGATCGTGAAGGCGCGATGAAGCGTCTTGACGACCACGACATACACCCGACAGCACCGCTCATTGGCTATGGGGAATGGGTATCTGTTGGCGATGCGCGTGCGCAGGATGAAACGGTCTTACTTCAGGATTCGTACTACCCCGAATTGCTCCGCTCACTTAAGTTACTTAAGGTGGAAGCATCGCAACGAGCAACACGCGCGCTATGCACGGACTTAACGTTTGATTGGCAGGACAACAGTACGGTAAAGCTCTGCGTTACGCTTGCGCCTGGTGTGTTTGCAACTACCTTGTTAAACGAACTGTTTCAGGAGGATAACCAATGATTTGGGGGAAACTGCTGGGCGGGGTGTTCGGCTTTATGGTCGGGGGGCCGCTGGGTGCAGCCATTGGAGCAGCCTTAGGTCATCAATTTGATAAGGGGTTGGTTGCTGCGGCCTTACCTGCGCCTGATACCTGGCAAGAAGAGTCCATGGCGCCCGGTGATGCCGATCGAGTCAAACTCGGTTTTTTCAGTTCTGCGTTTGCGGTGATGGGCCATGTTGCCAAAGCCGATGGCCGGGTGGACCCATCAGAAATCGCGCTGGCTGAAAACGTTATGGCGTCGATGGAATTAACACCCGAGCTTCGCGATGCCGCGATCAAGTTATTTAATCAAGGTAAGCAACCCGAGTTTGAGTTGCGCCCGATTGTTTTGCAGTTCCGACAAGAGTGTCAACGGCGAACAAACTTGTATCGCTTGTTTATGGAGATACAAATTCAAGCGGCGCTCGCCGATGGGGTAATCCGAAAAGAAGAACACGCAGTGCTACTTGAAATTGCACACGTTCTAGGGTTCCCGGCGCATATCTTTGATCAGCTTGTCTCGTTGGTCAGTGCCAGTATGGGGATTCCCCCGTCGCACGCCTATGAGGAAACCGATGGCGTTAACCCCCGGCAACGGCACCAGCGGCGCCAAGGACATCAGCGACAACGCACACGCACTCAAGAGTCGAACACAATCTCGGTGAGTGACGCTGAAAAAGTGCTGGGCGTGACAGCCGCTGACGATATGGCGACTGTTAAACGCGCTTACCGACGGTTAATGAGTCAGCATCATCCGGATAAGCTGATTGCGAAGGGCTTACCTGAAGAGATGATTCGTGTGGCGACCGATAAGTCGCAGAACATTCGAAAAGCGTACGACACGATCAAAGCGGCTCGCGGTAGCTAGCGCTTTTCGTCGTAGGCCAACAATCGCCGCACTTAATAGCATCAGTAGCAACGGGTCTTTACCCACCTGGTGCGCGTGCGCGGGGACAACTGTACAACCCAGCGGGGTGTTTGCAATACCGGACACATCGTCGTTCAACGAACCGGCAAGTTCAGGCTCTGAACCGACCGAATCGTTGAACGCTTCGGTTTGATCTCTGGTGGCTGGCACTTCATAGGCAACGGCGGTTCGTACCGCGTGATGTGTGTTTAACATGCCAGCACCACAGGTGGTGGTATCGCACGGGGCGGCAAAGCGAACTTCCCAATCGTGTGGGAAAGGCGCGGCGCTGGTTAGCAACAATTCTGTCAGCTGTTGAGCGCTAAGGCCTGGCTGCACGCTACGCATCAACGCTAAGGTACCGCTGACCAACGGTGCGGCCACACTGGTTCCGGATACGGTTTTCCATGTGTTGATTCCGATGTCATCTATAGCGCCAGAGTGGGTGGCCACATCAACCCCAAACGCACTGGGGAATCGCGTGCCGCCAGGTGCAGCGATGTCGGCATCCTGACCGTAGTTACTGTAGCCGGCTAGATAACCTGCCTCATCGGTGGCTGCTACCCCGAGCACGTTATGGCATTGCGCAGGGGATGAGGGGTAGTCGCGCGTGTTTCTGCCTTGATTACCCACGGCAGACACAACGATGGCACCGGCGCTTACCGCATCATTGATGGCGGCTTGATCCATGGCGCTGCATGTGTCGTTCATACCCAGGCTCAAATTGATGATGTGAGCAGGGTGAGGATTGTCAGGCAAAGCCGGGTCCTGCACACCGGCTGCCCAGCGAATGGCATCGAGTAAATCTGAGCGATGACCACCGCAGCGCCCGATGGCGCGCACCGGCAGAATGCTCGCTTGCCAATCGATCCCTGCCAGGCCAACGCCATCATTCGCATTGGCAGCAATCAATGAGGCAACACCTGTCCCGTGCCAGGTGCTGCTGCTGCTCGCGCATGGGATATTCAAAGCCGTTAGTTGTTCGGCCAGTTCAGCACTGGCACCATCACCCGGGTCGGTAGGGTCTGGATCACGGCCATCGCCGTCATTACTTCTGGCAAACACCAAATCCAAAGGCACCTGGTGGTTGATATGGCCGCTGGTGGCATCGTGGAAGCCTGAAACAAAATCGTACCCCGGCAACAGCCGACCGGTAAGGTCAGGGTGGTCCGGTCGTACGCCTGTGTCGATGACGGCAATCACGGTATCTTGCGAGCCATGGGTAATTTGCCAGGCACCGACCGCGTCAATCGAAGCAGCGTGGGTGATGTCATCGTGCAGCTGCCACTGTTGGTGGAACATGGGGTCGTCGGGATTACTGGGCTCATCCGCCAATGGCGCAAGTAGCGCAGGCGCTAATGAATCGGTACGGCCCGTTGAGCTCTGACTGACAGAGACCCAGCTATCGGATTCGAAGTGCTGGATAACACCTTGCGCTTTTAACCGAGCCAGAGCATTCGATGTTTCCTGTGCTGAGGCCTGTGATTCCAAAACCCAGGCGTTGCCGGACATGCGGCGGATCCAACGAACGTTTGGCGGTAATTTGGCGGTGATTTGTTCGGTTAGTGTAGATTCCTCAATGGATTCGGCTGGGCCTAACGACACGATGTAACGCGTGGGGGATTGGAATGATGAATCGTACGGTGAATCGTGGAGCGGCAGGTGAAACAGCGCCTGCGGCATCAACGTGAAGTAGGTAGCCACGCAAAGCGTACCCAGCTTCTGGGTTACTGAAGACGTTGCTCTGAATTGCGGTGGTACGGCGGGTAACACGCTGGGGGCCTGGCGTTTTGTGTACCGAGGTCAATGCAATTCCCAACCCAAACTGCGTCTCCAGCGTGCCTGCGTTTCGCTTTTTAGCATTACAACCTCCGTGTCAACGACGGACACGGGGGTTCACGCTTGGGCTTTTATCGTTTACTCGATTAAGCGGGGCATCAATTGCACCAGATTGCATGGCTTTGTTCTGGCATCCAGTTGTTCTGATATGAGCTTCTCCCACGCCATGCGGCAAGCGCCCGCGGAGCCCGGTAGCACGAACACAAACGTACGGTTAGCTACGCCGGCTAAGGTTCTGGATTGCAAGGTGGAAGTTTTGATGTCGTCGTAAGACAACACGCGGAACATCTCGCCGAAGCCGTCGATGATTTTATCGAGCAGAGGCGTGACCGCTTCAGGCGTACCATCGCGGCCGGTGATGCCGGTTCCCCCGGTGGTTAGGACCACGTCAACCAGAGGGTCTGCGATCCACCGAGACACCACCGCGCGAATGGCGTAGATATCGTCTTTGACCAACGCTTTTTCCACATTTTGGTGGCCCGCCTGGGTTAAGGCCTCGACCAGTCGTTTGCCCGATACGTCTTCGGCCTCGGTGCGGGTGTCAGAAATCGTCAATACGGCGATATTGAGTGGCTTGAATTCGGCGTCGGCCATAACAGTTCTTCTCTTGGGTTACCTGATTGTGAGAGCCAGTTGCAGTAGTATGCGCCGCCTATGGCTGAACGTTTACAAAAAATTCTTGCGAATACCGGTTTGGGCTCACGACGTCAGTTGGAAGCCCTGATTGCCGCCGGTGGGGTTCGCCTAAATGGTGTTACGGCTAAATTAGGCGACCGAGCCAATGCGGACGACGATTTGGTGGTTGATGGGCGTTTCTACCGAGTGGTATCGGATGAAAAGTCCACGCGTCGAGTTATTGCCTACCACAAGCCCGTCGGTGAGGTGACCTCCCGCAAAGACCCCGAAGGACGAAAGACGGTCTTTGATCGATTACCAAACCTGCATAACAATCGGTGGGTGAGCATCGGTCGCCTCGATATCAATACGTTAGGTTTGTTGCTTCTGACCAACGATGGTCAGTTGGCCAATGCCTTTATGCACCCTTCGAGTGAAATCATTCGTGAGTACGCCGTGCGCATCAACGGCAACGTGTCCGATGAAATGCTGGAACGGTTACGAAACGGCGTTGAATTGGACGATGGCTTAGCTAAATTTGACCGCTTGGCCGACGAGGGTGGTGAAGGGGTGAACCGTTGGTTTCGAGTGACGGTAAAGGAAGGTCGAAATCGACTGGTACGCCGACTGTGGGAATCGCAAGACGTTCAGGTCAGTCGGTTAATTCGTACCCGCTATGGACCGGTGGCGTTACCGAAGTGGTTGCCCCGAGGCAAGGTGCATGAGTTAACCCCCAAGGATGTTGAAGAGTTGGCGAAAGTCGCCAAGTTGCCTTCGAAACCTACAGATAATCTGCGTGCGGTACCCGTTCATCCCCGGCACCGACGTAAATCGCGCAAGCGACGCTAGTGATTGGAATAGCCCATTTATGAGTCAGGATCATTTGTACCGAGTACGCTTCATCAATCAGGATAAGGTGTACGAAATCTACGCAAAGTCTGTTTTTCAAGGCGAGCTGTACGGCTTTGTGATCATCGAAGAGCTGGTGTTCGATACCAAAACAACAGTAGTTGTTGACCCATCTGAGGAAAAACTGAAATCAGAATTTGAAGGCGTGCAGCAGACGATCCTGCCGATGCACTCTATCGTTCGAATCGATGCCGTGGAGCAGCGCGGCACAGCCCGTATTACTGAATTCGATGGCAGTAAAGTCACGCCATTTCCGTCGACGATTTACACGCCATCCGGTGGCGATGGAAAAGGCTAAATTCCGTCAGCATATGCGGCACCGTTGGCCGGTACGCGAAGAAAAGTAATCGCAGCAGCTAACTTTCTTGATTCTGGCGCACCGGTAAGGCCGCAGATTAGATAAACTAGCGCACACGGAGAGGTGGCCGAGTGGTCGAAGGCGCCAGCCTGGAAAGTTGGTATACGGGGTAACTCGTATCGAGGGTTCGAATCCCTCTCTCTCCGCCATTTCTACACTTCCTCGTCACTAAGCCGTGCAACACCTCAACGGGATACGCTAGATCAGAAGTCTAGAGTCCCGCCAGCAGCGGCATCTTGGGCGCTACTCGCCGGAGAATGTCAATCTGGTTCTTTGCCGAAGAATCCCACCAAAAATTTATAGGCTTTGAGGCTTGTGGGAAACAGCGCCGTGAGTCTAATCATGTCGTGAAGATCTCCTGCTACACGCCGGCGCTTTGAATACCCCATGTTTCGTCATAACAAACCAATGCGTTTTGTTACGTTGAAAAAAATCCGGTCCAGATATTTATAACGGTCCACAGTCAAATATCTCTGCACTCGATGCAGGTGGATAAGAGGGTATTTCCGCCGAATGACATGAGTAAGTTGTTATCGGTGATCTATTACTCGAGTTGAGTACGTTCTGACTGTAAGTGTAATAATGTACGTTGCTCTGGCGTACAGTGTAGCTAAACCATAAAATGGAATTTGTATTGACAAATTCGAATAGGTAATGACCAAACGCCGAACCACTATTTGCCAGTGCATTGTGCAGACAGGTTGTCGTTTCCGGATTTGATTGTGATTCGAAACCTTTGGTGATATCGGATTGTCCACATGATAAAGAATCGGTGCCAATGCGCTTTTCTATATGAGTCCTGTATTCGCTCATAGTGACTAGATTGCTTTCATCGGGCGTATAACATCCAAATACAAATGCACATAGAACCGATGTGGGAACTAGAAGTATACTGCTCTTCAGTTTCATTGATATAACCCGTGTGCTCATCCATCTGAACGGAATTTAAACAATGAACTTTAGGCTGACTAACCAAAAGCCCAGTCTGCCTCCTTTTTTTGTTTTTTGCATTAACGATCTGCCAAAAGCGGTTTTCTTATAGTGGGCAGAAACTTTTAATGCTGCAATTGTTGGCTGTCGAAACCTTATAAATGAGTCATTAGACCTCACCAACGTCAAATGCATTGATAAGCTGATAAAAGAGGATCAATTTTAAGATGGTATGGCGAATTCGCTGTCATTGTATTGTCAACATTTCGGCTACCAACTGCGTAATTTTTTCAGTTGGAGACGGCTGAGTGCAAGTAAGTTTCAATCGACGCTTTTCCTAGACGGTACTTCTCAATGAAATTCCTCACATGTTTTATGGTGGTAGGTTCGTTGTGTTTGTCTGGTTGTACCTCTGGAGATTCAGTACAACCCACTGATATGGACGAAGCGGTTGGTTTAATACAAGCACAACAGTACGGTAAATTAATTCATGGCTCTTGGACAATCGCGTCTTACTCAACAGCTAACGGTGAATTTGTTGAGGTAACCCCAGATAGCGAGTTCAATTTTATGATCAATTTTCCAAACGAATTTACAGGTAAGGCCAGCGGAAAATTGAATTGCGGCTATTTCTCAGGTGATTATTCGACGGAAGAAAATGTACTCACGATTGACTTGAAACCCGTTAAGGGAGCATCGTGTACACAACCCCAAAACGATCTAAGCGCCATCGTGGAATCGTTACTATTAGCTAGCGACTCCAGTTTGTTAGTTTTATCAAGCGAAAACTTGAATACGCTATCGCTAGCGAACGGACATAATCAATCGATTATTCTTCGCAAAGCTTACGGTGAGTCTGCAACTCGGAATATAGATTTCAGCTTATTGTTGACCGGCAGCTTATATGCCCACAGTGAAAACAGTAATAGTGAAAGCCGTTATTTAATCATTCAAAACCAAGCCGAACTACTCCAACTCTATGATTCGACGCTTAACTGCGAACTGTGTGTGTATGGATCTCCACCGCCGGTAAATTTCACAGAGATGAGCGTGGTTTTTTTAGCATCAGCACGGCAAGGGGGTGTGGAGGCTGGGATTGAAATTGCTAATGTCATAATGGACAAAGAAGAAAACCGTGTGATTGTGGATGTTCTGAGACCCACAGTATCAGCAGAATGCCCCGTAGCCGGTGCGGAATTCCAACCCTTTGCCATTTATCAAGTTAGAACGAGAGCGGATGTCTTTAATTTTATTGAAAGAACTGAAATCTATGATTGTTGGCCGTAGAATATTAGTAGGAGTTACCACCAAAGCTTATGCGTTTTTTTGGATAACTAGGTTGAACTATTGTTAACGGATAATCGTCGCTAAGCGCTCATCACGGTACCTACGCATTCTCCAAACCCCACGCGGTAACCATCACCCTCGGCAGCACCTCGAAGGGTTACCGTGTCACCGTCTTCAAGAAAGCTTCTAGCTTCCCCCGAATCCAGTGTGAAGGGTTCTTTACCACCCCAGCTAATCTCTAATAGCGATCCACGATTGTCTTTACCAGGTCCTGAAATCGTTCCCGACCCGAGCAAGTCCCCCACACGCATCGGACAACCGCTGGTGGTGTGGTGCGCCAATTGTTGCGCGGCGGAGTAGTACATTTCGCGATAGTTCGTTCGGCAGATAATGTTCTCGTTACCACCGTTTGGCGTTAGTGCCACTTCCAGCGCTATGTCGTACAGCATGGGCCCCGGCTCGTTTAAATAATTGAGCTGTGGCCGCTCGCGCTTTGGTGTTGAAACGCGAAAAGGCTCTAACGCTGCTGCCGTGACTATCCACGGGCTGATGCTGGTGGCCGTTGCCTTAGCTTGAAACGGTCCTAGCGGTTGGTATTCCCAAGCTTGGATGTCGCGCGCTGACCAATCGTTTAACAGCACGTATCCAAACAGGTTGTCGTACGCTTCTGCAACGGTGATGGGCCCTTGCGAAGCGGTACCCACGATCGCCCCCATCTCCAATTCGATATCAAAACGCGATGATGGCGCAAAGTGAGGGAGCTCGTCATTCGGTCCTTTAAGCTGACCATGAGGACGCTTAATCGGTGTGCCTGAAACAACCACTGAGGATGCGCGGCCGTTGTATCCAATTGGAATAGACAGCCAGTTTGGTGGTAGCGCGTTTTCTGCCCCCCGGAACATGGTGCCTACATTCGTAGCGTGGTGTTTACCGGCGTAGAAATCGGTAAATTCACTGACGGCGAACGGCATGTGCAAGGCGGCATCTGCCATCGCAACAAGGTACGCCGGTTGGGGCTCAGAACCCTCGACCAAAAAAGTGGAGAGTTCCTCGCGCAAACGAGCCCATTCTTGTTTGCCGAGTGCCATGAATGCGTTCCAGCTTCCTGTGCACAAGCTGCCATCAAAGTTAATACGCCCTGATGCTTCCAGCGCCGATAGATTTAAGATCTTGTCGCCAATGGCTGCACCACAGCTTGCTTTGCCACCATCAATTGAAAAGACGCCATACGGAAGGTTATTTAATGGGAAGTCGGTATCCGGGGTGTTGGCAGTTTCAACCCAGGAACGAAGTAAGTCAGTCATAGCGATTCCCGTTGACACTCACTAAACGCCGATAACAAAACGTCACCACTTACCTTCCGGTGTGCCATCGAAATGCAACGTCATGTCGGACCACACATCAACATAATTTTCCTGAAGCGGTGCCTCTTTCGCAGCGAATTCTGTCAAGTGCTGAGGGAAGCGGGTCTCGAACATGAATGACATGGTGTTGTCCAATTTGCTGGGTTTAAGGTCGGCACTGGATGCACCATCGAAGGCTTGCTTATCCGGTCCGTGCGGTAACATCATGTTGTGTAGGCTGATGCCACCCGGGCTAAATCCTTCCGGTTTTGCATCGTATTGCCCGTAAATGTTTCCCATTAACTCAGACATGATGTTCTTGTGATACCAGGGTGGGCGAAACGTATTCTCTGCCACCATCCAACGTTCGCGAAACAATACAAAGTCAATGTTGGCTGTGCCTTGCACATGCGAGGGTGCAGTAAGTACGGTAAAGATCGACGGATCCGGATGATCAAATAAAACCGAACCGACCGGACAGTAAGTGCGCAGATCGTATTTGTAAGGCGCGTAGTTACCGTGCCAGGCAACAACATCCAGCGGGCTTTGGTCAATATGGGTTTGGTGAAACTGACCGCACCATTTAATGGTTACCGTAGAGGGTTTTTCCCGGTGTTCGAATGCTGCAACAGGTGCTTTGAAATCGCGCGGGTTGGCCAAACAGTTGGCTCCGATCGGGCCACGTTCGGGTAATGCAAACTTTTCCCCATAGTTCTCGCACACAAAACCCCGCGCGGGACCCTCTAACAACTCCACTCGATACACCAACCCTCTCGGGATGATGGCAATCTCTTTGGGTTCTATGTCCAGGATGCCCAGTTCAGTATGGAATCGGATATGCCCTTGCTGGGGTACTACTAACAGCTCGCTGTCAGCAGAATAAAAGTAGTCATCCACCATGCTTTCAGTCACTAAGTAGACGTGGCTTGCCATACCGACTTGCGTGTTCACATCGCCTGCGGTTGTGATGGTACGCATGCCGCTAACCCACGTCAGGTGGGTATCTGTGACTTCGATTGGATTCCAACGATACTGCCCAAGACTGGTTACGTTGTCTAAAACATGTGGCGCACTTTTCCAGTAGGGCACATCGATTCGGGTATAACGTGCTGAGTGCTTAACTGAAGGTCGTAAGCGATAACACCAGGTGCGTTCAGGTGGATGTTTGGTAAACGCGCTGCCAGACAGTTGCTCCGCGTAAAGACCATAAGGGCAACGCTGCGGGCTGTTCATTCCCTGTGGCAACGCTCCGGGTAATGCTTCGGTTTCGTGGTTGTTAGTAAAGCCTGGCATCAACCCTGGCTCATTGTCTTTCCCCGTACTCGTTGAAGACGTTGCTTTTGTTATCTGTCGTGTGTGTTCCGTATCCATTAAATTTTCATCCACACCGATTTTAAGTTCACGTACTTATCGAACGCGTGGAGGGATTTATCAATCCCATTACCGGACTGTTTCATTCCGCCCATCGGGATCGTTACATCCGAACCACCGTAGGTGTTGACATGCAACATGCCTGAGTGAATACCCATAGTGACTCGATGAGCGGTTGAAAGGTTCGATGTCCACACCGCACCGGACAAGCCAAACTCGGTGGCGTTGGCAAGTTGAATGGCTTCATCCATCGTGTCAAAAGGCGTTACTGAAAGTACGGGTCCAAATACCTCTTTGCGAAAAATCGTGGATTCGGCTGTGACGTTATCAAGCACCGTAGGTGACATGTAAGTACCACCGGTGTCTTGCAGAACCCGCTCACCGCCCGTTAACCGTGTTGCGCCTTCCGCCTCGGCCTTGGCAACAAACTCGAGGTTTTGCGCTAATTGCATTTCACTATGCACGGCACCGATTTCTGTATTGATCTGCAGCGGATCACCGATCGTCAATGAGTTTGCAATTTCAACAACTCGCTCGGTAAAGGCTTTATGGATTGAGCGCTCTACGATTAGGCGCGATCCTGCGATGCAGACCTGTCCAGAATTGCGAAAGATTCCGTTCGCCGTGGCTTGCGCCGCAACTTCCAAATCGGGTGCGTCTGCAAACACAACATTCGGTGACTTGCCACCAAGCTCCAGGTAGCAACGTTTTAAGTTTGATCGCGCAGAATATTCCAACAGTCTTCTGCCGGTAGCTCCCGATCCGGTGAATGCCAACACATCGACATCCATGTGAAGTCCTAACGCTTCTCCCACAACTTGGCCTGTGCCCGTGACGACGTTTAAAACGCCATCGGGTAATCCGGCTTCTTTGGCGAGAGATGCCATTTTCAACAGAGCTAACGATGCGCTTTCGGGTGGCTTCATAACCACCGAATTTCCCGCGGCGAGTGCGGGGGCAATTTTCCAGGCAGCGATCATGACGGGAAAATTCCACGGCACGATGACACCAACAACACCGACGGGGTCACGATGCACTAACGCTAAGGTCCCATCGGGTGTGGGTGCGATTTCGCCTGCGAGTTTGTCGACAGCCTCAGCGTAAAAACGCAAAGTTTGCGCAGCCGACCCAGGCTCCGCTTTGATTGCCATGCCAATTTCGGTGCCGTTATCCCTCACGCCAAGCACCGCAAGTTCCAGCGCGTTCTCGGCAATCAAATCCGCAAAACGACACAAGATTTTCTTTCGCTGCACTGGCGGCATGCGTGACCACCGCCCATCAGCAAATGCTTGCCGTGCAGCGGCGACGGCGGTATCCACATCATGGGCTGTTCCGGCTGCAATACGGCTTAAATGCGACCCATCGATGGGGCTGTGCACATCCAAGGTTTGACCATCGGAAGCGTCTTGCCACGTGCCGTTAATCAGGTGTTGTTGGGACGGTACGGCCTCGAGACGCAGGGCGTCGATCCGTGTTTGGTCAAGCATGCTTAAAAACCCTTCCCATCGGTGGCTGCGTTTCAACTATTGAACCGATGGTTGAAATGTTGCATCATCCCAGCGAAGTCGTCAAGGTCGCTATGGTGCACATCGATGGTCTGTAAGACAACATTGGGGATGGTTTGAAGTGTCTGACGGTCCGAGCACAGTACACAAGGCGTTGTCTTTGCTGGATTTATTCAGCATGCGGCGACCCAGCATTGGGCTTAGCGAAATCGCAAAACTGTCTGGCTACAACAAAGCGACCGCGCTTAGATTTCTGAATGCGCTGGAATCAAAAGGCTTTGTTGAGCAGGATCCTGAGACTCGCACCTATAAGCTGGGTCTTGCTTTCATGCGTTTTGCCCAGTTGCGAGAAAGTAGTTTCCCGTGGGCAGACGCGGTTAATTTGGTGCTTCGCGAACTGAATGCAGAAACCGATGAAACAGCGCTTGCGTCGGTGATTTCCGGAGATTCCCTGGTCAACATTGGTGTGGTTGAATCAACGCGATTAAATCGCGTTTTAATCGAACCCGGTATCGTCTTGCCGTTTCACGCCACCGCATCGGGCCTTGCGTACCTTGCCTTTGCCAAACCAGATCGCGTGGAAGCGGCGCTTTATCGAGAGCTTGAAACACACACACCAAACACGCTCACGAATGCTGCGAAGATCAGCGAAAAACTGAACGGTATTCGCCAGGCTGGAATCGCGCATGTCTCGGGCTCTTTCGACGAAGGGGTTATGGCCATCGCGGCACCGTATTTTGGCCCTAACGGTGAAAGTTGCGGCGCGGTTGCCATCGGGATGCCAACCGTTCGAGGCACGCCAGAGCACAATTCGCGCATTGAACGGGCGGTTTGTACTGCTGCGCGAAAGCTTACGACGTTGCGCGGCGGGGACTATCCCGCTGACTTTTGCCACGATGGTCTTACCGGGCAATAAACCCTACTATCAGGCGCTTAGTAAAAGGGCATACCGCAGCCAACTTATGTAATAAGGGGGTAACACAAAGCGAATATGATTAGAGGTTTGACCGTTCGTTTTTTTCCCAAGAACACCTAATCGCACACATTCGCTTAACACACGTTTATGACTACCTACGCACTTAACGGCCTGGGCCGTATTGGAAAACTTGCATTAAAGCCCTTACTTGAACGAAACGCAAACATCGCCTGGATAAACGATGCGGTAGGGGACGCGGCTATGCATGCCCATTTGCTGGAGTTTGATTCTATTCATGGCAGGTGGCCTGCGAGTTTCTCGGCTGGTGATCAATCGGTAAGCGTGGATGGGGCCACCTTGCCGTTCATTGGTACGGCAAATCTCAACGAGCTGCCACTGTCAGACGTGGATGTCGTGATTGATTGCACGGGGAAATTTAAGACTGAGGCGGCTCTTGCACCGTATTTTGAGGCGGGTGTGAAAAAGGTTGTGGTGTCGGCTCCGGTAAAAGAACCTGAAGTGGCTAACCTGGTGTATGGCGTCAATCACGATGTTTACGATGCTCAGAAACATCGGATTGTTACCGCGGCAAGCTGCACCACAAATTGTCTTGCACCGGTGGTTAAGGTGATTCATGAAAACCTGACCATCAAACATGGCTCAATAACCACCATCCATGATGTCACCAACACACAAACGCTGGTGGACAGACCGGCAAGTGATCTGCGCCGGGCACGGTCGGCGTTGAATTCTTTAATACCCACCACCACCGGTAGTGCGACTGCAATAACATTGATTTACCCGGAACTCACCGGGCGTTTGAATGGTCATGCGGTGCGCGTACCGCTACTGAATGCATCGTTAACCGATTGCGTATTTGAAGTGGAAACACCCACCGACGCCGCAGCGGTGAATACTCTGTTTAATACCGCAGCCGCGGGTGAATTGGCTGGCATATTGGGATACGAAGATCGTCCCTTGGTATCCAGTGACTACACGAACGATACACGCTCCAGCATTGTCGATGGTCTGTCAACGATGGTCGTGAACAACACGCAAGTCAAAGTGTACGCGTGGTATGACAACGAAATGGGCTATGCGCATCGCTTAGTGGATGTTGCGATGTTGGTGGGCGCGTCAGTTTGAAAAAGCCGGCACGTAGCGATGCGCTAACCGCCTACTTGTTGGTTACCGCAGCCTACTGGGCATTCATGTTGACCGATGGTGCGCTGCGAATGCTCGTATTGCTGCACTTTCATACGTTGGGGTTTTCGCCCGTACAGCTTGCCTACTTGTTCGTCTTATATGAAGTGGCCGGCATAGTTACCAATGCCACAGCCGGTTGGCTTGCTGCGCGGTATGGACTCAACAGCACACTGTTCTCTGGCTTATTGCTGCAAGTCGCAGCCTTGGTTGCGTTAGCTCAACTCGATAGCAGTTGGACAACGGTTCAATCCGTCGTGTTTGTCATGACGGTACAGGGCTTAAGTGGGGTAGCGAAAGACCTGACTAAAATGTCGGCTAAATCGGCAATTAAACAATTGGCCCCTGATCAGAATCAGGGTTTATTTCGTTGGGTGGCGTTACTGACTGGAAGCAAAAATGCCGTTAAAGGCTTAGGTTTCTTAGTTGGTGCAGCGCTCTTGGCGTTGGTTGGTTTCGCATCGTCGGTTTACTTTTTAGCAACTGCGTTAGCGTGCGTATTGGTGGCGTTATGGATCACCATGCCAGCAGGGCTTTCAGTGGTACGAAAATCTGCCCGTTTCTCTGAAGTGATGTCTCAATCGACGAAGATCAATACCTTGTCGCTAGCTCGTGTATTTCTGTTCGGGGCTCGCGATGTCTGGTTCGTCGTCGGGGTGCCCATCTACTTTTATTCTGTTCTCTCAGATGGTTCAGTGGATGGTAACCGTACGGCGTTTTTCATGATTGGCACTTTCATGGCGCTTTGGATCATTGTGTACGGTGCTGTGCAAGCGGCTGCCCCCGGGTTGCTAAAGGCAAACGATAAAACACAAGTGCATTGGGCCAACGAAGCAACGCGCTGGGCTTGGCGACTGGCCGCGGTACCTACCGTGTTAACCGTAGCGGCAGTGCTTATCACTCTAACCAGCAGTGCATTGGCAGCACCACCGATGTGGTTCACCATCGTATTGGTGATCGGACTCTGGGTTTTTGGTGCACTGTTTGCGATTAACTCCGCGTTGCATTCGTACCTGATTCTCGCGTTTAGCGAATCTGACCGAGTGACAACGTCTGTAGGTTTTTATTACATGGCGAATGCCGGTGGACGATTGCTTGGCACAGTTTTATCTGGGTTGAGCTACCAACTGGGTGGGCTGGCGCTGATGTTAGCCACGGCCACTACGATGGTGGTACTTGCGGCGACGGTAACCGGCCGGTTGCAGGCAACTGAGTTACCGCAGCAATCACACTAAGTTATGATCTTCGGCCCAGATGTTGTACTGCTTATTAATGGATCGCTCGGACCAGTAGATTACGTAGTGCAACCGGCATAACTTAGAACTTGGTGCCACAACGTTTGCAGTGACTGTTCTCATCAACCCAACGTCGCTTGCGAACCTCCATCATCGAACAGTTCTTGCAAAAACGCGTGGTTACACAAAGAATGATTGCCAAGGTCATTACGCCGCCTGCCATCGCCAAACTTTGACTACTATTATCGGTGCCGCCGTTCAGGTGATAAAACACTACGCTAAGAAGTAATCCCGACGACAGTGTTAAAGGCACCCAAATTTTCCGTATTGTCTCCGCATCCACTGACCAGCGAAATACCTTGAAGATGAACAGGTACACGACGAGCCCTAGGACAAAAACGGCGGGGTACATCATGCCGAGTTACCTAGTCGTGGAACTTCCCCATCGAATTGCATAACTAACTTACGGGTAAACCAGGCGCAGAAGGCCTTAGGATTGGGGCGCAAACATGGAATGCCGGTCATATTCACCTGCCGTTCAGTTTGGTCTGTGTAAACTAATCTATCTGGTAAAGACAGTAGATCGGTGGCTGGGCAGCACGTGTAGTGGGGTGTAACGGCTAGTCCTCAATAGCATTGATTTTCCGAGCTCTCTAGGGTGAAAAGCTGTGAGCGCAACCACGCTTTACGCCATTTCTGAGAGATTGTGTCGCGGCAGTTCACGCAACCGGTTCACGGTCTGAATTTTGTGGAGATTTTCCCGATATCCATGGTTATGCATAATAAGAATACGTTAGGCGCTGTCGCCGCTTGTGCGATGGGTATGTTCGGTTTAACCAGTGCCTTGGCGCAGGAGTCCACAACGCCATCGTTTGATGAATGGAACGAGGTCACGGCCGTTATTGGTGGGCAGCCATCGCCCGGTGGCACTTACCCATCAACTGTTGCGATCTTGAGAGTATCGAACACCTTAACGCTGTACGAGCGTCAGTTCTGTGGTGGTACAGCGATCTCTGATAACTACGTATTAACCGCTGCGCACTGCATGTTCACCGGTTTTTCCACATTGGATGCCGATGAGATTGTGGTCGCGGGTAATTTTCAAAGCCTGGATAACGACAGCCCGGCTGAGATTCCTGTGGCGCAAATTTTCATTCACCCGTACTACGATGACGATGATGAATTCGCGTTACACGATGTGGCCCTGTTGCGCACTAGCGTCCCGCATAACATTCCTGTCGTACCGCTCTTTGGTGGTGATGCCAGAAAGCTGACGAACCTGACTGCCACTGTGGTCGGTTGGGGTGCTACACAAATCGATCCGCAAGTTATTTATCCGTCGGATCGCTATGAGGCCGATGTACCCATCACGGACTTTTCAACCTGCAACAACGTATACCAACGCGGATTGGGTAACGAACATCTTTGTGCAGGATTTCCGCAGGGTGGGGTAGATGCGTGTCAGGGTGACAGTGGCGGCCCGCTGTTCGTTACCGAGGATAACCAAACGTACCAAGTGGGTGTGACCAGTTTTGGTGATGGATGTGCGCAGCCTAACGCCTATGGTGTCTATGCGAACGTGGAACACTATGAGTCATGGATAAGTCGCATCGTACCCGACCCATCCAGTGGCGAGTCGCTGTACAAAACACCGAGTAACCTTGCGGACAGTGCCAGTTCATCCTCCAGTAGCGGCGGTGGCCTGGGTGCAGCAAGCCACTTGGGTTTATTGGCGTTGTTGGGTATGGTGTGGCATCGTCGGCGGGGCAAGCACACAACGTTATGTGCGGCAGCATTTGCCGTTTTATTGACCGGTTGTGCGACTCCGTTTTATCCGCAAAATGCGGTTGCAACCACACTTGATAATGAGTCTGAACGACAGGAAGCAAACGCCATAAACACGCCAATCACCGTCACCGCATCAGAAGATCACAACGGCTTACCGCAGTTTCTCTCCATAGCGTTATCCGCTAAGCGAGAGGATGCGCTCGCTATGGCCACCGAACAGTTGGGCGTTGAACCCGCGTGCTCGGGTAAGAAGGTTGCGCCTAAGAACTCTCGTCGTGCCGACTATTACGAGCGCTGCGAATTCTCGCCGGTATCCAAGGCATTTAAAGATGGAGAAGTCACCAGCGTGACGCTACATTTGATGAGTGCTCGCGTAGTTCAAATCGATGCAGAGATTCAATCAGCGGCCATTGCGGTAGCACCGTTATCCAACTCCCTAGATGACATGCTGGGTGATTCAGAATTTGTATCAGCTAGTATTGAAGGCACCACCACGTCGGATTTGCCTCAGGCGGTTTACCACTGGACACAAGCCACTAAAGTGGCCTTTGCTCGATTACAGACGCTAGGTGGTGCGGATGTCGAGGCCTTCCAGTTTAGCCTGCAGCATCCTAAGTTTAGCGGGGTGATCGACGAACTTCCGCCGCTAAGGTTATAGATTAACGATTCAGAATCTTGGTGCCTTAAGCCGCAAATCAACAGTAGAACCTGACTAAGGCAGAAAGTTTTCGCGAAGTTCCGCGTGGTGTTTTAACAATGAAGCCACTTTGCCGGCCGGTGTATCGTGCAAAGCGGCTTTATCCAAGGCGCTTTTAATAGCCGAGGATGAGTCAACCCACCGTTTGAGTGCATCCAGTGTTTCATTGCTTGGATAGGCGCTTTGATATACCGCTAACGCCTCATCGAGCAACTCATCCACATGATCCAGCCGTTTTAAGTTATCCGCCCCGATACGATTGGGTGTCTTGAACGCCACGTGCAAGTGAGTAGGACGTTCGGCAAGCGAACAGCCGTCAACCAGGACGGCAATTTCCTCATCAGTCTTATCATTTAACCAGCTGATAAACGCAGGTGAATCTTCAATGGATTCCCGATGTTCCTGCGTGTTTTGATGCTCGGGTATTTTTGCTAGGTGAACTGTCTCGCCGATATGGGCACGTACTGCATAAATGGGTGTGTTTGACGCCCGAATATGCTCGATCTTACGGTACAGCTGCTGACTTGCTGATAAGTACACAAGCGTGGTAGTGAGTAGTAGCTCCGGATCATTGTGCGGTTGTGCATCAAGAAACGTGGGCGACATCTCGTGTGCGTGCGCCAACAAACAGCGTTCAATACGTGAACCGATGAATTGGTGATGCACGTAAGCGCCTTGGTCTTCGTCGTACACCACGAAGCCTACCGTCTCTTCATTGAGTAAGACATACGCCACCCATAGGGTGCCGTAATCTTGTAAGCGGATTTTGCGTTCATGGCCCAAGGACGGCGAGCCATGCAACGCGTTCAGTGCAGCGTTTCCCAACCGGCTTGATGGCGACACCACCACCGACGGCCCTAAATAAAGGGTATTCAGAGCCACGCGTTAGCGATTCGGTTTGATGGGTGGGTACCTATTGGCTGTCCTCTTTGAAACCAGCGAGTCAGGCGTTGGTTTGGCCGTCTTCGGCACCTGCTTCACCAATATTGGTATGGCGAATATCACGGCCCTTAACCAAATACACCACGTATTCGCAGATGTTTACCGAGTGATCACCGATGCGTTCCAGTGCACGTGCGCACCACGTGATCATCAGTAACTCGGTTACCCGTCGAGGGTCTTCCATTAAGTGAGTAGTGAGTAATCGCGATAAATTATCGTATTCAAGATCGATGTCGTCGTCTCGTTGTGCAACCTTCAAGGCCATATCCGCATCAAGGCGCGCAAACGCATCCAATGAATCGTGCAACATAGACTGCACGAGTCCGCCTAAATGGCGAAGCTCGCGTCGGTATTCCAACGTACGGTTGCTACCGGACAGTTCAGCAGCAAAGCGCCCCAGTTTTTCCGCTTCATCACCGATACGCTCTAAATCGGTTATCGCTTTGATGACCGCAACGATTAATCGTAAGTCACTCGCGGTTGGGGCGCGACGTGCCAGCACTTGTATGCATTCTTCGTCAATTTCCACTTCCATGGCGTTGACCTGATAATCGGCTTCAGACACCTGAGTGGCTAAATCACCGTCGTTTTCCACCAGTGCGGTAAGCCCGTTGGTGACCTGACGTTCTACCAGCCCGCCCATGGCGAGTACCTGGTTGCGAATGTCTTCCAGCTCTTGGTTAAATTGCTGGGAGATGTGTTGGTCGAGATGCAGTTTGTCCATAGTGATTACCCGAATCGTCCTGTGATGTAGTTTTCGGTCAGTTCGTGGGTGGGATTGGTAAAGATGGTTTTCGTTTCTCCCACTTCAACCAACTTGCCTAAATGGAAATACGCGGTACGTTGCGACACGCGAGCCGCCTGTTGCATAGAGTGAGTCACGATAGCAATTGCATAGTTTTCGCGCAATTCGTCAATAAGTTCTTCAATTCGCGCTGTGGCGATGGGGTCGAGCGCAGAGCAGGGCTCATCCATCAGTATGACTTCCGGGTTTACCGCAATGGTTCGAGCGATGCACAGCCGCTGTTGTTGGCCACCGGATAAGCTGGTACCCGGTGCATTCAGCCGGTCTTTCACTTCATCAAACAGACCGGCGCGCTGTAAGCTGGATTCGACAATATCGTCCAGTTCGGCTCGATTGTTGGCCAAACCGTGAATGCGCGGACCGTAGGCTACATTGTCGTAAATGCTCTTGGCAAACGGGTTGGGTTTTTGGAACACCATACCGACGCGCGCCCGAAGCATTACGGGGTCTACCGAACTGCTGTACAGGCTATCGCCTTCCAACAGGATGTCCCCGCCGACGCGGCAGCTGGGGATGGTGTCGTTCATGCGATTCATGCAACGTAAAAATGTTGATTTGCCACAGCCAGATGGCCCGATCATGGCGATAACTTCGTTTTTACCGATGTCACAAGTGACGTCAAAAATGGCCTGCTTATCGCCGTAGAACACATCGACGTTCTTAGCTTGCATCTTTGGGTTGTCCACCGTCACACGGCCGACGGTTTCCTTTAATTCTTCGAATGCTTTTTCTGCTGCGCTAGACACGAATCTGGTTTTCCTAACTGACGCAAAACGCGCGTCATTTACTTAAAAAGGTTTGGTGAGCTAACAACGTGCTTACCAACGACGTTCGAACTTCTTCCGCAGTAAAACAGCGGTTAAATTCATAACAACTAAAAAGGCCAGCAGCACCAGGATGGCGCCTGAGGTACGTTCAGTAAACGCCCGCTCTGGTGCATCGGCCCATAAAAAGACTTGAACCGGTAATACGGTGGCGGGGTCAGTGACGCTGTTCGGAATATCAACAATGAAGGCCACCATACCAATCATCAGAAGCGGAGCTGTTTCACCCAGCGCTTGTGCCAAGCCGATGATGGTGCCCGTTAAAATGCCAGGCATGGCAAGCGGCAGTACATGATGAGTAACGACTTGTACTGGCGATGCCCCTAAACCGCGCGCGGCCTCACGTATCGACGGTGGCACCGCTTTCAGCGCAGCACGACTCGAAATGATGATGGTGGGTAGGGTCATCAAACTCAGCACGATGCCACCGACTACCGGTGCAGAACGCGGTAGCTGCAGATAATTAATAAACACGGCAAGGCCGAGCAATCCAAACACGATGGAGGGGACGGCGGCCAGGTTATTGATGTTGACTTCAACAATATCGGTGAATTTATTTTGAGGCGCGAATTCTTCTAAGTAAATGGCCGCAGCCACCGCGATCGGGAACGACAAGACGAACGTGATGAGCAAGGTGTAGGCCGAGCCAATTAATGCGGCGCGAATACCCGCTTGTTCTGCTTCGCGTGAATCCCCGTTGGTGAAGAAAGTGCTGGCTAAGCGAACATCGGTTTCGCCTGCCTCTTTGAAAGATTGCAGCCAACCCAATTGATCAGTGTTGAGCCGAGTGATTAACGCATCTTTGTTTTTTGCGTTCTCGCCGGTACGGATGGGTTTGGTCAAATCTTTGTTGCGTTTAAGCAGTGCGTCCGCCTCGTCGTCAGCCAGTAGCCATAACGAGTGGGTTTGACCGAAGCGACTACGATCTTCCATCATGAAATCGGACAAGGCGTATTCAGCGCCGCTACTGATCAAGCGATACAGATTTCGTTTGTCGCCTCGCTTCGTGACTTCAGGAAATCGTTCACGCAGGGCCGTTCGGATAGCGCCTAAATAGTTGGCGCGTCTTAATTCGCTGTCTTCTGCATCGGCACTAACGTCCAGCGTTTCTTCGGTCAGCGTGACGTCCAGTTGTATGTAACTGGCTTTAAATGCCGGGTAGCCTTTGTAAATAATGCTGCCAAGTAGTACGACCAAAAAACTTAAACTGGCAACAATGGCAACCACACCGATGCTACGAAACACTTTCTCTTTAAAGTAGCGTTTTTGCAGTGAAGCACGAACTTTTTCGGTGGTGTTGTTACTCATTCGTACTGCTCCCGATAACGCCTGACCACATACAGCGCGATCACATTTAACACCAAGGTAATTACGAACAACATCAAACCTAACGCGAACGCGGCTAACGTCTTGGTGCTGTCAAACTCCTGGTCACCCGTTAACAACGTGACGATCTGCACCGTGACGGTAGTAACCGCTTCTAAAGGATTCGCGGTTAAATTGGCGGCAAGCCCTGCGGCCATTACCACGATCATGGTTTCACCAATCGCTCTTGAAACCGCTAACAGTATGCCGCCAACAATGCCGGGTAGTGCCGCGGGGATAACGACTTTACGAATGGTTTCAGAATGCGTAGCGCCTAATCCAAACGATCCATCTCGCATGCTTTGCGGTACGGCAGTGATGACATCATCGGATAACGAGGATACGAACGGGATGATCATGATGCCCATGACCAGCCCTGCCGCCAGTGCGCTTTCTGAAGCGACAGACAAGCCAACCGCTGATCCGATATCTTTGATCAAAGGAGCAACCGTGAGCGCAGCGAACACCCCGTACACGACGGTCGGTATGCCCGCTAGCATCTCTAATAACGGCTTCACTATTGCTCGTACACGAGGTGTTGCGTATTCAGCTAAGTAGATGGCCGACATCAAGCCGAAGGGTACAGCCACCAACATGGCAATAAACGATATGAGTAGGGTACCGGTAAACAGCGGTATGGCCCCGAACGCACCGGTTGAGCCTACCTGGTCAGCGCGGATAGCGGTTTGCGGGCTCCAGTTCAAACCGGTGACAAAGTCGATGAGATTAACCTGACTGAAGAACCTCAGAGATTCAAACAGCACCGAGAGCACAATCCCGACGGTAGTCAGTATGGCAATCGTTGCCGATATAAACAGGAACGATCGAACCACGCTCTCGACACGGTGACGCGCGGTCATGTCAGGTGTAATTCGTTTCAGCGCAAACACACCGAGCGCTATCACTGTGCATAGCACCAGGACAAACAAGCCCAGCATGGCGGAGTTTTGCAAGGAGGCCAATCGCGTGGCAGTTGCTTGCTTGACCGGATCGGTCAAGGACGCGATGTTGTTCGAATCTACCGCGTTGTTGATTTCATTGCGGTATAGGGCAACGGATTTCTCGCCCAGTTCATGAACTGAATCCGGGATACTGCTGGCCAGCATGCTATCGATAACGGTGGGCTCGAACAGCTTCCAACCCACAATGATGGCTAGTGCGGGTAAGGCGCACCAAACAGCGACATAGGCACCGTAGTGCGAGGGCAGGGAATGCATGCCCTGCAGGCCGCCACTCGTCTTCGCAACCGCAAACGCTTTTTGGCGACCAAACACAAAATACAGAAAAGTCAGCAACAGCGTGACGAGGATGAGATTGGTAACTGACATAGGCTAATGGGCGCGAGAAACAGTGCTGCTCAACTATACCGATCCAACAGCAAATAATGTAAAAGCCGGCCAGAGTTTTAAACCCTGACCGGCTGAGTTGAACACAAGTTGATCCACCGAGGTTGCGCCTATGGTGGATCTATTGTTGTGTCAAAACCTTTAGTTGATACCCGCTAAGGTTGTCATCGCGTTGACCGCTGCAGCCGCTTCAACACGAGCTTCCTCGCCCAGTGGAATCATGCCTTTGTCGGCGAGGTAACCGTCATCACCCCAGGTTCTCTCTGCAGTGAATTCAGCGACGTACTCGGCGATGCCAGGTACCGTTCCAACGTGCTGCTTCTTAACGTAGAAGTACAAAGGACGTGAAATGGGGTAATCGCCATCAGCGATCGCATCGAATTCTGCCGCGACACCGTCAACCATTGAGCTTTGCACCAAATCGCTGTTCTGCTCCAGGAAGCTGTATCCGAAGATGCCCAGTGCGTCAGGATTTGCTTGTAGCTTTTGAACGATTAAGTTGTCATTCTCACCGGCTTCAACGTAGCGACCGTCTTCACGCATGGTGTGGCAAGCGGCCTGGAAGTCTTTCTTTTCCATCGAATCGATGAAACCGAAGGTGCTGCAACCGCCTTCCATAGCAAGCTCTGCGAACGCATCACGTGTACCGGATGTTGGCGGTGGGCCCAGCACTTCAATTTCAATTGCAGGCAGCTCTGGGTTGACTTCTGACCACATGGAGTACGGGTTAGCAACCAACGTTTCACTGCCATCCGGGTTAGGAACGTCTTTAGCCAATGCTAAGTAGATGTCAGTCAGCGACACATCCATCTGCTGCGCTTCAACCGAGTTTGCGAAGGCGATGCCGTCGAAACCGATCAACACTTCAACAACGTCAGTAACACCATTTTCCTGACACATCTCGAATTCACTCGCTTTCATACGGCGAGAAGAGTTGGTGATATCAGGTGTGTCTACACCGATGCCGGTGCAAAATAATTTCATGCCACCACCTGAACCCGTGGATTCAATGGTAGGCGTTGAGAAATCGGTGCTTTTTCCGAACTTTTCAGCAACGACAGTTGCGAACGGAAAAACCGTTGAGCTACCAACAATGCTGATGTAGTCACGAGCTTGAGCCGCTTGTGACACAGTCAGTGCCAGTACAGACGCAGTTAACAAAATACGCTTAGACATGTAGGAAAAATCCGTAGTGATTGATTACGTGGGCGCATTATCGGAGCCGAATATGACACGAACGTTACACAACGAACCTTTTCTTCCAAGCGTTGAATTTACGTGAGGCGCTTCAGAAACTGACAGCTTCTTTGCTCAAAAATTCAACACGTTGCGGTGGGAAACGCACGGTGAAAACAGAGCCTTCACCGGGTACGCTGTCAATAAGCAGAAGCCCACCATGACGTTGTGCGATATGTTTCACAATCGCTAAGCCCAAACCGGTGCCTCCGCTTTCCCGGGCTCTGGCTCGGTCCACGCGATAAAACCGTTCACTGAGTCGCGGTAAATGCCGTGCTTCAATGCCAATGCCGTTATCACTCACCGATAGATACCCACCTGCGAGCTCAACGCCGGCTGCACCGGCGCCCAGATTGGCCGTATCGTCAAACAACGATTCCTGTTGCCACACCACCGTGATAACCGCGCCTTCGCCTGAATATTTAACCGCGTTTTGCAACAGGTTCTGCACCACGCTGTAGAGGTCGTCGTAATGACCTCGCAAGGCGAGTGTTTCGTCCACATGCAATTGCCAATCGTGCGGCTGAATGGCCGTTTTACTGAGGTCGGTAACCAAATTCTGGATAAGCTCCGACATATTCACCAGCTCACCGTCGTTCGGGTCGAGTGGGTTGCTTTCCAATCGGGACAGTTGCAGCAGTTTTTCGACGATGTGCATCATGCGATCGCTTTGTTCGTCGATTTTCGTTAACGAGTTTTTGTGCGAGGCGCTCAGCGTGGGGTCGTCGAGCAAAATTTCTGTGTAACCGTGTATGACCGTCAGCGGCGTTCGAAGCTCGTGGCTGACGTCATCCACAAAGTCTTTACGCATTTCCCTAAGTCGGATGCGTTGGGTGACATCGCGCGCCACCAGCACACTCATGCCTCGCCCGGAAGGTACTCGGCGAAACGCCAGCATGAGCTTGGGATCTTTAGGCGCGGTCAATTCGATCTCCGCGCCTGAGTCATTGGCTTGAAGGAAGGCCAAAAAATCTGGGTCGCGAATCAAGTTGTCGATTCGATTGCCACGATCCCGTTCACTGTGAATATCCAAGAGCTTTCTGGCGGCGACGTTGGCCCAGCGAATAACGTTGTTTTTGTCGATAACCACCGTGGCATCGGGCAGCTCAGACGCTAAGTTATTAAATTGGGCAAGCGTGCGCTTGTAGCGATTCTTTTGCTTACGGCTGTAGGTTTTTTCGCGGTGCGTCAGCCGAACAATATCGTCCATCAGGCCAACGGTAGGGGGCGCCGATCGTTTCGCGCCGCCGTCTTCTAACCAGCTGACGATTTTGGCGATTCGGGCGAGTAGCCAGGCAATGTAGACCACAGCGCTCAACAGCAGAATCTGTAACGGATAACCCAGCAACCAACCCGCTGCACCGACAAGCAGGGCACCGGTAATCAGCCACCAAATTTCTTCGCGCCAGGAATCAGGCATGCGATCGGAGCACCCACTAAAGACCGCGACATGATAACGAAGTTGTAAGCTGGAAGGTGTTAGACCTTCGGCATTCTGTAGCCCGCGCCGCGCACAGTTTCGATGGCATTTTCCAAGTCAGCAGATTTCAACGCCTTGCGCAGCCGCAGGATATGCACGTCAACGGTCCGTTCCTCAACGAAGGTGCCTGGCCCCCAGACGCTGTCCAGTAGCTGAGCTCGGCTGTAGACCCGATCAACATTGGACATAAAATGCCGAAGTAGCTTGAATTCGGTGTGATTCATTTCCACAACCGTGTCGTCAACCATGACTCGGTGCGATTGCGGGCTGAGGGAGAGAGACCCATTGCGCAGCGGCTTGTCGGTATCAGCTTTCACCGTCCGGCGCAGTAATGCCCGAATACGACTTTGCACTTCGCGCGGTGAAAAGGGTTTGGTGATGTAGTCGTCAGCGCCGGCGTCCAGGCCTGAAGTGATATCGGTTTCGCTGGTTCGGGCCGTCACCATAATGATGGCCATGTCTCTCAGTTGCTCGTCTTTGCGGATGGTTCTGACTAACTCTAATCCGCTGCCGCCGGGCAACATCCAATCCACTAACGCAAGGTCAACCTCGTGTTGTGTGAGGGCTGCCCGGGCTGCCAGGCTGCTGGAGACAACCAGCGGGTTGTAGCCGGCTTGTGTCAAGCTCAGGCTAAGCATGTCTGCAATAGCCGACTCGTCTTCCACGATAAGTACGTTGGATTCGCTCATAATCTTTTTGAAACAATATCTGTTGCGTAGAAATTGGGTTATCGCGTCAGAATCGGTTGCGTGAAAATAAGTAAGCAGACACAATATACCTTCAATGGTGCTTTGCATCGGCGTTCTCGCGACGAGAAACTGTTAACCCCGTCAGGCCCGGAAGGGAGCAGCGGCAGCAGTGGAATCGGGTGCCGGGTTATTGCTGGTGTGAAGCGCCTTCCCCCATTTCTCTAGTCGATCCAATCGATGAGCTACCAAGTCCTAGCGCGAAAGTGGCGGCCGCAGCGATTCGGCGACATGATCGGGCAAGAGCATGTACTCAAAGCTCTGGTCAACGCGCTAAACACTGACCGGCTGCACCATGCCTACCTGTTTACGGGCATGCGTGGTGTGGGCAAAACCACCATTGCGCGTATTTTTGCCAAGTGCCTTAACTGTGAGCGCGCGGACGGTGTTACGTCCGAGCCGTGTGGTGAGTGCGCCACCTGCAAAGATATTGAAGCCGGGCGCTTTTTTGATTTGATCGAAGTGGATGCGGCCTCGCGAACCAAGGTGGACGAGACGCGCGAGTTGTTAGAGAACGTACCTTACGCACCCACGTCTGGGCGATTCAAGGTGTACCTGATTGATGAGGTACACATGTTCTCTACACACAGTTTCAATGCGTTATTGAAAACCTTGGAAGAACCTCCGGAGCACGTTAAGTTTCTGCTGGCAACCACCGACCCGCAGAAAGTGCCGGTAACGGTTTTGTCGCGCTGCTTACAATTTAATTTAAAGCGCATGGTGCCGGCACGCTTAGCTGACTATCTGGAGAAAATTCTGGATGAAGAATCGATAACGCATGAGCGCGGGGCGTTGGACCTGATCGCCCGGGCGGCCGATGGCAGCGTGCGCGATTCATTGAGCTTGGTGGAGCAAGCTGCCGCCTACGGCGAAGGCGCGGTGCGGGTGCTGGATGTCGAATCAATGCTGGGTCGGGTGTCGGTGGCCCGCTTGCTGGCGGTTCTCGAAGCGCTGGCTGATGCGGATACGTCGACCGTTTTTTCCCGAGTCAATGAGCTCGCGCAGTACGCGCCGGACTACCATGAATTGCTGGGTGAATTACTTAGCTTAATCCATCGAATTGCGTTGCTGCAGTCCGTGCCTGAAAGCGTGGAATCGGATGCCACCGAGCGCGATACCCTAGAGGCGTTGGCAGCTCGCGTCACCGCAGAAGAAACTCAGCTGTGGTACCAGATAGGCATGCACGCCAGACGGGATATGCCGTTTGCCCCTGATCCTCGCGAAGCGTTTGATATGGCGATGCTGCGTATGTTGGCGTTCAAGCCTCAAGGGCCGTCCGGCAACGGTGGCGGTGCGCTTGCACCCGCGCTTGCACCCGCACCTGTCGTAACGCAAACGACCCCACAGGCCAAAAACGGTGGCGTGGCAGCTGCGGGTACATCAAGTAGTGCAAACACACCCACCAGCGCTATGGATGCATCAAACGTTGCAAAGACCCGCGCTGATGCTGCGGCTGAACCACTGGATGTGAAACAGGCGGCTGCCCCGTCTTCGCTGTCAAGCAATGAGGTAACGCCCGCTCCGGTTGCTGTCGCACCCCAATCGCAACCCAACCCGCAACCTGACTCGCAACCTGACTCGCAAGCCGACCCGCAAAATGAGTCCGCCGCCCCTTCCGCGACAGCGAGCCTGAGTTCAGTCGAAGATCGCATGGCGCAGCTGGATGCGGCCCTCGGGCGAGCGCCAAAAAAAAAAGTAACGACTGAGCAGCCTCAGCCAGCGCAGAGCCACCGTGTTGAACAACCGAACATTGAGCCTGTCAGCCATTCTCACGTCGACAAAAAACAAGCCGCCCCAGTTGACGATGCAGGTGATGATGCGGGCAGTGCAATGTCTCATTCAACAGCGAGCGCTGCACCGAGTACACCGCTCAGTACACCGCCCAGCACACCACCTAGTACTCCTGAAGAGACTGTCTTAGAACTTACCAATGATCAGTGGCCCAGTATCATCCGTAAAACCGAGTTGTCCGGGCTAACCTTACAGCTAGCCATGAACTCAGCGGTGAAATCTTATGAAGCGGGCGTGCTCAGCATTGAATTGCCGATGGCTGCGCAGCATTTGCAAAAACCTGCCACGATTCAGGCATTGGGTGAGCAGCTAAGCGCGGTGATGGGCGAAACCTTGAAAGTTAAGGTGTCGGCAACCAAGTCACCCATCGTGACGCCCACGCTTCTTGCGGAGCAAGCGGCACAGGAAGCGCAGAAACAGGCTGAACGATCGATTGAAAACGACCCGCTTCTGGCTGAATTACTCAACCGGGTGGATGGCGAAGTAACGAAAAACAGTGTTCGACCGGTCAACAAGCCTGTGGAACTAACCAGTGATAACGGAGAGACTTAATGAAAGGTGCCATGGGCAACTTAATGAAGCAAGCGCAGCAGATGCAGGAAGATATGCAAAAAGCGCAAGCGGAAATTGCGGCGATGGAAGTGGAAGGTAAGGCCGGTGGCGGGTTAGTCACGGTTACCATGACCGGCTCACACGAGTGCCGCCGTGTACAAATTGACGACTCCTTAGTCGGTGATGACAAGGATATGTTGGAAGATCTCGTGGCTGCCGCCATAAACGATGCGTCAAAGAAAGTTACTGCCACTACCCAAGAGAAGATGGGCAGCTTAACCGCGGGTATGAATTTACCTGGCGGAATGAAACTGCCGTTCTGATGAGATGTCGTGCATGAGCAGCGCACTGCTGGATGAGCTGATTGAAGGGCTTCGATGCCTTCCAGGTGTCGGACCGAAGTCTGCACAGCGGATGGCGCTGCACTTGCTGCAACGTGATCGGGTAGGTGCAAAGCATCTTGGCAGCTTGCTTGTTCAGGCCATGGATACGGTACAGCACTGCGGGCAATGTCGAATCTTCACCGAAAGTCCACTTTGCCGGTGGTGCTCAGACCCCACCAGAAACGCTGGTCATGTATGCGTTGTGGAAAGTCCGGCAGATGTTCTGGCCATCGATAAAGCGGCTGATTACCGCGGCCGATTTTTCTTATTGCTGGGTCACCTTTCTCCACTGGACGGCGTTGGCCCCAAAGACCTCGGCATGGATCTACTCGAGCAGCAGCTGGCCAACGGCAGCATCGAGGAGCTGACGCTGGCTATCAACCCCACGCTGGAAGGCCAGGTGACCGCTCGTTACATTATTGATTTAGCCAACAAATACACGGTGCCGGTGCTGCAGATCGCTCGCGGTGTGCCGCTCGGCAGTGAACTCGAATTCGCCGACAGCACCACCTTATCGGTGGCCTTTGCCGAACGCTCGCGGCTGAATTAAGCGCACACCATTTCGTCGTGCTCCCAGCGGTGAATGCGCACAGGCGCATCGTCGCTGAGTTGATCGCGTGTGTCTTCCCACATTTGCCGCCAGACATGTGCACTACGAAGCTCTGTCTCTGGCGCACTGCGACTGCGTGCGACAAATGATGGAAAAAACGTGCGACCTGTGGAGTCCCCGGTCACGTTGTACCGTAAATCAAAGCTCCAACGCACTTCGTCGGACGTGTTGTCCAACGAGCGATGAATGGTGTGAGGATGAAACAAAATAGCGCCACCGGCGGGGATCGGCAGGGCAACTGCCTGAGATTCATCGAATTCTGAGTCTGGAATTCGCAGCTGTCCGGCGGATGGGCAGTGCGCCAGCATGTCGTTTTTATGGCTTCCGGGGATGACTTGTAAGCACCCGTTACGCTCGGTGGCATCGGTCACAGCCAGCCAAACGGTGATCATGCGCGACTCATCGGCATCCTCCAGTGTGACGCCGCGATCCTGATGCCACTCGGTGCGAACGATATGAGGCCGGCTCTCACTGCCGGCTAAGTCTTTGCGGGGTGGCTTAAGACGCACGTGCTGAATGGGGTTTGAGGTGAGCTCTGGCCCAAGCAGGCTTTCAATTTTGTCCAGCAACGGCTCATAGGTCATTAGGCTGAACACCGCCGGGCCGGCGTGAAATGGGGTGTGTGACTGAATAGCGCCTGGTGGTAGAGAGATGTCCAGGGGCTGGAAGTAGTCCAGTCCGGCATCGACGGCCGATGACACCATTTGGTGGAAGTCGCCGCTGGCCGCTGCCAAGGGGATACGCTTATCGTGGGCCCAACGGCGGCATAGAGTGCGCAGTTTGTCGGTGTATTCGGCACGGATGGGGTCTAGTACCGTTTGATCGTCCACCAACTGTTCAATGACTAGGTACCCATCGCGATTAAAATCGCTTATTTGCTGTTGCGTCAACATCTTAGAGCCTCCCCCATTATTTTTTAGATTTTCTACAGCACCCCAGACAATAACTTGTGCCGGTGCATTTCGCTACCCTTTAAGTTTCCATTGATACGATGGAGGGCTATGTCTGGACATCTCCCATTGCGCTTCACTCTGCTTGGAACCGGGTCGTCCGGTGGCGTACCGAGAGTGACAGGCGATTGGGGCGCTTGTGATCCAAATGAGCCCAAAAACCGCCGTAGGCGGTGTTCTGCGCTGGTCGAGCGATTTGATGCGACAGGCAAGCAGGCCACGACGGTACTAATTGATACTGGGGCAGACTGTCGCGAGCAACTGCTTTCTGCCAATGTGCACTCGTTAGATGGTGTGCTAATTACCCACCCGCATGCGGATCATATTTTCGGCATGGACGATCTGCGGCAAATGGCGCTCACGCTTCGAAGGCCCATTGATGTGTTCATGGACGACAACACGCGACAAACGGTGATGGGCGGATTCCACTACTGCTTCAACCAGGCAGAAGGTTCAAGTTACCCGAGCTTTTGCGTGGCAAAACCTATCGTTCACACTGAATCGGTTGATGTGGATGGCCCTGCAGGGCCTCTAAGATTTCGACCGTTTTCGGTGGAACACGGGGACATCCACGCGCTGGGTTTTCGAATTGGCGATATTGCTTACGTGCCGGATATGAAGCGCCTGTCAAATGAACACAGCGAGCGTGTGTTGGCCGGGGTCGATACGCTGGTCGTGGACGCGTTACGGCGCAAACCCCATCCAAGTCACATGCACCTGGAAGACACGCTGGACTTCATCAGCCGGCTGAACCCCAGACGTGCGGTACTGACCAATATGTATTGTGATTTGGACTACGACACTTTGTGTGGCGAATTACCTGATGGTGTCGAACCCGGTTACGACGGCATGGTGATCGATTCCCTGATGGCTTAAAGACTCAAAACACGTTTTCGCGTTCTTACATCAACAAACAACACTGACTAAAAACACCAAAAGCACAGATGACTGCACCTAAAATCATTTATACCTTAACGGATGAAGCCCCGGCTTTAGCCACCTTTTCGTTACTGCCAATTGTGGAAGCGTTTACTCGTTCCGCTGGCGTGAGTGTAGAGACTCGCGATATCTCATTAGCTGCTCGCGTTTTAGCTGTGTTCAGTGACCAGCTACCAGAAGATCAGCAGCAGGCAGACGCCTTAGCAGAATTGGGTGAGCTTGCGAAAACGCCGGATGCCAACATCATAAAGCTGCCAAACATCAGTGCTTCGGTACCGCAATTAAAATCCACGATTTCTGAATTGCAAAAAGCCGGTTTCGCTATCCCGGATTACCCCGATGAGCCGACTAGTAATGCAGAGCATGAAGCACGAGCTCGGTATGATCGCGTCAAAGGCAGTGCGGTAAACCCGGTACTCAGAGAAGGCAACTCAGATCGACGCGCACCACCTGCTGTGAAAAATTACGCGCGGCAAAATCCTCACTCAATGGGTGGGTGGATAGGTGAGTCAAAATCTCATGTCGCTACCATGACATCAGGCGATTTTTTCTCTAACGAACAATCGGTGACCGTAGCCAATGACGATGAGTTAGCCATAACGTTGCATGGCGACGACGGTACTACCACTGAACTGAAATCTGGTTTAGCCGTGTTGGCGGGTGAAGTTGTGGACTCGACGTTTATGAGTGTCGCCGCCTTAAGGGCTTTTCTCAAAGAACAGGTAGCCGACGCAAAGAAAAGTGACGTGTTGTTCTCCCTGCACTTGAAAGCCACCATGATGAAAGTGTCTGACCCGATTTTGTTTGGGCATGCAGTTACTGTTTTCTTCGCTGAGTTATTCGATAAGCACGGCGAGACATTAAACGCTGCGGGTGCAAACCCCAACAATGGCTTTGGCAATGTACTGGCCGCGATTGATACTTTGCCCGCGGAGAAGCAGGCGGAATTAAAAGCGTGCATTGATGCTTGTTATGCCAACGGCCCAAGCGTTGCCATGGTGAATTCAGACAAGGGTATTACTAATTTGCATGTACCCAGTGACGTGATCATCGATGCGTCCATGCCGGCAATGGTGCGTTCATCTGGTCAGATGTGGGGGCCTGATGGTGGCTTATCTGATGTGAAGGCGGTAATCCCCGACAGTAGCTACGCTGCGGTTTATCAGGAAACCATCGATTTTTGTAAAGCAAACGGTGCGTTTGACCCAACCACAATGGGCACGGTACCCAACGTCGGACTCATGGCACAGAAAGCGGAAGAATACGGCTCACACGACAAGACGTTTGAAATTCCCGCTGCCGGTGTTGTGAAAGTCACCAACCGTTCAGGCGATGTGCTGATGCAACATACCGTTGAAGCCGGCGATGTGTGGCGGATGTGTTCGGTAAAAGACGCCCCTATTCAGGACTGGGTAAAGCTCGCTGTTACCCGAGCACGCGCCACAGGCTGGCCAGCCATTTTCTGGTTGGATTCTGAACGCGCGCACGATGCGCAGCTGATCAGCAAGGTAAACACCTACTTAAAAGATCACAACACGGATGGTTTGGATATCTCCGTTATGAGCCCGGCCGAAGCCACTAAGATTTCGTTAAAGCGCTGCAAAGATGGCGAGAATACGATCTCGGTAACCGGTAATGTGCTGCGCGATTACTTAACCGATTTGTTCCCCATTCTAGAGTTGGGAACCAGTGCAAAGATGTTATCCATCGTTCCGTTAATGCAGGGCGGTGGTTTGTTTGAAACAGGCGCCGGTGGTTCAGCGCCCAAGCACGTTCAGCAATTGGTTGAAGAGAACCACTTGCGTTGGGATTCATTAGGCGAATTTTTAGCCCTGGCGGTGTCGTTGGAACACTTAGCGGAAGTAAGCGACAACCCGCGAGCTAAGTTGCTCGGTGTGACTCTAGATAAGGCAACTGAATCGTTACTGCTGAACGGGAAATCGCCTTCGCGCAAAGTGAATCAACTGGATAACCGAGGCAGCCATTTTTACCTGGCGATGTACTGGGCTCAGGAACTTGCTGCGCAAACTGACGATGCCGACTTGGCGGCGGCTTTCGCGCCGTTGGCTAAATCCTTGAGTGATCAGGAAGATATTATCGTCACCGAGCTTAACGCTGCGCAGGGAAGTCCTGCGGATATCGGGGGGTACTACTGGCTGGATCAAGCCAAAACAGCGACGGTGATGCGCCCGAGTGAAACCTTAAACGCTGCCATTGCTGATTTGGCCGTCAGTTAGCGCCGGCAACGACGTGCGAGCACGTGTTTAAATTTTAAACACGTGCTCGCGGTAGTAAACCAGTTCTGCAATCGATTCGCGTATGTCGTCCAGCGCTAAGTGGGTGCTGGATTTACTGAACCCGCGCATCACGGCCGCATCCCATCGACGCGTGAGTTCTTTAATGCTACTGACATCAATATTGCGGTAGTGAAAATAGGCCTCCAGGGTGGGCATGTGTTTCACCATAAACCGCCTATCCTGGCAGATGCTGTTGCCACACATCGGTGATTTACCCTCGGGTACCCAGTCTTTGAGAAAGGCCACGGTCTCATCCGCCGCCTGCTGCAGGGTGTATGTACTCGCTCTAACCCTGTCGACCAAGCCTGACGCCGTATGGTGACTGGTGTTCCAATCGTCCATCGCCGCCAATCGTTCATCGCTCTGGTGTATGGCAATGACTGGGCCCTCGGCCAGCATATTGAGCTGCGCATCCGTCACGATGGTAGCGATTTCTATCACGGTATCGGTCTCTGGGTCTAATCCCGTCATTTCGAGGTCGACCCAAATTAAGTGGCTGCTGTTGGAAGGCATAGCGTGCTTACGTTCGGTTTAAGGGTAGTATTCAAGCACATCCTTGCGTGAACTGCCGTGAATCTCACTCGACAACCTGCTCGCGTCGTAGCGAACTTTGGTGCTGCGCTAGCCGTTAGCCCCGAAACTTCATCCAATTCATCTGGCATCGATCCGCTGTCGGTGGAGCAAGCGGTACCGTTGAAAAAGCTTCCTTTATTGGTGGCCGGGGATTTGGTGGAGCTAGAGCGGGATGAAAAGCTGGGCAGCTGCCGCATCATTAAGTTGCTAAAACGCGCGTCCGTCCTGGAGCGTAATGACGGGCGCCGCGGTATGAAAGCGTTAGCGGCAAATCTCACCCACCTGGCTATCGTATCGGCCGCACCGCCTGGCATCGACACCTTGTTGATTGACCAGTTTTGCTTAGCCGCGCACCGTGCTGGCATTGACGCCTTAATCGTCATTAACAAAGCCGATGCGCTCAGCGAGCAAGAACGTGCAGAAGCTGATGAGATTTTAGATGTGTATCGAGCCATGGGTTACGCAGCCGTATTGGTCAGCACGAAAACCGAGCCCGGAATCGATGCCTTGTTGAGTGAGTTATCCAATAGAGCGGTGACGTTTGTGGGTGCCTCGGGCGTCGGGAAATCATCGATTATCGGTAAGTTGTTGCCCGACCTTGATGTCCGCACCGGCGCTATTTCTGCCGCCACGGGGCAGGGCTCACATACGACGACCGTAACGTGCTGGTATGACTTTGAGCATCAAGGCGAGGTGGGCGCGCTGATCGATTCACCGGGTGTTCGTCAGTACTCTGTAGCGCATTTAGAACCCGCCGATGTCAGAGCTGGTTACCGAGACATTCGCGATGCCGCGCAGTCCTGCCGGTTTGCGAATTGTTCCCACCGGGTTGAACCGGGTTGTGAAGTGAGCGTACAAGTGGCGTCGGGTGAAATTGCCCGATGGCGATACGAAAACTACTGCAAGTTGCTAGACGCCGAAGACTTGTAGCGAAACATCAATAGCTAACCGTGCGAATAAAACAGGACACTGGAATCAAAGCATGACGAGTACGGATTCCCCATCAGTTAAACCGAAGAGCATCGTTGTATGGAATTACGAAATTCTGCTGGTGCTGACCGGGCTGTTTTCGTTGTGGAACTACGGCTCGATTAGCCTGGGCACAATGAACGTGCCAGACAAAACTGAAGCATCATCTGCTGCCTCAGCTGAAGGGTCTTCTGACTCGGGTGTGGTGGACAGCATTGTGGGAGAAGGTGCCGGTGCGGGTGCAAGTGCGGGTGCAAGTGCGGGTGCAAGTACAAATGGGGATGTGTTTCTATTTACCGTGTTAGCCACTGCCGCAGCGATAACTGTCTTGGCATTAATACGGCTGATTTTTCGTCAGCATTTTTCGAAAAAAATGCTTCATTCGCCGTGGCTACTCGTGGTTTTTTCCATACCTATTTCGATACTGCTGACGTTCGCTACTGTATTGTTGGCAATTGGTGCGATCAGTTTTTAACGCTTTGAGTCGCTAGCTCAGGCATCGTCACAGTCATTATTTCTGTACGTTTTCAGCCCGAGGGAACGGGGTGTTCGAGCCAAAGGTACGTGATTCCTGGCATCGCAAGTGAAGTTACTAAGCGGTTTGTTCAATAAGCTCCTTAAGCTTTCGGATTTGCCGCTCGTGATCAGCTTGCATTTTTTTATTTGAGCTGAAAAACATCATGATTTTCATAATCCAACCGAGCCGAACAAAATCAGCTGTCGCCAGCAGTTTTGTTTGATCTTCAGAAACCGCTTCATACGTATTCTCGATATTCATATCGAACCAGTCAGACGTCATAAATAGTTTTATGTAATGTGGCGGGTTGTACTCGGTGATGGTCTCCTGCATCGTAAACTCTTTACCGTTCTGGCTGTACGTATGTTTTGAGGTGTCACCCACCTTCGGAGCGTTCTGGTCGCCGCTGACATGTTCATATCGAACAAAGTCGTTTAGCCACAGAGGCAGGTTGTCCGGATCATTGACATAGTCCCACACGGTTTGAAGGGGCTTGTTGATAGTGACTTCGCAAGACAACGTCATAGTGGTTTCGCCAGAGTGAGCCTGCGTACAAGCTACCGTAAGAGGTGCCACACAGCAATCTGGTACAGAAAATTCTGATAGGAATCGTGGTCAATCTAAGCCAGATTCTGACCCACTCATGACTGAATCTGAGACTTTTCTGATTCTGTGAGAAAGGGTTTGTAGTTATCGATCGAAGGCTTGGACAAAAGTCGGAATACCCCATAACTTAGGCATCAGATTTTCAACAACCGGCTCCGAAAGGTTTTGCAGAACCAAGACGGAATGGAAGCTGAGAGTCCACCAAGGAAGAATCCGCCGCGAAGGAGAGCACAATGGCAACAAGCCGGTTTATTGGCCTGCCATTGGCGTCTAAAGGACAACGGCGTGTGCTGGCACGGAAAGCCGGCACCGCGTTGTTTCTTTCGGTCTTAGTAAATTGCCTTCTGTGTTATGGCAGCGCCAACGCTGGCACTCAGTGCGGGCCCGAGCCGGGTGCCGCCAACTGCGGAGATACCCCTGTTGACTTGGGTTCAGCTCCCACACCAGCAGGAAGTAGGCACTACATCGGAAACCCCATCGATGTCATCACCGGTAATAAGTATCAACCCGGGTATGACTTCGCAGCCTTTGCTTCACCGCTAGTCAGAACTCGCCACTACAACACCGCGTTAGCACATCAGAACATTGGTTATGGTGCTGGTTGGCGTGATACCTATAGCTTGCGCTTGTATAAGACCAGTCATGGTTATCAGCTGATTCAGAGTGATGGCCGAGCCATTACATTTGAGCGCTCTGATGAAAAGCCAACACAGTACGCAACTCAGTATGCAACCGATGGCATCTTGAGCACTCAAGGTTCAATAACGTGGCAACTTCCCGATGGCCGAACCTGGACGTTTGTGGGTAGCTATCCAACCCAGTTAGCGCTTTCGGATGGAACCTGGCTAAAGCTGACTTACAAAGACAAGCGCTTACATACCGTTACTGACGACTTGGGGGATTCTTTGCAGTATTTCTATTCAGCAGGTCCCGTGGGATTAAAGCGGTATTCAAACGAAGCCAACGGTACGCAACCTGGGCATTTACGTTGTGTGCAATTGCCTGACGGTAGCGGGGTTCATTATGGCTACGATGCGAAATCTAACTTGGTTAGTGTGCAGCACAGGGATGGTTACAACTGGGAGTATGGGTATGAGGATGAGAGGTTTGAGGGGTTTTTGACTAGTGCCCGAGCATTAGAAGTGGTAGCCATTAAAAACAGTAAAGATTGGCTGGGCTGTTTCTCACCGGTCTCATCGAGTGCCGGGATAAAATCTGAGCCGTATATCTTTAATAACAATCAATCTGTATTTTCAAAATGGGGTTACGATCAGCAAGGACGCGCAGTTTCTATGTCTGTACCTTACGACAAATTTGATCTAGAACTAAATTATGGTGTGGGATATACAGACATCAGAAAAACTGACAGAGGCACAGACTCATCTGAGGTACCTTTAAAGTCCGATCGGTCTGTTTATTACAGATTTCATTGGAAAATAGCGGAATTCGGAGCTAGCAATATACAGCTGAAAACCTGCCGGACCTGTAGTTTTCAAAATCTAATCCCTGTTCTAAAACGGAGCTGGCATGGACATACAGGGGTAGTCCGAAACTACGGAGAAGCTAATGGTTTTCCAAAATCTCGAGTCGAAAACACAAAATCAGCCTTCAAAGGACTTGCAAACGGAAAGTTTCAGCCGAGAACTGGTGGTACTCCATCCGGAAATACGCGTTTGTACTCGAATACTGATTTATACGGTTTGCACGATCTAGCATGCAATAACAAGAAATTATCATCTCAAGAAATCGAAAGTGAAAAAGAGTTAGCTTGTTCATTTGCAAAGCATCGGGTCGTAGCACTTGAACTTCAGCCACAAAGGCAGCGTCCATATAAAACGCGCTATGGTAGCAGTAGATTTATTCCAGTACATCTATTCAAACCTAAACACTGCCCTCTACCCGAAGGTATGACGTGTGCCGATATTGACGAAGCTATATTATTCGCGTCACTCGCCGCTTGCGCGTACGACCCTGCTGATTGCCGAACTGACTGGATCCAAGTCGACGGTAAAACGTTATCTATTCCGGGCCACCTATTTGAGTTGGGCGCCTACAGAGCCGTGTTGCTTTTTAATGAAGCGAGAAATGAATATGTGATTGCTTTTAAAGGTACGTCTCTTCTAAGCTTAAAAGACTGGAAGACAAACGTCAGTAATCATCTAGGTTTGGGAGATCCGATCCATTACGAATTGGCGGTCGAATTAGCCCGCCGGTTAGTACGATCACTAGAGGAATCGAACAGCACTGCTACTTTAGTATTCACCGGGCACTCGCTAGGTGGTGGGTTAGCGTCCATCGCTGCTTTAGCTACTGGAGATAAAGCCACTGTGTTCAATACAGCTGCTGTTAGCCAAAATACACTGTATGAAAATTTGATCGATTTGCAGGCTGATAGCTCTCATATTGAAGTTATCAACACAACTGGTGATGTAGTCTCTGATTTCCAAAATCTAACGGGATCAGTTGCTCCTGGGCAACATACCTATATCGGCAACCCGAGCGCGTTAACCTCAGTTAATGCACACTTTCTGTCTTCCGCACAGAAGGAGCTTAACAAGCTAAATGCTACCTACTGCAATGGAGCCTCCAAATGAAAATTGCGCAATTACTTTTACTAGTATCTCTTTTTAGTGTTCATTCATTGACTATCGTTCGTTCGGACAACAGTGACGACAAGTTGCTTGAAGCGATGCAATCCTCAGATGTAGCATTATTTAGAGAGTTACTCGCAATTGGCGAAGATCCGAACACTTCAGCATCCAATGAATGGTTTCGATTTACGAGTTCTTGCGAATCGACTAAAAAAGGAAATAATGAATTTTTTGAAGCGATCGTTGAGTCGGGCGCTCCCTTGGACTTAGTATCACCACTCGGTGGATTCACAGGGAGCATGATCGCATGTGCGATCTTCTATAACAATTTTGAGACCTATCAGCGTTTGCTAGACTTGGATGTCGACATTAATACAGTACAGAATCCTGCGGCGCATGATTCACGCCTCTTTATGACACCGATTGATATAGCTGTCATGGCCAATCGATTCAGAATTACGATGGACATACTAGAGAGGATTGAGCCTACAGAATCGCAGATAAGAACCTTAGTAAGAACCGTAAACCAAACGCCTGGTATCAAGGGTCACCCTGAGCAACCTTACAGGGATCAGCTTGCGGATTGGCTGAAGTCCAAAGGTTACAACAATCGAGGCATACAAGCTAAATAAAAGGTCTAGCGTTTATAAGCTTGTTCTGAAAATAGTGAGGCAATCCTTACGTGAATTTTCAAAGTGATTCAACGATCGTGCGTAGAGAATATGCGGTGGCACGATGACAGGCTAGTGTCTTGATCACACTAAACTGTATCAACGTCGACAGTTTGCCAAACCGATGACCTTGGAATAGTGTTTTTGCGTAGCTAAGGAGGGTGTTCAGTGCTATTCCGACGAAACGGTTTTTGGCGCGCCGGGCGAGTTAATCCAATTAGAGAGATCATTCCAAAAAATATGAAAATGAATGATGTCAACCCCGCAACGCCCAAACCCCATCAACAACCAACTTACCGCCCAAAGCCCCGAACGTAACACCCAAACACGCCTCTATCCAACGAGCGAATTTTGTGTAGAACCGGTTCGCTGGTCCGCTGGAGAACAGCACAGCGTAACCACCGTAAATAAGAAAACCAGTCACCGCGGCTACGGGCCCAAACAGTACAACTTGCAGGGTCTGCAATTGCGCACCGAACAGCACGGTGCCTACAGCTGACCACATCAATGCGGCTTTGGGATTGGTGAGTACTACGAACACGCCACGCTGCCAACATTGTCGGTACGTTAACGTATTGGTATCGCTCTTAATGCTTGAGGGACTGTTTGTGAAAAACGATTTGATCGCTTTGGCGGCCAGCCACGATAAGTAGGCGCCGCCTATAAATTTTAAGCCCACGAGTGTAATTGGGTAAGCGGTAAATAACGCGCCCAAACCCATCGCTATGCCCATCGCCCATATGCACATGCCGGTGCAAACACCTAACGTCAAATACACACCATGAGCTCAGCCTTGGCCCATGGCCGCAGAAGCGACCGCGAATAGGTTTGGTCCGGGCGCAGCCTGAGCAGCTATTACACCTAGTAGGGTCACAAAGTATGCTTCGATCATTGTCTTAACCTCGTGACCCTACCAAACCTGCGTATTCACGCCTACGGCGTGGGATCGCAGGCGTCTCCAATTCCATCGCTATCCCCGTCTAACTGCATTGGATTTGCAATAGCGGGGCAGTTGTCGGTGTCATCAAACACACCGTCACTGTCGCCGTCGTCACATACATCCCCAACGCCATCACTGTCTTGGTCGTCTTGTGTGGTGTTGGGGGTTGCAGGACAGTTGTCTACGTCATCAAAGATGGTGTCACTGTCGCTGTCATCACATACATCCCCAACGCCATCGCTATCTTGATCGTCTTGTGTGGTGTTAGGAGTTGCAGGACAGTTGTCTACGTCATCAAGGATGGTGTCGTTGTCGCTGTCATCACATGCGTCACCCGTACCGTCACTGTCCTGATCCGCTTGTGTTGAGTTTGCAACCGCTGGGCAGTTGTCTGCACTGTCGGATATGCCGTCACTATCCGAGTCTGTACACGCATCACCCACACCATCGGAATCGCTATCGGTTTGTGCAGGGTTAGCTACCGCTGGACAATTGTCGACGTCATCAAGGATAGTGTCGTTGTCGCTGTCATCACATGCGTCACCCGTACCGTCACTGTCCTGATCCGCTTGTGTTGGGTTGGCAACCGCTGGGCAGTTGTCGGCACTGTCGGATATGCCGTCACTATCTGAGTCAGTACACGCATCACCGACACCATCTGAATCGCTGTCGGTTTGCGCAGGGTTAGCTACCGCCGGGCAGTTATCGACATCATCGAGGATGGTGTCGTTGTCACTGTCATCACACGCATCTCCAGTGCCATCCGAATCTTGATCGGCTTGGGTAGGATTGGCAACCGCTGGGCAGTTGTCGGCTCCGTCAGATATACCGTCGCTGTCTGAATCGGTGCATGCGTCACCCACACCATCGGAATCGCTGTCAGTTTGCGCTGGATTAGCAACGGCGGGGCAATTATCTACGTTGTCGAACACCCCGTCGCTGTCACTATCATCGCAAGCATCACCGGTGCCGTCGCTGTCCTGGTCTGCCTGAGTTGGGTTAGCCGTAGCAGGGCAGTTGTCGGTATCGTCAGACACGCCATCAGAATCAGTATCCGCTTCGCAAGCGTTACCAATGCCATCGCTGTCACTGTCTACTTGCGTGGCGTTCGCCACCGCTGGGCAGTTATCAACATCATCGTTAACGCCATCGTTGTCGCTGTCATCACAGGCGTCGCCTAAGCCATCGCTGTCCTGGTCGGCTTGGCCCGGGTTACCAACCGTTGGGCAGTTGTCCGTGTTGTCCGCAACGCCATCACTGTCGCTGTCGTTTACCAAGTCACAGGCATCGCCGAGACCATCTGAATCGGTATCGGTTTGAGTAGGGTTAGCATCGGCAGGGCAGTTATCCACGCTATCACCAACGCCATCGCCATCAGAATCAATCAACGAATCGCAGGCATCACCAATCTGATCGTTGTCCACATCGGTTTGGTTGGGGTTGGATACGGTCGGACAGTTATCTTGATTGTCGGGTATTCCGTCACCATCCCCGTCCAAAGTCGATTGGCAGGCGGTGTTGTTGGTCGCGGGAACACAGGCGTTGGAATTCGCCGCATCGTCCTCGTCAGACACGCCGTCACCGTCAGCGTCGTTCAGACTCGATTCCTGATAGTCAGGTATGCCATCACCGTCAGAGTCTGCGGTTAGTGTTTCAACAATATCTAAGTCACCATCACCATCGGTATCGCGTGTTTGATCAGCACAGGCGTTGTTGTTGGTAGACGGTACGCAAGCGTCACTGTCGTCTGAATCAAACTCGTCAAAGGTTCCGTCGGAATCGGCATCCAATATGGACGACTCAAGATAATCCAACTTGCCGTCTTGATCGGTGTCGGCCGTTAGCGTTTCGCTTTGGTCTGTTTCACCGTCATTGTCGCTGTCTCGGATTTGATCGGCGCAAGCAGTGTTGTTTTGCGATGGTATGCACGGATCAGTGTCATCTCGGTCGTTCTCTTCCGACAACGAATCGGCATCGGCATCGATTAAGCTGCTTTCCAGGTAATCGGGCCTGCCATCGTCATCTGCATCGGCACTTCCACCTTCGACACTATCGGGTTCACCATCATCGTCGCTATCAATTTCGCAGCCTGTGTTGAACTGCGATAACTCGCAAGGATCGCGCGGCGGACTATCCGGGTCGAGCGGGTCATTACCGTCGTTAAATTCCTGGATGTTGTTAAAGCCATCGTTATCGTCGTCAAGCTCTACGGTGTAATCGGTATTAACCACTTCAATCGTGGTTCCGTTGCCAACATTCTCACTGCGTTGCACCACCGCTAAGCTGACGCTGGGCTGAGAATCACCGGTAAATCGAACCGTTAAAAAGGCATCGCTATTTTGTACGGCCGTACCGATGCCCACCCACGCCTGGCCGTCGAATGACAACGCGACGGGCTCATCGTTGAGTTCTGCAAATGGTGTGCTGGTGGGAGAGGCAGGATCATTTAGGGGGTTGCTTAACTCAGTCGGGTTTTGCACGCGCAACCCGACGTTCACTCGCACGACCGGGTCACCCGGGTCGGCAGCGTTTAGTGGGTCGGTGTTTGAGTTGCGTTCAGCCAGGTTCGAGATACCGTCACGGTCATCATCGAAAGTGCTGTTGTAGATGTTTGATGGAAACGAAATTTCCAGTTCAGAAATATTGAACGGCACGGGTACCACGCGGGTAGCCTGCGCAAGGGGTAGTACGCGGCTTTCAAAGTTTTCTGCCCAGGCAACATTGACCGATATGGTGGTACCGGTTGGGATCAACGCGGTGCCGGTCCAACGCCCGGTCACCGGGTCCCGCTGGGCGTCCAATGTCTGGCTTTCGCCTGCTTCGTCGGTGAGTGTGATGGTCAGTGCCAGCGCATCAGGCGGTATGGCCCGTGGCGTCACGAGCTGCACAGGTGGGGTGAGCCCGAGCGATGCGTTGTTTTCGCCCGCTTCCACTTGATCCATGCCTTGGATTTGCGACGCCTCGTCCTCAATGGTGCAGGACACGAGCGCGAAGGCGGCCAGAATCAAGGCTAATATTGAACGCTGCAAACCGATCATTGCGATTTTCACAGCTCGCCAGCGGCACCTCTGGGCGAAGCCCGTTGCCACGACGCACTGCGTGTAGTGAATAAGGCGTCCAGTTTACTCGGCTTGGGGGTATGAAAACCAGTAATATGCCCTTGCCGTCAATATGTTAACGCTTGTTAAGTAAACGGTTACAGCACGATGGGTTCAATTTCGAGTGTTACGTCAAAGTTGGCCTGAATCAGCGTGATCACGCGCTGCGCTAATGCCATCAGATCCTGTCCTGAGCCCTCCCCGAAGTGCACCAGCACCAGTGCCTGGTCTTTATGCACACCCACCGGTCCTGCAACGGTGCCGCGTAGCCCGGATTCATCAATCAACCATCCGGCAGCCAACTTTTCACGCCCATCAGGTTGTGGGTAGCTAACGAGACTGGGGTACCGGACTCGCAGCCGGCTTGCGTGGTCAGAGCTCACCACCGGATTTTTAAAAAAGCTGCCAGCGTTTCCGAGAACCGCCGGGTCGGGCAATTTGGATTGCCGAATGCCAATGACGGTTTGGCTGATTAGCTTCGCTTGCTGAACTGGTGTCATTTGCGCGTTCGTTGGCGATGTAGAAACGGCCTCCAATAACGCCTTCTCTAAGCCACCGTAATGAGTAACCGGCGCGATGTGGTCGTTCAGTTCAAACATCACACGTGTAATGAAGTAGTGCCCGGGGTTGCGTTTGAAAATGCTGTCTCGGTAGCCAAACGCACAGTCACTTGGATTTAGGGTTTGCCATGTGGCACTTGGCCGATGATAGGCGCGTACCGAGTGCAACCGACTTTCGAGTTCCACGCCATAAGCACCGATGTTTTGCACGGGTGCCGCGCCAGTACTACCTGGTATCAAGCTAAGGTTTTCAAGCCCTGTCAGATCGTGATCCAGGGTTTCCAATACGAGTTCATGCCAGGGTTTACCGGCACCCACGCTAATGAGTGTGTTGCCGTTTGGCATTGACTCGTACTGCGCGCTGGTATCGGTGATTTGTATAACCAGGCCTGTTAGGTTTTGTGTCAGTACAACGTTACTGCCGCCACCCAGCAAAAAAACGGTCCAGTCATTTTCATCGGCGAGAGCGATGGCCTGTTCCAGTTCACTCTCATCGGCAACGGCCACGAAGTGCTCGGCGTTCACGGCAAAGCCGAGCGTGTTGTGAGCTTTTAAGCAAACGTCGTGTTGTACGGTTAAGGCAGTCGTCATGATAGTGGAGCTTCAGCAGCTTTGAAAATACGGGGTAACCAGACTCCCAGGGTCACAGCACGAGCGATCATCAGAATAGAGTAGGACAACCACAAACCATGGTTACCCCACAGTGGTACCAGCAGTTCTGCCGCTACAACAAACGTAATTACTGATAGCACCATACCGTTACGCATTTCTTTCGTGTGCGTTGTGCCTGCAAAAATACCATCGAGTAAGAAGCTCCACACACCAATCAATGGAGCAATGATTATCCAAATAAGATACTCAGAGGCTAAGTCACGTACCTCGTTAAGTGTTGTCATCGCGTTAACGATCGCTTGTCCTGCCACGCTATAAATTGCAACCATAATGACTGCAAGGCCCAAAGCGCCCAAGGTACACGCTAAGACATCGTCGGTAAGCGCCTTTCTGTCACGCTTACCCAATGCGTGCCCGGCCAGGGCTTCCGCTGCGATGGTGAAACCGTCCAAAGCGTAGGACGTAAAAAACACGATATGCATCAGGATGGTGTTTAGCGCAAGAGTGGTATCACCTAAACGACTGCCTAAAACAGTGATCCAATAGAAGGCAAACGTCAGCCCCAAAGTGCGAATAAATAAATCCCTTCCAATCGACACAAAGGCTAAAAATGCGGGTGTGTTTTTAAGCGCATTGATCCATGTTTGAGCGGAGGTGAACCATAGTTTTCTGAGCCACCATAAGCCGACGGCCATAGCGACAAATTCACTGATGATCGTGGCGAATGCCACACCTTTTACATGCCAGTCGGTGAACGTAAAAAATACGATGTTTAAAATGATGTTTAGTACGTTGAGTAACAGTTGCTGCCAGAAAACGGCGCGCATACTTTGTTGCCCAATCAACGCACCGGTAATGGTGTAAAGCAGTAACGTGGCGGGTGCGCCCCATAAGCGCACAAAGAAATAATCCCGGGTAAGTTCATGTAGCTCGTTGGAACCCCCCATGGCATACAAGCCAACGGCCAGTAAGGGTGAGCCCAGCGCCATCAAACACACAGCAAGCGTTAACGAGATAGCCAGGCTGCGCATAAAAACTTGTTGCATCTCGGCAGCGTCGCTTCGGCCCATGGCCTGCGCGACTAGGCCGCCGGTGCCCATCTTTAAAAAGCCAAACACCCAGAAAATGCTGGAGAATAAAATTGCACCTACTGCAACCGCTGACAGATAGGCAGGGCTACCCATGCGCCCCATTACGGCGGTATCCACAATACCCACCAGAGGCACCGTCGCATTTGACAGCATGATAGGCAACGCCAAGGCATACACCTTGCGCTGTTGGGCGAGGTTCATCGGCGCGTATTACTGCTCGATAGGTGTGTTGGGGTCATTACCCCAGCTTGACCACGCACCGTCCAGTGCTGCGATATCGTCAAACCCCAGATGCTTCAAAACAACGTAAGTCATGGCTGAACGCTGATGTGTTTGGCAGTACACCACGGTGGGTGATTCTGGGCTTACGTCTCGTGTGTTCAGCGCGGTGCGTAACTCATCATCGGGTTTTAATTGACCATCTGCGGCCAGCATATCGCGCCAATCAAAATGCACAGCGCCTGGCATGTGGCCACCACGCTCGCTGCGTTTATCGGTACCGGCGTACTCTTCAGCACTTCGTGCGTCAATGGGTAGTCGTTGAACGTTATCGCTGGACGCTTGTGAAAACTGACTCATCAACGCTTCGTTATTTAGCACCATGGCAGGGTTGGCCGTGAGTATTGCCGCCTTTGCAGGAACCGGCGCAGCCACCGCCTCAGTTGTTATGCCATAACCCGCTGCCTGCCAGGCACTCAAACCGCCGTTCAACCAGGCAACATTTTGAAAACCGTAGGTGTGCAATACCCATAGGGCTCTGGCTGCGGCAGTTGCCTTGCCCGCGTCGTACACCACCAACGGAGTGTTGGGTGTGATACCCAGCTGACTTGTCCAGGCCTGTACGTCTTCGGCTTTTGGCAACAGACCGCCCACCGGTGGCTCTGATCGATTGATGGCCGATGGGGCTAGATGATGTGCACCGGCAATGTGACCCGCAGCGTATTCCTCGGCAGATCTGACATCCAATAATCGGATGGAGACTTCATTTTCCTGATCGCCGCTTTTGTTGCTTTGCGGCTGATTCAGGTGCGTGGCGAGCGAATTTGCGTCAATGACAATGGGAAGATTGGCGGCCATAGGGGCATTTTTTGTGAATTGCTGGGTGTCAGGTTGAACTATACGCTTCCCCGGTGTCATACGTAGGCATGAAACAGGTAACCAGAATCCATGGGGTAAGCGCCACAAACTCCAACGCACAAGTTGCTATCATCGCCGCGCGGACACAATCCGCAGGAGCGAAGCCGTTGAGTGATAGACAAATTGACCAAGCGTTGGTGGAACGTGTGCAACGGGGCGATAAAGCCGCATACGATCTATTGGTGCTGAAATACCAGCACAAGATTGGTCATCTGATTTCAAGGTATGTGCACGATTCACATGAAGCGCAGGATGTGGCTCAGGAAGCTTTCATAAAAGCGTACCGAGGACTTGCCAAGTTTCGTGGGGATAGTGCGTTCTACACCTGGCTCTACCGCATTGCGATCAATACGGCGAAAAATCATCTGGTGACGATGGGTCGTAAGATTTCCGACACAGGCATTGATGCGGCAGACGCCGAACAGTTTGAAGGCGGCAGCGCATTACGAGAGTACGCCACGCCTGACCGGGAATTGGTCAAGGACCAAATCGTGGCGGTAGTGAAGCAAGCGATTGCCGACTTACCTGAGGATTTACGCACAGCGATTACGCTGCGAGAGTTTGAAGGTTTGTCTTATGAAGAAATAGCCGAAGCTATGGACTGCCCCATAGGCACGGTTCGATCACGAATTTTTAGGGCTCGAGAAGCGATTGATACCAACCTCGAGCCGTTACTTGAAGAGAAGAGAAGGTAAACAGACCATGAGCGATAATCAGGACGATGTTCTGTCGCGTCTAATGGACGGTGAAATGGCTGATATGCAGCCGTCTCGTTGTCTGGCGGATGTGTGCCAGTCTGAAGAGCAAAAGCAGAAATGGGCACGCTACCATTTGGCTAGAGACGCCATACGCGGTGAGGCTGTTGATCAAACATTTTCCATTGCGTCAGCGGTTTCTGCTGCACTGGAGCACGAGCCAACGTATTCAAACGTAACGTCCCTTAGCCAGCACAGCGAGACCGGGGCAGCCGCCGCGGACCAACAGAGCCGGGTTGAACAGACAGCTTCTGGCAAAGCGCGCTCGCGCTGGGGTCTCGGCGCAGCAGGCTTAGGCGTTGCGGCCAGTGCGGCCTTAGCCACAGTGATAGGGTTGGACTATTTTCAGAATACCGGGCCAACCGCTGCGCCGAACACGGTCGTGGCGGGTTCACCCACATTAACCCTGCCGTCAAATTCAGTCGTGAATTCTGCAACGGTTTCGGTTCCGGGGTTGACTGGCATCGGTACGCAGCAAGCGCCGGTAGACCTGGTGTCTAACCGCGGGTCTTATTGGGTATCGGGTCAAAATGGTCAGCGTGTTGGTGCTGAAATGCGACTTAATCAGCTGCTCGGCGATCACATTGAGCATTCGCCCAACGCCGATTGGCGTGGAATGTTGCCATACTCTAGGCTAGTTGGTTACGACGCCTCGGCAGGGGCAGAACAGTAAGGAACAAACAATGCGGCAGTTGAAGACCAGCTTACGCGGTTGGGTGTTTGCGGCAGTGAGTACTTCACTGCCGTTATCCGTTGCGGCGGATGAAATGGACGCAGCGATGCTGTTGTCCACCATGTCTACGGCTATGCAAACCCTGAATTACGAAGGCACGTTTGTCCATATCCAGAATGGGCACGCTGACCTGATGCACATCCTGCACGCGAACGATGAAAACGGTGAAAGCGAGCGCATGCGATCGCTGAACGGTGAAGCGCGGGAAGTCATACGTAACAACTCTCTCGTCACCTGCATTTGGCCGGGCAGTAATGACGTGATCGTCAATAAGTCAAAGCCGAGGACACTGATCAAACCAGTGGACAGTGCGTTAACCGACAGCGATATGTACCTGATTACGACGCAGGGCAAGGACCGAGTAGCGGGCTTGGCAGCGAACGTGGTGAGTGTGGTTCCAAAAGATGATTATCGCTACGGCTACCGTTTTTGGGTGGATACTGACACAGGCATGATGCTTCGTTCCATGGTGTTGGACGCTCGGCAAAATCCGGTTGAAGAGTTAATGTTCACCTCCATCACTTATTTGGACTCGGTGGACCCGCAGCGGTTTGTGATTGATCCGAATGAACCACAGGCCCAATGGACTGAAAACGCAGAGAATGAGGAAAATTCAATACGGCGTGTCGTGGATAAAGTGCGCTTTGATGCTTTGCCTAACGGTTTTGAGGAGCGCTCTGAAACGCTGCGCATGATGGCGGTTAGAAAAGACAGCCCTGTGAGTCATGTGGTGGTGTCCGACGGTATCGCTACCGTCTCGGTGTACGTCGAGTATGTTGCGCGGGCTCAACATGATCCGTCGGCCCTCGGGTCTACGCATATGGGTGCCATCAACGCCTATGGATTAAGTCTACCCACCGCTCTGGTTACCGTAGTGGGTGAAGCGCCGGGTAAAGCGGTTGAATCCATCGCTCGCGCGACGCGTCTTGTCAACTGATAGCCAAACCGATGTAACCGCTAAACAGTGGCGGCGTGGTGAAGTCACGCGCATTGAAAACGACTGGGTAAGCGTTGCGCTGTTACCGCAGCTCGGATGCGCTGGCTGTCAAAAAGCTCAGAAGATGGGTACGGGACCTGGCCACTGCGGCATCGATTTATTGGGGTTGGCCAAAACGTCGCAGCCTGTGGTGGTTCGGGTATCACTCAGTGAATCCCATCAAGCCATCAGCTCTTCAGATGCGAACCGGCAGAACGCTCTGAAAGTTGGCGACCCGGTGGATGTACAGATAAATGCCGCATCGGACGCCTGGGTTGCGCTCGTGCTGCGGGTTTATGGCGTTCCAACTGCCGGTCTTTTAGCAGGCGCAGCCCTTGGCGGTGCGTTTAACGAATTCGGATCTTTATTGCTTGGTTTGCTAGGCTTGTGCGCCGGTTTGTGGTTTAGCCGTCGATCCGTCCATATTCCCACATCATTGCTGACGCTTACCGGCCCACATCAGCCGACCTTGCGTATAGTGAATAGAGTGATCGATACCAGGAGCTGAACTTGCGTTTACTACAAAGCCTTGCGCTGTTGCTGATTACCCTAGCGGTTATCCCTTCGGCCATAGCCCGCAACGGGTTGCCGGACTTTACGGGTTTGGTAAAGCAGAATCACCAGGCGGTGGTAAACATCAGCACGCGTCAAGCGTTTAGCGCCGGAGACATGGACGGCAGCCCCGATATCCGCGAGCGCATGGAAGAGTTCCTGAGGGAACGCGAACGCCGTGGCGACGGTGATGAGCCAAACCCGTTTGATTCACAAGGTGTGGGCTCGGGCTTCATCATCTCTAACGATGGCTACATCGTGACCAATAACCATGTGGTAGACGGAGCTGATCAACTCATCGTTCGATTACATGATCGCCGTCAACTGATCGCTGAGGTGGTCGGTACCGACGAACGTTCGGACATCGCCGTTTTGAAGGTTGAAGCCTCTAACCTTCCTGTGGTCACAATCGGTGACAGCAACGCGTTGGAAGTTGGTGAGTGGGTGTTGGCCATCGGATCTCCATTTGGTTTTGATTTCACCGTTACCGCGGGCATCGTCAGTGCTATCGGGCGTTCACTCCCGACCGAAAGCTATGTCCCATTTATCCAGACGGATGTGGCCATCAACCCGGGTAACTCAGGCGGGCCGCTGTTCAATCTGGATGGGGACGTCGTTGGCGTGAATGCGCAAATCTACAGTCGTACTGGCAGCTTTATGGGTTTGTCTTTCGCCATCCCGATTGAGTTGGTCATGAACGTTGTCAATCAGCTTAGAAATAAAGGGCGAGTGTCTCGCGGCTGGTTGGGTGTCACCATCAATGAAGTGTCATTGGCTCGCGCGCAACGTCTTGGAATGGAGCGAGCCCACGGTGCCTTGGTGCGATCGATCCTACCTAACAGCCCCGCAGAGAACAGCGAGTTGCGTGAGGGCGATGTGATCACGCACTTTAATAATCAATACGTGGTGAGTTCCTCGTCGTTACCGCCGCTGGTAGGTCGTATCCCGTCTAATTCAGATGCGCGAGTGCGTGTAAATCGAGATGGCGAGGTGTTGGAGCTGATCGTAAATATCGGCGAATTGCCGAGTAACGATGATGTGCAGTCTCGATTTGTAGAACGTCGCTTGGCGTCAACGGTTCCATTTGGCTTATCCGTATCACCACTGGAAGACGCATCTCGGGATGAACTGTCCATCGATACGGGCGGCGTGCGGGTGGATGCCGTTGCAGAGGGCAGTCCCGCGGATAGAGCGGGCATCAAACCTGGCGATGCATTGCTGACGATTGGCAACAAGCCAGTAGATTCCGCCGAAGACCTGTCTCGCGTTGCTGATGAATTGTCCACCGAAGATTCGGTGGGTGCGCTGGTGGTTCGCGAAAGCGGGCGAGCTTTCGTTTTGATGAAGCCGGCACCGCAATAAAGACCTGGAACGGCATCATGCAAGATGGTGAGCCAGCCAGTGGGCCGGACGGTTCGCCTGCGTCGGCGGCTGCGCCGCTGCGTGCGCCACTTACCTTGTACTGGCGCGATGGCTGCCATCTATGCGAGGACCTGGAGCAGACGCTGGTCGAATTGGTAGACGCCAAGCTGTATACCTTGACACGTGTGGACATTGATCAGGATCAGGCGCTTCGGCAACGCTATAACGCGGACGTTCCGGTCTTGTGTTTGCATGATGAAGAGCTTTGCCGGCACTTTCTGGATCTGGCGGCCGTGGAAGCGGCGCTGGCAAGCTACAATACACAGGATACCCACCATCCCGGTGGCTGATTCCGCCCATTCGGCGGTGGCTAAATGCAACAAAACATTCGTAATTTCTCCATTATCGCCCACATCGATCATGGCAAATCAACGCTGGCGGACCGGTTCATTCAACTGTGTGGCGGCCTGTCTGAACGTGAGATGTCGGCTCAAGTCCTCGATTCAATGGATATCGAGCAAGAACGCGGTATTACCATCAAGGCCCAGGCGGTTTCGTTGGATTACAAAGCGCTCAATGGCACCACCTACCATCTGAATTTTATCGACACGCCCGGCCACGTCGATTTCTCGTACGAGGTCTCCCGATCACTGTCGGCCTGTGAGGGCGCTTTGTTGGTGGTGGATGCGTCTCAGGGAGTTGAAGCACAAAGTGTGGCCAACTGTTACACAGCCATCGATCAAGACCTGGAAGTGCTGCCGGTTCTAAACAAAATTGACTTGCCGGCTGCTGACCCCGACCGTGTGGTTGAAGAGATTGAAGAGGTCATTGGTCTTGATGCCACCAATGCGGTTCACGTTAGTGCAAAAACCGGTGTTGGCATTCAGGAAGTGCTGGAGCAGCTCGTGGCTGAAGTCCCGCCACCTGAGGGCGACCCGGACAAACCGTTGCAGGCGCTCATCATTGATTCCTGGTTCGATAACTTCGTCGGGGTTATCACGTTGGTGCGTATCATGGAAGGCACGCTGCGTAAGCGCGACAAAATTAAGATCATGTCTACCGGGCGTGTTTTCCAGGCGGACAACGTAGGCGTGTTTACCCCGAAGCGCACGGAACGAGATGAACTGTCGGTGGGTCAGGTTGGCTTCATCATCGCCGGTATTAAAGAGATTGAAGCCGCGCGAGTGGGTGACACCATCACACTAAACCACAACCCTGCTGAGGAAGCGCTGCCAGGCTTCAAAGAAGTACAGCCCCGGGTATTCGCAGGCATGTATCCCGTAGATAGTGATGACTATGAAACGCTGCGGGAGGCGCTGCAAAAACTGCGCTTAAATGATGCGGCGCTGCACTTTGAGCCAGAAACATCGTCGGCTTTGGGGTTTGGTTTTCGTTGCGGCTTCTTAGGGATGCTGCACATGGAAATTGTGCAAGAGCGCTTGGAACGGGAATACAACTTAGACCTGATCTCCACAGCCCCCACGGTTATCTATGAAATTGTTGATACCAAGGGCGAAATTACCTACATCCACAACCCGTCTCAGTTACCACCGGTGAATGAGTTATCCGAAATTCGTGAGCCCATCATTCGCGCCAATATTCTGTTACCTCAGGATTATGTGGGTGAGGTGATCAAGCTCTGTATTGAAAAGCGTGGTGTGCAAAATAACATGCAGTACATGGGGCGCCAGGTATCCATGACCTATGAGATACCCATGTCTGAAGTTGTGCTGGATTTCTTTGATCGGTTGAAGTCCTGCAGTCGAGGGTATGCCTCATTTGATTATGAATTCGTGCGTTTCCAACCTGCGAATCTAGTCAAAGTTGACTTACTCATTAATGGCGATAAGGTGGATGCGCTGGCTAGTATTGTTCACAAGGATCGCTCAACCAGCCGCGGTCGTGAGTTGGCAGAGAGAATGAAAGAAATCATTCCTCGGCAGATGTTTGAAGTGGCCGTACAGGCAGCCATTGGTACGCACATCATCGCGCGTACCTCCATTAAAGCGCTGCGTAAGAACGTTACCGCTAAATGCTACGGTGGCGACATCACGCGTAAGCGCAAGCTGTTGGAAAAGCAAAAAGCCGGTAAACGCCGCATGAAGCAGGTGGGCAAAGTTGAGATACCGCAGGAAGCCTTTTTGGCGGTATTGCAGGTGGATAGGGGCTAGGGGCTTTTGCGCGAAAAGATTTTTATGAACTTTCCTCTGATATTAGTCATTCTGACCGCAGTCACCGGCCTCATCTGGTTGCTGGATCATTTTCTGTTTCGTCCCCGTCGACTTCGCCGGCGTAAAGATGGTCAGGACCCGTTGCTGGTGGACTACGCGAAATCGTTTTTTCCGGTACTGCTTATCGTGCTGGTGCTGCGTTCATTCATTTTCGAACCATTCCGTATTCCCAGTGGCTCGATGATTCCTACCTTACTGATTGGGGATTTCATTTTGGTCAGCAAATTCAGTTACGGCCTGCGTCTGCCGGTCGTGCACACCAAAATCCTTGAAACCGGTGAGCCGAAACGTGGAGACGTTGCGGTATTTCGTTATCCCCGAAACCCCAAGCAGGATTACATCAAGCGCGTTGTGGGGTTGCCGGGCGACACGATCGCCTACAAGAGCAAAACCCTCTATGTGAATGGTGAGGAAGTCGTCATTTCTGACGGTGAGACTTATAAACGTGAAGGATCGGGCGCTATATACCCAGGAGTGTCGCGGCATCAAGAAATGCTTGGTGACGTGGCGCACGATATTCTGGTGAGCGAATCAGCCGGGTCCACCGAGCGCGTTTGGGAGGTGCCTGAAGGGCACTACTTCATGGTTGGTGACAACCGTGACAACAGCCTAGACAGCCGCAGTTGGGGTTTCGTCCCCGAGGCTAACCTGGTCGGTCGTGCAACCTACGTATGGATGCACTGGAGTGATGGTGTACTCTGGAGCCGACTAGGAAATAGGATCAAATGACGGAACAGCGACGAGCGAAACTTCGACAAAACACTTCTCCTGACTATCGCTCACGCCAGCGCGGCGTTGGCATGATTGGATTGGCAGCCCTGTTATGTTTGGGCATATTCTTCGGTTTGATTGGCTTTAAAGTTGGCCCGACATACGCTGAATACTGGACCATCGCGAAAGTCGCTGATGACATATCTGAACAATCCGATGTGCTGAATGGCCCGAAATCCCGTGTGTACACCAGCCTGCAGAAAGCCTTCACACACAACAACTTGTGGGATGCGAAGCCCAAAGAGCGCATCCGTGTAGAAAAAGACGCCAGCCGAGGGTACACACTGCACGTTGACTATGAAGCGCGCACCAATTTATTCGGCAACGTTTATGTAGTAACCAAATTCCAGAAGCAAGCCGGTGCGCCCGGTTTGTAGTGACGTCATATGACACACCGGTCGGTGTGAATTTTCGCTATGCTTTGAAAAGCCGCCTCCGGGCGGCTTTTTCTATGGTTGACCGTTATAGTCAGCATTCTCGTCTGAGTTAACGCAAGCGCAGGGCAAAGCATGCAGGATCTGGGGCCGCTCACCACGGCGTTGGGCTATCACTACAGCAACAGCGCGCTGTTGCACGAAGCGCTGTCGCATCGCTCGGTGGGAGCGACGAACTATGAGCGGCTGGAATTTTTAGGCGATGGATTTTTAAACTTTGTTGTTGCGGCTGCGCTGTACCGGCAACACCCTCAATTGGATGAGGGCTCGCTTAGCCGCTTACGAGCGAGTCTGGTTTGTGAGGCCACGTTGGCTGATATCGCGCGGGATCTGCAGCTAAGTGATTACCTCATCATGGGGCAGGGTGAGTTACGCAGCGGCGGGTTTAAACGAGATTCGATTTTATCGGATGTAGTGGAATCCCTAATCGGTGCGTGTTACCTCGACGGCGGTTTTGAACCAGCAGAGAAATTGGTGTTGAGCCTGTTTAAAGAGCGGCTACAACATTTGCCCGAAGCGCAATCGCTTAAAGATGCCAAGACCCAATTGCAGGAATGGTTGCAAGGTCAAAATTTAGAGCGTCCCGTATATGCGGTTATCGACACACAAGGTAAAGCGCATGAACTGCAATTTACCGTGACCTGCGACGTGCCATCACACAAGCTGCAAGTCAAGGCGACGGCTAGCAGCCGACGAAAAGCGGAACAAACAGCAGCAGCGGATGCGCTACAGAAACTTAAAGCTGGGCAAAGCTTATGACATTGCTTATGACATTGCTTATGACAGTGGATAACCGATAATGAATACTCGCTGCGGCACAGCCGCTATTGCCGGGCGGCCCAATGTAGGCAAGTCGACGTTACTTAATCGACTGATAGGACAGAAGCTCAGCATCACCGCTCATAAACCGCAAACGACGCGCCACAGCATCCTGGGAATCCACACTGAAGGAAACGATCAAATCGTTTATGTGGATACCCCCGGTATTCACGTCAAAGGAAAATCAGCGCTTAACCAAGTATTAAACCGTACGGCTTCCGCGTCATTGTTTGACGTGGATGTCATTTTGTTCTTAGTACAGGCCCGCGTCTGGACAGAAGACGATGCGCGAGCGTGGGAGCTGGTGTGTCGTGCTGATGTGCCGTTTTATATCGTGGTAAACAAGATTGATAAAGTCACGAAAAAAGCACAATTACTGCCGTTCCTGGCCGAGCTTCCTCAGCATGAAAATTTGAAAGATGTGCTGATTATTTCAGCGAAAAACGGCAGTGGGGTAGACGCCTTATCAGACAAAGTGCGTAAGCATTTACCTCAGGCACCCTGGATGTTTGATGAAGATGATTTAACCGACCGTAGCTCAAAGTTTTTAGCTGCAGAAGCTGTGCGCGAGCCGCTGACACGGTTACTCACCGACGAACTGCCGTATTCGTTAACCGTAGAAATTGAGCAGTTTAGTGAAACGCCTGGCCTATACCGAATCGGTGCAGTGATTTGGGTAGAGAAACAAAGTCAAAAAGGCATTGTGATTGGAAAGGGTGGCTCTCGGTTAAAGGAAGTGGGCACGCGCGCTCGAGAGTCTCTTCAGTCGTTGTTTGGCGTGAAGGTGCATTTGGAGCTCTGGGTGCGTGTTAAGGAAGGCTGGGCGGATGATGAGCGCGCATTACGCAGTTTAGGGTTCGACGATCAGTGAACCAAGGTAAAGCGCAGTGAGTGGATCAGTTGAACTGTCAGCAGGCTACCTGCTGCATTACTCAGCGCATCGCGACACCAGTTTCATAGTTGATTTTTTTACGTTGGACGCGGGGCTTGTATCAATGTACGCCCGCGGTGCGCGCAGTGGAAAGAATCGACCGTTGTATCAGCCCTTCAGACCGTTGTACGTTTCCTGGGCAGGCGATCGGGATTTAAAGACTTTAACGGGAATTGAGGCCAGTGGCCTGCCGATCAATTTCAATGATACCGCCATGGCTTGCGCGTATTACTTCAACGAGTTGTTGCTACGCCTGTTACCCAAGTTCGTCCCTCAGCCCGAGCTGTTCGGTCATTACCTGGTAGCTTTGGATGGCTTAATGCAAGGAGAAGGCGACACCACCAAAGCGCGGTTACATGCACTGGAACCCACACTTCGCGGCTTTGAGTTGCAGTTGTTGCTCGCGCTAGGCGTCGCACCCGATTTTGGCTATTGTGCCAATGAGGGAGTAGCGCCTTCTGAGTCGGCCCATTATCGATTTTATCCATCATTGGGTCGTGCAACCGAATGCTTTGAAGAACAGCCCGACTACGATCCTTATGGCATTCGTCATGAAGGTGTCGTCCGGAACGATGCGGGTGTGGATGTCTCTGGCAGCAGCCTGTTAGCACTGGCCAGAATGGACTTGTCAGACGAAAAAACCTGGCCGGACATCAAACGCATAATGCGCCCGTTGCTGCGCATACAATTAGGAGACCGGCCATTGAAAAGCCGACGGTACTTTGAGTCCTTATTGCGTGATTGATTCATTAAAAAAAGCAGGCGTACATGCGGGTGCGTTCAATGCGCTGCAAGAGCCAGACCCCACCGTTAAGGCCGAACAAACCATACGTTTGTACGATACGTGGTTGCAACTGTCTGCAACAGACAGGGCTGAGGTATGCCTTACCAACGACGGCCAAAGCAATAGCGAAAGCAATACGCCAATTGCCCGACAATCTCCAGCCGTCATCTCGCTCCCTGCCCCGGGAAGGCCGGAAAAGCCATCACTGGTGGACCCAAGAACGTTACCCAAACGAGGCTTGGGCAGTACGGAAGGGCGGATTGCTCTTCTGCATTCCTTAGCGCATATCGAATTTAACGCGATTAACCTTGCGCTGGATGCTGTATACCGATTTCGGGATGTACCGGTCGATTACGTCGATGATTGGTTGCGCGTAGCCTCAGATGAAGGGCAACACTTTTTGTTGCTGGTAGAGCGCCTTAGCGATTTTGATGCAGCGTACGGGGACCTGGACGCCCACGACGGGCTTTGGGACATGGCTCGCCGCACGGAGCACGACATTTTGGTACGCATGGCGTTGGTGCCGCGCATATTGGAGGCACGCGGGCTGGATGTAGCGCCGCCAATGATTCGTAAGCTAAAGCTTAATAACGATGAAGCCAGCGCAGCTATCTTGCAGCGCATCTACACGGATGAAATTACGCACGTAGCGGTGGGTAATCGATGGTTCGCCTACGTGTGTCAGCAACGTGGTTTGGATGGCTGCGAAGTATTTAAGGATTTGTTGAAAGGCCCAGCCAGTGGTTACTTAAAAAGTCCTTACAACGATGCGGCTCGCTTTGAAGCGGGTTTCACTGAAGAAGAGATGGCCGTTATTCGAGAGATGGAGACCGAGTATCGCAGTCAGTTGTCGTCATGAGTGAATGGTTTAGCACTTTATAGTTTTACGCGTTCATGCAGAACGTTTGCAATCTCACGCCCACGTTCAATAGCCAGGTAAGACACTTGCGGTGGGCGTAACTTAGCGTTCACTTGACGTTCCAGCCACCCCGTGGTTTCAAGCCGATGTAGAGTATTCGACAGTGTGCTGTCTCGAACAGGGGAGAGGGCTTCTCTGATTGATACAAATCGTACCGGTGTATGCGCAACCCGGAGTGTTGGCAGTGTCCAAGTTAACCGAGTAATCGGACTATCTTGCGGGGCCAAAATCGCTTCCAGATCTTTTGCCAGTGAAGCCCAGCGCTTACCTTTTGCGGTTAATTTAGCTTCGGGCCGAAGCGGGTGCCCATGCCCTTTGTTCGCTGTGAGTAGGCCAAGATCAAATAAATGTTGAATGCTCGGCCTGATGGAGGTACGGGATGTGCCGGCCGCGTTCGCAAGCACAGCGACCCTCACAGGAGTGCCTTCCTCTATAAGCGCTAATGTGTGCAACGCCCAGGCTTTTTCACAGAGCTTGACAAGGTCAGTAATGTACATAAAATAGAGTATACCAATTTAGTATACAGGTATCAAAATATGGCCACAGTGAAACTGGATAAAACAATTACCCTCGCCATGTCAGTGGCGGACCGGCAAGCCAGCGTAGAGTGGTACTCAAAACATCTAGGGTTCGAAGTGGTGTTTAGTGCCGATGAAATGGGCTGGACTGAGATGACCACGAACACTGATGGGGTAACGATCGGTTTTGGAGAAGAAGAAAACCCGCAGGCGGGTAATTGCGTGCCGGTTTTCGGTGTTGAAAGTGTGGACGAATCACGCCGTGCGCTTGAGGCTGAAGGTATAGAGTTTGATGGTGACGTTATAGTCGCAGAAGGGATGGTGAAACTGACGACGTTCTACGATCCCGACAAAAATGCGCTCATGTTAGCTGAAGACCTTAGCGGGAATTAGATAATGACACGCTGAGGCAACCGATCTTCCTCTACTCGATTGAAGTTGCCTCAACGTACCCATTTTTTTAGTGCGTATGCGGAACGTACACCTTACTCGAATGAACATGCCCACTGCGCCCACCGCCAGGGCCACCACCACCGCCTGCGGTTTGTACAAACGAATCGTTCGGCGTACCCATTAAGCATTTGATCACCCAGGGGTACGTGTCGGTGACGTAGTAACCGTAAACACCGTCGACTGTCATGCCATTACATTCATCCAGGTCTCCCGCATTGGTAAATTCCCAATCATCGTTATAACGACCGGTGTAATCACCGCCTGGATTCGTATCTGAACGTGTACCACGACTACCGGTTTTCAGCTTGTATCCAGAGATGGCTTTTCGCACTTGGCCACTATCGTCATCCAGGAAATAGGGGCCAAAGATGGGGAAGCCATCGGCAGCAAAGCCGATAACCGGTGACCCATCGGGCCCAGGGTTATCGTCGTACATGGCTAGCGGTGAGCCATGGTAGTGATACAGTCCACCAGGTTGGGTGTGCGCGTTATGAAAGTCCGCCCCAAACTTAGACTCTGTGCTCAGAGGATCGAGTAACCAAGCATCATCAGAACTGCAACCAATGCCAACTTCGCCGTTGGCGTCTGCTGTCGGGTCGTTAGGTCGATAGCAACCCGCGGACAAAATATCCAGGCGAACACCGTTTAAAAAGATGCCGTTTTTAATCTGTTGCGTGATAAACGTAGGGCTAGCGGCGAAAGTCGGGTTTCGGTTAATCCGGTGTTCGAAGTCTTCTTGAGGCGTGATGGTAGCGCCTTGGGCACCGCCTGCAAACGCTGCCGTCTCATCGTTGAAATCGTGATTGGGAACACTGTTGGATGTGATGACGCATTCGTCATCAGTGACCGTAATGAGCACGTCTGAATTAAACGCCGTTGCATTCTGTATATCGATAGGGTTAGCGTCGTATTCGCTTACATAATCAGCGCAATCAATACTGCGGTTTGAGAACGTGGCGTTGTAGATATCGTAAGTGCCGTCTGCGGTGAGAACCCCATTCTGAGTTGCAACCGTGTCCGGGTCTGTGGGGTTGGTCACGTCGGGATCGGTGACGTCAGGGTCAGGGTCAGTAGCAGGATCCATAACGTTATCGCTAACGTCTTCAACCATGGTGTCGTTGTCGCTGGAGCAAGCGTTCAGCAAAACTAGGGGGATGACAAGGCTTGCGAGCAAGCGAGAGGTGTGTCTAATCGGTTTCATAGGCCGCGGGCTTTTGGTAGTCGTAACCTAAGCATAGGGTTGAAATGAGTAAATAATGAGGAAAGTACTTACTCGAGTGAACTTAAGCCTTAAGCTACACGAAGACACTTGTCCATCTTTTTACCCTTAGCCAGTTCGCTTACCAATTTGCCAAGGTAACGCACATGGCGGGTTAATGGTGTTTTTATATCTCGAATGCGGAAACCACAGATGGATCCGGTAATCAGGCTGGCATTCGGGTTAAGTGTGGCTTTTGCAAAAGGTCTTTAAACAGAAACTTCGCCAAAGGTTAACCTGGCGATTTGGGCATCCTGAGCCGGTGTCGTGGCCATGTTGGTTTCTCCGTCCTTATCTGTAGCAAGCCCTTTTGTATCAGAAATCTGAACACACTGTTCTGCTAGCTGGCCTATGAATTGGTTTTTCAGCCCCTAATCTGGTGCGGTAAACGAATACCGGCATTTAGATTCCTAAATTTAAATCGCTTCAGAGGCGTTCGTTAAAAACGATTAATTCAGGAGAAAGAAATTATGGCTACCAGTGATGCACCCATTTCCATTGGTTCGGTAACACTTATCGTTAATGATCTTGCCAAGGTTTCTGACTTTTATCGTTCTATGGTTGGTTTGGAGTTGTTAAGTCTTGAGGCTGACCGTTGTACGCTAGGTCAAGGAAATCGCACATTAATCAAACTGGAAGAAAACAAGCAGGCTAGACGGTACCCGGGTGAAGCAGGCTTGTTCCACACGGCGTTCCTGTTACCGGATCGCTCAGCATTAGCCGAGTGGTATCAATTTGCAAAAGCTCGCCGTGTACAGCTGGATGGCATGGCTGATCATGGTGTGAGCGAAGCGATCTACTTAAATGATCCAGAAGGCAATGGAATTGAGATTTACGCAGATAAGGACCGATCAGAATGGCCCACGGCAGGCAATGGCGAATTGGATATCTCGACCACTCGATTGAGAACCAACGACTTACTGCAAACGGCTCAGCAAACGTGGACAGGCGCGCCGGACGGTACGGTGGTGGGGCATGTGCATTTGCAGGTTGGGCAGTTGGCGTTGGCGGATGAATTTTTCATAGACCAACTGAAGTTCGAACAAATGTCTGCGATGGATTCTGCGAGCTTTTACGGTTCAGGTGGGTATCACCATCACATCGCCGGAAATATCTGGAACAGCCGAGGCGCAAATAAACGACCCAGTAATGCAACCGGTTTATCTGAAGTTGAATTGTGCGTAACGCAAAATGCGCCCATGCTCGACAATGCCGTGGACCCGTGGGGTACGCAGTTTGTCGTGACCCCAACTGACTGATAAAAAACGAATCCCGAGCGTTTACGCTCGGGATGAAGCTAATGATGTGCCTTCGGCTAACGCCCCTAATTTTGCGTAAGCGATTTCGGGATCTACCGCGCCAAAACCTGCAAAGGTGCCAAAGCCGCAATCTGATCCTGCCATCAAACGATCTTGCCCAACGATATTGATAAACCGACTGACGCGCTCTGCCACCACTTCAGGATGTTCAACAAAGTTGGTGGTGGTATCCACCACACCGGGTACCAACACTTTATCGTCGGGAATGTCTTTAGCTCGTGCCTGGAATACCTGCCACTCATGTGCATGACGTGGGTTAGAGGTTTCGAACAAAACATAGCGTGAGTGTGTGCTCATCAGCGTATCAAACATTTTTGCCATATCGATATCGCACACATGTGGTCCTTCGTAATTACCCCAGCATATATGCACGCGTACCTTTTCTTTTGGCACATCGCGCAGTGCATGGTTTAACGCTTCAACATGTAAGTTCGCAATTTTTACGAACTCATCATCGCTGACGTCGGGAAACAACATGTGTCGCGATAAGGCAAGGTCAGGGCAATCCAACTGTAGGTCTAAACCCGCAGCCACTATGGTTTCGTATTCATCCTTCATCACGTCTGCCAAAGCCGCCAGGTATTGCTCACGCGATGCGTAGTGTTGGTTGGGTAGAAACAATGAGATCACGCCCGGTGATGCGGCGTTCATAAAACCACGTTTCAATCCGTGTTTTTCCATTGCACTCTTTAAGTTGGCAATATCCTTATTTAAATCATCGTGCCCTTTGGAGCTGATTTCGCTGGTGCATTGCGGGCGTGCGTAATCCGCTGTGCCCCCGGAGCTCGCCAAGCGTTCCAGAAACGATGGAAACAGCTTTAAATCAGCAGGCGCATTGCGCGGACTGTCGCCAGAGAACCCGTTGTAGCGATCCTTCACGTAGGTGGCGTAGGAAATCTTTGAAGTCTCGCCATCGGATACCACGTCAACGCCCACTTCTTTTTGTCGGCGAACCGATTCGTCAACGGCAGCGGTCATTGCTGCATCAAACTCGGCTTGGTCGTAGGGTTGTTCTTTTTCACGCGCAAAGATGAAATCAACCACGGTTTGGGTGCGTGGAAGTGAACCGACGTGGGTGGTAGCGATGGCGCTCATGCAACGATCCTGACAAATAAATTCAAGCTGCAGAGTATCCCACAGCCACACACAGGATCAAAAAGGAAATGTTTTTAACGCGACACCTGACGGGCTGCTGTGTGCTACCCGGGCATGGTCCGAGTGCCAGTCACCTAAAACGATACGGCGGCACGCCTGTGCGTTTATTTCAAGTTCATGGGTATTGGGTCGGTGGGTATGCCCATGAATTAATGTGCGGGTATTGGAGGCAAGAAACGCATCTTCTACTGCCACCGCGTTAACGTCCATAATGCCGTCTGTCTTTGCAGCGGTTGCGCTCTGGCTTTTCTCTCTCAACGCTTTGGCCGTCTCCACGCGCTCTGCAACTGATTTCCCCAGAAAATCTGTTTGCCAGGCTGACGACCGCAGTAAGGTTCTTAGCTGCTGATAACCTACATCGTCAGTGCATAAGGTATCCCCGTGCATAACCGATACCGGCCCTTGCGGAAGCTGTGTAACCGTTGCATCGTCAGACAGGACGGTGCCACCAATACGTTGGCCGAACGCATCCCCGAGTAAAAAATCGCGATTACCGTGCATAACGGTTACTGTTGTACCCAAGCTTGCAAGTTTGGCGACCGCATCAAAAACATGGTTCAGTTGGGGGTTGCCTGCATCATCGCCCAACCAATATTCCACGAAATCGCCCACGATCCATAGAGCGCCGGCGCCTTCAATGGCCTTAAAAAATTCGCACGCGAGGGCAGATACGTCTGGCCGACTGCCATCGAGGTGGCAGTCGGCGATGAAAAACGTATCTTGTTCTGTGAACACAGTAGTTACATTCAGCGGATTCAGCTGACTGTGATGGACTCAATTACCACAGGCTCAACCGGTACATCACCATGATGGCCGTGATTGCCGGTAGCCACTTTAGCAATGGCATTGACCGTGTCCATACCGTCCGTGGTTTTACCGAATACGCAATAACCCCAACCCTGTGCAGATTCGTTTTGGAAGTTTAAAAAGTCGTTGTTCGACAAATTAATGAAGAACTGAGAACTGGCTGAATGCGGGTCGGGCGTGCGAGCCATCGCGATGGTTCCGATGTCGTTCTTCAGCCCATTGTTCGCTTCGTTTTTGATGGTGGGGTCGGTATCTTTTTGATCCATGTCAGCGGTGAAGCCTCCGCCTTGAATCATGAAACCGGGGATCACCCGGTGGAAAATGGTGTTGTCGTAATGGCCTTTGTCGGCATAACTTTTAAAGTTTGCGCAGGTTTCAGGAGCCGCTGTGGCATCCAGCTCCAGGGTGATGTCACCGTGGGAAGTTTTAATCAGAACATTCATGGGGATCGCCCGTTTTCAAAAGAAGACGGGCAAAGTGTAGCGGTTTGAAGCCTGTTACTGGGCGGCTGAGGCAGGCTTCGATAAAGTTTTCATGGTGTCCGCAGCGGGAGTGACTTTCGCACCTGCAGAATCGGTCAGTAGCGTGGCTGATTCGATAACGATGGGCTCACGAGGTACATCCCTTGGAAATGGGCCGGCCGAGCCCGTGGCTACCGTGCCGATAGAATCCACCACATCAAATCCATCGATAACCCGCCCGAACACCGCGTACCCCCAGCCACGGCCGGTTGCTGCCGTGTGGTCAAGGTTGGTGTTATCAACGGTGTTGATGAAGAACTGGGAGGTGGCTGAATGTGGTGCATTGGTTCGAGCCATCGCGATGGTGTAGGCTCGATTTTTCAACCCGTTATTCGCTTCGTTGCGAATGGGAGCAGCGGTTTGCTTTCTCATGAATTTGGCATTAAACCCGCCCCCCTGGATCATAAAACCGTCGATTACGCGGTGGAACAGTGTGTCGTTATAAAAGCCGCTGTTGACGTATTTCAGGAAATTGTCCACTGAGGTTGGCGCGCGTTCGGCATCTAACTCCAGAACGATTTCGCCCATGTTGGTTTGCAAGGCGACTCGGGGTCGATCCTCAGCCAGGGTCACGTGGCTAACCAGGCTTATTAATACAACAGCGAGCAACTGCAAGGCTCTCATGATGATGAGTCCGAAGTCATAAGAATTGATGACGGGAGTCTAGCGGCTTTTATGCCATACCCTCTGTGCGTTAACCATCGGGTAACCTGCTACGCTCCTAGGTAGCCCAGTACCCTACCACCGTTTAACGAAACCGGACTCATGTTACACATCCACAATACTCTCACTCGTCAAAAAGAGCGCTTCGAGCCTCGCGTTGAAGGGGAGGTTGGTATGTACGTCTGTGGCATGACCGTCTACGACTATTGCCATGTCGGTCATGCCCGGGTATTGGTCGTGTTTGATGTGCTCTACCGGCACTTAAAGGCGCTGGGCTACAACGTTACCTACGTACGAAATATCACGGATGTGGACGATAAAATCATTGCCCGAGCCTTGGAGGCTGGCAAAACCATGCCCGAGATTACCGCGCGATTCATCGAGGAAATGGATACCGATGCGGCAAGCTTAGGCGTACTGAAGCCGACGCACGAACCTCGTGCCACCGAAACCATCGAGCCCATGGTCGCGATGATTGAAACCCTGATCGGTTCTGGTCACGCCTACGCTGCAGACAACGGTGATGTGTATTTTTCTGTTTCAAAGCACGAAGGCTATGGGAAGCTCTCCGGTGCGAAGCTGGAAGATTTGAGGGCAGGTGAGCGAGTAGCCGTAGACGACTTTAAAAAGGATCCGCTGGACTTTGTGTTGTGGAAAGCGGCTAAACCGGATGAGCCGAGCTGGCCGTCACCTTGGGGGGATGGACGCCCGGGTTGGCACATCGAATGTTCAGCCATGTCGCGTGAGCTGTTAGGCGATGAATTTGATATCCACGGCGGTGGTCGGGATTTGACGTTTCCGCATCACGAAAATGAAATTGCACAAAGCGAGTGTGCCACCAATAAATCGTTCGCCCGCTACTGGATGCACAACGGTTTCGTGCGCATAAATGATGAAAAAATGTCCAAAAGTTTGGGGAATTTTTTCACGGTTCGCGATGTACTCAAAGTGTACTCCGGCGAAGAAATGCGCTTGTTTATTCTGGGTAGCCATTATCGCAGCCCATTAAATTACGCCACGGATCAGCTGGATTCTGCTCGGTCGGCATTGCGCAGGCTGTACACCGCGCTTAAAACGTATGCAGACAATAGCGGAGTGGATGGAGCCGACGATTCCGATAGCGCCCAGTCGATCAACATGATTGAAGACGCCGTGCAGCGCTTTGATACCGCTATGAATGACGACCTGAATACCGCTGAAGCCATCGCGGTGCTGCATGACGTGGCAAACCAGTTAAACAAAGCGGACGCTGCATCTGAGCACGCGGCAAGCCTTGCCTATACATTGAAAATATTAGGTGAACGCCTGGGTCTACTTCAAGCCGATCCGCTTTCTGTGCTGCAGCAGGCGCAGGGCGAAGACGCGATGGATGCTGCAGATATTCAAGCGCTGATTGATGAGCGTATTGCTGCAAGGGCGGCCAAAGATTTTGCACGCAGCGACGAAATTCGTGACATCTTAGATGCGGCCGGCATTGTGGTGGAAGATAAAGACGGCAAAACCACCTGGCGCCGAGGCTAAAAGAGACTCAATCATGAAACAGATGCCACAGCCAGGCGATAAATCCGCGAAATCGAAAACGCCCGATACCGCTAGCGCACCTCAATCGGCCGACGCCGTGAAGCCATCGGACCCTGCATTGGATGGTGACGTTACCAAAGAAGATTTATTGGATGCGCAATCGTTAGGCGATGCGATTAAGCAGTGGCAAACCGGTGAAGAGTCTGCTGCGGCCTCAAGTGCTGCCACCGGCGAAAGCAAAAAACCAACAAAAAAGGTGTCGCGTAACCAATCGCGACGCTTTGCTCGTCAAAGAGCCCTTCAGG
>JAHDCO010000067.1 GCA_020629835.1 Granulosicoccaceae bacterium
TTGGGCGGAAAACTACGCCTTAGATCCACCCCGACACGGTGGCGAATCAGGTACCACTTCCCCTTTGCTCAGCCACTCGTCGGCCGTATGGGTATGCATGCTCAACGCGTGCACGCTGCCGTCTAAAAAGGGCTTCAGTAACCCGTTTACGGCACGATGACGCTGTATTAGGCGTTTGTCGCTGAATGCATCGGACACGATCACCAGCTTGAAGTGGGATTCGGATCCCGCTGGCACGTTGTGATTGTGGCTTTCATTAATGACTTGCAGATGAGCCGGTTCAAAGGCGTCCACCAGGGCATCGTAAATTTGTTGCTCCACCATTCCGCTCATGGGGTCTAACTCTCTTTTGCCGGTATATCGTCCAAACGTTCACTTAAACGCCTGGGTTCTCCGTTTAACTGTACGTCATAGATGGCGGCATAAGCCAGCAGTGCACGCACATATCGGCGAGTTTCCGAATAGGGGATGGTGTCAATCCATACATCGGCCGGCATGGCATCGTCAGGTAGCCAGGAATTTACTCGCGTTGGGCCTGCGTTGTAGGCAGCGGCAGCAAGAATTTCGCGCTCATTAAACCGATTAAGCACGTGCCGAAAGTAAAAGCTGCCAAATTCAATGTTGGTGTCGGGATCTGTCAAATCCCCTTTCCAGTTGGTCTTTCCTTTGAGTTCTGCAACGTATTCTGCCGTACGAGGCATTAATTGCATAAGCCCGGTAGCACCCACAGGTGAGCGAGCGTCCACCATAAAACCACTCTCCCGGCGCATCAATCCCAATACAAAGGCAGGATCAAGTGTTTGGGCAGCGGCGTGGGTGCTGACCAGGTCTTTGAACATGACCGGAAAGCGCACGTCAATGGCGCGGCGAAAATCACTGATTCGGCCTGCTGTCGCTAACGCTCGATCTGTCATGTCCCAGTCCAACGCCAGCTGGATTGCCGCAGCAACGGTCGTTTTGTCAGCACCGGATAAGGCTGCGTTCCACTCACGACGGGCTTCCCAGGTAACGCCGGTGTGATGAAACTCGCGCGAGCGAATCAGGCCCGGTGTTTTGGCCAGCTTTATGACCTCAGCGGTATCGGTTGCAGGCGGTTCATTGCGAATGGCGTACGGCAGGTCTAATTTATCGGCGGATAAAAAGCCGTGGTATGACTGCAACGGGGCAAGGCTTGCGAATATGTCGTTGGCTTTGTCGCCGTGGCCGGTCTCCTCGTAGGCGCGCGCTTCCCAATAAGCCCAGTGATCTTCCTGCTGTTCTTCTTTGGGCAGGCGTTTGATCGTTTTCAATACCGACAACCAATCCTGATCAAAAAGTGCGGCGCGTATACGCCACTCTTTGAGTTCTAAATCGTCTTCCCGGGCAGGCACGCCCATAAGCCAGTCATAAGCTTCGGGCAACCGCCGGTAGGCTCCCCTCATAGCCAGTAAACGATGGGTGTCGTAATACCGATCAACATAGAAACGAAATCGATCTTTATTGGCAAGCCAGTGATTCATGGCAGCCACAGGATCGGATTTTGACCAGGCTAAAATCAAATCGACAAAGCGGCGGCGGTTCAGCTGCGTGTCGTCTTTGAGTGCTGGGCTGTTTAAAAACGGTTCCGGGTTTTCTAACGCCTCCAACCAGTTGTTTACCTGCTTTCGTTCATAGCGGGATAGGTAAACCAGCATCGGTTCGGCAAACTCAGGTTTATCCGCCTCGAATGCCAGAAATATGCGTTCCCAAATGGCCTTGAAAGGTGGGGTATGGTCGGCTTCAATCGCGTCCAGTACCACCTGACACCGCTCATGGTGCTCTTTGGGTTCCACCCATAATTCCAGCACTTCTGGGGTGAAACCTTTGACTGATCCCAATTCATAATGAGCTCGCAGGCGGCTGCAATCAAGCCGCGCAGCAACGCGGGATTTTCCAACGCCCAGAAATAAAGCCCATTGCTCAGTTTCGGCTAAGCGCCGTTGTAGGGTGTGAGTCAACTTCCGGGTCAGAGCCATGTCCTGAAACTGGGCTTCGAACGCGTTGAGTTGTCCTACCGAGGCTTTCGACGGCTCGGTATTGCGAAATTCGTGCGCCAGTCCCTCATAAGTGAGATAAGGCAACAGCGGATATTCACTCAAAGTGCTTTTGTATTGTTCGAAGGTTTCAACGTCGGCGCGTGACAGCGCTTGTCGCGCCTTGATAAAACGCATCCGTGCATCCACGGTTGTTTCGTCAACCGTTAACGCGCTGTCAGCCGCCACGGATCCGCTGATCAGTACAGGCACCAGGGCGACAGTCAATGACAGAACAGCACGCAGCCGTGTCCCGGCCGGGCGCGGCGGTTTCTCATTCATAGATAACGGTTCTCAATCCCAAGGTTTTTCCGTTGCAACCCACACCTGTCCACGCAGGGTGCGACTGAAAAACAGATACAATTCTAGTTATACAAACAAGGCTAGCCCAAGCTCCTGCAATTGCCAGCGAGCCGCATGAGAATATGACCGGATGAAGTACCTAAATGTCTCAGGTTACCGATTTATAACGTTACATAACCTTCCAGAGCTTCAGCAGGGGATGTTGGAAGCGCTGCGTGGCGCGGGTGTTTTGGGCACCATCTTATTGGCTGAAGAAGGCATCAACGTCGCGTTGTCTGCGCCTGCTGAAGCCATTGCCAAAGCAAAAGCGTGGTTCGATCAGGATGAGCGCCTGGCCAATTTGTGGCTCAAAGAAAGCACATCTGAACTCCAGGCCTTTACCAAGTTGAAGGTTCGCATCCGCCCGGAAATCATTACTTTTGATGGCGGCAAAGCGGATGGGGAACGGGGTCGCAAGAAAGCCCCGGCAATAAGTCCGAAAGAACTAAAGGCCTGGATTGATGAGGGCCGTGATTTTGTGTTGCTGGATACTCGAAACGACTATGAAATTAGGTCCGGAACGTTTAAGAACGCGGTGGATATTTCATTGGCCAATTTTCGGGACTTCCCAAAGGAAGTGGATGCTGCTCTGGCTGACGGCACGCTACCCACAGATAAGCCGATCGTGACGTTCTGTACCGGCGGTATTCGTTGTGAAAAAGCTGCTCCGTACCTTAGTGATGCCGGTGTGCAGGAGGTGTATCAAATTGAGGGCGGCATTCTGAATTGGTTTGAACACTACGGCGCAGAGCACTGGGACGGAGACTGTTTTGTGTTTGACGATCGACACGTCATTACCCCCGAACTGGCTGAAACCAACGCCTGGCTTTGCCGGCAGTGTCATACCGCCAAACCCTTTGGGGTAGCCTGTGATTGTCAGTCGGGCAAGCGTTCAGCCGCTGAGACGGTGTAGGTCTTACCCTGTTTTAGTTTTTTGTAGTTGCCAAAAATTTCAGTGAATGAGCGTTTCATGTAGCTGCGCAGCCCATTAATGGTGACGACGACGATTTTTCCGCCTGGTAGCATCCGCGCCTTCGCATCATTAAAAGCTAATGTGTACAGCTCATTGCCGGTTTTTGCCGGCAGATTAGACACCACCAACGAGAAAGCAGGTTCGGCTGGAACGCCCATGAGGGCGTTACTGAGATATGCCCGGGCGTTGGGTAGTTTATTCAGCGCAGCGTTCGCGTTCGCATAATCGATCGCGACGAAATCTTTGTCTATCAGCTGCACCGAGCCTCGTGGCGCCGCGGCCGCGATCGCAAGGCCTATCGGGCCATACCCGCAACCAAAATCCAATGCCGTTTCGTTCTCAGCCACCTGCAGGTGTTCAAGCAGCAGCTCGCTGCCTTCATCAATGCCGCGAGGTGAAAATAGCCCCCAGGTGGTTTTAAACTGCAGATCATGCCCAAGCAGGTTGGCATCAATGTGCAGGTCTTGACGGAGCTTGGCCAGTAAAGGATCGCGGTCGTGTACGGCCATTACGCCTGTTTCTCATTAATAAGGACCATAAGCTTAACGTTTTGCGCCCAAACTATTGGCATTGGGCTGCAATTCGGTTCGGTTTTAGTTACCCTTCTGCGCTCTATTTTCAAAACAGGCAGGCACATGCGTCTGATTTTGCTGGGTGGTCCAGGTGCAGGAAAGGGAACGCAGGCTGCGTTTCTAACCGAGCGTTTCGAGATCCCTCAAATTTCAACCGGTGATATGTTGCGAGCGGCCGTCAAAGCCGGCACGCCGCTGGGTAAGGCAGCCAAAGAAGTCATGGACAAAGGGAATTTGGTCTCTGATGACATCATCATTGGTTTGGTCAAAGAGCGCATCACTGAAGACGATTGTGCGAACGGGTTCCTGTTTGACGGCTTTCCACGCACGATTGCTCAAGCGGATGCCATGAAAGACGCCGGTGTGCATATCGACGCTGTGGTTGAAATCGATGTCGATCACGCTGAAATCATTCAGCGAATCAGTGGTCGCCGAACGCACGAGCCATCGGGTCGGACGTATCACACGCTGTACAACCCGCCTAAAGTGGAAGGCAAGGACGACGTCACCGGGGAAGATTTGATCCAGCGAGTAGACGATCAGGAAGAGACGGTAAAAAAGCGGTTAGAGGTATACGAAGAGCAAACCGCCCCGCTTAAAGACTACTACGCCAGCTGGGCGGACCAGGGTGGCGATGATGCGCCGAAATACGTGAAAGTCTCGGGTTTAGGCGATGTTGCAGACGTCAGCCAGCGAATTACCCAGGGTCTGGATAGCTAGTCACTTTTTTGATCAAACGCTGCTTGCATAAGTAGAGCGTCAATCACACCCCTGAAAGGGCGATGTAGCGGGGGTGTGTCTTTTCATCGCTGCGTGATCCGTGTATGTTGAATGCCACACATTCACCAGCACGGGAATCAACAAGACTATGCAGCACCGCACTCACCTCCGCTCATCGGCTATAGCGCTGGGATTCGCGCTTGGCCTGTCGTCCATCGCCACAGCGCAAGCTGCGGTACCTGAAAGCGATGAGCCCATCAAACTGGCCATGAACGAGTGGACTGGCCAGCACATTTCCACTCAAGTCGCCGGCGAAATCCTTAAGAACATGGGCTACAACGTGGAATACGTGACCGCTGGCTACTATCCGCAAATGCAGGCACTGGAAGACAACACCGTGTCTGCCACGCTGGAGATCTGGAGCTCAAACATTGGTGAGCACTACGACAACGCGTTGGCCAGCGGCAACGTAGTGGAAGTGGGTGACCTGGGTCTGGAGCCCGCTGAAACGTGGTTCTATAACGACGCCGCCAAAGAAGCCTGCCCGGGTTTGCCCGCCTTCGAAGCTTTGAACGATTGCGTTCAGGCGTTTGCAAATGCGGAAACATTCCCGCAGGGGCGCTTAGTGGATTACCCCGCCGACTGGGGTACCACAAATGTCGATCGTCTAGCGGCCCTGGGTTTGGATTACACCTCTGCACCGGCTGGAAGTGAAGGCGCTCTGGTTGCTGAGATCCAAGGTGCGGACGCTCGTTCTGAGCCGTTGCTGGTTATGTTCTGGTCGCCGCATTGGTTGCACGCGGTGGTTGATTTACACCCGGTTGAATTGCCTGCGTACGAAGACGGTTGTTACGAAGATGCGTCGGTAGGCGTTAATCCGAACGCGACGTTTGACTGTGATTGGCAGCGTGGCTACATCAAGAAGATGGCATGGAAAGGGATGGCCGACAAATGGCCAACAGCGGCGAAGTTTTTAGAAAACTACACGCTCACCAACGCCGATCAAATTCCCATGATGAATGCCATCGACCAGAACGGTGAAAAATTAGAAGAAGTGGTTGCGGCTTGGGTAGCGGATAACGAAGCTACCTGGAAGCCTTGGGTTGAAGCTGCTTCTCAATAAGTGCTCACGAAGTCGTCGGTCTTACCGTTAAGCACCGTTGAGTACTGTCTATGACTGATGTAAAAACTGACAGCGCAGCACGCGCTGTCAGTTCTTCCCCTGATCCATCATTGCCATCTTCCGATGGTCCTATGGCTGGTTCCACTGCAGACACTCCCAAGATCGCTTGCCGCTCGGTTTGGAAAGTGTACGGCCCGGACGCCGACAAACGCTTTGCAGAGTTGCACTCGCAGTTGCACTCGCAGTTGCACCCGCAGTTGCACCCGCAGTTGCACCCGCAACAATTCGACTCAGAGCAGCTGCGACAAACGCTGCTGGAGGAAGGCTTCATTGTCGCTGCAGCAGACGTAAGCTTTGACGTTCAGCCCGGCGAGATATTCATCATCATGGGCTTGTCTGGCTCAGGTAAGTCCACCATGGTTCGATGCTTATCGCGTTTGGTTGAACCTACCGGCGGTGAAGTCTTGCTGGACGGTGAAGACTTTTTGGCCGCCAACGATGCTGAGCTCATCAACATTCGGCGACATCGTATGGGAATGGTATTCCAGAATTTTGGCCTGATGCCTCACCTTACGGTATTGGAAAACATCAGTTTCCCGTTAAAGCTGCAAGGCATGCCGACTAAACAACGCAACGCCTGTGCGCGAGAAGTTCTGGAACTAGTGGGTTTGCAGGGGCGTGAAAACAGCTTTCCACGCCAATTATCTGGTGGTCAGCAGCAGCGCGTGGGTATTGCAAGAAGCTTAGCGGTTGAACCGGATGTATGGTTACTTGATGAGCCGTTCAGTGCGTTAGACCCGTTGATAAGACGGCAGATGCAAGATGAGTTTTTACGCTTACAAACCATCTTGAACAAAACCATCGTGTTTATAACGCACGATTTTCTAGAAGCGCTAAGGTTGGCTGATCGCATCGCCATTATGAAAGATGGTTTGCTGGTGCAATTAGGCACACCCACCGAACTCGTGCTAAACCCCGCAAACGATTACGTTGCGGAGTTTACAAAAGATGTACCCAGAGATCGGGTGATAACCGTGGGTGAGTTAGTTGATCCCCTCCATTCTCAAACCTTGCCGAATACACCAAGCATTGCCGATAGCACAACATTGAATAACGTCATGCCATTGTTTGAGTCACATCCGAACGGAGTGCAGGTTACACGCGATGAACAAATCATCGGTGTTGTTACCCCGGCAATGGTGATTCAAGCACTAGCACAGCACCAAAGTTAACGTGAGCGAGCAAACCGTGCAGTCAGGTGACAAAGACCGCGTTGGATTGCACAGTGTTTGGGTGTGGTCAGTGGTACTCATCGGCTCGGCGGTCGCTATCTGGCTTGCACCCTCAGTTGCCTGGTTAGCTAAACCACCGGTCGATTGGGTATTGCCTATCGCGGACGTGACCAATCAGATCACAGAAGTGATTGTTAACGTTGCGAAACCCGCCTTCCGATTCATTGGCAGTGTCTTCGCCATACCGATGGAAGCCTTGCAGGGGCTGTTACAGCTTTTGCCGTGGCCTGCCACCATTGCATTGTTTGCAGCCTTAGCCTGGGTAGCGGCTGGTTGGAAATTAATGGTGTTTACAGTTCTGGCATTGTTCTACATGGTGTTAACCGGTTATTGGTCACCTAGTATGAATACCTTAGGCACGGTGCTCATATCCATACCTTTGGCGCTGCTGTTGGGCTTCGGATTAGCCGTTGTTACGTACCAGTCGCCGCGGGTTAATCAGGTCGTGCAGCCGCTACTCGACTTTATGCAAACGGTACCCACGTTTGCCTACCTAATTCCTATCATGTTGTTATTCGGGTTCGGGCCTGTGGTTGGTGTGGTAGCCAGTGCAATTTATGCGTGCCCGCCAATGGTTCGAAATATGATTGTTGGCTTGCAACAAGTTCCCGAGGAGGTCATCGAATCGGGCCGGATGTCCGGTGCAACGCCTTTGCAATTGTTCTGGCAGGTACGCATACCCAATGCAATGTCCACCATTATGGTTGGCGTAAACCAAGCGACTATGGCGGCATTAAGTATGGTGATTATTGCTGCCATTATTGGTAGCTCAGCCGATATCGGTTGGGAAGTACTCAATCAGATGCGCAAAGCCCGGTTTGGTGAGAGCTTAATTGCTGGTTTGGTGATCGCTTTATTTGCGATGGTGTTGGATCGCATAAGTCTTGGCTTTACCGACCGGGGCCGTGCAGTTGAACGTCAACATGCCCCGACCATCACTCGTGTGACCCCCTGGCTGGTCGCGGCGATTGTGGTGATGGGATCGTTTGTTTTTGCACCACAACTCACCTGGCTATCCGTGTGGCCTGAAGGTTGGGTGTTTTATCCAGCTGACGTTATCAACGATGCGTTAAAACAGCTTACGGCCGATTACGCAGCGGTCATGAAGTCTATTAAGAACACAGCCTTATTTTATTACCTGCTGCCGATTCGCATTGGATTCTCCAAGGCTATTTCTCCATTCTCGTGGGGATTCGCATTAGAAACATGGATGGTGCAGGGATACGCCCTGGTCTGTGCCTTACTGTGTGTGGTCGCTACGTGGCGCTATAGTTGGAAAGTCGGTGTTGGTATCGTGATTACCGCAACGCTGTTGTGGTTTGGTATGACGGGTATTCCTTGGATTGTCTTTATTGCCGTTGTTAGCACTTTAGCGTGGCAAGTGGCCGGGTGGCGTGTTGGTATTACCTCGGTATTGGCGTGGATGTTTATGGTGCTGACCGGTATCTGGCAACAAGCCATGGTGTCTGTAGCCATGTGCTTAGCCGCGGTTTTGGTGTGTTTATTATTCGGAGGAGCGCTGGGTATCTGGGCCAGTCGGAATGATCGCGTGTCCTCGATCATTCGACCTATCAACGATACGTTGCAGAGTATGCCGTTGTTCGTCATCTTGATACCGTTTTTAATGTTTTTTCAAATCGGTGAGTTCACTTCGTTCCTGGCCATCATCGCCTACGCCATCGTCCCGTGTATACGGTATACCGAGCACGGTTTACGAAACGTACCTGAAACTACGGTAGAAGCCGCAGTGAGTATTGGATGCACACCTCGGCAATTACTGTGGAATGTAAAGCTGCCATTGGCGTTACCGCAGATCATGTTAGGTTTAAATCAGACCGTGATGTTTGCACTGGCCATGTTGGTTATTACTGCATTGGTTGGCAGTAAGGGCTTGGGGCAGTCGGTGTATATCGCATTAAGTAACTCAGATGCCGGTCAGGGGTTAGTGGCCGGTTTTAGTATGGCGTTCATTGCGATCGTGGCTGATCGTGTACTGCAAGGTTGGAGCTTACGTCGCCAACGGGAACTGGGTTTAGTGCAGTAGTGCGCTAAGCAACGATCTAATCAACCATTTACTTAAACGGTAAGTTTGGAATGATTGAGAAACAGGTACAGGTATAAAAAGTAGTCTTAGAAGCCCTTAAGATATTCATCCTAGGTGTCAATGATGTCAGATAACAGTACGGGAAAAGTGACGGGTATTGGTGGCGTGTTCTTTCTGGCAAATGAAAGTCACGAAGCACTCTCAGCTTGGTATGAAAAGCATTTAGGCATTGCGTTAGAACCGTGGGGAGGTAGTGTTCTATCCTGGCAAAACGATCAGGCAGAAGATGGGGGCTATACCGTTTGGAATGTCGCTCCGAACGACAGTGAATGGTTTGCGCCCAGCAGCGCACGCTTTATGATCAACTACCGGGTAGACAATATGGCTGCGTTGTTAGAAAAACTTGAGGCTGCTGGAATAGACATCATAAAAGGTCCGGATTACGTTGAAAACGGAGTCTTTGCCTGGCTTTTAGACCCGGAAGGCAATAAAGTCGAATTGTGGGAACCCAAGATTTGGGATGAGAAAAACAAGCGCTGAACACACTGTTTTGCACAATGCAGATCCACATTAAGTTGATGAACGGTGTTTACCGGGTATGTTAGAAACCGAACGATTGACATTAAGCCAGCCTGACGCGAATTGTGTTGAAGCGCTAATAGGCTTCTACACATCCGAACGTTCGTCCATGGCGGGCGGCAATGTCAGTGAGCCTGAGGCTGTGACCCGAAGTTATTCTATGCTGGGTCATTGGGTGCATCGGGGTTATGGCCTCTTCGCTTTACACCGAAAAACTGATCAGGCACTGGTTGGAATGGCTGGGCCATTTTATCCCGCGCGTCGGCCCGAAGTGGAAGTGGGTTGGATTCTCTTCGAAGGCTACGAGGGGGCAGGGTATGCAACAGAAGGTGCTCGAGCTGCGGTGCAGTTTGCACGCGAAATATTGCAGTGGCAAACCATGGTGCATTACATTGATGAGCGTAACGCGCCGTCCATCGCTGTCGCACAACGAATCGGTGCTTACCTGGATGTGGATGCGGTGTCGCCGAAGCCTAACGAACCCTTACTGGTTTATAGAACCGACTCGATAAGCACAACATAAAATCAAGCAGGGTGTTAGCGGCACTTAATAATTTCGGTCATTCTGTGTCCGAAGTACTCAGCTGTCGCGCGATCAGAGGAAGATAGGCTATCGCTTTGGGCGTGAGCGGTAAGCCCCATGTTAGTACCTAATGCATTTCGACCTTGATGGTCGAATACACTGGCTATGTCCAGTCCTTGCCATAGCATGCCGTGCTGCGCGGAGAGAATGGAAAAGTATTGAAGCGTGGCAACTTGATCGCCATTGGGGTTAGCACCGACTGTAAAACCCGCAGCCACTTTACCTCGCCACGGTTGTGTCTCCCAGCGCTCACTGGTTGCATCAGCAAATGCCTTGAACTGTGCGGCAGGGCCGCCCATATACGTCGGGCTTCCGAAAAACACAGCATCGGCATTGTCGATAAGTTCGTGGCAGGTTTCGTTGATAAACCTGCCATGATGGATATCGGTACCCAAAATTCTGCCGTAACTAACTTCGGCACGGCCGCTATCGGAACACCCGTTTCCTATGGCATGTGCAAGCTGGTGTGTATAACCACTATGGGAAAAATAGATAATTGCTATTTGCAGCACAAAAAGCCGACCGATGTTTTATGCCTTAGTTTATAGAAAATTTAGTTTTACGTATGCTCCAGCAAATGCGGCTAATGCTGACAAGCTCGTGCCCCATGGCCAATCAACCCAAGTCATTTTGAGTGGCCATCGCTTAAGTGTGGCGTAGTTGGTCATGTTGTAAGTCCCGTAAGCAATAAAACCTGCCACGCCGCCATAAAACGCTGACTGTCCAAGACTTACTGCAGGCTCTTCAGGTCGTACCGCTAAGATGACTAGCCCCAAAGCGAACAGCAGGTAAAACGCCATGGCTGGTACAACCTTAAAGTTATCCAACATAAGTTCCCCAAGCTGATTTGCGTAAAACGTCTTTGCAACCAGCCCCAGCCAAACGATATCTGCAAGGAGTATGGTGCCCATCACAGCACCGTAAATGATCAACCAGTCCAGCATGTTTAATCCCAAGTGGGTGCCCAAGGCACTAACGCTTTGTCTACGATGCGGTAAGCCGCTTGGTTGAGTGCAGTAATGGACTGCATTTCATCTTCGGTCAGTGCAAACCCTAATACATCGAAGTTTGCCTTTAGATTTTCACGTTTTGTTGACATCGCATTGATAGACACGCCCTGCTGAATGATCCATCGCAGAACAACTTGCGCAGCAGTCACATTGTACTTATCGGCAATTTTTTCAAACACGGGGTAGCTGAACACTTTGCCGCGAGCAACCGAGCAGTAAGAGGCTAACGGGATGCCGGTCTCTTTAGTTGTGTTTTGTAACGTGCTTTGATCAATAAGCGGATGAAACTCCACTTGGTTAGTCACTAGCGGGTACTGGCAATGGGCTTTGGCGGTGCGCATCTGTATTGAGTTGTAGTTACTGATTCCAATGTGTTTGGTTAAGCCTTGTTGTTTTGCTTGTTGTAGCCAATCCAAACTGGGTCTTACATCATCATCACCCGGTGGCCAGTGCACCAACAGGACATCAACGTCGTCTACCTGTAAGTCACTGAGCGATTGTTTTACCGACGGTATAAATTTTTCCTCACTAAATTCGGATGTGGGAACTTTGCTGGTGATAAACACGTCGTTGCGCTGCAGTGTACTTCGCTGCAGTACCTCGCCGATTGCGGCCTCGTTGGCGTACATCTGCGCAGTATCAATGGCTCGATAGCCCACATCTAACGCGGTTTCGAGTGCGGATTGTAAGTCGTCGCCTTTTAACGGGAATGTGCCAAAGGCGCGTTCGTGCCCAGTCTCAAAATACATCGTGTGGTTCGCTCGCTCAGTTGATACTACTGAAGTTTACGCGGGCTAGGAGATTCGGGCGAGCTGCTTCAAGGTTTGAGTTGCGTCTGCAGCCAGCCAGTTCACTAAGTGGGTAGCTGACGGGCAATCTGTGTCTTGGATTCTATTCGATTCCGCGCTTAGGCAGCGGTCGATGAGTTGATTGGCAAGCTGTGCTGACTGCCCTGACCACAGCGATGAGTAGTCCGCTTTGTTCTCCGTTTCGGCCTGGGTTTTTAGTGGCGCTAACGCGGTAGCGGCCGTAGGGAAAGGTGGGGTGGATTGGCTCATAGGCCCCACTCGCTGCATCAGTGTATTAACTACACTACGAGCGGGTTTTCCGGAGAAGACATTGGTTAATGCGGTGTTCTCTGGCGAGCCCTGTTGCAGTGCTTGCCGGTGCATCGGTGTAATCGTCGCCTCCTGGGAAAACAGAAAAGCGGTACCGATTTGAACAGCCGACGCGCCCAACGCTAGCGCAGCGGCTATGCCTCGACCATCGGCAATGCCTCCAGCGGCTATAACTGGTAGTTGAACCGCATCAACTACCTGCGGTAACAAGGAGAAGGTCCCCACCTGATGGGCGATTAGCCCTATGTGGTCGTCCGTTATTTCCTCCCCGGTTTGCGGATCGAGGAACAGACCGCGGTGTCCACCGGCTTCAAAACCCTGGGCGATAATGGCATCCGCACCATGAGCTTCTAACCAAACCGCTTCGGTCACGGTTGTCGCTGAACTCCACACCTGGCAGCCGGCTGCTTTGACTCGCTTAACCAGGGCGGCATCGGGTAAGCCAAAGTGGAAGCTAACCACGGCCGGTGGGTTCGCTTCGATCAGTTCGCACGCGGATTCGTTGAACGGAGAACGAGAGGCCGCTTTGGTGTTGCCTGCTGCCTGCGGATCTATTGAGAGCGCATGATATTCATCAGCCAGACGCTGCTGCCAACGCTGTTGAGCGTTCGGGTTCTCGGGCTTGGCGGAGTGGGTGAAGAAATTTACGTTGAGTGGCGGTCGGCTGCCTTGCGCAGCAATTGCTGCGTTCGTTTCATCAGCCCGGTTTAAGCAGTCGTTGATACCCGACTCTATCGCTTCGAGACTTAAGGTTGCACAGGGAAGGGAACCTAATCCCCCTGCGCTTTGGACCGCTTTGGCCAGGGCAGTACCTCCGGCACCTGCCATGGGGGCTTGAACGATGGGAATACTAAGGCCAAGCGCTGCGCAAAAATCAGCACTTGGCCCATGGGTAAAACTCACGTGCGAGCGGTGACCTGCACAACGTGATATCCGAATTGGGTTTTGATAGGCCCCTGTACGGCATCCACATCCCCATCAAAGCACGCTGTTTCAAATTCAGCCACCATTTGGCCTCGACCAAAGGTGCCTAGCTCGCCACCATTGTTGCCCGAAGGGCAGCTCGAGTGTTCTTTGGCCAGAGCAGCAAAATCAGCCCCGCCGTTTAATTCGTCAATCAAGGACTGACATTTCGCTTCGCTGTCGACCAGAATGTGGCGGGCAGTGGCTTGACTCATGATTTAGGTTTCCAGATGCCAAAGGCGTCTTGTGGGGGCGGTGGCGGCGGAGCAGCAGCCGGTGCCTTTTGTTGGCGGCTGACGTCGTCAACCACGTGTTGCATAAAAGCGCTGAGTTCATTCACCAGGTTTTTCTTCTGCTCATCTGGCATGGCCTGCTGGCCGAGAAGAAAACCGACAACAGCGCACAAATACTGAGAGGTGACGCCAGGGTCGTCGGCACCACTGTCGTGGTTTTTAACCACCGCGGTGAGTTCATTCACCAGTTGGTGGGACAGCTTGAGTTCGCTCATGCGTACGCAATTCCTTGTCTCGGTGCGTAGGCAACCGGATCTTTATCTGTGTTGGATTCGTGAGTGTCATTGCGGTCGGCAAACGCGGATAACTGATCGTCTAAGGCACTGCGCATATGCACCGTGTTGCAAATAGCGCAGCTGTGCCATTCAGTGGTCACTTTCCCAGACGTTTCCTGCCGGTCCAGGAGCATAGTGCTGTTGCACCGATGACATTTCATGTGTTTTTGTTCCGAAATTGCACAGTTCAGGCGGCTAGCCGCACTTCGAATCACCACAGTTCAAGCAGGTTTGGCAGCCGTCGCGCAGCACAACCGCTTTGTGGTTGCATTTGCTGCACATTGTAGCGTTCGCCATCCAGGCTTCTTCACCATCCGCGCCATCATTCGAATCTGCCGATTCTGCTTTGAGCTCTGCCTTTTTCTCTTCAATCAATTGCTTCTGATGATCGTCGAGTTCCGGGCTCTTAAGCATGCCGATGACGGTTAGGTGCCGCTCAATTATCTCACCAATTTCAGCGATGATGGAGGGCATGTAGGCGCCGTTATTCCAATATCCACCACGAGGATCAAAAACTGAGCGCAGTTCCTCAACTAAAAACGTGACGTCGCCGCCTTTTCGAAAAACCGCCGACATAATTCGGGTCAGTGCAACGATCCATTGGTGGTGATCGAGGTTCTTGGAATTGATGAAAACCTCGAACGGGCGGCGAAGCTCGTGTTCGGTGCCCTCGTTCAAGATGATGTCATTGATCGTGATGTACATGGCATGAGGAGATACATGCTCTGGCACTTTCAGCTTGTAGGTTGAACCCACGAGCATTTCGGGCCGTTCCAGCGTCTCATGCATCTGGATGACGTCGGCTTTTTGTGGCAGTGACGAAGGCTTGGCTTCCGCACCGGCGTCAGTTTCTGGTGTGTTGACCGCGTAGCCAACGATTTTCTTGTCGATTTTCATAGTGTTCTGCACCTTAGGTATTTGGAAAGTAATAGGGCTCGGGCGTTAGCCGAAACCATCAGAACTTTCCGTAATAACCTTCTTTCAATGCGTCGTATAAGTTCGCTGCCGTATGAGTTTCGCCGTCGTACTCAATCTCTTCGTTGCCTTTCACCTTCACCGTCGTGCCATCTTCTAGCGTGAACTGGTATTCGGTGTTTTCCAGATCTTTTTCCTGCACCAATACGCCCTGGAAGTTCTCAGGGTTAAATCGGAATGTGGTGCAGCCTTTCAGACCCTGCTCGTACGCCATCATGTAGATGTTTTTAAAATCATCAAACGCATAGTCTGTTGGTACGTTAGCGGTCTTGGAAATGGATGAATCGATCCACTTTTGAGCAGCAGCCTGCACCGCTACGTGCTCTGCCGGTGAAATGTTATCGGCCGCTACAAAGTAGTCGGGCAGCTGATTGGCTTCGTCGTCGGCGTAAGGCATGGCATCGGCATTGATCAATTTCTGATAAGCCAGTAGTTCGAACGAGTGCACGTCCACCTTCTCTTTGGTCTTACGGCCTTCGCGTATGACATTTCGCGCGTAATGGTGAGCAAAACTTGGCTCGATACCATTACTGGCGTTATTCGCTAATGACAACGAAATGGTGCCAGTAGGGGCAATGGATGAGTGGTGTGTGAAACGCGCACCGGATTCTGCAAGCGCATTGACCAGTTCAGCATCCACTTCTGCAACACGCTGCATGTACCGGCTGTACCGAGCATGCAAAACTCGCCCTGCGATCTTGTCGCCCACCTGAAAGCCATCCTTCTTCATTTCCGGACGCTTTCGAAGCATCTCACCAGTGACTTCAAACACCTCATTCATGATGGGGGCAGGGCCTTTTTCACGAGATAATTCCAGCGCAGTCCGCCAACCCGCCATAGCCATCTCACGCGTTACGGTTTCAGTGAATTCCAATGATTCTTCGCTGCCGTAGTGCATACGCATAAGCGTAAGGGTTGACCCTAATCCTAAATAGCCCATGCCGTGACGGCGCTTTCGCATGATTTCCTGCTGCTGGCGTTCCAGTGGCAGGCCGTTGATTTCCACAACGTTGTCCAGCATGCGGGTAAAGATTTGTACGGTCTCACGAAATCGTTCCCAGTCGAACGCTGCGTTGTCTGTGAAAGGATCGGTGACGAACCGTGTCAGGTTGATCGATCCCAGAAGACACGCACCATAAGGGGGTAAGGGCTGTTCACCACAGGGGTTGGTGGCGCGTATGGACTCATCAAACCAGTTGTTATTCATCTCGTTGACCTTGTCGATCAGAATAAACCCGGGCTCAGCGAAGTCATACGTGGAGGCCATGATGAGGTCCCATAAGCGGCGCGCAGGCAACGTCTTATAGATGCGGCAGGCAACCAGGCCTTCATCATTAACAACCACTTCACTTTGTGTTGGCCAGTCACGCCAGACCACCTCGTCCGGGTTGTCGGTTTGTACGTCACCGTTGTCCAACTCTTTTTGCCGAATCGGGAACGCCAGTTGCCACGGCTCATCCGCTTTGACTGCCTGAATGAAGTCTTCAGTGATGAGTAATGACAAGTTGAACTGGCGCAGGCGACCGTCCTCGCGCTTGGCTTTGATGAATTCCAGCACATCGGGATGGCGGACATCGAAGGTGCCCATCTGCGCACCACGGCGGCCACCGGCTGAGGAGACGGTGAAACACATCTTGTCGAAGATATCCATAAACGACAGTGGGCCTGAGGTGTACGCACCCGCGCCAGACACGTAAGCACCCCGAGGGCGCAATGTGGAGAAGTCGTAGCCGATACCGCAGCCCGCCTTCAAAGTTAAACCGGCCTCGTGCACTTTTCCGAGGATGTCATCCATGGAATCGTTGATGGTGCCGGAGACGGTGCAATTGATTGTTGAAGTGGCTGGCTTGTGCTGACGAGCGCCGGCGTTAGAGGTGATTCGGCCAGCGGGGATGGCGCCTTGCTTTAATGCCCAGATAAACCGTTCGTACCAGTACTCGCGCTTCGGTGCTTTTTCCACATCAGCCAGAGCTCGCGCTACTCGCTCTAGAGTTTCGTCAACCGTGTTGTCCACGGGTTCACCGTCTTTGGTTTTCAGACGGTATTTCTTATCCCAGATGTCCAGCGACGTTTCTTGTAACGGAAGCTGTGCAAGCTCTGAGAGCGGGGTTTCAGTCGTGTTTGCAGGTTGATTCAATACATCCACAGTCTTCATATCTCGGTCGGTTCCCCGGCAGTGGACAGTGGCGCCTGAGGGGGCTCACCACTCTCTCTTAATAATATTGTGTTGTTTGGTCCTAGTTCAAC
>JAHDCO010000012.1:0-53177 GCA_020629835.1 Granulosicoccaceae bacterium
GCGTGTCGCGCTACGGCATGATTGCGTTTGCTTCGAGTTTGGACCAGGGCGGTGTTATTGCCGCAACTGCGGAAGATTGCGCAATGATGCTGACCGCCATGTCCGGTTTTGATGAGCGCGACAGTACCAGTGCCGATGTTGCGGTACCGGATTTTGCAGCTGACTTAAACCAGCCCATTGACGGTCTAAGGGTTGGGATTCCGGATGAGTATTTTAAGGAAGGCCTGGACGCAGAAGTCGGCGCTGCGGTTGAAGCGGGCATCAAAGAACTCGAACGCTTAGGGGCTGTCATCAAGCCGCTGTCACTGCCAAATCAACACCTGTGTATACCCGCGTATTACGTTGTAGCACCGGCGGAAGCGTCCAGTAACCTTTCGCGCTTTGATGGGGTTCGGTTTGGTCATCGATGCGAAAACCCCACTGATTTAGAAGACTTGTATAAGCGATCTCGTGGTGAAGGGTTTGGCAGTGAAGTAATTCGCCGCATAATGATTGGCACTTATGTGTTGTCCGCCGGCTACTACGATGCTTATTACAAAAAAGCACAGCAAATTCGGCGTTTGATAAGCGATGACTTCGCCAACGCATTTGAAACGGTGGACGTCATCGTTGGCCCTACCACGCCATCCACCGCCTTTAAGCGTGGAGCAAAAACGGATGACCCGGTGGCCATGTATTTGAACGACCTGTACACCGTTTCTGCGAATTTAAGCGGGTTGCCCGGCGTGTCCATACCGTGTGGTTTTGCAGGCGGTATGCCGGTCGGAATGCAAATCGTCGGTCAGGCGTTTGATGAAGCACGCTTGCTATCTGTGGCCCATCAATTTCAACAATCTACAGACTGGCATCAACAGATGCCAGCGTCGGTGTGAGAGTAGCCATGGCTTGGGAAGTGGTTATAGGCTTAGAAATACACGCACAGCTTGCAACGCGCAGCAAGATTTTTTCGGGTGCCTCAACGGCATTCGGTGCAGACCCTAACTCGCAAGCCTGCGCAGTGGACTTAGGGTTGCCCGGGGTATTACCGGTTATGAACGAACGTGCGATGGAAATGGCCGTGAAGTTCGGGCTTGCAACGGATGCGCAGATTAATCAGCGTTCGGTATTTGCGCGCAAGAACTATTTTTATCCTGATTTACCAAAGGGGTATCAAATCTCTCAAATGGCCATTCCTGTGGTTGGGGAAGGGCAGGTGTCTGTGGTTCAAACCGATGGCAGCGAACAGGTAGTGCGTTTAACGCGTGCGCATTTAGAAGAAGATGCCGGGAAGTCTGTTCACGATCAGTTTACCGATGCCACCGGTATTGATTTGAACCGAGCAGGAACGCCGCTACTGGAAATTGTTTCAGAGCCGGACATGCGCAGCGCAGCTGAAGCGGTTGCCTATGCCAAACACATGCATGCTCTAGTGCGTTATATCGGTATCTGTGACGGCAATATGCAGGAGGGGTCGTTCCGCTGTGACGCTAACGTATCGATACGCGAACGTGGTGATACCGAACTGGGTACGCGTACCGAGATTAAAAACGTTAATTCGTTTCGCTTTCTGGAGCGCGCCATTGAATTCGAAATTGAGCGACAGATTGATGTTATCGAAAGTGGTCAAAGCGTTGTACAGGAAACGCGCCTGTATGATGCGGACAACGATGAAACTCGATCGATGCGCAGTAAGGAAGAAGCCAACGACTATCGCTATTTTCCTGACCCGGATCTACCGCCTCTGGTTATTGAGGACGAATACATCGAAGCGGTAAAAAAGTCGATGCCTGAGTTGCCTCAGGCCAGACGTACTCGCTTTGTTGAATCCCTGGGTTTACCGGTTGCGGACGCTACCGCACTAACCGCCGATCGGCAAACTGCGGATTACTTTGAGGCTATGTTAAGTGATGCGTTTAAACCACGCCTGGCAGCAAACTGGATGCAAGGTGAGTTGTTTGCACGCATGAATAAGGACGATGTGGCTTTAAATGATGTGCCTATAACGCCGGTGCAACTGCAAGGGCTGCTGGTACGCATTGAAGACGGCACCTTGTCGGCTAAAAGTGGAAAGCAGGTGTTTGATGAGCTTTGGATGGGTGCAGAAAATGCCGATGCGGTAATCGAAGCCAAGGGACTTAAACAGATCAGTGACTCGGGTGCGCTTGAAGCCATGGTAGATGAAGTGTTGGCAGCAAACCCCAGTCAAGTGGCTGAGTTTCGGGCGGGTAAGGAGAAACTCATGGCGTTTTTTGTTGGGCAGTTGATGAAAGCCTCAAAGGGCAAAGCAAACCCGGCTCAGCTGAATGCGCTACTAAAAGAGAAACTCAAAGGTGACTGATTTTTTCGCCTGGGGTTGCAAGGTTTATTATCTCAAGCGTGTCTTAGGTGTCACGCGGCTGAACAATCCGCTTGCCTTACACTAACCTAGCATCGGTAAACCGCCGCTGCACTGTTTTTAGTTTTGGAGTTATTTATGAATCGTCGTAACGCTATTCGAACTGTTCTGGCTGCTGCTGGCGTAATCGCATTATCTGGCTGCCGCGGTTTTGTAGCACCGTCACCCGGTGGGCGACGTGGCGGTGATGGTAAGCCTTTGTCATTGGCTGTGCAGAACGCCTTTCGAAGCGACGCTGAAACCAGCTTAATGCAAATTGAAGTTTACTCTACGGATGAAGGTGTGGTGGTTCTTAAAGGGATAGTCGGCACAGAAGCTGAATTACACGCCGCTGAACGGGTTGCGCTGACTGTAGATGGCGTAAGACGAGTTGACAATACACTTTACGTTCGATAACACGGTTACCATCATCAGTGAGTAAAGCCAACGATATACGGCAACGGTTTTTGGTTGAATCGTGTGATGTGCGGGGCCAGTACATTGCGTTAAACAGCACGTGGCGAACCGCTTGCGAACGCATTGACTACCCTGACACGGTCACCACCGTACTTGGAGAAGCGTTCGTAGCGGCAGGGTTACTTGCTGCAACCATTAAGTTTGATGGCAAGCTAACGCTGCAAGTGCGTGGCTCGGGCAACATCAATATCCTCGTTGTGCAGGTAACTAACGAAGGCCATATGCGTGGTCTTGCGCGTTGGAACGATGTGCCAGCGGACACATCGCTGGAGTCTCTGTTTGGCAGTGACGCCCAGCTCACTATCGCCATTGAGGCTACTCGGGGTGCCGAGCCGTATCAGGGTATCGTTGCGCTAGAGGGAGAATCGCTCGGTGATGCTATTCGCCAGTACTTTGAATTTAGTGAGCAGTTAAAGACGCATTTGCAAATAGCGGTGTCAGCCGAGCAAGCCTGTGGGTTATTGCTGCAAGCGCTGCCAGCAGAGCAACAGATGCAGATGGACGAGGATGGTTTTGATCGAGCCGTTGCGTTAGCGGGATCCTTTAGCCCAGAGGAGCTTTTAAGCGAACCACTAGAGCGCTTATTGCACCTGGCTTATCACCAGGAGCAAGTGCGTTTATTCGAAAGCGAACCGGTAAGCTTTCGTTGCAGTTGCAGCCGTGAACGCATTGATGGCATGTTGCAGGGCATGGGGGTGGCAGAAGTAAACGACATCCTTGAGGAGCAGAAGCAAATTGAAGTTACGTGCGAATTCTGTAACGAACAGTTTCGTTACGATCGCGTTGATGCTGAAGCGTTGTTCTCAGCCACGCCAGGGTATGAACATACCGAAGAGCATTCTGATCGTAGCCACTAGTCTTAACCGCGTGTTGCTAAGCTAGTTCTGCCCACAAATCGGGCAGTCTGGAGAAGGAGCCAGCGTAATTTCGTTCCACTCCATCGCAAGCCCATCAAACAGAACCAATCGTCCGCTGAGGTCGCTGCCTATATCGGCAATAACCTTTAGCGTTTCGATGGCTTGCACACAACCCACCATACCCACCACCGGACCCAGGATCCCGGTTTGGGCGCAGGTCTCTACGGTTTCGTCGCCGTCTTTGTATAAACAGCGATAACACGGGGTATCTGGTTTATCGGGTCTAACCACCATTATTTGCCCATCAAAGCGTATAGCAGCGCCAGTGATGAGCGGCACTTTGTGTTCGACGCACGCGGCATTGACCGCAAAACGGGTGGGGAAGTTATCACTGCAGTCCACAACAGCCGTGCATTGCGGTACCAATTCGGCTAAATCATCTTCGTCTAAGCCGTGGTTAATGGTATCGATGGTGACACTCGGGTTAATCGCTAAACACTGTGTTTTGGCGGAATCGGTTTTTAATTCGCCGACTCGGTCGGTTGTATGAGCAATTTGCCGTTGTAGGTTCGATACTTCGACGGTATCAAAGTCAGCAAACGTTAACTTACCGACACCAGCGCCGGCTAAATATAAGGCCACCGGCGAACCCAGGCCGCCTAGGCCCACCACCAACACATGTGCAGACTGGATGCGTTGCTGTCCCGCTTCGCCTAGCTGGGGTAGGGTGAGATGGCGACTGTATCGCTCTACGGTTTCGGTATTCACAGATCGTTTGCGCTTATTATTGGGTTATTGAGTCGCATCGGCTTTTGTGTACAAGCAGATGGCGACTTGGACAATGTAACCCGACACGCCGTTCAAGACCATGGGACCATGAGTGAATTTTTTAGCACATTCCTTATTTGCAGATGGCGACAGTGAACGGCTGGCTGGGCAGTTCGCCGGTGATTTTGTGCGCGGGAAGGATCTGTCATCGTTTAGCGAAGGAATGCAAATCGGCATTCGCAGGCATCGTTTTATCGATCATTACACCGATCATCACCCCGCTACCGTTCGTGTGCGGGCCTTGTTTCCGAAGCCGGTTCGGCGGTTCGCTGGTATCGTGACGGACGTAGTCTTTGATCACTATCTTGCGAGGGATTGGCCTGAGTACAGTTCGGTGCCGCTACAAGAACACATTGATCATGTGTACGCGTCCTTACGACTGCATTACCACGAACTGCCGGAGGGATTGCAACGTTTTTCGCGCTTTATCGAACGTGAACGCGTTTTGGAAAGCAACCGGTCGTTCCACGGGGTGGAGCAAACGCTGAACCGCTTAAGCCATCGCTCTGCGCGCTTTCAGCCGATCGCCGACGGTGCTGAGATTGCCAAGGCTTACGAAACCGAGCTTGTGGCTGCGTTTAATGAATTTTTTCCGCAGTTACTGCGCGATGCGTTTGATTAACCAGCGCGACGATCAGTTGGGTATTGAGCTGGTTTTCAATGTAACGTCAATGAGTGCCAATCGAGGTGCCTCAGACTCTAACGCCGCATGGGTAAGTGGTAGCTCCTCAATCCAATCGGATTGCAATGAAAAGGTCAGTTCGCTGCCTTCAACACCCAATGTCACGCGAGACAAGTCATCATCGTGACGACCGCGATGCAGCAGCGCCGCAAGCCGTAGTAGGGCGGTAAGTTTTAGCAATCGGGTGCGTTCTTGTTCGGGCAAAACGCTAAAGGCGTCCAAATCAATCTTGCGACGGTGAAACCTCACCATCATTGACAACGCATTTTGTTCCGCTTTAGAAAAACCGAATAAATCGCAATGCTGAACGATGTACGCACCGTGCTTGTGATACTGCGAATGGGCGACGCCCATACCGATCTCATGCAGCCGTGCCGCCCAGCACAATAAACCTGCGTCGTTATCTTCGTCTAACTGCCAGTCTTTTTTCACCTGGTTGAACAGTTGTATGGCCGTTGATTCAACACGTTTAGCCTGCGCTTCATCAATGGAAAATCGCCTGTTGAGCGTGCTAAGTGTTTCTTGTTGCATATCGGTGTGCTGGCGCTTACCCAACATGTCAAAGATGATGCCCTCGCGCAGGGCGACCTGAGACACCAGCATGGTGCTGATTTTCATCGATCGCAGCACCGCGGTGAGTACCGCAATTCCGCCGACGATAACTTGAGCACGCTCTTGGGTGATGCTGGATAAATTCAGTGGCTGTACGCCACCTGCAGCGATTATTTTTTGCCGTAACGCTTTTAAGCCTTTGCGGGTGATGACGCCATCGGTAATGCCAAGCTCAGCCAGAATTCGCCCGGTGGCTTTAATCGTGCCAGAGCAACCAATCGCGGTAGACCAATCACTGTGGTAGTACGCCTGCTTTAGGGGTTGCAGTTCGAGTTCGGCGTACGTAATGGCTTTGTTGAAGAGTTTTTCTGTGGGAGCTTGCGAACCGAAAAACTCGTTCATCACGCTGACACAACCCATGTTGACGCTTTCCATCAGACGCGGTTTTAACCCATGGCCAACGATTAATTCGGTACTGCCACCACCAATGTCACAGACCAGGCGTTTGTGTTCTGGATCGGGGTGCGTGTGCGCCACTGCAGCGTAAATTAAGCGCGCCTCTTCACGGCCGGAAATAATCTCTACGTTTTTACCCAGTATCTCGCGGGCCTGATGCATAAAATCGTCAGCGTTTTTGGCTCGCCGAAGTGTGTTGGTGCCCACCACCCTAAATTGCTTACGAGGCACTTCACGCAGGCGTTCTGCAAACAGTTTTAACGTTTCCAGCCCACGGTCAAACGTGTCCTGCGTCAGGCGTTTTTTATCGTCTAAACCAGATCCTAACCGCACGCTAACGCGCAAGCTGTCGATGATGCGAATGGAGTCTCCTTCAGGCTCTGCGACCACCATGTGGAAGCTGTTTGACCCTAAGTCGATGGCTGCATAGGAAGGCTTGTGTTGCTGATCGTTCATGTTGGCAAAGGGTAGCAGTGATTACGGGGCGAAGGCGAAGGTGACTCGATCGTTACCGGTTAAGTCCTGAACGCAGGTGATGTTTTGCAAGCCAGCTTGTGCGAACACGGTGTTCACAGCATCGCGTTGGTCATAGCCATGCTCAACAGCCAGAGCACCTCCGCGCACCAGAACACGGCTTGCATCCTTTGCTAAACGTTGAATATCGTCCAGGCCAGTTTTGCCGGACACAAGCGCATGCTGGGGTTCGTGTTGAAGGGCCGTAGCTTCTAAATGTGGATCCTGCGCAGCAATGTAAGGCGGGTTGGACAGCAGCAATCGAACAGATTGTGCAGCGAAAGCACTGAGCCAGTTTCCACACACCAAACTGACCTGCGCGTCCGCGTGTTTTTCCACATTACGTTTTGCAATTACCAATGCTTTTCGTGAACGATCGATGGCGATGATCGGTGTGTGCGCTTCGGTACTGAACGCAATGGCCACGGCACCCGAACCTGTGCCTGCATCGACTACCACACCCGATTCGTTAATCTGCTTGTTTAACGTTAAAGCCACTTCAACTAAACACCCAGTATCGTCACGAGGAATTAGCACATCCGGGTTTACCTCAAATTCTAATGACCAGAATTCAGCTTTACCCGTGATGTAGGCCACAGGCTCACCAAGCGAGGCACGACGAGTTACTTCGCTTAACGCATGCTGTTGTTCCGCGGTGAGTAACTGGTCCGCGTGCGAGAACAGGTAACTGCGAGGTCTACTTAACACGTGGCAAAGTAAAACCTCAGCATCGATTCGATCAAGGGATGATTGCCGCAACCACTGGCCGATGCGGGTGTTTGGCGGCGTAGGGATCAATGGTTTTTAGGGTAACGCTAGTCGCCCAACTCGGCCAGTAAATCCGCCTGATGTTCGGCTATGAGCGGTTCAACCACGTCATCCAAACTTCCGGCCAGTACATCATCCAGTTTGTACAGCGTGAGATTGATGCGATGGTCGGTTAAGCGACCCTGTGGAAAATTGTAGGTGCGTATACGCTCAGATCGGTCACCAGAACCCACTTGCAACTTACGTGACTCAGATTCTTCGGCATGCTGACGAGAAGTTTCAACATCCAGTAAGCGGGCCTGCAGCAACGCCATCGCTTTTGCGCGGTTTTTGTGTTGCGACCGTTCGTCCTGACACTCCACCACAATGCCACTGGGTTCATGGGTTAAGCGAATGGCTGAATCGGTTTTGTTTACGTGCTGGCCTCCAGCGCCAGACGCTCTAAACGTATCCACACGCACATCGGCGGGATTGATATCAATGGCTTCCACCTCAGCAACCTCTGGCAAAATTGCTACCGTGGCCGCGGAGGTGTGCACGCGACCTTGAGACTCCGTCTCTGGTACGCGTTGCACCCGATGCGCACCAGACTCAAACTTTAGCCGTGAGAACACACCGTCGCCGCTGATTCGGCAAACCACTTCTTTATAACCGCCATGATCGCCTTCGCGTTCAGAAATGATTTCGGTTTGCCAACGCTGATTTTCAGCGTAGCGCAGGTACATTTTTAATAAGTCACCAGCGAATATGGCGGCTTCATCGCCTCCGGTGCCGGCACGAATTTCCAAAAACGCGTTGTATTCATCGCGAGGGTCACGCGGTAGTAATAGCGTGCGTAAGCTCAATGTTAGGGAGTTGAGCTTCTCTTCCAATTCAGGCTGCTCTTCCAGTCCCATAGCGCGCATTTCCGGGTCAGGGTCTTCTGCTAATTCTTTAGCGCTGGCCAGGTTTTCCGTGGTGGCTTGCCATTCACTGAACGTTTTGACCACCGGCTCGAGCTGCGAGTACTCTTTGGATAAATCGCGAAACCGATTCTGATCGGCCATGGTGTCTGGATCGCCAAGTAGGTAACCAATCTCCTCGTGGCGTTCGCTGACGCTTTCTAAACGCGCCAGAATGGATGCCTTCATGATTTTTTGCGCAAGTCGAACAGTTCAGAAGCCGCGTCGATCAAATCGAGATTGCCATCCTCAGCCGCCTGTCGAAGTTTTGCGGTGGGGCTGTGCATCAACTTGTTTGTAAGCGTGTGAGCGAATTGTTCCAGCACCTCTTCGGGGCAGGTGCCAGCTTTCAATTGTCGCTGATATTTTTTCAACATAAAGTCTTTGGTTTGTTCCACCGTTGTGCGGTACTCACGGATAGCTTGGTTGGCGTCCATCGCGCGGCGCCGGCGCATAAAGAGTTCCACCTGCCCATGGATAATGGCCTCGGCCTGTTCGGCTGCTAATTGCCGCGAGCGTTGGTTGTCTTCGATGACGTTCTTCATATCATCGACGGTGTACAAGAACACATTTTCGAGTTCGGAAACTTGTGGTTCAACGTCTCGGGGCACCGCAATATCCACGATCAAAACTGGTTCGTAGCGACGAGCCTTTTGTGCGCGTTCAACTGAGCCCTTGCCCAAAATCGGTAATTGAGACGCCGTGGAGCTGACGATGATGTCAGCACTGGCCAAGTGCTCAGGAATATCTGCCAGCGCCATGGCTTGACCGTTAACGTCCGCTGCTAATTCCGCCGCTCTTTGCACGGTTCGGTTTGCAATGATGATACGACCGATGTTTTGCGCGGCCAGGTGTTTGGCGGCCAGTTGAATGGTTTCCCCAGCACCGATGAGTAGGGCTGTTCGCTCTGATAGATCAGCAAAGACTTGCTTGGCGACACTGACCGCGGCAAACGCCACAGAAACCGGGTTTGCGCCAATATCCGTGTCGGTACGAACCTGCTTGGCCACTGAAAAGGCCGACTCAAACATTGGCGTCAGGTTTTGCCCAACCGTACCCACATCGCTGGCGCCCCGATAGGCGGTTTTTATTTGCCCAAGGATCTGCGGTTCGCCCAGGATCATAGAGTCCAGACCACTGCAGACGCGCATCAAATGACGAACCGCGTCTTCGTCGGTGTAATGGAACAAATACGGCGAAATTTGATCTGGTTCAATATTCAGGTAGTCCCGAAGCCACTGAATGACAGGTGCGGGATCAGCTTCTTGAACACCGCAGTAAAACTCGGTGCGGTTACAAGTGGACACAATCGCCGCTTCATGAACAGCAGCAACCTGCCGCAAGTTAGTGAGGGCATCCGACAATTGTGTCTCATCAATAGCGACGCGTTCCCGAACATCCACCGGGGCCGTATGATGATTAAGACCGATAGCTAAAAGCGACATACCCGTATGATACCAAACAGAAAGGGTGGCCAAACCAGCGAATTCGTCACGCGAACGTCGTCACGAAACCGATTCGTGGGCACTACACTGAAACAAGCAAAGATTCTTTTAGGAAATCCCATGCAACTCAGTGGTGTTGGCGTTCTGCAGCGGCTAGGTTCTGGTTTGGTGGTGTTACTGCTGGTTGGCTGCAGCACGCTGCCGGTGGGTACACGACCTGCCAGCGCGCAGCAGCTACAAACCGAAGATCGGGGGCAATTACTGTTCGAGATCCTGGTCTCTGAACTTGCCATCCGTCGAGGCGAATTAGCGGTCGCTGCTGAAGGGTACTTAAGAGCGACACAGCGCACGGACGATCCCAGGGTCGCTGAACGTGCCACGCAGCTTGCGGTGTACTACCAGCAATGGGACGCAGCAGAATCCACAGCCAAGCGTTGGCTGTCGCTTGACCCTGAATCGCTGAGCGCTCATGAGACCTTAGGTCAGATATACCTGCGACAGTCTGATGTTGAGGGCGCGGTCAGCGCGTTTGCCGAGTGGGTCGATGCGTCTGATGAGGTCGGTACTACCTTTTTGTCGATCAACCAGGTATTGCAGCGTGACCCCGATCGGGAACTGGCGTTCACCGTTGCCACTGAGTTATCCAAAAAGTATCCGGAGCAGCCTCTTGCGCATGTGGGTCGCGCACAGTTGGCGCTGGCGGTTAGTGAACGTGGCGATGCATTAGAAGCGGCTAATGATGCATTGACCTTGGACAGCACATTAGTGGAAGCCTTACTGGTTAAGGCACAAGTCCAGATTTCCCAGGGGCAATCGCCGGACGCCTTAAAGACTCTGCAAGCCGCGGTAACCGAACAACCGGATTCTTTGCCTCTGCATTTGGGGTACGCACAATTGCTGGTGGAGTCTGAGTTATACGATCGTGCGGTACCGGTTATCGAACGTGCCGGAGAACTCAGTGAGGGTGATGCCACTACGTGGTTGAGGCTGGGATTACTGTCGCTGACAGCGCGTCGCGATGAATTAGCAACCAAGTATCTTTCGGGTGTATTGAAAGACGATCCGTACAATGAGCGCGCCCATTTTTACCTGGGTCGAATCGCGGATCGTCGACGTGATTTTGACGCCGCGATTGGTCATTACGATGCGGTGCCACAGGGTGAGTTCTTTTTAAGTTCTCAAATTCGAGCAGCAGAACTCACCGCCGAGAGCGGTCGATTAAATGATGCGATAGAGCGCATCCGATCGTTAAGTCCCTTGGCGGCCGACTCAGCCTTGAAAGTACAGTTAGTGGCCGCTGAAAGCCGCATTTTGCAAGAAGCCGGGCGAGGGCAGGAAGCGGTCGATGTTCTGACCGCGGGGTTGGAAAAGCACCCCAACGATTCGGATCTTCTGTATGCCCGCGCCTTGATTTCGGAAAGCTTAGGTAATGATGATCAATTCGAAACTGATTTAACGACGCTGATTGAAGCCGAACCCAACAACGCTCATGCATTAAACGCCTTGGGTTATCACCTTGCGGTGAACAACATTCGCTTGGATGAAGCTGAAGAGTTGCTGCTGGCAGCTAATGCGTTGGAGCCCGATGATGCGGCCATCATGGACAGTTTGGGTTGGTTGCGTTTTCGTCAAGGCCAGCTGGAGGAGGCGAAGCGGCTGTTGCAAATTGCTTACGTGCTGTATCCCGATGCGGAAATCGCTGCGCATTTAGGCGAAGTACTTTGGACCATGGGCGACGAAGCGGGCGCACGCGATGTGTGGGAAAAAGCACTGGCAGATTCGCCGGATCATAAAGCGCTTAATGACGTGCTGAACCGTTTTGTTGAAAAGTGATTAACCCAGTGACAAAGACGTCGTGGAAGTGCGCAGTTGCCTTTTTGTTCAGCGTGGGAGTGATGAGCACCGGGACCGGTTGCCAGACAAATTCTGCGCTTGCTGGTAACCCACAAAGTGCTGCGCAGACCGTAAGTAACGCGCAACGGGTAGCCGCCGCGACTGACGCTGCACCTTGGGATGTGCAGGCTAGCTTAGGCATCTGGACTGAACAAACCAGCACCACAGCAAAACAAAATATTACCGCGTCCATGCAATGGGCTGAAACACAGCAACAAAGAAACATCACCCTAAGAGGCCCGCTGGGGGTCGGTGAACTGCTGCTGACGGAAGGCACCGACAGCGCACGTTTGCAAAGAGGAACCTCAGTGCTGACTGGGAGAGACGGTTCTCGCCTTGTGCAACAGGCGTTGAATCTTGTAGTACCTGTACCTTTGGATGAGTTGTCTTCGTGGATTCGCGGATTGCCAGGCGCTGCAACAAAGGTTACCTACGACGACGATGGTCGGGTGCAGTCTTTACGCTACGCCGATGAAGCGGGCGTACCATGGCAGGCGGTGGTTCAGCGTTACACAAAAGCCGGGGATGTGGAATTGCCAACATTGATAACGGCAAAAGGTGGTCCCTACAACGTTCGGCTGGTTTTACGAGACTGGCAGTTGGGTGACCCCGATATCGACATAAAACCTTCCATAAACGACCAGAAGGGTCGGTTGAATATTCCCGGCAAGTCCAGTTAAGCCGCTCGCAGCGGCATAACGTTTGTGAAAACCACCGTTTGGTGGCGCATCAGCCTTTGAAATAAAGGGCGATGATCGCTACCATACACCTCCCGTACGTTTTCTCTTCCAAAGATTGGATCGCTCTTGACTGCTAGATGGTTGGCTCCGGCCAAAATCAATTTGTTTTTGCACGTCACCGGCCGGCGCGCCGACGGCTACCACACCTTGCAAACGGTGTATCAGTTCGTTGACCTTTGCGACGTCCTGACGTTTGCGGTGCGTGATGATAACGACGTAAAACTGACATCCTCATTTGCCGAAGTGCCTCCAGAGGAAAATCTGGTTGTGCGGGCTGCACGCGCGCTTCAGGCTCATACGGGCACTCGTTCCGGTGCTGATATCGAACTTCTTAAGCACATACCTGCCGGTGGCGGTCTGGGCGGCGGCAGTTCCGACGCGGCTACCACGCTGGTCGCATTGAATGAATTCTGGCGCCTGGGCTTAAGCATCAAAGAGCTCGCCGAAATCGGCGTCACCGTCAGCGCTGATGTGCCCGTGTTTGTATACGGCCAATCAATGTGGGCAGAAGGGATCGGGGACAAACTGACACCTGTGGCTCCCATCGAGCCGTGGTACCTGGTGGTAAACCCAGCCGTTCAGATTTCAACGGCATTAATCTTCAATGTGCCTGAGCTCTCCAGAAACACTCAGCCAATCACCATCCGGGATTTTATGGATGGTCGCTGCATGAATGTCTTCGAGCCTATCGTTCGTGCGCGCTACCCGGAAGTGGCTGCGGCATTGGATTTGCTCAGAAAACTGAACCCAGAACGTCGGGCTAAAATGAGCGGTACAGGAAGTTGTGTTTTTACTGCGTGTCAAAGCGAAGAGCACGCGCAGGAATTATGCGCTCAACTTCCGCCTTCAATGACCGGATATGTCGTAAAAGGTCGAAATTTTTCCCCGCTGTACGACTTTTCGGGCTAATCTTCGCACTTCGTAATTGGGCCGTCGCCAAGTGGTTAAGGCACCGGGTTTTGATCCCGGCATTCGTAGGTTCGAATCCTACCGGCCCAGCCATCCCCTTTAGATGCGTTGCAGCGTATGCGCGATCCGAAATTGATGATCTTTGGCGGTAACGCCAACCCTCGCTTAACGCAATCCATTGCTGCTTATTTGCATAAGCCAATCGGCAAAGTGCACCTGTCGCGATTCAGCGACGGCGAAACCACCGTCGAAATTCTTGAAAACGTTCGCGGCTGCGACGTCTTCATCGTGCAGCCTGTGTGTTTGCCCACCAACGACAATCTGATGGATCTGCTGTTAATGGTGGATGCGCTGAAACGTGCGTCAGCAGAGCGCATCACGGCCGTCATACCGTATTTTGGCTACGCCCGGCAGGATCGGCGAGTACGGTCGGCTCGTGTGCCTATCTCGGCGAAGCTGGTGGCCAATATGCTGGACGTCGCTGGCGTTAACCGCGTGTTAACGGTTGATTTGCACGCCGAGCAAATCCAGGGCTTTTTTGATATCCCGGTGGACAATGTGTACGCTTCTCCGCTGCTCATGGTGGACATCTGGCGCAACAAGTACAAAGACCTGATTGTAGTGTCGCCTGATGTGGGCGGGGTCGTGCGCGCACGAGCGGTCGCTAAACAATTGGACGACGCTGACCTTGCCATTATCGATAAACGCCGACCGCAGGCGAACCAGGCGCAGGTGATGCATATCATCGGTGATGTTAAGGATCGTACCTGCGTCATCATCGACGATATGGTCGATACCGCCGGCACACTGTGTAAAGCCGCTGAAGCGCTAAAACAGCATGGCGCAGAGCGAGTGGTCGCGTTGGCAACTCACCCGGTATTGTCAGGCCCAGCCATAGATAACATCACGAATTCTCAGTTGGATGAGCTGGTTGTGACCGATACCATTCCCTTATCGGAATCTGCCCGCACCTGCGGCCGAATCCGCCAATTGTCGGTAGCAGAACTGCTCGGTGAGACGGTACGTCGCATTCATGAAGACGAATCGGTGAGTACGGTTTACATGGAATAGGGCGTCTGCCCAATTCTTGCGCGAAAATCGCTATACTTGATTGGCTTTGCCTGGTCGCGGGCAAAAGCAACGATTGCGGCTAATCCTGGCCCAGTCGCACAGCAAATATTTTAGGAGTTCCCGACATGTCAGACGACATTCAAGTCGCTGCAGCGTCGCGTACGGTATTCGGAAAAGGTGCGAGCCGCCGCCTACGTCGCGAAAATTTAGTTCCAGCCATTGTATATGGTGCTAATGAACAGCCGGAACCGCTGCAGCTGAAGCACAACGAAGTACTTAAGCACCTCGACAACGAATCCTTTTACTCGCAGCTACTCATGCTGAGTGTTGATGGGAAAGAGCCTGTTCGCACGCTTTTACGTGATGTACAGCGCCACCCTTACCGCCAGCAGATCCTGCACCTGGATTTCCAACGCGTTGTGGCCGGCCAGGCGCTGCAAGTGACTGTTCCATTGAACTACCTGAACGAAGACACTTGCTACGGTGTGAAAACCGAAGGCGGCATGATCAACAAAACTGAAATCGAAGTCACAGTAAACTGCCGACCTCGCGATATTCCTGAAAACATCGAAATCGATATGGCCGACCTGAAGATCGGCGATACCGTTCACTTATCGGACTTGGTTATGCCAGCCGATGTTGAACTGGCTGATGAAGTTGAGAAAGGTGAAGATAGCGACCGCATTCTGGCTGCTGTTATCGCATCTCGCGCCACTGTTGAAAGCGACGATGCTGATTCTGAAGGTGACGCATCAGCCGATGCCGCTGGTGAAGAATCTGGCGATTAATTAGCAATTAGTAACGACTTGAAAGCGCGCTCAGCTACTTGCAGGGCGCGCTTTTTTCGTTAAAGCGTGGCAAACATGGCGAATGACGAAATACAATTTCAGTTGATTGCCGGCCTTGGCAACCCGGGTGCTGAGTACGAAAACACACTGCATAACGCAGGCTTTTGGTATGTGGATCGTTTAGCGCAAGAGCTGGGTACCACCTTTACCAGTGACAAAAAAGCGTTTTCACATGTAGCTAAAGCACGCTTAGCCGGCCGTACCGTGTACTTGGTAAAGCCATGGAACTTTATGAACAACAGCGGCCAAGGCGTGGCAGCGGTAGCACGGTTTTTTAAAGTTCCCGTTGAGAAAGTGCTGGTAGCGCACGATGAGATTGATTTGCCGCCGGGTGTTGTTCGTGTGAAACAAGGCGGTGGCCATGGTGGACACAACGGTTTACGGGACATCATTGCAAAGACCGGTAAGAAAGATTTTTGGCGTCTGCGTATCGGGGTAGGTCATCCCGGCCACAAAAGCGCGGTGTCGGGTTACGTACTGAAACGTGCACCGGGAACTATTGAAGCATCGGTTAATGAAGGATTGGACGTTGCTATTCGGCAGTCACTGACTTTGATCGACGGTGACGTCAGAATTGCCACACAAAATATTCACACTCACAAACCCACCTAAGCCTTTTTTAGGAAGCAAGCATCATGGGATTTAAATGCGGCATTGTTGGATTGCCTAACGTTGGTAAGTCCACGCTATTTAACGCGCTAACCAAAGCTGAAATAGCCGCTGAAAACTATCCGTTCTGCACCATTGAACCCAACGTGGGCATGGTGCCCGTACCCGACCCACGACTGGATGCACTAGCGGCCATCGTGTCACCTGAGCGCATCATGCCAACCACCATGGAATTTGTGGACATCGCCGGTTTGGTGGCCGGTGCGTCCAAGGGTGAAGGTTTAGGTAATCAGTTTCTGGCTAATATCCGCGAAACTGATGCCATCGCACATGTGGTGCGTTGTTTTCAAAACGATGACGTGATTCATGTGTCAGGTAAAGTTGATCCTATTGATGATGCCGCCACGATCAATACGGAATTGTTATTGGCGGATATGGAATCGATGGATAAGGTGGTGCAGCGATTAACACGCACAGCGAAGTCATCGAATAAAGAAGCCATTGCTGAAAAAGCGTTTGCAGAGAAAGTGGCAGCGCATTTAAACGATGGCAACCCCGCCAGAACGTTTGCAGCGAACGATATGGAGATGGGCTGGCTGAAGCTGTATCACCTGCTTACCATTAAGCCCACCATGTACATCGCGAATGTGGATGAAGATGGTTTTGAAGACAACCCCATGTTGGATGCATTAATCGAGCATGCCGCATCAGAGAACGCCAGCGTTGTGGCTGTGTGTGCCTCGATTGAAGCTGAAATCATTCAGCTGGACGACGAAGACCGTGCCGAATTTATGGCTGAAATGAATCTGGAAGAACCAGGGCTGAATCGTGTCATTCGCGCAGGTTACGCCCTGTTAGGCCTGCAAACCTTTTTCACTGCCGGTGAAAAAGAAGTCAGGGCCTGGACCGTAAAGGAGGGTGCCACCGCTCCACAAGGGGCAGGACGTATCCATACCGACTTTGAAAAGGGCTTCATCCGCGCTGAAGTGGTGGGCTACGACGACTACATTGCAAATAGCGGTGAGGGCGGGGCCAAAGAAGCGGGCAAGTGGCGACTGGAAGGCAAAGACTATTTGATGCAGGAAGGTGACGTCGTGCACTTTCGCTTTAACGTGTAAGCATTCAGCTTGACAGATGGGTGAAAATTCCCCATCATGAGCGGCTGAAATTCGTGGCTACATAGCTCAGTTGGTTAGAGCACAACACTCATAATGTTGGGGTCCCTAGTTCGAATCTAGGTGTAGCCACCATTTTTTCCTTTTAAATCAACCATATAAGTTCAGATAAGATTTTTTCTGATACTTGCTTCTGAGCTGGGCCACCTATGGGCCACCAGCGAACAATCTCTTGTACTAGCCTAACGCCGCCATACTCAAAAGGTACTGTGAGAGCTAGGGCAGTAATTCCACAGTTTCCTCGCTCTGAATCGTTCGAGAGGTATAGCGGCTCTCAAACGTCCAGCCAGCCTGCCATCTAGGTCTAGCTATCCATTACTTCGCACCACCATTTATGAAACAGCTTAGATTATATGATTCGTGTTTCAGGCTAGAGCGATTAAAGTTCGATCCAAGGGCAGGTGTGCGGCTTGGTATGCAGATTTCCGTACAAAGTCCGTGGTGTGGCTCGGGGAGGGGGTAGTTCTATGTATCGCATTCAGTTACCCCGTGTTTCAAACCACCTCTGTATCCGCAAACTCTCGTCTCAAAAACCTAACTGCCTGCCCGTAAGCAGGTCCCTCAAGCCCTGAAATCGTATGGTGCTCAATATCGATGTGGGTACCTAATTTACTTGTCCAATTGCCATTTGGAATTTGTCTAGAGGCGTGGGTAACAACATTTTCACTGGCATAAATGACAACCTTTTCAATTCCAGCTTCATGCTCACCATCGGCACATTTCTCGTATCCGAGGCTTCTGAATAACTCTAAGAAAGCGTAAATTGTTGTACGTTTGGGGATTTCTGATGGCCAGTAATCAGTGGGTCTATCACCAGGCCACCACCATCGGGTGTCGTCTCCAGCAGCCCATGCGATGCAATTGTAACGATTTGTCATCGGGCTAGTTGCTAAATAGCCCTCGCTCATCAGATTCGGAAACGGTTTTGAAAACGAGTGTGCCGATGGTGGGCCGCTAGACATCTAGATGGATTAACTCAGGTAGTTATTTTCTCTGGCCCAATCCAGCCAAATATCGGCAATGACATCGATTCTTCCGTAATCATCTTTACCGATCTCTGGAGGTTCTTGCCCGATGGAGCTCAAAATTGCTTCTATGGCTTGAAACCAGTGAGCTGAAGTCTGCTCCAGATCTTCGAATATCAAAGGAAGTGCTTCTTGACCCAATGCGATTATCGCGAGGTAATTCTGATCACTCAGTATTTCGTCTGAAGATGATGAGAACATCGTTTGCGCTTTCCAACTATCCGAAAGCTCAAGAAACTTTGTTTTTAGTGGGGTATCTGCAAAGTCCGCATACATGCCCGTACTGAACGCAAAACGTGGGCCAGAAACTGAGTGTGAGTTTCGAGCAACAGGAAACGAATTCAGCCCTGCGGGTACAGGTAGAGGTTGGTGTATCACGGTAGCTGTTTGTAGTATCAAAGCTGCATAACCATAACTATTCACGACTCACTTTCTATTTGTTTTTCCAAAGCATCGATATTCAAGCTGAGCCAATCCCTAAGCCCTCTGGCTGTTTGTAAATTCATTAAAATATCAGCCTCCACCTCTCTCACTATTCCATTTTTAGTCACGACTTTCTCGGGAGAATCACTCACGTGACCGTTATTGTCGATTTTGTGAACCGCTTGTTGAGGTAAGGCGGGTCTTTCGTTGTAAATAGACAGATGAATCAAGCCAGATGGAGTGAGTCCACCGATACCACCGTCGGAGTGAATGGCACGAAAATGGTTGCTCTTAATATAGTGAAATGTGACAGACCTCTCTTCACCACTCATTGAGTCACTCATACAACTTCGCCGCCGTTATCTCCTTGTGGGGATTGTAGCACCCTGCTATGTACAAGGCGCTGGACCATTCAATAAAGAGGTTCATGCCCCACCCGTCACCGTCCCAGCGGCCTCTACCGAAAAGAACTGATTACCCCGCCTTTCTAACAGCCCTTGCTTCCTGAGCTCATTCTGCAATTCACGGCATAGCTGAGCACCTACCCCATACCGTTTAGATGCCACCCTGATAGATAGCTGCTGAATGTCACCCGCCTTCAAATCTGCCTGCATCGCTTTAAGTGCCTTGTTGTATCGCTTGCGTTCAGATGGCTTGTACTGACTTCGCCGCCCCTGCGTTACCTGACGGCTTTCAGAATGGCGGCTCGGTGCTTTTTTTCGGGTGCGCTCCCTTTTGCTGTAGAACGCTTCACCGAAGATGCCACTGTGCCACGCCAAGCCATCGCCCCAAACAGCATAGACAAGCTGATAGGTATGGCGCTCATCAGCACCCCAATACCGAACGCTAGATTACTTTGATTCAATCCGAATGGAAGCTCACGAAAAGCCTGCGCGGTGGTTGATACGTCCAGTGAGTTAAGTTCACGTTGATACTGATTGAGCCTGCGTTCTGCGGTTGCAATATCCTGAACAACCTCTCTGCGTCTTTGGCCCCAATCCCCAGGCATACCGTTCAGAGTTGCCTGTAACGACTCTATGCTTCGTTCAGTGCGAGCGATGTTTCGTGCTAATTGCTGCGCTTGTGGGCTTTCATAGTTCTGGCTCTGGGTGGCTGTGAGCATGTTGCCGTTGAATGACAATTGACTGGTGCTGATAGATGCCAGCTCGGTAAATACCACCACCGATAAGGCAACCAGAATGATAAACGGCGGCATCTTCGCCCGTATCGCCTGTGAGAGCGTCATTATCAGAACTTGGCTACCAATCAATGCCGATGCTACCCCCATTATCATCATTACCTTCAACATACCCTCGCCCATTGTTTCGTGGACAAACATGCCGAACTGAGTGATTGAGGTAGCCAAACAAAGGCCCGAAACGATAAAACCCGCCGATGCTATGCCGGTGGATACACTACTGCTAGACTTGGAATTGCTCATAGATCACATCCGTATATGTGGTTGATTGGAAAGTCGCCCGATCCCGATTGCCGTCGGTATGAGCGCGTCTTTCATGGTGCAGACTTTGTGCCTGCCCTGTGATCTGTTTGCGGCCTGTGTTGGTTTTGGTTGAATCTCTCTTGCGGGTGTGTTGGTTAATTGTTTGCTAAAACAACGGCTTAAAGCATCACACCGCTTTCCAAATTTTCGGTGATTTGCAGGTAGGGTGCCGGTCTGTGTAGGCGCTTTTTACAGCCAAGTTCTGTGGCCTAATGACCTGAATCACAAATCTGTATTCCACTTGCTAACTTGTAAATTCTTTTCTTTTATTCAACTAACTAACAGTTTTACTAGTTTGCCCCTGATCTGCTTGAATTAGACTGAAGCGGTCTCATGGGGAGCTGAAACCGTGGTAAGCGCAAGCGATATAAAACCTGCTGAAAAGAAAAGTCTAATCGGAACTTTTATATTGGTTTTTCTATTCGGTCCGCTCGGTGCTCTTTATGTAAGCGCTCCTTTCGCCGCAATTTATCTAGTGGTCGCAATTGGCGTTGCCTTGGTAACGGGTGGCTTCGGCGTTATTTTAGTTTGGCTGGTTTATCTTCTTTACGCGCCTGAGATGGTTAGTCGCCAGAACAAAGCTGAAAGAGAAAGAGTTCGTTTAGCCAAGCTGGAAATTGAAGAACAAGCGAACAAACTGGCTCTAGAAGAAAAGCGTCATCAGGAGTTGCTTGATGCGGTGAAGCAGGGGAAAATCAAAAACATATCTGATATAGAATTTTGAAAGGTTCAGCCCCACCTGAGATGGCTGGGGCCATACTTTCCGGTCGAATCAGTGAGTAGGAATCTTTGCGAGTTCACTGATGCCCTTTATGACTCCGGCCTGAGTCCATAAGGCAAATGCGCCGCCCGACACTGTCTCATCACTGAGTCCAGCATCGTGCTCAATCGCTACTTCCAACACCCGCGCAACCGCTCTACATTGATCCAGCATGTTTGAATAAAGATGTGCGGGTATAGCCGGAAGCTCTTTCTTACCCATCCACTCGCTGAGGTAATGATCCAAGAACTGCGGTTTATCCCGCTTTTCCTCATCAGTATCAGCTTCCTGCAAATCACAAGCTAGATCATGCAATTCATCCAAAGCAACTCGGCAAGCCTTCACCAAATACAGAAACTTCTCTCTATCTCTTTCAATTGGCGCTGATGAAATGTTGGTGAGTTCGTCGGTCAGGTTAACCACTGTATTTATCTTTGCCCCAAACAACACCATCGCGTGGGTTGCGTCCCTGAGCGCAAGTTGCCCATCACCGGTACCCAATACATTAGGCAAACTCCTGTCATTGGTCTGGTTTTCCAATACAGGGTTACTGGATTCTATAGTCATGTCGTGTGCTCTCCGTGGTTCGTTATTGCTGCTGTGGTGATTGCTGAGCGTAGATACCGATGGCGTCATCAATCAGGTGGCCCACCGTCGAAACATGGCCGTCAACACTGCACACGGCGTCGTATAACGTGCCTGCGGTTAGTGTCTGCGCTTCTGCCGCCAAAACAACATTAAGCAACTCAGTAACGGCGCTGGCTCGATCTAGCGTAGTCCCCACTAAGTCAGCATCGAACCCATGCCAAGTAAGTGCTTCGGCTCTATCTTTTATTAAATCCTCTGGACGATCCGGCCATGTGGAAGTCTGCCCACCGATTGAACTGCACACGCCTTTCAATGCGCCTATCTCATTATTCAGCCGTGTGGTTAGCAGTTGCAGGTACAAACGGCATTCATCGCTTACAACTGCTTTAGTGCCTGCTTCGGTATCACAGGCATTCAGTAGCGGGTGCCGGATCTCTGCCAAAGTAGCGTCACAATCAACAACCATCTGTCTGGCTGTGGATAGCTTCGACGGCAAGTTAATTTCAGGCAGATTAAGACGGGCGGTTAATGCGGGTGATTGGTGTGTCATGTTTTGTGCTCCGATTAGTTTAGGTGCCAAGGGTGTTGATAATCTGCCAACAGACAGTCCCAGTTCCTCACGGATACCGGCACCCTCGACTCAAAATATCTTGCACAAAAAAACCGCATATCTTTCGTGTGCGGGTAACGCTGTTGGATTGGGTTATCAAGCCCTGACGAAACTATAGCCTACTGTTTGAGACTGTGTTGTACTGAATTTGAACAGTGCTCCAGGCGGTGAAAAGTCCGATACAAGATTGAGGGGTTTCGCAACTTGACCGAATCATTATGGTTGAACGCTACTGAGTCTCAAAATGGCAGATTACGGTTACTGCGGAGTGTGAACAAATGTGACTCGGATTAATGCAGCTTAGTTTCTATGTTTCTAGATAGGCAGAATTTGGGACAAATTACGTTGAGACCAAGCCAGTGATTAAGAATTTCGCCACAACCTTTCTAGCTGTACTCCTCGTGACAGGCTGTGCCTCAAGTAGTAAACCAACCCCTAGCCCACAATACAAACCCCCAGTACGCGCCAAGCTAAATCCTGTTTATAAACAGGTTCAAATTCCTCAAACAGAACACTTAATTGACAGAATTGAGTTAGGGATGAACCGCGAGCAAGTCAGAAAAATAATGGGTAAACCAGACAAGATAGACCTATGTGGTTATTCTAATTGTGACAACCGTACTGACACCTGGACTTATAACACCATCAAGTGTTTTGCACCAGATACAAGACCATCTGTAAGAACCACTTACAGCGGTAGTTGTTCCATTGAAGTGAATCACGCTACGCAAAAAGTTGTTGCTTGGGATAAGGAACGAAGCAAAGCAATTGTTATGCAACGACAGTGCGTGGCCAACTGTCCATAAAAATATAGAATTCTGAGTCAACAGTTAATGGAAAATTATGAGCGAAAAAGACTTTAGTGACGAACTAAAAGAAAAAAAGAAACTTAGTGAAAAACGTATGCCTGAGGCGATGTTGATGGCTGGGCTAGCGCTAGGGATGTTATTTATCGGGCCGTTCGTTCACCCAATATTTGCTTTATTAGGTTTCGGGTTATTGATCTGGTCGTTTTTGTGGGGAGATGGAGAGGTGGGGAAAAAAAAGTAAGTTGAATAATTAACGTCAGCTGGGGTTAGTACGACATCAAATAACACAAATCCTCCAACGTTCCGAAATGAGAAGATCACTAAGTTGCAGTTCGTCAGAATAGCTCAAGTGGAGTAAAACCCATTCTCTCAACTCTAGCACTAAATCGGTTTGTAACTCAGAAAGGAGCAGAGGCAGTGATTAAACTTCCCATACGCAGTTAATCGGTATATCAGGTCTTTATTTCATCTGACACTGTTTGTCGAATGAAGTCCAGATTTCTTCACATAAAAATTTCTTCACATAAAAATCGCTCATAGGCTTTCGATTCTAAGCCTACGACAACTCGGTAAATCTTCCGAATACTGTGCAATGAGTTTACTGTGCATTCGGATAAGTTGAGTTTTTCAGCAGCAGCTCTTAACACTTTCTGCAAATTTTCAGAAGATTCTAAATCTGTTCTGACTCCCTGCTCAAGATTGGCAATCTTCGCAGCCACCATTCCGCGCTACGATTCGTTTATATGGCGTCTACGGGGTTAAGCGACAACACAAAACTTAAAGCGACGTAGCCAATGGCTTCGGCTTGCTTGCCTGCGCGTTCTACTGTGGCGCGACTGGTGCCGTGTTCCGCAGCGATTGATTCAGCCGTAGATTGCTTTTCAATTCCCTCATTTTGAGGTGTTTGAATGGCGCGATTATCGTTGCCTACAGGCGCGCCCTGAGCTTTCTTCCGCGAGTTATACAACCGCCCAACAAACAACCGGAAGTCATCAGGCGATAAATTCCGCCGACCTAGCTGGTTAACTAGCATCCAGTCGATGACAGCCTCGCGATTGGGGAAAGCCTTGTGCTCAGTCTCGAACGGCAAGTCATGTTCTGTGCATATATTGTGGCGGTTATGGCCGTCGATGAGAATGTCACCCCAAAGAATAAGAGGTTAAACGCGGCTTGCCTCGGGACTAAAAAAAGTCTTGGTTTTACCAAATGTGTCGGTAGGTATTTGGATACTACCGACGGACGATAGCCCTGAAAGCCTGTTATACATGCCTGACAGCCGACATGAAATTGGTGTTGCAAATATCTCTCACAAAAAGCTCCTCGCAAATCACCCCGATCAGATACCCCCGGGGGGGGAGTACCTTTTATTTTTTTACAGGCAGCCATCAAAGCTAAACGGGTGAGGTAATCAGTAGCGGGGCAGGGTGTGAAGAAAAGCGGCCAGTCATCCAGCCGCAACATTCCAGATCGCTGATGACCAACTCTCGCCAGCCTCAACCCGCCATATAACCCGTTGGGAAAGCCTGCGGTAATCGGCCCTTAATTTGCCTCGGTGATCGAGCAAACGAGCATCACGCGCTTCACCCAACAGTCGTACCGTGTTCATCTGTCTTTGCATCCTAGACAGCCCGCGCGGTTTGTATTGCGGCATAGACAGCGTGTGAAGCTCGACAGCGATAGTTAACCGTTGAGCCTCACTCATATGATGCGCACCCCCAACAGCGTCCATGCTGTCAGGGAATACGATGCGGTGGTTAAACTCGTGTGCCATTAGCAAACGCTCGCTCATGCAATTCTTTGGCGGTTGCTTCTGGTGCCAATGCCTGGGCGATTACCTGTTCAGGACTTTTGCCAATCTTCAAATCTAAAACGGCGCGATCATAAATTAGCTGATAATCCGGTTTTAACGTGCCGTTATCTAAAATGTCGTGATCGTTGGCGGCATCTTTCGCCGCCACTGATTCCGCCACGCTTGTTTTTCCAGATTGGTGATTGCCGTACTGGATAATGGCAGCGAGTTTACTTGTTGATAATGTGGTCATTATGTTCTCGTGATATTTAATAAGTAATTGGTGAGTAGGTGGGCATCGTTGCCCGACAACTTTATCCGGCTTTACGCCGCATCTTCTAGCAGTCCTCTTGCTTCAAAGATTTCGGATGGTTCGATCGGATCATCAATCCACCAATCGAGTTCTTGAACCGCTTTCGTGTACTCATCACGTCTAGGCTCATAGCCAATTAAGTCGATGAGGGTTGAATCCCAGTAGCCACCATTCAATGCACTCATTGCTGCCAATTGTTTTCTAACTAAGGCCCAATCAAGTTCATCTTTGAGCTTGGCATATAACTGCCTGCGCTCGGTGTTAGCGTCACGCTCAGCCTGCCTGTGCTGCTCAATTGCATAAGCATGGCCTTGCTTTAGTTTCTCCGTCAACGCTGCAATCCGGCGCTCGGTTGATTTCAGCTCAAAGTTGCATCGTTCGAGTGATTCGGCAATGACGCCCGATTGCTTTTGAAACTTTTCAAAGCTCAAATCGGTGTTGGCTTCGAGTTCAACTAATTGGCTTTCCGCTGCGTCTTTTTTTTCCTGCAAAGTTTGAAGGGCCTCAGTGGTTTCGTGATGTTGTTGAATTAAATCTTTTAAGGTGCTCATATTTTTTATTTCTCTTGTGGTTAGGCGGCGCGGCATATTTCAGCCGTGAACGCATAGGTGCCAGGTACAGGGGGTTTTACATAAGCCTCAAGTGCAAATTTGTTGAGGAATTTCACGTCTGTTGCTCGGATTGATTCTGGGAAAATAATCACTTTCCATTCAATCATTAGGACGCCCGTGGGATCTTCGAGTTTTAGCAGATGCCAATACGGGCCATTGAGACATAAGGCGTCAAAGCCATCGGAAGGGCTAACAATTGTGTTGTTCATTTAATACTCACTTTTCTGTTAGTAGTTAGGCGCGGCGACGGGATTGCCACCGCTTGTCATTGCCTGAAGAAATCACTGGATTAGCTCTTTATTTGGTTTGCAAAGTATTTCGGCATCCACTGCGTCAGCCGCTTTGATGTCTGCGATTAGCGCTGGCTTGTTTCTGATAATCCATTGCTTGAGTTCATCATCAAGCTTTGAGAACTGGACAATCTCAATGCGGTCATCGTCCAGCACCGTTAGCTGGAATCCCCATTCACGAAGAGTCTGTGCGGCGTTCATAGGGCACCTGCGTCTTGTTTTTTACTTTCACCGGCATTTACTGTCTCAAAGTCCGGCACAACGTCACAAGCCCCGTCGTTACTGGCTCTCAGCGTTTTTAAGTCCGGCACATTCCTGTCATTTGTGCCGGATTGAATTTGGCTGATAGGTTGATCTGCTGCGGGTTGTGCCGGTGTGCCGGATAATTTGGGGGTATCGACACAATATCTTTGATACACCTCGTCAAACTTGTCTTTTTTGTACCCTTTGGCTGTCGCTTTACTGTTTGAAAATCGGCGTGATCCTGATACCAATGAAAACGGTTTAAGAAACTTGCTCAATGTGTAAGGGTTGATCCCTTTATCGCCACGCATTGAGGGCCAAGGTTTATCTGATAGGTCATTAAGTGCTTCGCAAAGATCTTTACTGAATATCGTTTTATTCCACTGCCTATCTGTCGCAATCTGGTTAATGTCTTTCAGCAGGGTCAGAGCCAAATCGTCATCATTACTATCTGTGTTCGTCAACACCTTCGCTGCGGTCCTTGCCAATTCGGGCCACTCTCCACCAATCACGTCAGCAATCGTTATGAGTGCCCGCCAGTTGTCCTCGGCGCGGTCATTATTCAAGCAAGGCACGGCTGGGTCACATTCGAGAATCGCCGCTCTATTGTCCTCATGCCAGCGGACGCATTGACGGCGTAGCTTTTGATTATCTGCTCGTATGTCAATGGGCAACCGTTCTACAGTCTCGCTCGATAACTTGCGCATGAGCGGTACTGTGATGCTCCGGTCTTGAATAGTCGGACTGAACGTACCGATCCTAAAAAGTGCCATCGGCGTCCAGGTTGAAAACATGGTCGGCTTGCGGTTGCCTGCATCGCCTTCAACACGTAAAACTGTGGCACCCGATCTTGTATGCCCACAATTGATGATGCCGCCAAGTTCAGAATTGCCATCAACAAAGGTATCGCACTCATCAATTAGTAATGTGGGCTGGCAATCATCTATCACCCGAAACAGCACCGCTGCCGTGACATTACTTGCGCTGAGAACTCTATTAGCAATTGCCGCCAGAACTTCGAGCAGTGTGGTCTTGCCGCATCGTGGTTGCGGCGACACTACCGATAGTTTTGGGAATAATCGGTGCTCATTAATGGTATATGTTGCAATCGCCCACAAAGTAAGCGCAACGTCTGCATAAGGTGGCAATGAACAGTAGCGGTTGAACAAACGTTTAATCGAGAATGCCAGCTCATCACCTGCAACCGGATCGGCCCACGCTGCTATACCGTCCAGCATTTCGCTTGAGCAATCAGTAACATCAGTGCTTTGTTCTTTAGCTCTCGCTCTATCTTTAACAAGTTTATCTAGCGCCGTAACTGATATATCAATCTGTTTGGCTAGATCACTTCTCTCGCGCTGATACTCTATTGGATGCAAACCAGCGGCACGACTTATTAAACGATCAGCCTCATCTATTGCTAGCAGCGGCTTTGATTCAGATTCACTCATGCAGCCGACTCCAACAAAACCGCATCATCCATTCGCAGGGCAATCAGCTCGCAACGAATGTCGTGCAGCGATTCAGGCTCAAGATTGAAAGCAGCTTCATTCAGTAATCGAGCGCGGGTCGTATCGTTGGATACGTGGGCAAACTCAGCTAAAAACATCACTAAGCGGTCGTAATTGGCTTGAAGGCGACTCATTGACGACCACCAATTAAAGTGGTTGAACGAACGCCGTACTTATCAACGGATGCCATCACTCCGGTTGATAGGTCAATGACGATTGCACGCAAGTCTGGAATTACTAACAAGGCCAGCGAATCAACACCGTGCAGTTTCTTACCCTGCAATTGATAGAGTTGACCTGGCTCAATGTGGGCTGGAGGTTCGCCCCTCATGTCTCTAACGAGTTGAATCGCCAAGCCTGTTAATGGTTTGCGTTTTTTATAAAGACGCTGCATTGATTTGATCTGCGCGTCAGTGGTTTGAGCTTTGTCTGATTTTGTGAACGGCACAGAAAGCCGTGTGTTATCATTCGACATATATTGAATACCTTTATATGTAAACGCCCTGCAAGCTCTGGTCAGCTTTTGGGGCTTTTTTTTGGGTGAGGGGTTTAGGCTTTAAGCCGCGGTTTGTGGCAGTTGAACTGAGGCCATACGGTGCGCAATGGCTGATTCAGTTGCCACTTCAAAACGTCGTCCACGCTTAATCCAGACAAGGTTATGCCTGCCTGTGCATTTCCAAACATTGAGAGTCTTGGGGTTTTCAATTCCGAAGAATTTTTGGGCTTGCTCTAAGGAAAGGCTAGCCGGTAGGGTTTCTGCCTCGCATTCGCACAGCTGAGCTAGTTCGCGACGGGTGGCTGATTCAATTGCACTTAAATAATCGTTGCTTGTCATTCGTTTGTTCCGAGTTAATTCTCAGGACAAACGATAAATACTCGTTAAACCTCAGTCACCGTCAACAATCAATCCCATTATTGAAGGCAAATGTTTTGGGTTGTTATCTATTGATGCATCATTCGGAATTACCCCTTGGGCAATGTCATGCATATACTTGGCTTGTGCCCCATGTTTACGATAAGCGCGCTCCACTGTTGATTTCGACGCGCCCGTATCTTTAATCACTTGTTCTATGGCGTTGGTTTTATTTAATTTTTTGCGCCTCATTAGGCTTTCAACTGAGAATGCGATCTCCCTTAAATTGCCAGTTGTGCCTTTTGTGCGGCCTGATTTCCTACTTGTGATAGGTAGGTGCTTATTAATCAGCTTATCGCGGTTTGCGATGCCTCGTCCTTCGGATTGATTCACTTCTGCGAGTATGTCCTTAAATGACTGAGCAAGATATTCCATAGTCTCGGGTGCTTCGCGTCCAGACTCATGCGCACAGATGAATCGCCACATATGCCATAAGCCCTTGGGCATTTCATCGTCATATCCATTAGCGCGGTCAAATATATCTGGTTCGGCTGGTAGAGGCTCTTTGCTCATTTAACCGCCTCCAACTGGACTACCTTCTTATCCGTCCAATCAATACCGCCTAGTTCTAACAATTTGTCAGTAATTCGTTGCTGGTATTTTCGCTTCTGGTCGATTGGCAGTGCGGTGTAGTGTCTCGCCGTTACATCGTTCTTGTCGGGTGCGTGGTTCATCAGCGCCTTACGCATTGCATCAGGTATTTCACACTGCCATATGGCTAGATTGCTGAACGATCTGCGAAGGTCATGCACTGTGACGCTGGTTCCAGCTCGATCATTGACACTCGCGACCGCTTTTTTTGGTTCTTCAATGTGACCAGACCGACCAGTGCCAGGAAATACGAAATCCGTTGTATTCCCTTTGTTTCGATTGCCGATCAGTTCGAGCATGTAATCGCTCATCGGAATATCAATAGGCTTACCGTTTTTCGTATCGACCGAATCCAGACGAATAATGCGCCGCTTGATGTCGATTTGATCCCAGCGAAGTGAAGCCGCTTCACGCCGCCGCATACCAGTGAACAAAACCAGTTTCAGGTAATCGCGGGTGATTGGGCTTTGCAGCTCGTCAACTGCTGACAACCATGTAGCGATCTGGTCAGGCTCTAGGTATCCAGCTCGGGGCTTCTCTTCGACCATTTGAATGCCTGCAAACGGGTTGTAGATAAATTCGCCACTTTGCTGCTTTCGGCTTATCTCAATCTGGTGGGCGTAGGCAGCACCAAGACACCGTACCGCTGAGTTCGCGCTGCTTACTGAATACTTTGATGCTTTGGAGTACCACGATTCGACCATGCTGGAATCGAGAGACTTGGCAGCCTTTCCAGCCCAGCCCCGAGCGGGTTTTGTGTATCGCTTTCCATTTGGTTTGGGCTTAGGGGTGTCTGCGGAAAAGTGTATTGCGAATGAGCGTTCATAGTTTCGGCGGGTGGTTTCCCGTATAGGTTTCTTCGCTCTGTTGGAAGCATGGTCTAAATACTGACTAAACACTTCCTGCAAACTCAGGCCCTTGGCTCGTGCGGCCTTTTTTTCCTGATTCGGGTCGATGCCATCGTTAAACGCTGCAATTAGGTTTTGCGCTCTTTGCCGCGCTTGTTCGATTGGGTAGGGGTACGTGGCGATTCTTACGCGCCGCTTTGTGCCGTTGACTTTCTTTTCTAGGTAGAAGGTTTTCGACTGTTGGCCGACTCTTAGCACCAGCCCTTTGACGCTGGCTCGTGCGCCTGAATCTTTGTAGCTCACACGCCCTTGCTCGGGGTACGGTAGTGCTTCTATCGCGCTTTTGGTGAAGTTCAATTCAGTTGCCATCGTTCATCCTGTCTATGCGCTGGGCCACCCTGGGCCACCAATGGGCCACCGCTCGGATTAACCGGCATTGCGTGACGTTAAACAGAATTATACTTTAAGTAACTGAAATGAATGGATAAAGGGGTGTTTTATTGTATTTGGTTAATTTCAGATAACCGCACGTAAGTTATTGATAATTAAATGAGCGTAAAACTCATAATGTTGGGGTCCCTAGTTCGAATCTAGGTGTAGCCACCATTTTTCCCCTCCTTCTAAGCGAACCAATCTCACTCTACACGTGTAGAGTCGCGCGATTCTCTCCCCTTTAACGGCGTTACCCACTTAACGGGGAAACATACTCACTCGTTCTTCGTAGCTCGCCTCTGCGCAGTGGCAAACCCAGCCAGTGGGCGCCATGAATACGTCCATGTAGGCTTCGCGGCGGCATCCTTGCGGCCGAGACCACTGGCTGGGTTTACCAATACGCAGAGGCTATTGAGTCACCGGGTTCGTTATTGAAAACTTCCCTTGAATTCTGATGTTGCCGGTTGAAAAGGAAGGGCCATAACTTATGGCAGAAACGATTCCCAGCTTGGGTCGTTCGATAATCGATCTGCCAAGAAGTCAATGAAGCGTCGGGACTTTGCCGAAAGGAATCGGCTTTCAGGGTATACAACATAAATAGACGCTTCGAACCATTGGTACTCGGTTAGCACCGGTTGTAATAACCCCTGTTCGATTGCCGAATGCACGATGAAGCTGGGTTCACATAAAACACCCAAACCGGCAACTGCGGCTTCCCTTAACGAATCGCCGTTTGTGGAAGTTAATCGTGTGTTGAGACTGACTTTGCCGTGACGCCCATTGGGGCTAACGAATTTCCACACGGATGAATTAGGAATATTTCCGTAACAAAGTCCGGGTAGTGCGGCTAAATCACCCGGTTTCGTCGGGTAACCATGTGCGTTAAAGAACGTAGGTGCGCCACACACCACATAGCGTACATCAATTAACTTTCGTGCTTTGAGCGTTGAATCTTCCAAGGTTCCAATGCGGATAGCAAGATCGAACCCGTCTTCTATTAAGTTCACGCGTTTATCGTTTAGGTCCAGTTCGACTCGTATATCGGGGTACGCCACCATAAATTCTGACAGTGCCGGTGAGAGATGTGAGATACCGAAACTGAGCGGAGCGGCGACTCGTAATACGCCTTTTAACGACTGAGTTAACTGCGTGACTTCGGCTTTAGCTTCGTCCAACGCGCTGAGTATGCGTAGGCTTCTTTCGTAAAGGACCTGACCTTCTTCGGTAAGCTGCATGGAACGTGTGGTGCGCTTCAATAAACTCACGCCTAATCGGCTTTCCAGATCTTTCATACGTCGAGATATGCCGGAGACCGCAACGCCTCTCACGCTGGCGGCGCGGGTTGCAGAGCCTGAGTCCACTAGTTGCACAAAGGTTCTGATCTCTTCAAGTTCACTCATAACTGGAATATTTCTGAAATACAGAAATCAAATTTCTATTATTGTCTGTTTTTTCTGAATGGTGAAATAATATAGCATTCGCTCATCCATTGAAAACAACACGAACCCATGAGTAAAAAACTACTTTGTGTAAACAGCAGCATGCGGGTGGAAGCGTCCCGTAGTCGAGCGTTGACTTCATCTGTTGTGACACACCTGGCGCAGCGCCATACCGACTTATCTGTGATTCAAAGAGATTTATCCGAAGGCATCGAATTCATAGATTCAAAGTGGATAGAGGCAAACTTCACCGCACCCGATGCTCGCTCACCGGAACATCAACAGATATTGTCGTACTCCGATGTACTGTTTAACGAATTGCAGGAAGCGGATTTTTTGGTCGTTGGTGCGCCCATATATAACTTCGGCGTGCCTGCGGCATTGAAGGCATGGATTGATATGGTCGTGCGGGCAAAAGAGGCGTTCACTTACACAGATAACGGACCGACTGGATTGTTAAAAGGGAAACGTGCCTACGTGGTTGTGACGTCCGGTGGAACGAAAGCGGGTAGTGATGTTGACTATGCATGGCCGTATCTGAAACACATATTGAGCTTCGTTGGTATTACAGACGTCGTTTTAATCGATAGTGATTTAGCAGGCATTGACGCCGCTACCGGTAATGCAAATGCGCTCAAGAAAATCGAGCAACTGACTTGAGGTGTTTAAGTTAAACCACTAATGGCACGTTGGATTTTGTATATATATGACTGTAATCAATTCGCAATTCTGGCAATACCAATTTCTTAGGAACAAGTTTGTAAACACAAATCGTCTGAGCCTTTTTTAGCATAGAGAAAAGTGCTACAACGCAGTCTATTGCAACAGTAGCAACCAAGCTTGACGGGTCTAGATGAAACTCACCTCACAGCAAAAGCAAGATTTTGAACGCGACGGATTTCTGGTCGTCAATGACGTGCTGGATGAAGCCAGTCGACAACCCTTGTTCAATGAATACGCTCAAGTGGTTAACGAGGTTGCTCGTAACCGTGGTTTGATGACTGAGGACTGGTCGTCAATGAGTTTTGAACAGCGCTTTACGCACCTTGTGGCTAACGACCCGGACGCGTACGAATATTTGGACATTACCTTACCGCTCAAAAACGATTTATCCATAGAGTCTGGAATGCACGCTGGGCCAGCTGTTTTTGGGCTACTGACTCATCCAGCGATTCTTGATATCGCTGAATCCATACTCGGTCCTGAGATAGTTTCTAATCCGGTTCAGCACGTTCGTATTAAACCGCCTGAAAGTGCTCTGAACGCCGCTGGCAAGGGCAATTCAAATATGGGGCGAACGGGCTGGCATCAGGATGCCGCGGTTGTGCTGGAACATGCCGAAGTATCTCCCATACTGACTGTGTGGGTTGCCATGACGGATGCCACACCGGAAATGGGATGTATGCAAGCGGTGGCTGGTAGTCATCAATGGAAGGACTTAGGAAAACACTGCCCGGGGCGTATGGGTAAGGGCGAAATTTATATTCCTCCTGCTTTGGTTGCAGACTACTCCACAGTAGATCTGGCAGTGCAGGCAGGCGGTGTGGTGTTGCTACACAGGAATACATGGCATGGTGCCGGGCCAAACCTTACCGAAAACATCCGCTGGAGCTTTGATTTACGTTTCCAACCGCCCCAATACCCAACCGGTCGTGAATGCTTCCCTGAATTTCTTGCGCGTTCCAGCGCCCGCCCGTCTGAAGTCATGACATCGGTTCACGCGTGGCAACAGGAATGGCAGGAGGCTCGCGAGAGTATTGCATCTGGCCGAACCAAGGCCATCTTCAATGAGCGCTGGGAAACGAATGGTCAGGATCCGTTATGCGCTTGATCGTATCTGCTTTACACTGATTCCCGCCAGATTGCTGGCGGTACGAATTGAAGACTGCTAGCGGTTATCCAGGAATTTTCGCGTTGTTAAAAATAGCCACTACAAAAACTTCAAAACTTCAAAACCGAGAAACCTGATGGAAACCGTAAGCTTCACCCGCATGCAAGATGGAACGCCTGCGGATTATGAGTTACTGGAAGAATTAGAAAAAGACTACGCGAAGGGCTTACCCGCGCGCATAGAAGCGACGTTGGATAACTTAAAAAATTCGTTTAGTGGTTACAAAGTGACGCGACTTGAGCATTCGCTGCAATCTGCTACGCGCGCGCATAGAGATGGCCGGTCGGTAGATTATGTGGTAGCCGCATTGATACACGACATTGGGGATGAATTAGCTCCCTTTAGCCATAGTGAAATGGCGGCTGCGATCATCCGCCCCTACGTCAGTGAAAAACTGTACTGGATAATAAAAACTCACGGTGTTTTTCAGATGTACTATTACGGCGAACAATGTGGGATGGATAAGAACACACGCGATCGATTCAGGGATAATGCTTGGTTTGACGACGCTGTTGAATTTTGCGAAAAGTATGATGAGAACTGTTTTGATCCTGAATATCAAAGCGAGTCGTTGTCGTTCTTCCGCCCCATGCTGGAAGACGTGTTCACGCGGGAGCCGCTGTTTGGCGAACGCGATGTGCAGTGATAATGCGTCGCATTAAAAGTCTACGAAATCGCACGTAAAGTATTCGTCCGACGGTTCTGACTCTGTATAGCTGCCGCATGTTGTACCGCAGTAGCTTCGCAGCATAATAAGCTCACGCACAAAGTAACCCTCTGTGCCGGTTCCAACCCGCCAATACTGATCATCAAGCGTCTTGCTGATCGTAACGGTGTAGTTGTCACTCGGTCCACGGTTACTGCGATTTGTTACCGTGAATGTACCGGCAATAGGTTCACACAACGAGGTGCCCGTGATTAAACGGCCAATCAAATTGCTGCTGGTTTCCCAGGTATCGGAGTAGGTTCCAATGTTGCTGCCTTCGCTTTCTTCAACGAATGAACGTGTATTTGCATCTATGTAAGTCACTGTGTTTTTCACGGTGACTGCATGTGTGTAGTCGTCGTGCGCCCGTCGAGTGCCTTCCCAGGTCACCGACTTTTCTGAGGTAGTCCGGATGCCGGTAATATTTAGAGAAGATGAGCCACCCCAGTAGTTATATTTGAGTGTTCCGTTGCCACCAGCATCAATATCAACATCTGTGTAAATACCAGGGTATGTGGTAGGTTCAGTGGAGAGCACGCGACTATCAGGTCGGTTGTTTGTTAGATGGGATTCAAAATGCCGTGAGACAGACATGCGCGACCATTGACTGAGGTTGATAGAGTCAATTATTGGTAGTAACGAAACCTCGTCCACGTATGGATCAGTTCCCGCTGCCAATTCGTCCAAATTATTAATTCCATCTTCATCAGCATCAAACAAATTCGGGTCAAACTGATCTGCGGATATTTGTAGGGATTCGGCAGCGTTTAACCCCGTAGTGAAGTCCTGACTGGACTGGGCTAATTCGATGTTTCCTTCAAAGTCATAAAACGTAACGGTTAGTAAATCTTGTATGCCGGTAGGCAGAGTTCCGGTTGCCGTCCAATATTCATCGCCTACCCATTGCGCTCTTAAATTGTGATCACCCCAATCCAGTTCAACACGCAGTTGGTTGGATTGGTAGGCCGGCACAGTAATCTGAAAAGTAACTTCTGTGAAGTTCTCAACTGAAGGGTCTTGAACGACTGGGTTCAAACTTGGCACAGCTGGGTCCTGTGTATTGTTTGGTCTGTCATTCGATTGGACTTCATTAAACGCATTCGTCTGTGCGTCGTAGTCATCAAGCGCAGGACTCTCGTTAGAGCCTGAGCATGCTGAAATCAATACAGTGATTAAACACTGAGTAATGACCAATCGATTAATGCAACGCTTTGGTGTGTGCATGTGGTTCCGGGAAAGGTACGGGTGAATGCCGCAGCGGTTCGTTGGGTAAGGGCCTAGGTCATCATAAGCTTTGAGCCATCTATTTGATTGGCACAATTAAAACTATGGTGTCGGTATAAATACCTTGTGTGAAATACCGCCGTAAACCCGCAACAAATTCAGGGCAAAACGATCGTCAAAAATCCAGCAACATTAAGATGTGACGCATTGCTTGCTAGTGTTCGGAAATTGTAGGAGTATTAACAAGGCGGAACTAACTTACATAGCGTCAAACCCTTGCGACTTTTAGCGGCTCATTTCATTGTTTTGTTGTTTTGCATCCAACCCGCGGTTGCGATAGCCAAAAAGCCACCCCAGTTCGTTTTAATGTCTTTCGACGGGTCACGCGGCATCGACATGTGGGATGCCACGCTGGAGTTTGCGGCACAGCAGCACAACATTCGCTTTACTTACTTCGTAAGTGGGGTTTATTTCCTAGCTGACTCGCACCGTTTCATGTACTTCGAACCGTCTCAAGGATTGGGTCGAAGTGCTATTGGATTCGGTGGCACACCTACGGAAATTTCGGATCGGTTACAACGAGTTATTCAAGCGTTTAACAACAATCACGAAATTGCTTCCCATGGAAATGGGCATTTTGAGGGGTCTAAATACACCACGGCGCAATGGGATTTTGAACATACGCAGTTCAAGCGATTTTTGAAAAAAGCGTGGCGTTACAGTGAAACTGAAAAGCCTTTTTGGTGGGACGATTTCGTTGATTATGAAATAGTGGGTTACCGAGCCCCGTTATTAGCCGCTGGCGAACCACTGAACAGCAGCCTAAAGCGATTGGGTTATGTCTATAACGCCAGCGGTAATGATAAACCAAGCCGTTGGCCAGACGCGAATACAGCTCTTAAGCAGTACCCTTTAGCCTATGTGGAAAGATCTAATGGTGGCGGTACGGTGCTATCGATGGATTACAACTTTTACGTGGCGCACTCCAATGCACGGCCTGGCAATTCAGAGGATTTAGATCGATTTGAGCAAGATATGCTAGAAACCTATAAAGCTTACTTCAACGATAACTACAACGGTAATCGAGCACCGATTGACATAGGCCATCATTTTTCGTTGTGGAACGAAGGCATTTACTGGAATGCATTAAAGCGGTTCGCCGTATGGGCTTGCAATCAGCCAGACGTTATCTGTGGCACGTATTCTGAGCTAACGTACTATCTGAATCAGCAACAAAAAGAGGGCATGGTGAGTGAGTTGCACGCGGCTCAGTTCTGACAGTCAGATCGTTCTATGGTGAAACGATTAATCAAGTTTCTATCAAAATCGTTGATGATGTAGGTAAGTATCAAACCTTGATTTAGAATTTGGACTAAATCCGCCTGGGCGCATAACTCAGGCAATGTGGCTACTTTATTTGCTCCATGAGCTTTCACGTGTTCGCGTTCGATACGGTCCATACTGTGCAAAATGCGTTGAACGAATACGATGGTGGTATCACCTTCAGCGTAAATTTGGTCATAAAGATAGTCGTGCGCTTCGAAGGTATCTTTGATGCGATCGAGGTAGTTGGCCAGTTCCTGAACGCTGCACTGCGTTTGGCCGTTTCCGCAATCAAACGTTATTGCTTGCGCGTGAACGACCGCTGGTGACATCGTTATAAGTAAAACGACTGCTGTTACACCGGTGCGCACACATTGGTTTATGCGGCGCCACAATTGGATTGCCATGAGGCGGTAAGTCCTACGTTGGAGTTGCAGATAAGCAGCGCAATTTATACACCGACTCACACTCAATCACTGTCACAGGCCTGTCAACATCTATGGCAGGCCTCAAAAGTGTGAGAGCTATATCTGTGTTTATACAGCGATTCTGCAACATAACGCTGCTGTGTCGAATGAATGGCGATTGCTAAGGTGATTTATTTTGCAGGATAACTGTCCATTTTGGTGCATTACCACGAATTGGCGGGCGTAATGTAAACCGATGTAAACGCGAGCGCTCAGACACAAGTTTTCACAAAAGCTGTGTTTATACTCAAGCTTCACGGCTGTACCTCTGTGTAACAGCGCTGGTTAATCTCATGCGCTCACCTTCGGTAACCCTATGCAAGCCCGTCCGCAACAAATTGCGTTATTACACGCTCATTCGGAGGATGTACATCTAATCAATCGGTTATTGTCCGATGAGCCTTTCGAAGTGGTGCCTCATACAGATTCGCTGAAACTACATGATGAGACAGCCGCAGCGATTATCGAGGCAAGCGACACCTGTCCTTACGGTGTTGTTATTTGCGCAAGAAACGATGATCACCTCAATGACCTACCTGCGCACCAAGAGCGTGTTGAAGAAGAGATCACGCAGTTACACGGTAAGTGCAAGCGCGTATTGGTGTTGGCAGAGTCAATGGACGAGTCCACCGTCTGCTCTTACCTATCGGCTGGAGCGCATCACGTTATCCCGTTAGCTGATTCACCGCGGCTTATGCGAGCACGCATTATTGCTGGTTTGAGAGAGCACAAGGAACCGGTGTTGAATGAATGGACCGTCGGGCAGTTTCAGTTTGATGGGTCACGTCGCATGGTTTTGGTGGATGGTAAGTCCTTGGGTCTTAGCCCACGTGAGTTCGAGTTCGCGCAATTCATGTTTGAAAACAAAAATCGCATCATCCCTACCACAGAAATATTGCAGTCGGTTTGGTCGCTACCGGCGCACGAGGATTCCCGACGTATCGATACGGCCGCGTGCCGATTACGCAAAAAAATGGGTTTAAACCAATACGGCCAGTGGCAACTGCAAAAATTACGAGGGCAGGGTTTCTTGCTTCGACAACTCGAACAGAGCTAACTGGTTACCGCTGCTTTAAACGCGATTTTTTCTAACGATTTCTTGCCTAAACCCAGGCGGCCTACCTTCGCGGCTGAACGTCTGATGGCCTTGTTTGGAGACAGCACAAACAAATCTCCATTTTGGCCACTTAAACGCCTGCCGATACCGCAGGCCTTCGCGACGTCCACCTGGGCGTCCATATGAGTGGATTCGCCGTGTACCGGAATCACCACGTCAGGCTTCGTCCACTCGTACAACAGGGCAAGCTCGTCCTGCGCTGGATGGCCAGAGGCGTGTATGTCGAGTTCGGTGGTTTCAGGCCTAATGACATTCACGCCCATCATTGAAAAGCGTTCTAACATGCGGGCAATCTCCTGCTCATTGCCGGGTATTGCCCTTGCACTCAATATGACTAAATCACCGGGCGTCAGCGCCAGCTCGCGCAGCGATTCTCGACTCAACCGATCCAGTGCTGCACGACTTTCACCTTGGCTGCCGGTGGCGACAAGCAGCACGGCTTCGGGTGGTAAGTAACCCAGATGAGCCGCATCAATCTCGGCATCTTCATCCCACAAGCCTACAGTTCGCGCTGCACTGACGGTGTTGATTAATGAGCGGCCAAGAAGGCCTAGCTGGCGATCGGTTTCTTTTGCGATTTTAGAAAGCGTCTTGAGGCGTGCGATGTTGCTACCAAAGCAACCAACAACTACCCGGCCGGTGGCATTTTCGACGCACTGCTTCAAGCCTGGGTAAAGATCTGCTTCGGACAGCGAGTGCCCCTGTACGGGCGCACAGGTTGAATCACACACCATCACATCCACACCACTGTCGCCCAGCTCTCGATAAGTACTCTCGGCGTAGTGGTGACCTACCTGAGGCGCTGCATCAAGCTTCCAGTCAGCCGTGTGGAACACACGTAAATCGGGTGTTTCAATGACCAGGCCGCATGGGTCTGGAATGGAATGGGTGTGTGCGACCCACTGAACATAGAAGCTGCCGATGCGGCGACGGTCTCCGGCTTCTACCAAATGCACAGATACTTGGCGATCAAGCCCATGCTCGGCTAGCTTTCTACGCAGCATTTCAGCGGTAAAGGAAGTGGCAAAAATAGGGCAACGAAGCTGACGCCACAAATGCGGCACAGCGCCGATGTGGTCTTCGTGAGCGTGAGTCAGTACCAGCCCATGCAGGCTGTCTCGCCGCTCGGCGATGAACGCAGGGTCAGGCATCTGTACACGGTAGCCTGATCGATTTGTGCCGTCCGGGTCGCGAAACGTTATTCCACAGTCCACCATCAACCAACTATCGTCATGACCGTATAGGTTCATGTTCATGCCGATTTCACCGCATCCACCCAGTGGCAAAAACCAAACGTCATTTTGCCCAGGCGTCATGCTGAGCATTCCGTCAGCAAGCGAGGAGCGCATGAACTACCATGACCCAACAGGCCCGTTGGCCAATGCTTGCAACTGATTCGAGTGCTCATCGACCCATGTACACCTTGCTCATTGTATTTTTCTTGGTATCTATCATTTTCTCTTTTCTTTGCTCAATCTGGGAGGCGGTGCTGCTAAGCATTACCCCCGCATTCACCGAGCGAAAAACGCAAGAAGGTGGCGATGTGGGCGAAACGCTGCAAGAGTTCAAATCGAATATCGACAGGCCTCTTGCTGCCATATTGACCCTTAACACCATAGCGCACACTGTCGGCGCTATTGGAGTTGGTGCTCAAGCCACTGCCATATGGGGTGCCTCTATTATGGCCACACTGGTGGTACCTGTGGTCATGACGTTGGCGATTTTGTTGTTGTCCGAAATAATTCCGAAAACCATTGGTGCAAATTATTGGCAGGAGCTTGCTGGTTTTACGGTTAAGTGCCTCAAGTGGGTGATGGTGATACTGGCTCCGCTGGTGTGGGTCAGTCAGTTCATTACCAAGTCCATGAAGAAAGACAAAGAAGCCAGCGTGCTTAGTCGGGCCGACTTCACGGCAATGGCCGAGCTCGGGGCGCGAGAGGGCGTGCTGGATGAAGGTGAAACCAGCGTACTAAGAAGCCTGCTGCGTTTTAAGGATGTCAGGGCAGTTGATGTCATGACACCGCGCACTGTCGTGGTGAAAGCCGATCAAACGCGGACTTTGAAAGATTTTCACGATGAACACCCTACGTTGCGGTTTTCCCGCATTCCGTTGTACTCCAACAACGCAGATACCGTTACCGGTTACTTCTTAAAAGATGAAATGCTGACCCGTTTGGTGGCGAATCCCGATGACGAATCACCTCTGAGCGAGTTACGTCGGCCGCTGATCACCGTGCCCGAATCATTTCCTATTCCGCAGCTGTTTGATCGCTTCACAGCAGAACGTGAATACATCGCGTTGGTTGTGGACGATAAATTTGGGGGCACCCAAGGCATTGTGACCATGGAAGACGTGGTTGAAACCTTGCTGGGAATGGAAATTGTGGATGAGCTCGATCACGCCGAAGATATGCAGGCGTTAGCACGAAAAAACTGGGAACGAAGAGCCAAGGCTCGCGGTCTTATCGAACAGTGATCGAGAAAACCAGAGGTGCAACGTGAAAACAGGGCTTAGATATCTCCTGGCGAGTGCATTGCTTGCTCCTGCAGCAGCAATCGCCGAAGTAACTAACATTACCAATGCCCAACTGGCAGAAATGAGTGCGCAAAACATCACCATTATCGATGTGCGCCGTCCGGATGAGTGGCGTCATACGGGTACCATTGAAGGCAGCCACCCGATTATGTTCTTTGATAAAAAAGGCGCTTATGACGTGCGGGCCTGGCTGGATGAGCTGAGTAAGGTGGCGGACAAGGATCAGCCGATCGCGCTCATTTGTGCGGCAGGCGTGCGCAGTTCGTCCATCGCGAACCTTTTGGATAAAAGGCTGGGGTTCAGCGCGGTGTTTAATGTGACCGAAGGCATGAATCAGTGGGTTGAAGACAAGCGGCCTGTGGTCCAGTGGCCCACGCCTTAAAGCTAGATCCGGTTGTCGGGCTGGAAATCCTAAATTCAACACAAAAAAAAGCCGGCTTGTTGCCGGCTTTTTAGTCTTGTTTGGCGGCGTATGCTGCCGCTTCAACGAAGTATTTACGCTTTCGGTGCGTAGGCACTGCACCATGCGGTGGCGTGCACTTTTTTACCCTGGAACAGTGGGCACATACCGGCTTCTTCGTCGCCGTTGTACAAGGCGCAGGTCATGCAATTCTTGCCTTCCATTTCGGTTTCTACAACGTACTGGAGCGCGGCAGCGGTAGGGTCTTCTGGGTTGACCATTTCCATATCGGCCGCATGGCTTGGCAATGTGCCGATCAGCGCTGAGACTGGTACGGCGACCGCTCCGGCACCTACGAAGGTTACGAACTTGCGGCGGTTGTTGTTGATCATCAATTTCTCCGATTGAGGGTATAACCACGAATTGTGTAAGGTTATACGACATCGCCAATGATTGGATGATTCCCTTACATTTATTAACGTGGGTATTTTTTTGATATTCCCCGGGCAAAATCCAGGCTGGAGCCCCGGGGCACCAGGCGGACGAGGGGCCTGCCGATCGGGCTCAAATCCCCTCTGTCGACCCAATACTACTTAGTGATACCCAGTCGACGCTCGTGCTCTGACAGCCTGTCCACCGCCTCTCTGGCGATGTTGATGGCCCGCTTTGCGGCCGTTTGTGTACGCTCGAGGTGTTGTTTTTCTTTATTCAACAGTCCGTTTAGCGCCTGTTTATCAGCAGCAGCTTTTCTGGCCAGCAAAGCCGCCTGGCGGGCCAGTCGACGTTGGTTGATGGCATCTTTTTGCAGTGCAGCCAGTGTGGCAAGGTCCTTCTTGCGTTGCTCGCCCATACTGCTGATTTGCGACGATAGTTTCGTCATGACGTCGCGCTGTGTATGGATCAAGTCTGACGCTGCCTGGCGAAAATTGCCTTCTGCATTAATTCGATCGTTTTGCTGCTGCAGCGCCTGGCCGGTTTTCAGCGTTGTAGCCCATGCATCCTGTTCCTGGGCATCTGCATGTCGTGACCAGACAGTCAACTTCTCGGCTAACGTATCGGTACTGTTTTTAAGTTGAACGACCGTGTTTCTTTGTTCCTGAAGAGCCGCATTCAACGAGTCAGGTTTTTGCACCGAACCATCGGGTGAGCCAGTTCCAGTTATTGGTTCAAGCTCGTCATGCTCAGCGGCTGGCTGCTCTGACAGTTCCATCAGCTCATCGGTACTGGCGTCAATGTCCACAACCGGTTTGGCGTGGTCTATGTCCCCACTGATCGATAAAATCTCAGCATCAACGATTTCGTCGTCCATTGCGTCGGTTAGCGCGATATTCATCGCATCGTCCATATGCTCATGGGCATCCAACTCCCCGTCCAATGAGTCATTTAGCCAGCTTGGTTCATCGGGTAACTCTAAATCAGCCTCCGCTTCACGCATGGCTTGGTAAAGCTCTTCAGAATCCGATAAATCCAATGCGCCGGCTGCTCGATCGTCGTCGCGCTGAACCCGTCTGTCTGCCAGTGATACAACGTCGGCAGAGAGGTTGGTTGTCGTCAGTTCAGCCTCTACTGAAGGGTCAACCAGCGCCAGGTCTTCAATAACTTCGATTGTTAGTGATTGAGGTGTTTGTACATCTATGGTTAGCGAGTCCTCGGCGCTTGGCTCTGTGGTGGTTGCCGCGTCTGGGGTGCTCGCGTGTGTACCGGCGCTCAGCAGATGCATCAGCGCGTGCTTCTCCGAATGTGCGATGGACACGTTAGGATTGTTTGAAAGATCGATTGCAATAGGGTCGCGGCCAGCCTGGTCAGGCACGGCGTACTCGCCAATGACAGCGCTCGGTGCCAGCTCAGCGGCGGAGTTGGGTGGTACTTCGATCTCATCAATAGAAGAGTTACTCACAGGTTGTAGCAACATCATGGTGAGTAAGGCCAAAAGCACCACGACGGCTGCGAGCATGAGGCTTTGAAACAGTTGGTATTGAGCGCCGCTTTCAACTAACCACAGCTGTGGCCAGCCTGTGAAGGCGACACCCGCCCCGGTTGCACAAGCGAGCGGCCATCGAATCCAGCGATCGCCTGGGCCAAGTGATGCGATGAGTAGCGCTGCGAGAAGTCCCAGGCTGCTCATGATTAGTTGCACGGTTGCAATAGTCATGGGAGCCAGTTTAAGGAACTGAAGCGGCCGCTCTGTAGCGCAGTCGTCAAAATCACTGCGAACGGTCCGACACTAAGGTGCGGATGTATTTATTTCGTGATGGTTATCACGGGTGGAGGGCCGGCCGCAGGGCCCCTAGGTCAGGTGGAAGAGGTGTTTGCGCCGGTTTAACGCAATTGAGCCGCTAATCGATCGTGCTGGCGTTGAAAGTGCGCGATCAACTTCATCTGCTTTTTTACCGCGTCCGGGCCGTTGTGCTGGCGAATTGCCGGAAGCGCTTGAAACAAGTCATGCAACGCTCGGGCGATATTGCTTAGCTCTAATTGTGTGGCTGATTTCACGGTTGTCCCCCTCCAAAACTTCTTTATAACACTCAAATATAGAGATCTTTGGTGGGTTTTCCAGTTGTTTACTATTGAAAGAGCGACTTCAGGCCGTTAACGAGCTGATACCAAAGAATTTTCCGAGGCTCAAGTTGAACCTGAATAAAACCCCTTGGCTAGCATTGCCCGGATTAGCGCTAGCCTGCTCATCCGCCCTCGCAGTGGACTACAACACGACTGCAGATTACCTATCCATCAGCATTGAAGCCGAGGAATACATCAGTAAGGATGACCGATGGGTAATGACGGATGCGTCCACTCCGCAATTGCCTGCGGCAGAAGATCCTGATGGCAACCATTCTGCATCGGCCAGTGGTGGGGTCTATTTTGAGCTGTTACCGGACGTTCGAGTCACTCACGCCGACCCGATGGGCCCACCAACAGCCTATTGGGGGCAAGCTGGCACGGGCCCGCAAATGTCCTGGGCAATAAATTTCCCCGAAGCCGGGCGATATTACGTTCACGGACGCGCTTTCTCTACCGGTACGGAAGACAACGGTATTCACGTGGGTTTGGATGGCAACTGGCCCCCCTCCGCGCGCATGATGCAATTTTGCACAGCTGGCTCCAACGCTTGGAAGTGGTCAAGTGCCCAACGTGAAGCGGGCGGGGTTGGCTCTTGCGGGTTACAAAAAACGTTGTACCTGGATGTGGCGGCACCGGGTCCGGCTACGTTGAGTGTTTCAGCAAGGGAAGACGGTTTTGAGTTAGACCGTATCGTGCTGATAAAAGATTTAAGCGGAAACACTAAGACGTGTACACCGACGACGGCAACCGGTATCTCATGCACAAACGGTGGTATCGAGATGGCCGATGGTCAAACTGATGTGGCCGTAACGCTAGAAACCACGCCCAATACGGTTATGACCGGACCGGATGAACTCAGTGAAGGCAGTTCGTTTACGGTGTCCGCCGTTATTGAAAATCACGATAAGTTTGATAACTCAGACGATATCGAAACCACGCTGACATTTGCCACAGGTTTAGATGTCACTGCTGTGCCGTCTGATTGCAGCGTCGCTGGACAGGTTGTGACGTGTACTTTAGCGTCGTTACATCCCACCGCAGCGAATCAGAACCATACCCACACGATTGACGTTACGGTAGGTCAAAGTGGCAGTGCTTTGCGGTCTGTGGACGCGATGGTTCAAACCAGTGTTATGGAAACCAGTTACGCCAACAACGATGCCAGTTTTGATGTGTCGGTTTCGGGTGTGAATTTATCCACTGATGTGTCTGTGGCCGTTGCCTTACAGAAGGATGCAGGCGGGGACAACCTACAGTGGGAAACCTTTGAGCAAGGCACCTTGACGGTAACGGTTGAGAACACATCCGCACAGGATGCGGGCACTGTGGATGCCGACGTTACGTTAAGTGCCGGTGTCGACGTTAACCTGATGCCTGGAGACTGTAGTGGCTCATCGCCCATTGTTTGCTCTTTGACCGATTTACCAGCCGGTAGCACTCACGATTTTGAGTTTGAGATAACCGCTGACGATGAGGGTGCTCAGGTGATGACCGCTGCTATCGCAGTAGCCAACGACACGGACAGCAGCAACGACAGTGACACGCTGATTGCTGTCTTCGAAGAACCTGCACCGCCTGCCACCACTGGCGGGAGCGACGGCTCGGCGGGTGGCGCTTCGGGCGGAACAACGGCAGGTGCAACGGATGGTGGCACCGGCACAACAACGGCCGGTTCAACCGATGGTGGTGCGGGAACCACGACAGCCGGGGGGACCGATGGTACAACCGGTGGTTCAACGACAGGTGGCACCGATGGCGGTTCCGGTAGCGCTGTTGATGGCGGCACCACACCGACAACAACCAGCAGTAGCGCTGACGCGGTAGAGCGCGGTGCATTGGGTTGGAAGACTCTGCTGGCGTTGTTGCTGTTAGTCTCAACCAGCGTGTATTGGCGGCATTACCGACAGCCTGTCGCCATTCGTCAGTGCTTGAAGCGCGAACTGTGAAGGCTGAACTAAGGCGTCGTTAAGAATAACCAGCACGGCCATATTCGAGGGCAGACCGAGACGGTTTAAAACACTGTCGATGGTTATACCTTCGCTTATGGCCAGTGTCTGAGATGTGTCTCGGTAGCTCTCATCCACTTTAGATAGAAGCCCACTGCCTAGCGATAACGTGATTTGCAGCGAGCCCTCTTCACTATCCAAGTGTGCATCACTCATGGGCATATCAATCAGCGCTTATACAGCGTGTTCGTTTAAAGACAAGCGCGACAAGGTTTCTTGCGTTGGTATGCCGGTATCAGTCCATCCGCGAAGGCTGTAGTACTCCGGCAACATTTTATCTAATTCACATACTTTGCCTTTTGCCACGCCTTCAGGGGCAGGTGTTTCCAACAAGCGTGGGGGCAGTGTGTCATCAGCAGCAGTTAATCCGGCGTGCAAGTTAAACAAACGTTCTAAGTTCCAGGTTCTTTCGCCGGATTCCAGTAACTTTTCTCGCGTCCAGTCATCACCGCAAGCCGCCGCAATTTGGCGTTGAAAGGCGTCGGTGTCCCAAGCCGATGTTGTAAATAAACATAATCCGGTGGAATCAATCATTGCGATTTGGTCTTGCGAATTTTTACACGGCACGGCTTTGCCATCGCCGGATTGATCAGCCATGTCTTCGGCAAAAACGTCGTGCTTGAGATGACATGCACCGCGGTTACTGGTGGCGTAGCCTAAACCCATACCCTGTAACGCACGCGAGTCATAGCCTGCGAATTCTTGCCCCTTTACGACCATCGCCAGCTCTGGCCGTCCATACTTTTCACACAACAGTTTAGAGCCTAACCCCAGCTCTTTACCAAAACCTTCCTGTTTGCCCGTTTTCTCCGCCATGATCGTAAGCGCTTCAGCGTTACCAAAATTTAACGGCACCCCATCGGTGTGTTCGTTGGTCAGGATGCCCAGCTCATATAACTCCATGGCGGCCGCTAACGTCACGCCGAACGAGATCGGATCCATGCCATGCTCGTTCATCAAATAGCCGGCAAAGGTTAATGCGTCTATGTCATCTACACCAACAACCGGACCGAAGGCGTACGCGGTTTCGTATTCCAAACCACCGGACGCGTGGTGATAGTTTTCCCGGTTTCTTACCGACCAATGCTGTTTATCTATGTGTGCAATACGTCCGCACGCGATAGTGCAACCGAAACACGCTTTATTGGTTATTAAGTTTGTGTGGCCGTTTTCGTTGGGGGTTTTCATCGCCTCGGGATTGATATTTTTAGATCCCTCAAACGTCATTTTTAAAAAGTTATTGGTAGGCAATCCGCCAAACGCATGCATAGAATCAATCATGGCGTTGGTGCCAAATTCGGTCAGCTCTCGTCGGCCGTCACTGTCTTTGAGTAATTGATGCGTTTCTTTCGTCACGGCCATAACCCGCTCGGGGTTTGCACAGGGCACACCGACAGTACCTCTGACGGCAACGGCTTTTAGATGCTTTGAACCCATTACCGCACCCACACCGGATCGACCCGCAGCACGGTGTAAGTCGTTGACAACACAGGCGTACTTTACGCCTTGTTCACCGGCAACACCAATTGATGCGACTTTGATTTGTGGGTCTTTATGTTTTTCTTTCAAAAACTCTTCCGTGTGCCAAACCGTGGTTCCCCATAGATCGTCAGCAGGCATTAGTTGAGCATTGCCGTCTTCAATTAATAAGTACACCGGTTTTACAGCTTTACCAGTACAGATCAACAAGTCGTAGCCTGCGTACTTTAATTCTGCGCCAAACTTACCGCCGGAGTTCGAACAGGCGATTGCGTTCGTTAAAGGGCCTTTGGTCACGACACAGTAGCGACCACTGGTAGATGCCATAGTGCCGGTCATCGGGCCGGTTGCAAATATCAATACGTTCTCAGGCGATAAAGCATCAGCCTTGGGGTTCATCATCTCGGTTAAGTAGCGTGTCGCCAGCCCACGCCCACCTAAATATTCATCTGCCCACGCCTGGTTCAACGGCTCAGTGCGAACGGTGTTTGCCGACAAATCAGCGATCAAGACTTTCCCATGCCAAGTCATACCGTAAGCTCCTGAGGGTCGGCATACACAATTGCACCTGTCGGGCACGCGTCCGCGCACTTCGGGTCGCCGCTACATAAATTGCATTTGGTCACTTTGCCACTTTTTGCATTGTAGTTAATGGTGCCGTACGGGCAGGCCAGGGTGCATACTTTACAACCCACACATAAGTCCTCTATCACGTACTTAGTACCAAGCTCTAAGTTGATGGCAATGGCATTGGTTGGGCAGGCATGCAGACACCAAGCTTCATCACATTGAGTGCACGTGTATGGAATATTGCGTTTACCGTGCTCAAACTCAAACACTTTGATGCGTGAATAAGCCGGTGCAAACAAACCTTCATGTTCCAGTGAACACGCGAGCTCGCACTGCAAGCAACTTGTGCATTTGTCGGCGTCTAAAATTAACTGTTTCATGGCACAGCCTTTGGTGAGTACTGAGGATGTTTTGTGCGTAGCTGAGTTTATTCAGCGCAGCATCGTTTTTGCCGCCAGCTTGAACACGTCATCCCATATGGACCCGTCTCTGTCCGAATCCAACAGAGAGGTTAGTAAGCCGCCCGAACTCGATGTCGGCGATACGCGAGTTGCGGGTTTGTTACCACCAAACACGCCTTTACTCAATGCACCCATGGCCAAAGTGGCTAACACCGGCAACATCTTCTTCAATACCGCGCTGCTCACACCCGATTTCTGGGAGGCACGATTAGCAACTTCACGGCTGACTTCTTTCGTGCCGAATACGTGGCCCAAAATGTCGTTGCCATCTTGAGTGGTTTCCTTTTTTCCAAGCAAGCTGGGTTCGTCCATGTAGCGTTTATGTTCGCCGGTTCTCAGAGCCTCCAGTAGATCTTCCATGCCAGGGTTGTTAGACGCGTTATTTTTCATACCTCGACTAAGCGCTGGAATCAGCTCTTCTACCGCGGTGCGGGCCTGGGCTTCTGGCAAGTCGAACTGTTTGGCCAGTTCTTTCACGGTGCCGCCGTCGTTGTTTGACAACAGCATGTCTAAAATATTGGTCATGGGTTAGTACACGTTAGTTGGGGTAGGCGAGCCAAGCCTAGCAAATCCCGCGCATCAGACGTGTATAGAATCGTCAAGGGGGTCTTCTTCGTCCAGAATGAAGGCCTCCCAATCTTCCAATATCTCGCGAAAGTGTTTTAGCGTGGTGACGTAAGTGGTCTCGTCAGGGATTTCTTTGGAGTCTGCGGCAGCTGATGGGTCTACGGTGTCACCCGAGTTTGTCGTGTTGGCGCCTGCGTCGCCGGATTCATCTTTAGTTTCCTCAGCAATACTGCAGATGGTCACGCCGTCTGGGGTGATAACTGCACTATGCGCATTGCCAACGAATTCCCGAGTCGATACCGTTTCATCCTCCACAGCGGTTAAATCGTTCATGAGGTCGTGGCAAATGTATTCGCTGCCTTGCACATCGGTTTCGAGGAAGCTCATAAGTAGCCGCTCGCTGTGTTTCCCTCGAGCCCGGGGAACGCCGTGGTTATCGAAATAGAAGTTGAGATTCTTAGCCATGACGGGAACAGTCAACCAACCGTTATAAGTGTGCTGATGAAGACTACCAAATTGTCAGTAAAATACCAGTCCTAATCGGGACTATTCAGGGTTCCCACGGCCTTCTGAGGTGGCTGCTGGGGCTATACTGGTACGTATGCGTCTCCTACTCGTTGAAGATGATCCTGATTTGGCTGCACTCACCCGCACGGATCTCGTCAAGGCCGGCTTTGCTGTTGATGTGGCCGACAATGGCATCGATGCAGAGCATCTTGGTGACTACGAACCCTATGACGCGGTGATTTTGGACTTGGGGTTGCCGGGGAGGCCGGGGATCGAGGTGCTGAAATCCTGGCGCGCAAAAAGCAATCGAGTGCCTGTTATCGTGCTCACCGCACGAGATCAGTGGTTCGAGCGGGTAGACGGCTTCAAGGCCGGTGCGGATGACTACCTGGGAAAGCCATTTCATATTGAGGAATTGATCGCCCGGCTCAGGGCGCTAATTCATCGCGAGCATGGTCGTAGCGCCAATGCCCTGGAAACCGCAACCGTTCGATTGGATGAGGACCTGCAGCAAGTTCAGGTAGCGAACGAACCACCACACAGCCTGACAGGCACGGAATTTCGGTTGTTGCGGTACATGATGTTGAACGCGGGCAAGATTCTGTCAAAACCACATCTGTCTGATCATGTATATGACCAGAATTCCGAACGCGACAGCAATCTTATCGAGGTTTATGTACGGCGGTTGCGTGAAAAGATTGGTGCTCACCGCATTGTGACAAAGCGTGGGCAGGGCTACGTGTTTAATGACCCCACCTAACACTTGGGTTTAGGCGCGGGTGTCTTCTAAAAAAGCGCCCACCAGCGTGTGGCCATTCCAGCGGCGCTCGCTCGAACGTAGCTTGCAAAGCTCGTTGGTTATTAGTTTTCTCGCGCTGATGTTTGTCTTTTGGTGGGGAGGAACATTGACCTCCAGGCTATTAGCTGAAAGTGCTGTCTACGCACGGTTAGCAAAGGAAGGCCACGCGTTATTTCACAGCGCCGCGGTCCTGGTAGATGCACCCAACAGTGTGAATGGATCTCAGCACATCGCACATCACAATCAACCACTGTTAGGGCGTTACTACCGAATCGACTCCGCTGAACAGAATGTATTTCTGTCTGCTTCAAGCTCCCAAATCGATTTACCGTCCGGGCCTTTGCAGCCCGGTCAGCAAAAGCGTTTGTCATTTACCGGCGCGTCTGGTGAACCCTTATTAATGTGGCGTGGTGGCTTCCAAGCCGATGGTGATACGTTCACAGTGACAGTGGCTGAAGATGTCAGCCAAATTCAGGAGCGTTGGCAAGCCTTTCGGGTGCTGTTTGCGGTGTTGTCTGCGCTCTTACTGGTGGCTCTGGTGTTAGTACAAAGCTTGGTATTGCGTCATTTACTGGCGCCAGTGGATGCCTTACGAGAAGACTTAAAGCGAATCGAGCGGGGAGAAATAAAATCGGTTGCTGAAAATGTACCTGCTGAAATCGCACCAATGGTGCAGGAATTCAATCGTTTATTAGCTCGCTTTGAACAACGCTTGCGTCAATCGCGTAATGCCGCGGGCAATTTAGCGCACGCGCTGAAAGGTCCACTTAACTTGTTGATGCGCGGCGGCGAAGGGAGTCAGCACGCAGAGCGAATTGCGCAACTGATTGACAGTGAGTTGAAGCGTGCGCGATTAGCTGGCAGCGGCAGCGCGACACAGCGTTTGAACCTGTCAGACGAGTTGCCAGCGTTGTGTGGCTTACTGCAGCAGGTGTACGCGGATAAAACGGTGGATATTCGATACAACGTCCCGGATGACTTCGAATGGCCGCATGATCGCCAAGATATGCTGGAGATGATTGGCAACCTACTTGATAACGCCGTTAAGTGGGCCGAGGGTGTTGTTCTTCTGACCGTACGTCGCGTAGACGGGATCCGCCTGGAAGTAGAAGATGATGGGCCGGGCGTGTCAGCTGAAAAGCTAAGGCAGCTTACCTTGCGTGGGGCTCGATTTGATGAGTCCGTAGCGGGTCACGGCCTTGGGCTATCGATCGTTAAAGACATAGTCGACAGTTATCAAGGTTCTCTGACGTTTTCTCACTCACAGCGCCTGGGTGGTTTAAGCGTTACCGTTTTGCTGAACTCGAACGCTTCTTAGCCTTTTTCTTCTGTTCGGGCTTTTGGCGATAGAGTACGGCGATATTGCCTATACGCTGAATCACGGTCGAATTTGTGCGAGTTGCAAGATCAGCAATTATCGTATCGCGCGCGTCCCGGTCGCCGATGCCGACTTTAATTTTCAAAAGCTCATGATGGTCCAGCGCAATCTCCAATTCAGCGAGTACCGCGTCGGTGACCCCGTGCTGGCCAACGCGTACAACGGGTTTTAAGGCATGGGCTTGTGATTTGAGCGCTCTAATAGATTGATTGCTCAAGGCAGGATTTGTCACGTCGGGCTACTACACTATGCGATCGGGACACGCAGTATACGGGCACACCAGAGGGTCATGGCTGGGAATCGCAGCAAAAGCAGCAATCGTTGGATGAATGAGCACGTCACCGATGCACACGTGCGGCAGGCACAGGCGTCCGGCTATCGTTCGCGCGCTGCCTTCAAATTGCTGCAGTTGGATGAAAAGGACGATTTGCTCAAACCGGGTACTACGGTGCTGGAGCTGGGTTCGGCCCCGGGAGGGTGGACACAGGTCATTTCTGAAAAGCTAGGGCATGAAGGGCGCATCGTGGCGTCTGACATTCTGCCCATGGACGGCTTGCCCGGCGTTAACTTCATTCAGGGTGATTTTCATGAGCAGTCGGTGGCAGACGCTATTGCAGCAGCCGTTGCGCCCGGTGCAGACCTTGTTTTATCGGATATGGCGCCCAATATCAGTGGGGTTGCCGCCACGGATCAGGCGAAAGTGATGGCGTTGGCGGAATTAGCTGTCGAAATGGCTGTCGATGTGTTGAAACCGAATGGCGCGTATTGCGTAAAACTGTTTCAAGGGGCGGGATTCGACGCCTATGTTGCAGATCTTCGTAAACGCTTTGTGTCGGTGAAATTACGAAAACCCCAAGCCTCGCGGGCTCGCAGCCGTGAGGTGTATGTGGTGGCAAGGAACTTGTTATAGTCATTGGGACTCGCGACGAGCCCATATCGCTGCGAAATAACGCGATTCTGGTGCGTGGTTGGCATGCACCTTCGAGAGGTAGACCTTGAGCGACTTATTTAAGAACGTGCTGTTGTGGGTTGTAATTGCCCTAATTTTAATGACAGTATTCAACAACTTAGGTGGGCAGCGCCAGGCGGCGAACACCATTATGTACTCAGACTTCCTTGAGTCTGTGGAACGGGGTTCTGTCAGCCAGGTTCGTTTTAACGAAGGCGAAATCACCGGTATACGTGACGGCGCGGCTTTCACCACCATCAGCCCTGAGTCAGATAACAGCGCGTTGATCGGTGAGCTTTCCAAAGCTGGGATCAAGTTTGACAGCGCACCTCCTGAAAATCCCAACATGTTGTTCAGCGTTCTGCTCAGCTGGTTCCCGATGATCTTGATCATCGGATTGTGGTTTTTCCTCATGCGGCAAA
>JAHDCO010000012.1:53277-74341 GCA_020629835.1 Granulosicoccaceae bacterium
AGCTGGTTCCCGATGATCTTGATCATCGGATTGTGGTTTTTCCTCATGCGGCAAATGCAGGGTGGCGGATCCGGCAGAGGGGCCATGTCTTTCGGCAAATCCAAAGCCAGGCTGCTCTCTGAGGATCAGGTCAAGGTTACTTTTGCAGATGTTGCGGGTGTGGAAGAGGCGAAAGAGGAAGTCTCTGAACTCGTTGAGTTCCTGCGTGACCCAGGCAAATTCCAAAAGCTTGGCGGCAAGATTCCACGCGGCGTTCTGATGGTGGGTTCCCCCGGCACAGGTAAGACGCTGCTGGCCAAGGCCATCGCCGGTGAAGCCAAGGTGCCTTTTTTCACCATCTCAGGGTCAGACTTCGTTGAAATGTTCGTGGGTGTAGGTGCTTCCCGCGTACGAGACATGTTTGATCAGGCGAAAAAACACTCTCCGTGCATTATCTTCATCGATGAAATCGATGCCGTGGGTCGTCACCGAGGCGCTGGTTTGGGCGGTGGTCACGACGAGCGCGAACAGACGCTGAACCAGTTACTGGTAGAGATGGACGGCTTTGAAGGAAACGAGGGCGTGATTGTTATCGCCGCTACCAACCGTCCGGACGTTCTCGATCCGGCGCTGCTGCGCCCCGGTCGTTTTGATCGCCAAGTGGTCGTACCATTACCGGACGTGCGCGGTCGAGAGCAAATTCTGCGTGTTCACATGGCCAAGGTGCCGATGTCTGAAGACGTGCGACCCGATCTGATTGCTCGTGGCTCACCGGGTTTTTCGGGTGCTGATTTGGCGAATCTCGTTAACGAAGCAGCGTTATTTGCTGCTCGCGAGAATGAACGCCAGGTTGATATGGGCCACTTTGAGCGCGCGAAAGACAAGATCATGATGGGCGCAGAACGTAAGTCCATGGCCATGAGCGAAAAAGAAAAGAAGCTGACGGCGTACCACGAAGCTGGACATGCCATCGTGGGTTATCTCGTGCCGCAGCACGATCCGGTTTATAAAGTGACCATCATTCCTCGAGGCAGAGCGCTGGGCGTGACGATGTATCTTCCGGAAGAGGATCGATACAGCCAAAGTAAACTGGAACTCGAATCACGCATCTCCAGCTTGTACGGCGGGCGCCTGGCCGAAGAACTCATCTTCGGTGAAGACCACGTAACCACAGGCGCATCCAGTGATATCGAGCGAGCGACCGAGATAGCTCGAAACATGGTGACCAAGTGGGGGTTGTCTGACAAGCTGGGGCCATTAGCGTATTCAGAAGAAGAAGGTGAAGTCTTTTTGGGCAAAACCTCTTCGAAGCAGAATCCGATGTCCGCTGAGACGGTCATGTCCATCGATGGCGAAATTCGCAAGATCATCAACCGCAACTATGAGCGAGCAGAGCAGATCCTGAAGGACAATATGGATATTCTGCACGCCATGACCGACGCGTTGATGAAGTATGAAACCATCGACGCAGGTCAGGTAGAGCGCCTGATGCGGCGCGAAGAGCCCGGTCCGCCAGCCGATTGGGGTGGTGATGATGGCGGCACACCGTTGAACACAGGCTCGTCGTCAAACGACAAGAAAGCCAAGGAAGACGATGCTGCGGATTCCAGCAAAGAAGACGACGCGGATGATGGCGCTGTTGATGATGGTGCTCCAAGCCTGCACTAAGCAGTGAATCGACCTTTGGACCAGTGGAAGGGCGTTGCCTAACCTTTTGGACCATGTCGAATCATTAAGAACGGGTAAAAATGCGTAAAAGGCCGCGATAAGCGGCCTTTTCTCGTTGTGGGCCAACTATCATCTGCGGATGGCGTCAATTATTCAGTGCGGGGCACGCAAGCTGTATCTGGAGCAGCCCTGTGTCATGGGCATCCTAAACGTAACCCCAGATTCGTTTTCGGACGGCGGACGCTTCAACGAACGTTCCGCCGCACTGCGGCATGCGCAAGCGATGGTTACTGCTGGCGCAGCCATCATTGATGTGGGTGGCGAGTCAACCCGGCCTGGTGCAGAAGCGGTCACCGAGAGCGAAGAGCTGGACAGGGTCGTACCGGTTATTGAGGCCATCGCGGAAACGCTGGATGTGGTGGTATCAGTGGATACCAGTAACCCCGTTGTGATGCGCGAAGCCGCGGCTGCAGGCGCTGGAATAATCAATGACGTTCGGGCGTTACAACGACCAGGGGCGATTGATGCTGTGGTTGATTCGGGCTTACCTGTCTGTGTCATGCACATGAAAGGTGACCCCGCTACTATGCAAGATAATCCCAGTTATGCAGATGTGGTGTCTGAAGTTTGCGATTTTTTACGTCAGCGATCTGAGGTGTTAGCGCAGGCTGGGATCAGCAAAGAGCGCATTTTGTGGGACCCAGGCTTTGGTTTTGGCAAAACTTCGGAACATAACCTGCATTTACTTAAGCATCTGGACTTGCTGACGGCACACGCCAACGTAGTGGTCGGCTTGTCAAGAAAACGGCTATTTGCCGACATATTAGGTAGCACAACAGCCGATCGCACCTCTGCCAGTGTGGCGGCGGCAATGTTGGGCGTACAGCGAGGGGCGGCGATTGTGCGGGTGCACGATGTCGCTCAAACCGTTGACGCACTAAAAGTTTTGCAAGCGGCCGAACTGGGCTATGTACCAGATTTGCCAAAAGCAGCTAACGATCAATAGACAGGATTCAGCGACATGTCGCGACAATTTTTTGGTACCGATGGGATTCGTGGACGCGTCGGTCAATACCCAATGACGGCTGAAGCCGTTTTGAAGTTGGGCTGGGCTGCCGGTAAGGTTTTGGCGTCCAAAGGTAACAAAGAAGTCTTGATTGGCAAGGATACTCGCGTGTCGGGATATCTTTTTGAATCAGCACTGGAAGCTGGTCTTGCATCGGCTGGAATCAACAGCCGCTTGCTTGGGCCAATGCCCACGCCAGCCATCGCCTATCTGACGCGCACCTTTCGTGCTGCTGCGGGTATCGTCATCAGCGCGTCTCACAATCCGTATTACGACAACGGCCTGAAATTTTTCTCCACAGAAGGCACCAAGTTGCCCGATGAGCTGGAACTGGAAATTGAGGCGATTATGGCTGAGGAGATGACCACTGTCGATTCGGCAGAACTGGGCCGAGCCAGGCGTGTTGACGACGCGGGCGGTCGTTACATTGAATTTTGCAAGAGTACTTTTCCAACCGGTCTGCTGCTCACGGGTATGAAAGTCGTGGTGGATAGCGCAAACGGTGCGGCCTATGAAATTGCCAGCCGGGTTTTCGAGGAACTGGGTGCTGAAGTGATTTCGGTTGGTGCAGAACCTAATGGCCTTAACATCAATAAAGAGTGTGGTGCAACGGCGCCGGACAACCTGCGAGCGCATGTTCTGTTGGAACGCGCGGATGTAGGGGTCGCCTTGGATGGCGACGGTGACCGCATCATTATGGTGGACCACCGCGGCGATATCGTCGATGGTGATGAAATCCTGTACGTATTGGCAAAAGCTCGTCATGACGCGGGCAACATGAGCGGCGGTGTGGTGGGCACGCTGATGTCCAATTTGGCGCTTGAACACGCATTGGCTGACATGAACATTCCATTCGAGCGTGCCAACGTGGGTGATCGCTATGTCATGGAGAAGTTGAAAGAACAAAACTGGTTATTGGGTGGTGAAAATTCAGGCCACGTTATTTGTTTAGACAGGGTGACCACCGGGGACGCCATTGTGGCCGCCTTGCAGGTGTTAGCCGTTATGAAAGAGACGGGTGAGTCGCTCGCGGGCTTGCGCCATAGCATGAAGCTGTACCCGCAAGTGCTGGTGAACGTACCGATCAAAGAGAAGATCAGCATTGACGACAACGCTGACATCCAAGCGGCTGTGAAAGAGGCAGAATCCTCACTGGGCGATCAAGGCCGAATTTTGTTGAGACCCAGCGGTACTGAGCCATTGATTCGAGTCATGGTGGAAGGGAAAAGCGCCAATGATGTCGAGCGTATTTGCCAGGCCGTAGCCGCCCGTGTAGGGGACGCTGTCGGCTAGACAGCCGGTTCTATTAGGCATATACTTGGCGGTTTTCGTTCGCGGGAATCTACCTTGGCGTCGCGCGCAAAATTCGTTGCTGGTAACTGGAAGATGCACGGCTCGTTGGAGTCGTCTGTACAGCTTGCGTCTGCCGTAAGTGAAGGCACCGCCAGTCTTTCTGGTGTTGGTGTGATCGTATGTCCGGTCAGCGCGCACATCGTATCGGTAAACCAGGCCATCGAAAACAGCTCCGTAAAGGTAGGTGCTCAAAACGCACACCACGAAAACAGTGGTGCTTTCACGGGTGAACTGTCTGCCAGCATGCTAAGCGATTTGGGGTGTGAGTACCTCATCGTCGGCCACTCAGAGCGCCGTCAACTTTTCGGTGAGACCGATCAGCAGGTGGCGGATAAAGTTGAAGCGGCTTTGGGTCATGACGTTACCCCGATATTTTGCGTGGGTGAGACTCTGGAAGAGCGCGAAGCGGGCAATCTAGAAGCCGTCATCAATCAGCAACTGAGCGCGGTGGTACAGAGAGTTGGGATAGACGCCTTCGCAAAGGTCATTGTTGCCTACGAACCCGTCTGGGCAATTGGCACGGGCAAAACTGCATCGCCAGAGCAAGCTCAGGAAGTGCACGCGATGATTCGCACCATGCTCAGCAGTCACAGCACTGAGGTGGCAACAGCAGTATCCATTTTGTACGGCGGCAGTGTAAAACCTGGCAACGCCAACGATCTTTTTTCCCAGGCCGACATTGATGGCGGTCTGATTGGCGGAGCGGCATTAGATGCCGATTCGTTTATTGCTATTTGTCAGGCCGCCTCGGCGGTTTGAAGGAACACGAACACACATGCAGTCTATTGCTCTGGTAGTACACGTTGCGTTATGCATCGCTGTCATTGGTTTGGTATTGATTCAACACGGTAAAGGCGCAGATGCCGGTGCTGCGTTTGGCAGTGGTGCGTCGTCAACCGTCTTCGGTGCACGCGGTGCTGCGTCCTTTTTAACGCGTGTAACCACAGCGTTGGCGTTTGCTTTTTTCGTCACCAGCATCGCTTTGTTTTATATGGCGGCTAACCGTGACCGCGGTACCGGCAGTGTTACTGATAGCCTGCCAGGTATCGAAGCGCCTGCGGCTGACCTTCCTGGTATATCTGCGGACGATGATGTTCCCGCTGCACCAGCAGCTGCGCCATCAGATGAATCGGACGCATCTGCCGCCGATTTACCTAAGCCTGCTGAGTGATTTTTACAGCGCGTTGAGTTATAGTTCGCGTCCCGTGAGACGCGGGTCCCTTGTGCATTGCCGTCGTGGTGGAATTGGTAGACACGCTATCTTGAGGGGGTAGTAGCGAAAGCTGTCCCGGTTCGAGTCCGGGCGACGGCACCACATTTTTTTAGTCCCGATAACGTGATGTGTTTGCTCCGCAACGGAGCACTCGGAACGTGGCATAAACCCTGCGATTCACACATTCACCTACCTTTCATAGGTTTATCTGCGATACTTAAGCAGTTAACTTTCGGCTATCCAAAAAAGCCGTTACACAACGGATTTAAGGGGACATTCGTGCTTGCCAATTACTTTCCTGTGCTGCTGTTCATTGCCATTGGCGTGATCTTCGGCGTGGTTCTGTTAACCGCTGGACGTCTCATCGGGCCGAGCAACCCGAATGCGGAAAAGCTATCACCCTATGAGTGTGGTTTTGAGGCGTTTGAAGACGCGCGAATGAAGTTTGATGTGCGTTACTACCTGGTCGCCATCTTATTCATCATCTTCGATTTAGAGATCGCGTTCCTTATCCCTTGGGCAGTTGTTCTAGACAGCATTTCTGGTGAAGCATTTATCGCCATGGCCATCTTTTTGTTCATTCTGGTTATCGGCTTTATTTACGAGTGGAAGAAGGGAGCGTTGGAATGGGAATAGAAGGCGTTCTTGAGGAAGGCTTCGTCACCACCTCTGCAGACAAACTGATTAACTGGGCTCGAACTGGTTCAATGTGGCCCATGACATTTGGTCTTGCCTGTTGTGCCGTAGAGATGATGCATGCAGGTGCGGCTCGTTATGATCTGGATCGATTCGGCATACTCTTCAGACCTAGCCCACGTCAATCTGATGTGATGATCGTGGCGGGCACCCTGGTTAATAAGATGGCACCTGCGCTGCGCAAGGTTTACGACCAGATGCCTGACCCGAAGTGGGTTATTTCAATGGGTTCCTGCGCTAATGGTGGTGGGTATTACCACTATTCCTACGCAGTCGTTCGTGGCTGCGACCGCATCGTACCAGTTGACGTTTATGTGCCGGGTTGCCCGCCAACAGCAGAAGCATTGCTGTACGGCATTTTGCAGCTGCAAAAGAAAATCCGCACAACCAACACCATAGCTCGCTAGGGGGCGCTTGAATGAGTCAGCACCTAACTTCTTTGGTTGACCGTCTTACGGCTAAGTTTCCCGGCAACGACACAATAAAAGTGTCCGTCGACCTGGTGGAAATACATATCGCGCCTGAAGAGCTTTTATCAGCTGCAACGCTGTTACGCGATGACCCAGAGTTGGCCTTTGTTCAACTGAGCGACTTATGTGGTGTGGATTACGCCACCTACGGTGAAGCCGAGTGGTCAACCGAGACCAATTCGCAGGCCAGCTTCAGTCGGGCAGTGGATTCCAAGTCTATTGGACGTTTGTCTTTCGGTTCAGGTATGTCCTTGCCGGAAACTTCACGACCGCGTTTTGCGTCAGTAATGCACTTACTCTCGCTGGACCATAACGTGCGGCTGCGTGTTGTGTGCTCTGCGAACGATGACGAGCTTCCTGTCGTTCCTTCTGTCACAAACATATGGGCCTGTGCTGATTGGTACGAACGCGAGTCTTTTGATCTGTTTGGCATTCTGTACGACGGCCATAACGACTTACGTCGCATCCTCACCGATTACGGATTTACCGGTCACCCATTCCGTAAAGACTTCCCCTTGATCGGCAATGTTGAGATGCGCTATGACCCTGTCAAAGGGCGTGTGGTTTACGAGCCCGTGACCATCGAGCCTCGTGTGCTTGTGCCTCGCGTGATCCGTGACGACAGTCGTTACATCAGCGGAGATTCACCGGAGTCAGACAATGCATGAGATACGTAATTACACGTTGAACTTTGGCCCTCAACATCCGGCTGCCCACGGGGTACTGCGGTTGGTGTTAGAGATGGACGGCGAAGTTGTTGAGCGAGCCGACCCGCACATCGGTTTGCTGCACCGCGGCACCGAAAAGCTTGCGGAAAGTAAGCCGTATAACCAGACCATCGGGTACATGGATCGGTTGGACTACGTATCCACCATGGTCAACGAACACGGCTACGTATTGGCCATTGAAAAATTATTGGGTGTTGAAGTGCCTGAACGTGCTCAGTACATCCGCGTCATGTTTGATGAAATCACGCGCATCCTGAACCATTTGATGTGGTTAGGCGCGCACGGTTTGGACGTCGGCGCTATGAGCATGTTTTTGTATTGCTTCCGCGAACGCGAAGATTTAATGGATTGCTACGAGGCCGTATCGGGCGCTCGTTTGCACGCCACTTACTATCGCCCAGGTGGCGTTTCTCGTGATTTGCCTGACACCATGCCCCAGTACGAAGAATCACGTTGGCGCAGTAAGGCGAATGCCTCAAAGCTCAATGAGGCTCGGGATGGTTCGATGCTGGATTTCATTGAAGACTTCTGTAATCGCTTTCCCGCCCTGGTTGATGAATACGAAACGCTGCTAACCGATAACCGCATTTGGAAACAGCGCACGGTGGGTATCGGTATCGTCAGTCCCGAGCGTGCTTTGCAGTTGGGCTTCACAGGCGCCATGTTGCGTGGTAGCGGAGTGGAGTGGGACTTACGTAAAAAGCAGCCTTATGAAGTGTACGATCGCATGAATTTTGATATTCCGGTTGGCACCAACGGCGACTGCTACGACCGCTACTTAGTGCGCATGGAAGAGATGCGCCAGTCCAACAGCATCATTCAACAATGCATCACTTGGTTGCGTGATAACCCAGGCCCTGTGTTAACTGAAGATCACAAAGTTGCACCGCCGCGACGAGGTGAAATGAAGGGCGACATGGAAGCGCTGATTCACCACTTCAAACTGTTTACCGAAGGGTTCTGCTTACCGCCGGGCGAAGCCTACGCGGCCGTTGAGCACCCAAAAGGTGAGTTTGGTTGCTATTTGATTTCTGATGGGGCCAATAAGCCATATCGATTGAAGGTGAGAGCACCCGGTTTTGCCCATATGGCAGCGATGGATGAGATGGCACGCGGCCACATGTTGTCAGACGTGGTAGCCATCATCGGCACGCAGGACATTGTTTTCGGCGAAGTTGACCGGTAAAAACACGAGCACTTTAAAGAGCATTCTATGAGTACAGTTCCAGCAGACATCACTTTGCCAGAACCTGCCAGCGTGTTAACTGAGCACTCCATGGCTGAGATTCGTGATTGGATGAGCCGCTTCCCTGACGACCAAAAACAAAGCGCGGTTTTAGGTTCGTTACAAGTGGTGCAACACCAGAACGAAGGTTTCTTAACCACGGAATTAATGGACGCGGTTGCGGCAATGTTGGAGATGCCACCGATTGCCGTGTACGAAGTGGCCAGTTTTTATTCCATGTTCGAAACACAATCTGTGGGTAAGCACTGTGTTGCTATCTGCACCAACATCAGCTGCATGTTGATGGGGTCGGACACCATCGTTGATCACGTTGAAAAGAAATACGGCATCAAGTTGGGTGAGTCCACACCGGACGGAAAGATTTATCTCAAGGTGGAAGAAGAGTGCTTAGCAGCGTGTGCCGGTGGTCCCATGATGCAGGTTAACCACAAGTACTACACCGGTTTAACGCCTGAAAAGGTAGACGAGATTCTCGATAACCTCGACGACCATGCTGGCGATCACTAAATCTATTTTATTTGCTAGGCCTTATTTTCTCGGAACCAACTATGACTGAGATTTTGCAAAACCAGGTTTGCTACACCACACGTCACTTCGACGAGCCGTGGACTTACGACAACTACATCAAGATTGGCGGCTACAGCGCTTTACGAAAAATCATTGATGAAAAACTATCGCCCGATGACGTGATCGAGATGGTTAAAGCCTCGGGATTACGAGGCCGGGGCGGAGCAGGGTTCCCAACGGGATTGAAGTGGAGCTTCATGCCGAAGGAAAGTGCTCAAAGCTACTTTGTTGTCAATTCAGACGAGTCAGAACCGGGTACTTGTAAAGACCGGGATCTCATTCGGTTCAACCCGCATGCTTTAGTGGAAGGCATGGTTATCGGTGCTTACGCCATTCGAGCAAATGTTGCTTACAACTACATGCGTGGCGAATTCATGGATGAGGTTTACAACAACTTCCAGAACGCTTTGAAAGAGGCTTACGAGCACGGCTATGTTGGTAAGAACATCTTAGGTTCAGACATCAGCATTGACGTGGTAGGAACACTAGGCGCTGGCGCTTACATCTGTGGTGAAGAAACTGCGCTGTTGGAATCGTTAGAAGGTAAAAAAGGTCAACCTCGATTTAAGCCGCCGTTCCCGGCAGGCTATGGTCTGTACGGCAAGCCTACGACCATTAACAACACGGAAAGCGTCGCGTCGGTACCTGCCATCATTCGCAACGGACCTGAGTGGTTCGCCAAGATGGGTGTGGAGAAAGCCGGCGGACAGAAGTGCTTTTCCGTGTCTGGTCATGTCGCTGCCCCGGGCAACTTCGAGATCGGGTTAGGCACACCGTTCGCGACGTTACTTGAATTGGCCGGTGGTATGAAAGACGGCATTCCGTTGAAAGCCGTTATTCCCGGTGGCTCATCGGTACCGGTTGTCCCTGGCGATCAAATGATGCAAGTCAACATGGACTACGACTCCATCGGAACCGTTGGCTCAATGCTGGGTTCGGGTGCGGTGATCGTGATGAATGACACCACTTGCATGGTGTCAGCGCTTCGAAGAATTTCGCGATTCTATTATTCTGAAAGCTGCGGGCAGTGCACACCTTGCCGTGAGGGCACCGGTTGGCTATATCGAATGCTAACGCGCATCGTGGAAGGCAATGGTTTGCCCGAAGACATCGACAAGCTGGAAGACGTAGCGGGAAAGATCGCGGGCCGCACAATCTGTGCATTGGGCGACGCGGCGGCCATGCCGGTGCAGGGCATGCTGAAGCATTACCGACACGAATTCGAGTACTACATTGAACACAAGCGCAGCATCGTGGCCGAGAAACTCGGCGCGGTGGCTTAACTCTCTCTCAACCGATTACCTACTGAGCTTATGAGCGACGACGACATTCAGATAACGGTTGACGGTCAACCGATGAGCGCAAAGCGCGGTCAGATGTTGATTGAAGTCACGGATGCGGCAGGCGTTGATGTGCCGCGATTCTGTTACCACAAAAAACTATCCGTGGCGGCCAACTGCCGCATGTGCCTGGTAGAGGTGGAGAAAGCACCAAAACCATTACCGGCCTGCGCCACGCCAGTCATGCCTGACATGGTGGTGCACACCAAGTCTAAGGTGGCACGCGATGCTCAAAAGGGCACCATGGAATTTTTGCTCATCAACCACCCGTTGGATTGCCCCATCTGCGATCAAGGGGGCGAGTGTGAATTGCAGGACGTTGCCATGGGATATGGCGGCAGTGCATCACAGTACACCGAAGGCAAGCGCGTGGTGATGGACAAGTACATCGGTCCGTTGATTGCCACCGAGATGACGCGTTGTATTCACTGCACACGTTGCGTTCGTTTTGGCGAAGAGATTGCCGGTATTCGTGAGCTGGGTGCCACGGGCCGTGGTGAGAATGTTCGTATCGGTACCTACATCGAAAAGTCTGTGGTTTCTGAAGTCTCAGGTAATGTCATCGACATTTGCCCTGTGGGCGCACTGACTGCGCGTCCATCTCGGTACACCGCACGATCGTGGGAGTTGCGGCAAACGCCCTCGGTGTCTCCACACGATTCAGTGGGTGCGAATACTTTTGTGCATTTGGATGGGGACCGAGTCAATCGCGTGATACCGCGTGATAACGAAGCCATCAATGAAGTGTGGATAAGCGACCGAGACCGATTCAGTTATCAGGGTCTGCGCAGTGAAGATCGAATCACGTCGCCTATGGTGCGTGACGACACTGGTGAACTGGTTAGCTGTGATTGGGCCACGGCTCTAGAAGCCGCGGCGGCTGCCCTTAAAGAAGCGGGTAATGAATTAGGGGTTTTGGCATCAGCGTCTTTGCCGGTGGAAGAGTTGTATCTAACTCAAAAACTGGCCAGAGCCCTGGGCAGTTCGAACATTGACCATCGCATGGGTCAAAGTGATTTTGCAGCCGATGACGGCGCACCGGTTATGCCTTGGTTAGGTATGCAGTTGGCAGATCTTGAAACCATGAACGCCGCTTTACTGGTGGGTTCCAATATTCGTAAAGATCAGCCCATTGCTGCCTTACGTTTGCGTAAATCGGCGAATGCGGGTGCGTCGATTAATTTCATCAACCCAAAACATTTTCCGTTGCACTTTGACGCGGCCGATAACATCGCGACGCGTTACGACAACATGGTGGCTGAACTACTGGGCGTCTGCTTAGCAGCAGGTGCTGATGTGTCTGGTTTAAGTGATGCTCCGCCGGTCAAGCCGCAGGATTACCACCAGCGTATTGCTACCGCGTTAAAAGACGGTGAGCGAAGCGCCGTCATGCTCGGCAATATTGCGGTTCAACACCCGGCTTACAGTCAGTTGTTAGCGTTATCAAATGCGTTAGCTAAAGCTACTGATGCAACGCTGAGCTTATTACCCGAGCGAAGCAACACAGCCGGTGCCTGGCTGGCAGGTGTTCTGCCTCATCGTACAGCCGGTGGTAAAGCGGCATCATCTGCGGGTAAAAATGCACACGCCATGTTAGAGCAGGGCATGAAGCACTACCTGCTTGTGGGTGCGGAAGTTGAGTTCGATGCAGCAAATCCTGCACACGCTACGCAATGCCTGACCAAGGCTGAATCGGTGGTGGCAATGAGTTCCTTCTTATCAGACTCCATTCGCCAATCGGCTGACGTCGTGTTGCCGCTTGCTACATTCGCAGAAGCTTTTGGCACCTACGTTAATGCGTCGGGTGTATGGCAAGCGAGTTCAGGGGCGGTACCTGCGCCGGGCGAAGCGCGGCCAGCTTGGAAAGTGTTTCGAGTGCTGGCAGATGCATTGGAGCTTGACGGCTTTGAGTACAATACGCCGGAGGCGATTGCTCGAGAGCTCGCCAACGAGTGCGCCTCTGTGGAACTGAATAACCTCACATCGTTACCTTCCATGACGTATGCAGGTGACGCAGGTGCCGCCCTGGTAAGAGCAGGTGAAACACCCATCTATGCAACAGACCCGTTGGTTCGTCGTTCGCAGCCGCTGCAGAAAACCGCTGATGGCAAACAAGCGTTTGCATTTATGGCTGACACAGAGCTTGAAAAACAATCGCTCAGCGATGGTGATCGTGTCTTGGTTCGTCAAAATGGATCAGCCGTTACCTTGGCTGCGAAATCAGACAACAATGTGCCTGAAGGATGTGTCTGGGTGCCAACCGGGTTACCTGAAACAGCCGAACTTGGTGAGTTGTTTGGGCCCATCGATGTGAGTAAAGCCTGATGCTCGACACCATTATTTTACTAATCACAACGATTTTAAAAATCGTTGCCATCGTCATACCACTGCTTATTTCGGTGGCCTACCTAACTCTTGCCGAGCGAAAAGTTATTGGCTCGATGCAAGTGCGCGTTGGTCCGAACCGAGTAGGTTGGAAGGGCATGGGCCAGCCGTTTGCGGATCTGTTTAAACTGCTGACCAAAGAAATCATTGTCCCAACTAACGCGTCGCGATTTCTGTTTTTAACCGCCCCCATCTTGTCGTTAGCGCCGGCCTTCGCAGCTTGGGCCGTGGTGCCTTTTGCCGATGGCGTTGTATTGGCGGACATTAATGCAGGCCTTTTGTACGTCCTAGCCATGACCAGCATCGGTGTATACGGGGTCATCATCGCCGGTTGGGCGTCCAACTCCAAATACGCTTTCTTGGGTTCCATGCGTTCAGCCGCTCAAATTGTTGCTTATGAAATCGCCATGGGTTTCTCGCTCATTGGTGTGTTGATGGTGGCTGGCAGTTTGAACCTTGGCGATATCGTTCGCGCGCAAGAGGGTGGTTTTTTCAGCTGGTTTTTAATACCGCTGTTTCCTTTGGCCATTGTTTATTTTATTTCCGGAGTTGCGGAAACCAACCGCGCGCCGTTCGACGTTGCGGAAGGTGAATCGGAAATCGTAGCTGGTTACCAAGTGGATTATTCGGGCATGGCGTTCGCGGTGTTCTTCCTGGCGGAATACGCCAACATGATCATGATTTCCGTGTTGGCCGTGGTTATGTTTCTGGGTGGCTGGTTATCACCGATCCCGTTCATTCCTGACGGCATCCACTGGTTCTTCGCCAAGACGGCGCTGATGCTGTTTTTCTTTCTATGGTTCCGAGCTACGTTTCCTCGTTATCGCTACGACCAGATCATGCGATTGGGCTGGAAGGTGTTTATTCCCGTTACCATCGTATGGATTGCCGTCGTCGGCGTGGCTATCTACTTCGGTATTGGGCCGTGGTTCGACATTCGCACGGGCGTAACAGGCTGATTCACTTATGACATCACAACTGTCCAAATACGTTAAGAGTTTCACGCTGTGGGAACTGCTGAAAGGCATGAGCCTGACCGGGCGCTATTTCGTGTCCAAAGGCATCACCATCCAGTACCCGGAAGAGAAAACGCCGCAGTCGCATCGCTTTCGTGGTTTACATGCTTTAAGACGGTATCCGAACGGTGAAGAGCGCTGCATTGCCTGCAAGCTTTGTGAAGCCGTTTGCCCGGCGTTAGCAATTACCATCGATTCAGAGCAACGTGACGACGGAACACGTCGAACCACTCGCTACGACATCGACTTGTTCAAGTGCATCTTCTGCGGTTTTTGTGAAGAAGCCTGTCCTGTGGATTCCATCGTTGAGACGCGAATCTTTGAATACCACTTTGAGAATCGCGGCGAGCAGATCATGACCAAAGATAAGCTGCTGGCGATTGGCGACAAATACGAATCACAAATCGCAGCGGATCGAGCTGCAGATGCAGCTTACCGATAAGTCTGACAGCGAATAAGAGGGCGTCATCTTGAGTTTTGAACTATTCCTGTTTTACTTTTTTGCAGCGATTACGGTCGGGGCTGCTGCGTGCGTTATATCCGTTCGCAACCCCGTGCATGCGGCTATGTTTCTTGTTCTTACGTTTTTTAGCACCGCTTGTATTTGGATGTTGCTGGAAGCGGAATTTTTGGCCATCACCTTGGTGCTTGTGTACGTCGGCGCAGTAATGGTGCTGTTCCTGTTTGTGGTCATGATGCTCGACGTCAACGTCGAACCGTTGCGAGAAGGCTTCGTAAAGTATTTGCCGTGGGGAGCAGCGGTGGGTGTGTTGATGTTTATCGAGATGGCGTTTCTAATAACGCAGCGGTATTTCCAAAGCGAAAATTTCCCTGCCCCTGCCGCCTCGGGGCCCGAGTACAGCAACACCGAAGCATTGGGTGTTTTGTTGTATGACCAATTCTTGTTTCAATTTGAAGTGGCAGCCGTGATTCTGTTGGTGGCCATTGTTGCCGCTATTGCGCTTACCATGCGCCGTCGTCCTGAAACGAAATACCAAAAGCCGCATCAACAAATCGATGTATCAAAGTCCGATCGTTTGCGCGTTGTGCAAATGCCTTCCGAGAAGCGCTGAGCTATCACATGATCACACTTCCACATTTCCTAACGCTTGGCGCCATCTTATTTTGTCTGTCGATGGTGGGTATCTTCCTCAATCGAAAGAACGTCATCATTTTGCTCATGTCCATTGAGCTCATGCTGCTGGCGGTCAATATGAACTTTGTCGCGTTCAGTCGTTTTTTAGAAGATGGCTCCGGTCAAATCTTTGTGTTCTTTATTCTGACGGTTGCGGCAGCCGAAGCAGCCATCGGGTTGGCGATTCTGGTGGTTCTGTTTCGAAATCGCTCAACGATTAACGTGTCCGATCTGACCTCGTTGAAGGGATAAGTCATCATGAAACTGATTTACACACTTATCCCGCTTGCCCCGTTGCTGGCCTCTATTGCTGCTGGGTTATTCGGTCGTCAGTTAGGGCGGGTAAATTCTCATCGAGCCACCATTGGCGGTGTGGGTATCGCGTTTTTGTTGTCTGTGTACGCGTTTTTCGTGGTCATCGTTGGCGGCGCAGAGCCGTTCAACGAAACCCTGTACACATGGATGGTGAGTGGCAATCTGCATTTTGAAATTGGCTTTCTGGTAGACAACCTAACCGTCATGATGATGTTGGTGGTCACGTTCGTGTCTTTGATGGTGCACATCTACACCATCGGGTACATGCAAGACGACCCGGGTTATCAGCGCTTCTTCAGTTACATCTCACTGTTTACGTTCGCGATGCTGATGTTGGTTATGTCAAACAACTTCCTGCAGTTGTTTTTTGGCTGGGAAGCTGTGGGATTGGTGAGTTATCTGCTCATCGGTTTCTGGTACAAAAAAGAAACGGCCGTATTTGCCAACATGAAAGCCTTCCTGGTCAACCGAGTAGGGGACTTTGGCTTTCTACTGGGTATCGGCGCGGTGGTGTTGTATACCAATACCTTGTCCTATGATGAGGCGTTTGCCCAAGCTCCGAGCTTAGTGGGTCAAACCATGACAATCTTCGGCGGTGCGGAATGGAGCGTCATGACGGTCATGTGTATCCTGCTATTCATTGGAGCCATGGGTAAGTCAGCACAGGTTCCGCTGCACGTTTGGTTGCCAGATTCGATGGAAGGACCAACCCCCATCTCGGCATTGATTCACGCGGCTACCATGGTAACCGCGGGAATTTTTATGGTGGCGCGCATGTCTCCAATGTTTGAGTTGTCGACCACAGCGCTGAGTTTTGTCCTCATCATTGGTGCAATCACTGCGTTCTTCATGGGCCTGATTGGCATCGTACAAAACGACATTAAGCGGGTCGTCGCTTACTCCACCTTATCGCAGCTGGGTTACATGACGGTTGCGCTTGGTGTATCGGCTTATAGTGCGGCTGTGTTTCACCTGATGACGCACGCTTTCTTCAAAGCGCTACTGTTCCTGGCAGCAGGCTCGGTCATCATGGGTATGCATCACGAGCAGGATATTCGCAAAATGGGTGGGTTAAAGAAGTACATGCCCATCACATACTGGACGTCACTCATTGGTTCGCTCGCGTTAATAGGTTTCCCATTTCTCTCCGGGTTCTACTCAAAAGACGTCATTATCGAAGCAGTGCACGCATCCAATATTCCTGGCGCGGGCATCGCTTACTGGGCGGTCCTGCTGGGTGTGTTTGTTACCGCGTTTTATTCGTTCCGCTTATTCTTTCTGGTGTTCCATGGTGAAGAGCGATTCGATCAGCACACGCGTGAGCATCTGCACGAATCACCCAAGGTCGTGACCTGGCCTCTGATGGCGTTGGCTGTACCCTCAGTATTAATCGGTGCGCTTACTGTCAGCGCCATCCCATTTGGTGACTTTTTCAAGGGCGTTATTACGGTCCTACCTGAACACGACACGCTGGCGGTAGTCAAAGATCACTTCCACGGGCCCATCTCGTTTGGCTTACATGCTGTGCAAACCATTCCTTTCTGGTTGGCCATGGCGGGTGTAGCAACCGCGTTTGTGTTTTATCAGGTGGCTCCTTCAATCCCGGCAACGCTGGATAAGAATCTGGGCTTCCTACGCCGCATTCTGGACAACAAATACGGGTTTGATGACTTCAACCAGGCGTTCTTCGCGGGGGGCAGTGTGGCCCTGGGACGTTCACTGTGGAAGGTTGGTGACCAAACGTTGATTGATGGTGCGCTGGTCAATGGCAGCGCAAAAAGCGTTGGGTTGTTTTCGCAGCTAGCGCGTGGTGCTCAAACCGGTTTCCTGTATCACTACGCCTTCGCTATGATTCTTGGCCTGTTGGCTTTGATGACTGTATTTTTCTTTTTTATCTGATCGTGCGTTATCGCTTTCGATCCTTAATGACGTCACGAGTGAAGACTGCATGCCTATTCTGAGTCTGACAATCTGGCTGCCGATACTGGCCGGTTTGGCAATCATCGCGCTGAGCGGCTCTGCGGCCAAATACACCGCCCTCGGCGTGGCCGTGCTTACCTTTTTAATCAGTCTGTCGCTGTGGTTTGGGTTTGATACCACCACCGCTGACATGCAATTTCGGGAAAGCGTTGCGTGGCTGCCCGCATTTGATGTGAATTACGCCCTGGGTGTTGATGGTATTTCCATGCCGTTGATTGTGCTCACCACACTCATCAACATCATCGTCGTGATTTCAGCGTGGGAAGTGATCAAAGACCGCGTTGGGATGTACTTAGGCGCTTTCCAAATCATGACGGGTTTGATGGTGGGAGTGTTTTCAGCTCTGGACGCCATCCTGTTTTACATCTTCTTCGAAGCGACGCTCCTGCCGATGTTTTTAATCATTGGTATCTGGGGTGGTCCGAAGCGTGTGTACGCAACCATCAAGTTTTTCCTTTACACCTTTTTGGGTTCGGTGTTCATGCTGGTCGCGCTTATTTATTTATATCGGGTAGGCGGCTCGTTCAGCATCCTGGGTATGCACATGCTTGAGCTGGGTGCTCGAGAACAGTTCTGGATATTTCTTGCGTTTTTCGCTGCCTTCGCAGTGAAGATTCCGATGTGGCCTGTGCACACGTGGCTACCAGACGCACACGTAGAAGCACCGACCGCGGGTTCTGCGGTGCTGGCGGCCATCATGCTGAAAATGGGTGGCTACGGCTTCTTGCGTTTCAGTCTGCCGATCGTTCCAGACGCCAGCGGCGAGCTGGGTGGTTTCATGATCGCCATATCGTTAGTCGCGGTGGTGTACATCGGCTTTGTGGCGCTGGCTCAGCAGGACATGAAAAAGCTCATCGCTTATTCATCCATTTCACACATGGGTTTTGTCACGCTGGGAACGTTCATCGCGTTCATGTTGATTGGCAAGGGTGACATCGACGGTGTGGCATTAGGTATTGAGGGCGCCATGATGCAAATGGTGTCGCACGGGTTTATCTCGGCCGCCATGTTCTTATGCGTTGGCGTGATATACGACCGGATGCACACGCGTGAAATTGCCGACTATGGCGGTGTGATGAACGTTATGCCTAAGTTTGGTGCGTTCATGGTGTTCTTTGCCATGGCTAACGCAGGCTTGCCGGGCACCTCGGGTTTTGTTGGGGAATTTATGGTCATCCTTGCCAGTTTTCGCGCCAACTTCTGGTTAGCGTTCCTAGGTGCGATGACATTGATTCTGGGCGCCGCCTACACCTTATGGATGGTGAAGCGCGTGTTGTTTGGCGATGTTGCCAATGACAACGTAGCCGCTTTAACCGATGTTACTTCCCGGGAATTTTGGATGTTAGCCAGCTTAGCGTTTTTCGTTTTACTGCTAGGTCTGTGGCCTGACTTGCTGGCTAACGTCATGCACGCTTCGGTCGAAAATCTCGTTCAACACATCAGCATTGCTAAATACTAACGGGCCGACGATGAATAACTTTGCTATCGCACTTCCCGAAATCTTCATGCTGGTGGCCGCGTGTATCGTGCTGGTGGCCAGCTTGTTTGTTCACGAGAATAACCGCACCACGATTTACTGGGCGTCGCAAGCCACGTTGGTCGTTACCTTGATATTGTCCTTTGGACAAATTGGCAATGAAGCCTCGACAGCTTTCCAGGGTGCTTATGGATTGGATGCCATGAGTAGCGTTTTGAAAAGCTGGATACTGCTCGTAGCCATTGGTGGCTTTCTGTACTCACGCGACTACATCAACGAACGTGACATTGCGCGTGGTGAGTATTACGTGTTGGGTTTATTTGGTGTGAGCGGCATGATGATTATGGTGTCGGCTGTCCACATGCTAACGCTGTATTTGGGCTTGGAGCTATTGGCGTTATCGCTCTATGCCATGGTGGCGTTGAATCGCTCTAACAGTGATGCTTCTGAAGCCGCTATGAAGTATTTCGTTCTGGGTGCGTTGGCGTCAGGCATGTTGTTGTATGGCATGTCTATGATTTACGGCGCCACGGGCTCCTTAAGCCTGACTACCATTCATGAAATCCTGGCTGGCGACAGTGCAAACAGCTTCGGCGCGCGTTTCGGCTTAACCTTCGTTATCGTTGGTATTGCTTTTAAGCTGGGCGCGGTACCGTTCCATATGTGGGTACCGGATGTGTACGACGGGGCGCCCACCTCGGTTGCACTGTTTATTGGTACCGCGCCAAAGATTGCCGCGTTCGCCATGATCATTCGATTACTGGTGGATGGCCTGGAAACACTGAGCGTTGACTGGCAGTTAATGCTGGCAATCCTTGCTGCGCTGTCGATGATTGTGGGCAACCTGCTCGCTATTGCACAAACCAACATAAAACGCATGCTGGCTTACAGCACAATCTCGCACGTGGGTTTTTTATTGCTGGGCATCATCTCAGCAACGCCCGAAGGCTACAGCGCATCGATGTTCTATGCCATCACCTACGCTTTCACCACGTTGGCTGCGTTCGGTGTTTTGCTCGCGCTTTCGCGTGGCGGTTATGAGGCAGTGAACTTAAACGACTTATCAGGCCTTGCCAAACGCAACGTGTTATTGGCGGTGGTGATGATGGTTGCCATGGTTTCGCTGGCAGGCGTTCCGCCTATGGTTGGCTTTTACGCAAAGCTCGTTGTGCTTAAAGCCGCGGTTAGCGCTGACTTTATCTGGCTCGCGATAATCGGTGTGGCGATGTCGGTCATTGGTGCGTTTTACTACCTGCGCATCATTAAACTGATGTTCTTTGATGAGCCGCTGTTGCCAGACACTACTGCACCGTCAGTGGATGTGTCTGCAGGTCTTGCGGTGAACGGCGCGGCGGTAGTCGTGCTGGGCATTTTCCCTGGCCTTATTATGGCTGCATGTGTCGCAGCGTTCGCATAAGCGACCAACATCAAGGATATCGGCATGTTAGAAGCGCTACAGCAGGCAGCCCGGGATGCGGGAGCCGCCATCATGGACGTGTACGCCAGTGACTTCGAAGCCATTGAGAAGTCTGACGGTTCGCCGGTAACAGCAGCGGATACGGCAGCAGAAAAAATCATCCTGCCGATATTGAAAGACCTAGAACCCAGCACCGTTATCATTTCGGAAGAGAATGCGGCAAGTCATTCTGTGGAAGCACCGGATCGATTTTTTTTGGTGGACCCACTGGATGGCACTAAAGAGTTTTTAAAGCGAGACGGGAAGGGTTCATTTACCGTCAACATCGCTCTTGTGGAATACGGCATTCCTATTTTGGGTGTGGTTTACGCCCCAGCGCTTGATCGCTTGTTCGTAGGCAAGCTAGGCGAGGGTGCCAAGGAGCAATTCAACGGAGAATGGCGTGACATCGAAATCAGAGATGTACCCGACGACGGTGCTGTTGCAGTTGCCAGTTTGTCGCATCGCGATGAAAAGACTGACGAGTGGTTGAAGGCACACGATATCCAGGAAGCCGTGTCTATCGGTTCGTCGTTAAAGTTTTGTTTGGTTGCCGCCGGCGAGGCGGATGTTTACCCGCGTTTTGGTCCCACCATGGAATGGGATACAGCAGCAGGTGATGCGATACTCAGAGCGGCAGGTGGCGTGGTATACGATGGTGATGAATCGGTTTTCTTGTACGGTAAACCTGATTATCGAAACGGGCCGTTTATCGCGTGTGGTAAAGCAGGGCATCCGGATTAGCCCGCCTGCTGCCACAGAAAGCACCGGCCGCACCTTTGACAATTGAGCGTCTGATTTAGTCCTTAAATAAAGCCTGCATAGCTTGTCACTTTGACTTTATGAGCTTATACTGGCGAAGCCGGTGCGGGGTGGAGCAGTCTGGCAGCTCGTCGGGCTCATAACCCGAAGGTCGTAGGTTCGAATCCTACCCCCGCTACCAAACATTTCTTTAGCGTAGAACAGCGCTTTCT
>JAHDCO010000013.1 GCA_020629835.1 Granulosicoccaceae bacterium
AAGTTCAATGAGCCATCAGTATCGGCATGAGCGTCCGTATTTGCATCGATACCGGTATCTGCATCCGTATTTGCATGAGTATCGGTGTTGGTGTTGGTGTTGGTGTTGGTGTTGGTGTTGGTGTCAGTATTTGCATCAGTGTCGATGCCGGCAACACCTCCATCTACGACTTCATCAAGTTTGATATCAGTTTGAAGCTCTGCACCAACATCAAGTTCGGATTCAGAATCCGAGTTGGTATCCTCTGAGGCATGCGCGCTTCCAAACATATCTTCCCAAGCGTCGGCGAGTTCAATGTCGAGCTTTGAGGATTGAATGGCGTGCTCTGACGACGCTGCTGTAGCACTGAAATCTGCAGGGTTGTCTTCACTGAAAAGATCGACATCCACTGTTTGATTTAACGAAGCACCGGGCGTTTTCTTACGCGGGTTGGGTTCAATGTACTGAGCTATATCTACATCGACGATGACCGCTAACGATTTGCGGTTTTCTTCCCTATGCGGCGTGTCACTTGTCTGATCAATTCCACTGTTATCGTGTTCTGCACGTGGTTGATGAACACGTGCATTTTCGCCATGAGCCCCATGTGGCGGTGTGGGATAAGGTTGATTTAACGATCGAACTAAGCTGCGATAACTATCAGAAAGTTCGATACCACCCCAGTGGGGTTTCGTCTCTTCGATCCTATCTTGCTCGTCGGTGTCAGAAGTCAATGGTGAAGGGATCGAGTCTTCCGAGGCAATGCTGTGGGCATTGTCAGTTGCGTGATTGTGTAACTCTGCAGAATGATTTCTGCGCGGTGATGCCGGTCTTTGTTTATCACCTCTGGACTTATAGACCTGCAGTGCTTTTGACCGTGCGTTGATAACACTTAACGATTGTGAACGGGACACAGGCGTAAAATCTTCAGCGGTATGCTGAAAACTGGATCCCTGAAGTTCTGGCGCAATTCCCTGCGCTACGCCGTTCCGCCTAGCTATTCAATGCAGCGTTTCACCGGCGGTCGGTGGGTCACCGGTAAACGTGTCTGACAGAATATCTGGCGACCTTGAGGACGCGTCAATTACATCCCCGAGGTCGTCACCGGAGTCATCGTGATCCGCACTAACTTTATTCGCCGACTCAGCTTTTACAAGCTCCGCTTCGACTGACTCAGCTTCCACCAGCTCGGCTTCTTTGAACTCAGTATCAACGGGCTTAGCGCTGTCTTCTTCCGCCTGCGCTACGTCTGCGTCGCTATCTGAATCAGCAGACCCAACGTCTAAAACTTCCTCGCTGCTTGCGGATACGTCTGAATCATCCGCACCACCGTCGTTGTTTGAGTTTCTTGTACTCAGCTGGCTTTCCAGTGCGTCGCGGGCCTCGACATCCTGTCGATGTTCGTCAGCAAAACTGGCAACCGCTGACAGTAAAGCTTCTTGAGCTTCATTTGCGGTGGCTGGATCTTTGTCATCTGTTGTTGGCGTATCAGAAGCGCTTAGTTCTTCTGCATTTTCCGCATCGTCGGTTTGAGGTGGGCTCGCTTCAACATCGGTGTCTTCAAGTCTTGGCAGATTAGAAATCAAACCAGCAAACGTGAGTGGCCCCTCTTCCTTTTTATCCGTTGTTTGTTCTTCCGTGCCGTCTTCGATGCCGTCTTCGGTTTGGGACGCTTCGAGATCTTGTTGATTATTGCCGTCTGCTGACTCACTGATATCCGATGTCGCGTTACTGTCTGACGCGTCACCGTCCTCACCTGCATGAACGCCTTCATCATTGGCTGCATCAACGGTATTTTCTGGCGCGATGCCCGCGGCTTCGACCAGGGCAGAATCCATGTCTTCCAGATTCTTTATTTCTGACAGAGGCGGCAAGTCATCTAAGCGCTTTAAGTTGAAGTAATCCAGAAACTCTTTGGTTGTTCCAAGTAAAGCTGGTTTACCAGGCACATCTTTGAATCCAACTTCTTTAACCCATTGGCGCTCTTGCAAGGTTTTAACAATATTGCTGCTCACGGCTACGCCGCGGATTTCTTCAATTTCGCCGCGGGTTATCGGCTGACGATAAGCAACTAAAACCAGGGTTTCGAGTAAGGCTCTGGAGTAACGAGGGGGTTTTTCAGGGAATAACCGTGCTACCCAGGGCGACATGCTTTCGCGAGACTGTAAGCGGTACCCACTGGCTACCTGAACGAGTTCGATTCCACGTCCCTCGTAGTCGTTTTTCAGCTCTTCAAGACAGGTTTTGATGGTTTCTTTATCCGGCCGGTTCTCGTCCTCGACAAAGAGCTCATCGATCTGCCTTAGCGACATTGCCCGACCTGCAACCAGTAGGCAGGCTTCAATGATGTTCTTTACGTGCGTGCTATCCATTAGCCAGCAGACTCCACTGAATTGTCATCAATTGACCCGAAATCAACCCGCTCAGCCTCGTCATGGCTTGCAACACGAGGAGCAAGGTAAATGGGTGCAAATGGCTCGTTCTGGACGATCGTTATGAGCGATTCCTTGCAAAGTTCTAAAACGGCAAGAAAAGTCACTACAACCCCCATGCGGCCTTCTTCAGGATTAAACAACGTTGCGAATTCACAGTGCTCGCCAATTTTTATCACCGACAAGACCTGCGTCATTCGAGCTCTGACCGACAAAGTCTCCCGAGCGATATTGTGGTGCTCAGCCAACTTCGCCCGATCAGCTACATCTTTTAGCGCGAACAACAGCGCTTTTAGCGTGAGTTCAGGCAACGGCTGCTCACGCTTGATCTTTGGCGAGTCAATCTGCAGCACATGATTATCCCGCTCCAGTCGGTGCAGTTCATCAACCGAGCTGGCCGCATCCTTGATGCGCTCGTACTCCTGCAACCTGCGAATCAATTCTGCGCGTGGATCTTCCTCATCGTCATTGTTCTCATCCACTCGGGGTAAGAGCATTCGAGACTTTATTTCCGCCAGCATGGCCGCCATCAGCAAATATTCCGAGGCCAGTTCGAAGCGCATGCTTTCCATCATGGCGATGTACTTCATGTACTGCGCAGTGATTGATGCGATCGGAATATTTAATATGTCGATATTTTGACGCTTGATGAGATACAGCAACAGATCAAGCGGGCCTTCAAAAGCGTCTAGGAACACTTCCAGCGCATCCGGGGGGATGTACAGGTCTTCAGGTATTTTTACTAACGGTTCGCCCGCCACTTTCGCGATGGGTAAAACGTCAGCCGGGTTCGTATCGACAACCGTTGGCTGATTAGCTTGCATGGGCGGCTACCAAGGTGTTTTGCCGATTATACGCGTTCACCGCAAAAACGATAGGTCGCCACGCCCCTCTCTAAGCACCGACATGACACCTTCTTGATCAATATTGAGCACCGACGTGGGTTCTATGCCGCAATGACCTCCATCGATGATCAGATCCACCGCGTGCTCAAGCTGCGCACGAATTTCAAATGGATCATTTTCGGGGTTTTCCTGCTCAGGCAGAATCAGCGTACTGCTCATCATCGGCTCACCAAGCGCATCCAACAACGCTTGGCAAATGGCGTTATCGGGCACACGCACCCCGATGGTTTTTCGCTTTGCGTTCTGCAGCCGTCTCGGGACTTCATGCGTAGCTCGTAAGATAAATGTGTACGGGCCCGGTGTAAGCGACTTCAGCGTTCGATACGTTTGGTTGTCTACCCGAGCGTAAGCTGCAATTTCGGACAGATCACGACAGACCAGGGTGAAGTTGTGTTTCGAATCAATTTTTCGAATTCGTGCGATTCGATCCATCGCCTGCTTATCACCCACAAGGCAACCCAGTGCGTAACAAGAATCGGTGGGGTACACGATCACACCACCCTTTCGGATAATGGCCACGGCTTGGGCCAATAATCGCTTCTGAGGATTGTCTGGGTGAATTTCGAAAAACTGGCTCATTCAGTGCAACCTATCCCTATCAACGCCCTATTGTACGCCGAACCTAACGAATTACACCCGGGCAGGTAGACACATGCCTCTTACTCATCAATGGATTCAATCTGGTATTGCCCGTTTTGCGCTGGCGTTCTCAGTCGTTTTCATGCTGCTTGCCAAAGATGCCACGGCTCAAAGTGACCAACTCGGTGGCAACCTCCTCAATGGCGATGAGATCACGGCAACCGTAAACGGCCAGGCGATTCCTGCCAGAATTCTGGACGAGGTTGAACGACAGCTCAAATCCGATCAGACCGAAATCAATCGATCCAATATTCTCGATGAGCTGATTGATCTGACGTTGCTGTCTCAACAGGCGAAAGACAAACAGTTGGATAGGCTTCCTGAGGTGGCAGCTTCACTGCAGCTGCATTACACACAGACAATGGCCAATGCCTACCTGGACTCCCTCGCAGCTAGCATACAAATCTCAGATGAGGCTGTACGCGCCGAGTACGAGGCACAAATTGCTCAACTGAAACGAGATGAATATCGAGCTCAGCATATTTTGCTGAGTACAGCCGATGAAGGCCTAGAGGTAATCTCACTGCTTAACGACGGCGGTGATTTTGCCGAACTGGCTGCTACTTATTCAACGGGACCATCCGCGCTGCAGGGTGGGGACTTGGGGTGGTTTGAAGCATCAACTATGGTGGCAGAATTTTCGGACGCTTTGATCACACTTGATGTAGGAAGCTACACCACGAGCCCGGTGCAGACCCAATACGGATGGCACGTCATTCAACTGAACGATAAACGGGCGGGATCAATGCCAGACTTTAACTCTGTAAAAGCCGGTATAAAGAATCTACTGCTTAGAAACGAATTGAACAAAACCGTGGCAGAGCTTCGTAGAAACGCCACAATAAGTAAGCAGTAAGCAGTAAGCAGTAAGCAGTAAGCAGTAAGCAGTAAGCAGTAAGTGGTTAGTGGTTAGTGGTTAGTGGTTAGTGGTTCGCTGTGGACAGTAATTAGTATGCATTTAGCAGCATGCAATATGCACAACGCAAAAAACCGCTTAGCTCCGTATGGCGATCGCCACATCCATTACATTGGTACCTGTAGGCCCTGTTGTTACAAGCGTATTGGTCGCGGCTAAAAAGTTACCCGCATCGGCTCGGGATAAGGCATCGTCAACTTCGAACGATAGCGCTTGACCAGCGGCGACTGTGTCCCCGGATACACACCCACCGGCGTCGCCTGTCGGGCCATCGCTGCCATCGGTTCCACAACATAAAACGGAAAGTCCTGGTTCGCCTGCTATACGTTTCGCAACGGCCAGTGCCAGGTGCTGATTGCGCCCGCCACGGCCTGGTTCATCCGGTAATACCAGGTGTGTCTCTCCGCCCCATACTCGTAAGCCAGGGCGCTTATCGCTCATTAACGCATCGGCAATACGGTCTGCAATGATTTCCACATCTCCATGCAACGAACCGTTGGCTTGAATAACTTCTACTGCCGTTTCCTGTTGCTGATAAGCATTCACGATCGCTGCTTGAGCAATGTCTGATGAACCTACAAATCGTGTGCTGATGTTTTTCCACACGTCATGATTCGAATCAGGCGCTGAAACACCAAACGCGTTGATGCACGCTACAACCGTATCCGGCAGTACTACCGGCAAATTTTCTAAGGCGTCTGCTGGGTGATCACTTTCTAGCGCATCTGGTAAGGCCAATAAGCCTGAGCCTATATCGCTGAGTTTATCGCCTGGCACATCGCTGATAACAAATTGTGTTACCGGGTAATGCCCTAAGTGGGCCGCGAGTTTGCCGCCTTTAATGGCCGAAACCGTTTTCCTTACTCGGTTCATGTCATCAATCGGTAACCCACCGGAGAGCAATTGATCGGTGAGTTGCTGCATATCTTCAAGGGTTAGCCCATCGATAAGCCGCTCCACCAGTGCAGACGCTCCACCGGACATCAAAACAATCAGTTGCGCGTCATTGGGTACCGTTTTAACAAACTCGATAATCGCAGCGCCGGCTTTGATGGATGCTTCATCCGGTACGGGGTGCGATGATTCCATGACGGTAAGCCAGGGCAGCTGGGCAGCTTCGTCGGTGGTGTGGTGATACTTAGTCACTTGCAAACCTCGAACGGGGGTTTGCGCGAGTCCTGCGACAGCACCTCTCACCATAGCGTCTGCCGCTTTACCGATGGCCAGCAAATGCACTGGAGCATCCGACTCCAGCGGGGTTTCCAGAAGCGATCGCTCGACCGCCGTATTTCCAACGACCGCATTGACTCCAGCTTCAAATAATTCCAACAATATTTCTTTTGAAGTCAATGCGCGGCTCCATGACGTTTCAGGGTTAAGGGCAACTCAAGTACAAATGCAGGCGATGGGTACTTGCGAGGAAGCTAGTTGCACGAGTTAGTCGCGTGCCATTGCTTGTATCAAGTCGGCGGCAATGTCATCTGCGTGCTCCAAGCCGACTGCAATTCGGATAAGGCCTTCCGTTATCCCCGCTTCGTCTCGTTGCTCTTGGGTAAGCCTGCCGTGGGTGGTCGTGGCTGGATGAGTGATGGTGGTGCGGGCATCACCCAGATTTCCGGTAATTGAGCAGAGCTTCACTGCATCGATAAGCGACCATGCCGCTTCACGCCCACCACTTACCTCTATCGATACAATGCCGCCAAAACCCGTTTGCTGTGTTTTGGCTAATTCGTGATCCGGATGCTCCGGCAGCCCGGGATAAATCACGCGTTCAACACCTGGTTGAGATTGCAGCGCTTCTGCGACCGTATGTGCGTTGATACAGTGTTGCTTCATGCGCAGGCCCAGCGTTTCCAAGCCTTTGGTAAAAACCCACGCGTTGAACGGGCTTAAGGAGGGCCCTGCGCTTCTCATGTAGGCCGTTAGCTCTTTTATCAGCTCCTGTGTACCCACAATCGCTCCGCCGACGCAGCGCCCCTGCCCGTCCAAAAACTTCGTTGCGGAGTGAATGACAATGTCCGCACCCAATGCCAACGGCTTTTGTAAAGCCGGGGTACAAAAACAGTTATCAACCACCAACTGTGCACCGTGCTGATGTGCCAGTTCAGCAAAAGCTTTGATGTCTGCCAGTTGCATCAATGGATTGGTGGGTGTTTCTAAGTAAAGGTACTTGGTATTGGGGCGGATCTTCGCTGCCCAGTCTTCCAAAGCAAATCCATTGATGAAATCCACATCTACCCCGAATCGCGCTGGGTACTTGCCCAGTAAATTCACCGTGCTGCCGAATAAATTGCTGGAGACCAGCATATGGTCACCTTGCTGCATCGTGGCAAACACCAACGTAGCGGTGCCGGCCATGCCTGACGAGGTAGCGATACAGGCTTCCCCGCCTTCCATCGCGGCCAGGCGCTTTTCGAATGTTTGCACAGTAGGGTTGGTGAAACGTGAGTACACATTGCCAGGGGCTTGCCCACCGAACCGAGCAGCAGCAGCAGCCGCTGACTCGAACACGTAACTGCTGGTTGTGTAGATCGGCTCTGCATGTTCACCCACATTGGAGCGCTCAAAACCAGCGCGAACCGCAAGGGTATCTTGGTGCCAATTGTGGGAGTTATCCGAGGACAAAGAAATCTCCTGCAGCCGAAGAAAGGGGTTGGGTTGTGAGGCGTTATACTAGCAAGGTGATGTTGCAACCCTACGTCTATCGTAACCCTATTATGCGCCACCTCGGCCGGTTACGTCGTGCCGCTTTGAGATTTTGTGTCGTAGGCTTGGTGACAAACAGTATTGCTTCTGTCGCTGTCTCGGAAGAAGTCCAAAGCGATGCACATACCTCGGCCAACTGCCTGCGGCAGTTAGACCGCCTGATCGTCCATATCCAAGACGTTGACCGTGGCGCCGCGTTAGACGGCATGTCTGCTTTGGCAGAGCGTTGTCCGTCACTACCTCAAGCTCACCACAATATCGGTGTACTAGCCGCCCAGCAAAAGGATTGGGAACGCGCCATCGCTGCATTCAACACCGCCATTGCCCTTGCTCCACGAACGGCGGATACAGTGGCGCAGCTGCAAGCGTTGCATCGGTACCGAGCGAAAACCGCCTGGCGGGTGGCCCTGGATTTACAAGAAACACCCGAGCTGCCGGCGTTCAAATGGCAGGACTCTACTCACCAGAACACCGAAAGATACGCCCAACCCACACTCAATGATGGTTTGCGTTCGGTGCTAAGCGTGGATCTCGAGTTGTATACGTGGTGGCATGCCAGTTCAGTGGGAGACGATAACGCGGCCTGGCTGGCGCATTACGTTACGGGTTACCCTGCCAATCCGGAATACGCTCAACGATCGGTCGACTGGGATTCTGTCAGCCGAGACATACGGTTTACCGCCCAAGATGCCGTTGCTGTTTTATCCTGGCAACATCAGGGAACCAAACAAATACGCTATCTGCTATTGACGTTGGTTGGTGAACGCTGGCAAATCTATCATGAGGATGACTTGTGACCCCAAGTCGCTTACTACCGGTTCTGAGTTTAAGCCTCCTGTGTTCGGCAAGCTTTCAGGCCGCCGCGGATACCGTGCTAATTCAGCGCTCATACGCAACACCAATGTCCAGCGCGCCGGAGCAGACGCTACACGAATCTTCTCAGAGAATTGACACGGTTACCGCGAAAGCATTGGAGGCTATTTACCAAGGTGAATTCAACAGCGCTCGCACACTGTTGAGCCCGTTGGTCACTGACTACCCAAATTTTCATCTCGGGCAATTGTTACTCGCGGAACTGCATGCGGCAGAGACAGGCCTTCCATCCCAGTTAACCAGCGCAACGTTCTCTCGCGAAAAAATGCAATTACTGCTTGAGGCTGCGTCTCGGCAGCGCAGCCGAGACGCATTACAACAAGCCGAGGCTAACCTGTCGTATACACCCAGCAATCTACTCAAATTGGGTAGTGGATTAGAGCACTGGATACAGGTGGATTTAGACCGCGGGACGCAGACGGTTTTTTCAATAGCGGAAGGAAAATTTAAAACCCTCTGGACCCAATACATCGGTTTTGGGTCCGGTGGTTTTGATAAGTTTCAAGAGGGCGATTTGAAAACCCCACTAGGTGTCTACCGGATCGATGGTTATCGCAATGATAAGAGCTTGCCCGAACTGTACGGCTCTGGTGCGCTAACGTTAGACTTTCCAAACTTGGCGGATCGCTACGATAATCGAACCGGATACGGTATTTGGTTGCACGGCGTACCAAGGCATAGCCAAAGTCGAGGACCCTGGTCAAGCGAAGGCTGCGTGACCATGGGTAACGACTATCTGGATGCATTGCATGCCACGGTGGACACCAATAAAACCTTAGTGGCTTTGTCTGCCAATCAGCTCGTAAATGAAACCACCAAAGCACGAGATCTTGAGCAGTTACACAGCGCTTGGCAAGCATGGCAAACCTCCGCTGATAAGCTTGATATCAATCCGCTTGCCCAAACCCCCTGGTCATCCATTACCGCAGTGGCATCAGGTGCTGGACAGATTAAAGGTGAAGCGCAGTTCGTCACCCTGTATGTCCCACAGCCGGATGAACCATTGAAAGCGTTGTTTTGGAAACGTACAGAACCTAACAGCGAAGAGTGGGAACTGATTGGCGATGAAATTCTCGGCCAGGGAATCGGCTAAAAATACAGTACAAAAAAAGCGCTGCAATGTTTAATTGCAGCGCTTTTATCACTGATGTCTAACTAAACACCCAGAAGATGCAAAGTCAGATATCCATCAAATGCTTAGTTGATCCAAGTAGCGATCAGGTCAGCGTTTTCTTCTACCCACATTTCAGCAACATCAGCAGGCTCTTCACCTTCGCTGATCTGCAGAATCCAGTTGTTGATAACTGCAGGGTCGAGCTGGATTTTAGACAGCATAGAGGCAACAGCAGGGTTACGATCTTCTAAAGAACGTGAGTACGCGATGTAGATGGTTGCGTCTTTGTTCTCACAGCTAAACGTAGAAGACTCTAACCAATCTTCTTCTTCCAGGTTGATGTCTTCACAGCCTTCTGTTCGTGGCGCTTCTGACAATGGGCTTAAGTCATATTGCGCGTGTACCGCTTCTGGTGTCCAGTAGTAGAACAGCACAGGATCTTGAGCTGTGATTGTTCCACGTAGCTCTGCCAGGAAGGTCGCTTGTGGTACCAATACAGGCTCCCACAACTCACTCAGGCCATAGCTCTTGAACTTGATTTGCCACATCTTGGATGAAGCCCAATCGGCAGCACCGGCCCAGTATTCACCTTTGCCGTTACCGTCTTTGTCGAACATAGCGGCAATTTCAGGGTTGGCTAAGTCTTCAAACGATGAAATTTTGTCAGCCATGTATGTTGGCACGTACATCATCTGTGTGCCTTGATAAGGCTTGTTAACCGCAACAGTCTTTGCACCTTCAACGTACTTGTCCCAGATAGGCTGACGGTTAGGCATCCACAGATCGGTGTAAACATCGGCAGAACCGTCACCCTTGTCCATACCTTCAGCAACCAGGTTGCCATCTGATAAGCCGTTTACGATTTCAGCTTCTGAATCCATTGGGCCTGTGATGATGGCTTGCAGAACGTGACCGATGGCTTTAGCGCCATCCCAACTTAAGTCAGAAATTGCAACCTTTTCTTGCGCTTGTACCGCGTTGGCTGACGCGAGCAGTGCCGCCGCCATAACGTATTTATTAATACTCATTACTTCTCCTGGTGGTTAAACAACATTAGTGCGTACGCACTTTCTTTGGGTATATGGCCCACCGATAACAAAAGCGGTATTGGCTTTCGCTACGTTTTCGATATGGGCCAACTAAAACTCGTTAACGCTCCTCTTCCAACTTATTGGCTCGCTGCACAATACGATCGATTGCCATCGCAATCAGTGCGATCGCAATCCCTGCAATCAAGCCACGACCTATCTCGCTTTGTCCCAGAGCGTCTACTACAACAAAGCCCAGGCCGCCTGCTCCGATCAAGGCAGCAACAACCGCCATCGATAAACTCATCATGACCACTTGGTTCACACCGGCCATGATCGACGGCGTAGCCAAAGGCAGTTCTACTCGCATAAGCAGCTGCCGCGGACTGGCCCCGAACGCAAGCGCCGCCTCCTTTGTGGATTCAGGCACGTGCTTTATGCCCAACGCCGTGAGACGAACCATGGGTGGCATAGCAAATATAACCGTTGCTAGTATGCCCGGTGGCTTACCAATGGAAAAGAATGCCACCGCCGGCAATAAGTACACGAACGACGGGATGGTTTGCATGACATCCAGTATTGGCGTCACGATGGCTGAACCAAGCCTTGACTTCCCCACCCAGACCCCGAGTGGCATACCCACCACGACACAAATAATGGTGGACGCTATAACGATCGATACCGTACTCATGGCGGTTTGCCAGAAACCGAATAGGCCCAGGTACACCATAGACGATAGCGTAAACACCGCTACCTTCGGACCGGCAAAGTGATAAGCGATTAGCAAAAACACGCCTGCGGTCACTGGCCAGGGTGTTGCTACAAACACCGATTCAATGGCGTTAAGTAAGGATCGCAAAACCGCGGTAATGGAATCAAAGATGTAGCCATAGAACGCTTTTGCGTAGTCGATGCGTTGGTCGATAATTTCAGACAACCACACGTTTAAGTTAACTTGACGCTTAGAGGTTGATTCTTTAACGACGATACTGCGGGTGCCATCATCGTTTCGAGGGTACGAATACTGAGGTGGTCGATCAAACCACATCAGGGTGGGCACCTCGGACAGCGTAGCGCAGTCAAACCGATCTTTTGTAGCCACCTCTTTTCCATCCTGCATGGCACGCACGAGTTTTAAACAATCACGAGCACCAGGCGCGTCCTGGGTGGAACGGTATAGAGTTAGCGGTGCAATAAGCGTAACGATGACTCCGGCCAGCACAAGGCGCTGTAACTTAAAGCCGTTGTTTTTAGATGGGTCAATACGCCACGCACTGTACTGTTTGTAGTAAGACCGATCAGCGAGCCAACCAATCACTAGCCGCCCCACAATAAACAACACTATCGCTGCAATCAGATGGTTACTTGTCCAGTCGGTAAACCGCTCAACCAGGTACCCTTTGTCGTCTTCAATCGCCGCCTGACGCGCTTGATCAAATCGGTATACCAAACCCAGGTTGGCCGCCGCCATCATGTCGAAGGCGAAACCAACCCAGAATAAAAACCAGTTACCACGCAGTGCTGCCCATACAAAGCTACCCAACGTTGCCGCGATGTTGATATGGAACGGACTTAGCGTACTGCGTTGGATCTTCGAAAAGGTTCCCGCGTAATAATCGCGGCGTTCCTCGGCAAACTCACCAAACGCCTTGGTGACCTGACGCCCTGCTTCACCAGACGCTTCAGCTTCTCGGTTAGCCGCTGCAACATCCGCCAGGCTTTCGTTGCTGTTCACCTCATTGGCTCCTGTTGACATCAGCTTTCCCCCTGAATTCCGCGAAGCAACACATCTTTAGTAACAACGCCTACCAACTTGCCATCCTCGCGAATCGCAATGGGCGTCTCACAATCCACAGCCTCCCCGATCAGGGTGTCCAGATCCGCTTCGGTAGATTGCGTAGGCCAGGTTTCATGCCCTTCGATGCTACCGCCAGCTTGCTGAAAAGCATCAGGATCAGTCATAACTGTATGCGCAAAAACCAGTTTTAACCGCGAGATTCCTTGCACAAAATCAGCAACATAATCATCCGCTGGTTGAGTCACGATTTCTTCTGGGGTACCAATTTGAACAATCTCACCATCTTTCATGATGGCGATACGAGACCCCATGCGGATGGCTTCATCCAAATCGTGCGTAATAAACAACGTGGTTTTACCCATAACTTTTGATAGCTCCAAGAATTCATCTTGCAAGCCACGCCGAATTAAGGGGTCTAGCGCTGAGAACGGTTCGTCCATGAGTAGGATATCCGGATCAGCCGCCAAGGCGCGGGCTAAACCCACGCGTTGCTGCATACCGCCTGATAATTCAGAGGGGTAACGATCGCCGTAGCCTTGAAGGCTAACCGTCTCAATAACTTTATCGGCTGTTTGCGAGCGAGTGAATGCATCAATGTTTCGCAGCTCCAACGCAAAGGCGATGTTGTCTCGTACGGTGCGATGCGGCAACAGAGCCATGTTTTGAAACACCATACCGATGCGATCGGCACGTAGTTCCCTTAGTTGTTTACTGTTCAAACTTCCTACATCAACACCGGCTATTCGTAAGGTGCCGGACGTCGGTTCGATTAAGCGGTTGATATGTCGTACCAACGTAGATTTACCGGACCCAGACAATCCCATGATGCAAAAAACCTCGCTTTGATACACATCAAAGGAAACGTCTTTCACTCCAACCACAGCACCAAACTTTTCAAGTACTTCAGCCTTACCCAACGATTCATCTTGTCGAATGGCTTTTAGGGCTTCGTCCGCACGCGAGCCGAAAATCTTCCAGACTTCGGATACTTCAACAACAGGGTCTCCGGTTGGCGCTTTACTAGGGGTTGGATTACTCATGCGGTACCTATGCTCTGGCGCGGCTGCGCGTTGGATCGACAAACGGCATATTGCAAATCGTGGCTTTCAGGCGTTTGCCATGACGATCCAACTTGCCGATTTCGACAACTGACCCAATGTCAGCGTGCTCAATGGAAACTCTGGCCATCGCGATGGCGCAGTCTAATTCTGGCGACAGACAGGCACTGGTGACCAGGCCTACCTGACGGCGGCCTACCATGACAGGGTCACCGTGATTAGGCACTTCATCACCTAAAAACTTTAATCCCACCAGTAGCCGTCTTGGGTCCTTGGCGTTGCGCGCCAATGCGCTGCGACCTATAAATTCATCCTTATCAAGGTCTACCGCAAAACCCAATCCTGACTCGTAGGCATCGGAGTCCGGGCCAAATTCACTGCCATTAGCCATGAAACCAGCCTCAATGCGAATAACATTGAGCGCTTCAAGACCCATCGGTTTGATGTTGTATTCCTGCCCCGCTTCTGTGATGGCATCCCAAATGGCTAACGCCGATTTTTCGTGGCAGAAAATTTCGTAGCCTAATTCACCGGTGTATCCGCTGCGCGTTAACTGAAACGCCTCCCCTTCTCTGTCATGCAAACGGGCGATGGTTGAACCAAACCAGCGAAGTTGTTGAACATCGGTTTGTGATGGTTGTGTAAAACACAACTTGGCCAATAAATCCCGACTCTTGGGCCCCTGGATTGCTAAGTTGGGTAACGCGCTGTGTAACGCTTTGATCCAAACATTAAGCGAATGCGATTCAGCAATCTCTTTCAGTTGTAAACCGCTGTCGTCGGATCCGCAGCACCATCGATAAGCTTGCTCGGTCAAACGAAAGAGCGTGCCATCATCAATCACGCTGCCACTCTCATCGCACATTAACGCGTAGGTCCCGCGATTGACACCCAGTTTGGTCATGTTGCGAGTCAGTGCGAGTTGCAAAAGCTTCTCCGCGTCGGGCCCTAATACATCAAACTTACGAATGGACGACATGTCTTGTATGGTGACTGCGTTGCGGCACGCGTCATACTCACTTTGCGCTCGACTACTTTCGTAGCTGTTCGGTAGCCACACATCTCTAGCCACAACAAAGTCACGGGTTAGAGCGCCCGTTCGTTCATGAAACGCCGAATGTTCTGTCATGATGGGTTCTGCATCTGGCTCACTGCGGTAGGCAACCGCATGAAGTATGGGTTGATCTTTTTTATAAATGCGAACATGCACATCGGTTGGGTTCCAACCATTGATCGGATCCACGTCGTCAGGGCACGCGGTAGAAACAGCAATCAGATCTGTCATAGCTTCTAACGCGACATAATCCCCGGGACGTGACCATGCTTCGTCCGATTGAATCGCATTGTCATGGCAGTCGATCCACGAATTGAAAAAGAAATTAACGGCAGGCCACGCTGACTTGGGTTTTATTCCATATTTTAAATAGGCCGCACTGATGTTATCGGAGCAGTTGAGATGGCCGAAAAAACCACGCTCTTCATAACCGCGTGCCGTACAGGCGTAAGCAAAAGTGTCATGGCGGCCTACCGTATCCTGTTTAAGCTTGATCAGCGGACGCTGATCCTGGTCATAAAACTTGTCAAACATGCCTGGAACAGGATAGGCCCCGTGCACCATTGAGCGTGTGACCGTTGAGTCAATGTATCGCTCTTCGTGACGTTGCAAGGCATCCTGGCGCATGACCATGAAATCGGAACATTGCCGACCTTCCACGTCAATGATCTGAATGGTTTCACCGGCCCGAACCTCGTAAGCTCGTGCGGTGCCCCGGCTTACGGTGAATTCATCACGCACCGCTGCCAGTGGCTCGGGTAGTTCGTTCTGCTGCGCGTCGTGACGTACCAATTGATACTCCAACGCGCCACCCATACCTCCGTGCCAGAGCACATGGTCGCTTAAGGTGGTGATCGGGTCAGCCAACATCCATAAGGTAACCGGCTCTTGCACACGAATAACGAAGCTCTCCCCTATCGCGGTGCTGGCGTCAAACACTCTAACGGCCTTGGTCACCTTGAGCTTCTCCACCCCACCTTGAGAAGCAAACTCATCACGAAAGGCTTTTAAGCTGGCCGTTAATGAACTGCTACTGGAGGCGTGCAACACCTCAGACAAAGGGATCGAGGGGTTGTCTTGAAGCCCCACAGATTGCGGGCTTGGGAAGCCGGCGCTATCTAAGGGTATAAGTATGAGCGGGGTAGCACCATCAACGTTGGTGATGGTAAGGAGGTCGCCCCTGCGAAGCTCGAGCTTTGCGGGTCTTGCAGCACGCAGTATCCTGCGCTGACTGCTGCTTTCCTGGCCCAGATAAATACGCGACTCAGAACTAAGGCCACCGTTAGCCGGCTGGTGCAACCAGGCTAGCGGACTCGGCTGATAACCAGAGATGCTATTTCTCTCAACTGCCTGCGGAACACCGCACGGGCAGATTCTTGAAGTTGCGTCAGAGCTTAACTGCTGCTTCTGCGACCGGTCAACGGTATAAGGCGACAACAAGAAGCCAAATAGCGTCCGTCATCCGCCCTATTACGTATGCACCGTCCTATTCCAAAAGTGCTACCAAGTTCACGCTTCGTTCAGAAGCGTGATCGCGTTTTCGCAAAGCATCATGAATGGGCGTGCACAGACCGAGAAGTAGCTCTAAAGCAGGGACCAATTCCGCCGATTCCGTCTATGGATACAGCGCGTTTGTGCATTGCCGGTATTAGCGGTAACGCACCACCTTCTTCAGCCAGATGCCTCCATGTTATTCAACAAACTACTAAAAGGTAAAAAAGAGGAACCGCCGCAGCGGAAAACGCGGTCGCCTCAGGAAAGACAGGCTGAAGCCAAGGCGCGCACCAAAGTCAATCGCATCATGCACCAAAAGGTGGATGTGAAGGATCTTCGTGTCGGCATGTTTGTCGCCGAATTGGATATCCCCTGGGAAGAGTCCCCTTTTATGTTCCAGGGTGTCGAACTCAAAGGCCCCAACGAAATCCTTGCCATTCAGGAAGCCTGCTCTTACGTGTACGTCGACTACGACGAATTCTCACTTGATGGCGCTACGGTGCCCGATCCCGCCACCACAGCACCAACCCCAAGCAGCACTGAAAAGTACGCAGTTACGGTTGAAGAAGAATTTGAAACCGCGGTTGAGGTGCACCAACTGGCAAGTCAATCGGTACAAACCCTGTTCGAAGAAATTCGCTTGGGTAGTGAGGTAGATGGCGCTAAGGTGAAGCAGGCAGTGAACGGATGTGTCGACAGCATTATGCGCAATCCGGATGCGTCAATTTGGCTAACGCGCATTCAGGCAAAAAGTGAAGCCACCGCTCGTCACTCGATGAACGTGGCTGCCTTGTCAATCATCATTGGCAAATCTCTAAATATGTCCGAGCGAGAACTGGAAGATGTGGGCGTTTGCGGCATGTTGCACGACGTGGGTAAGACGAGCGTGTCTACTGAGGTGGTTAGTAAGGCAGGACCTCTGAGCGACGAAGAGCTTCTGGAGATGCGTATGCATACACGCTACGGGCGGGACATTTTAATGTCCACAAAAAGTGTGATGAGTGGTGCTGCGGATGTGGCTCACGCACATCATGAGCGCGTTGATGGTACTGGCTATCCGCGCGGGCTGGACGATGATCGCATCCCCGCATTGGCAAAAATCGTCGCGATTGCCGAAGCCTACGACACCATGACGACCATGCAGGTATACAGAGATGCGTTGTCACCTTCTGCGGCATTACAGGAACTGTATGCCTGTCGTGGCACACAGTTCGATGAAGACTATGTCATTCGATTTATCGATGCCATTGGTATTTTCCCGCCAGGCAGTGTGATCGAAATGGTCAACGGAGAAGTCGGCATCGTATTGGCTAACACCACCGACAAGCTTCGCCCTCGCGTGATCATTATTCTTGATGCCGATAAAGAAGCCGCACCTCAACGAATCGTCGATCTATCGCAATTAGAAACAGACGATTCAGGCAACGTGTATCAGATCAAAACGACTCACAGTGATGGATCGTTCGGTATTGACGTGAGTGAGTTCCAACGCGCGGGCTTGCGCATCGGCTAAAACTCTCTGGTTACAGCAGAACCAGATCTTCACCGGGCGTGCGTTTGTCTTTGTTACCGTCCAGCCTTTCGGCTTCGAGGATTTCCAGATACTCGCTGTCCACATCCCCGGTGACGTAATCACCGTCGAAACAACAGGCTTCGAATACATCAATTGAGGCCTTGTTGTATTGGACTGCGGATTTTAAATCGTCCAAATCCTGGTAAATCAAACCATCTGCACCGATCAAATCCGCGATCTGCTCTACGCTTCGATTATGGGCGATTAATTCAGGCGCAGCAGGCATATCGATGCCGTATACGTTCGGATAACGTACCGGTGGTGCGGCGGATGCCAGGTACACTTTGTTGGCACCCGCATCTCTTGCCATCTCAACAATTTGTCCTGACGTGGTTCCCCGAACAATCGAATCGTCTATCAACAGGACATTTTTACCATTAAATTCAAGATCTACCGGGCTGAGTTTCTGTCGTACGGATTTCTTTCGCTCGCCTTGTCCGGGCATGATAAACGTACGACCTACGTAACGATTTTTTATAAAGCCTTCGCGGTACTTCACCCCTAAATTAAAGGCCACCTCCAGCGCGGAGGTGCGTGACGTATCAGGGATCGGTATCACCACATCAATGTCATTGTCTGGCCACTCACGCAGAATTTTCTTGGCTAGCGATTCCCCCATACGAAGGCGCGCTTTGTATACAGAGACTTTGTCGATAATGCTGTCTGGTCGCGCCAAGTAAACATATTCAAAAATACACGGTACCAATCGGGGTGACTCTGCACATTGTTGGCAGGACATCTGGCCTTGTGAATCGATAAAGATCGCTTCACCTGGGTCTACATCACGTACCAACGTAAAGCCTATGCCTTGCAACGCGACGCTTTCTGATGCTACCGCGTATTCGGTACCCTGCTCAGTTTCGCGCTTACCGATGATCATCGGACGAATGCCCAACGGATCGCGAAAGGCGAACACCCCTCGACCCACCAATAAACCGATTACGGCATAAGCGCCTTTGCATCGCTTATGCACAGCTTCAACGGTTTTAAAAATATCAGTTGCCGTAACTTGTGTAGACGGTTTTAACGCTTGCAGTTCGTGCGCGAATACGTTCAACAGCACTTCTGAATCAGAGCGTGTATTGATGTGCCGTAAGTCCGATTCAAACAACTCTTTTTTTAATACTTCCGCATTCGTCAGGTTACCGTTATGTCCCATGACAATGCCAAATGGGCTGTTAACATAAAACGGCTGTGATTCTGCCGCGGCGGATGTGCCTGCAGTGGGGTAGCGAACATGACCGATACCCATTGGCCCGGATAAGCGCTGCATATCGTCGTTACGAAATACATCACGCACAAGCCCTGGGCCTTTACGCAATACCAGACGGTTGTCATCGCAGGTAGCGATACCAGCTGCATCCTGCCCGCGATGCTGCAAAAGAGTCAACGCGTCGTACAGTGAATGGTTCACTGCATTAGAACCAACGATACCGATAATGCCGCACATAGTGATTAGAACCTGTTACCCGTTCGTGGGAGTTATCAGTTAACTGAAGAAAAAGAAAAGTGCGTGGCTATATCGTCTGGGAGCTGCTTATGTAAGCCCTCAGCCAATTCCTGAACGCCAGGCAAAATCGCCGAATTTCGCCACCATAATTCTTCTTTAATCGCAGGCGTTAAATTCGCTAACAAAACCAGCACCGTCACAATGAACACACCGCGCATAAGGCCAAAGACAACGCCTGCTAAACGGTCAAACTTTTTAGCGCGCCGTTTAGCCACCACTTTCATCGCTAACCAGGACGCCAGGCTACCAACGAACAACGTGCCAAAAAACAAAATACACACACTGATACCCAAACGCGCCTGCGGACTCTCAATGGAATCAGGTAACAGTGAGGCAAAGTTGGAACTGAACATCAGCGCCATCATGATGGCCGATACCCAGACGATCAGACTGATGAACTCTTTATAGAATCCACGCAAGAAGCTGATCAGGGCCGAGACCACTAATGCGGCAACAATGATTACGTCGATACCGGTCATTCTGACGACCTACGGAAATCGGTAAACGCGCATGGTAGCAAGCTCAGCATGCCTCTAGCGTCAAAACGTTCATGGATACGGCACAACGATCGCATCGCGTCCAAGCAAATCCACCACATTCGCTCGAACCAGACCGGCCTGGTCTTTATTGATCATTGGCCCTACACGCACACGAAAAACAGACCCGTCGTTACTTAAGGTGACGAAAGACGGGTAACCGGCACGACGCAAACGATCGCGCACTGCGACGGCGTTCGGTTCCTCACGAAAACTACCAGCCTGCACCACCCAGGCACGAAAACCGGCTAACTCCGAGTTTGAGTTAGCCGCAGGCGAGGACGGCTCAGGCGTAACGGTTTGCTGAGCGGTGCTGGAACCGGACGGATTAGATGCGCTGGTTGACGTGTCTGGTGCGGCGCCCGATGCATCATTTTCAGAATTGGTGGTGTCCGGAAAATCCGGGTCTGTGGTTCGTCTCACCCGTATTTCGTCATCGGGCAGTTCGGTAAACCGACGCTTTGTGCGCTCCCACCATGTCTCTTCATCGGGTTGATTGATTGACGGCACTTCCACCGTTTCCCGGCTGCCGTCCACATTGATGACCCTGGGGGGTTCTTCGCGCAATCGCTCAACACGTCTGAACTGACTTTCACTTCCCGATCCGTCCAGCAGCAGCGGCAAGAAAATCACTGCGAGTGCAATGATGATCGTAGCGCCCCAAAGGCGCTGCCGAAGCTTTTGCGACTGCAATTCTTCAAGTGGGTCGGCCGACATGTTGCCAGTGTTCGTGTAGCGCCGTCAGGGTGAAAAAGGACCCTGCAACCAGCACCACGGATTCGATGGGAGGATGCTGCGAATTATAATCCCTTGCTCGCTGACACACAGCATCCCAGGCCTCCGCAAAGGAGTTATGCGCTGTTCCTTCGCCACCTGCGGAACCCACAGCCTCACACAATGCCGCAGAGCTCGTGCCGCGCTCACCTTCCAATGTGACACAGTGCCAATGGCGAACCAATGGACTCAAGGCGGACACCACACCACTGATGTCCTTATCATTCAGCGCACCGAAGAGCGCAAATACGGGCGCCTCGGGAAAGCGCTCTTCAAAACCTGCCACCACACTAAGCGCTGCTGCGGGGTTATGGGCAACATCAAGTACCACTGAGAAATTCTCCTGCCGATGCTGTTCAAAACGCCCGGGCACAGTGACAGTCTCCAAAGCTGTTAGCGCATCGCGCAAAATCACCGGCCTTTTGCCATTTAAAGCGGCAACGGCCATCAATGCCGCATGGGCATTCGATTGCTGATGAACACCGGGCAAACCCAATCTGAGTGTTGCTCTTTCAGCTGGTGGGGGAACCTGTTGTAACTGCATTTCCGCTTTTTTAATGGCCTTCAGAACACCGGTGGGTGGTTCCTGATCACCCATGATGAGCGGCACTTCCGGTCGCCCGATCCCGATCTTTTCTCGCCCAATGCTCGTTCTGTCGGACCCGAGCCACGCTTCGTGATCGATTGCAATGCTGGTGACAACCGCGCAGTCCGTATCCCAGACATTGGTGGTGTCCAGGCGCCCGCCCAAGCCCACTTCCAGAATAATCACATCACAGCGTTCATCCAAAAACGCCTGCATGGCGACTAGCGTACTGAATTCAAAATAGGTTAATGGTGTGTTTTCGCGGTATGCTTCAATGCTTTGAAACGCTTTGATCAGTACCGCATCAGAGGCAAACACCCCATCTATGGCGACACGCTCATTAAACTGTTCGATATGAGGTGATGTGTAAACACCCGTGCGATAGCCCGCCGATTGGTAAATCGCCTGCAGCATGGCAACGGTGCTGCCCTTACCGTTAGTGCCTGCTACGGTAATGAGCGTAGGAGAAATCGGGTTGATACCAGCGCGCTGCGAGACCAACGCCGCGCGTTCCAGGCCCATTTCAATATCGTTTGGGTGTGTAGCCTCAATCCAAGCCAGCCAGTCACTTAATCCCGCACCGTTTGTTGGCGCTTCAAGCGTACTCACGAGCTTTCTGCGGGTGCCTCGACTTTAGCAGGCTCATTGTGAGTTTCTGTTTTCACCACAGGTGGCACGCGAGTCATTTTTGCGAGCAGTCGCGCCAGAGTGTCACGCATGTCCCGACGATCAACGATCATATCGATGGCCCCGTGATCAAGGAGAAATTCAGCGCTCTGAAAGCCTTCCGGCAAAGTTTCTCGTACGGTTTGTTCAATGACGCGAGGGCCTGCAAAACCAATACGGGCGCCCGGCTCGGCAATAATGATGTCGCCCAGCATGGCCAGGCTGGCAGAAACACCACCCATCGTGGGATCGGTGAGCACTGAAATGTACGGTAAGCCCTGATCCGACATCTTTGACAGCATGGAGCTGGTCTTACCCATTTGCAGAAGTGACATAAGCGCCTCCTGCATGCGTGCCCCGCCACTGGCACTAAAACAAACGAACGGGATTTTCTCTTCCAAACACCGATCAACAGCGCGGCAAAAACGTTCACCCACCACTGACCCCATGGAACCTGCCATGAAGTTGAAGTCAAATACCGCCACAACGACGGGAATGCCATGAAGCTGCCCACGCATAACAACTAACGCATCAGTCTCACCCGAATCTTTAGCCGCAGCGCTCAGACGGTCTTTATATCGCTTTGAATCTTTAAATTTAAGCGCATCGACCGGATGAACAGACGCGCCGATTTCTTCCCGTCCTTCCGCATCAAGCATACGTTCTAAACGCTTGCGCGCGCCCACTCGCAAGTGGTGTCCGCATTTGATACAAACCTCGGCTGCGCGCTCAAGTTCAGCGTGGTACAGCACGTTGCCGCAGCTGTCGCACTTCACCCAAAGTCCTTCTGGCACGTTGCCAGACGCTGAGTCACTTGCGCGCGAGCTGATGCGCGCCGGAATCAGCTTTTCAAACCAGCTCAGCGCTCGCGGTGGGGTGGTTTTTTTCTTATCTTCGCTCACGGTCGTGGTTTCTTCACAGTTAGTCGATTCAATTTATACCCGCTACTGCCCTAGCCTATCAGGACAGAGATCGATCTGCCGCGTCCACAGCGTGCACAAACGCTTCAAGCTTGGCAGGATCTTTCACACCTTTGTCTTGCTCCACGCCCGAACTCACATCCACAGCATACGGGCGCACCTGGTTAATCGCCGACGCCACATTGTCAGGATTTAACCCACCTGCCAATATGAGCCTGCCCGGGGCACCTTCAGCCAAACGTTGCCAATCAAAGGCGTGACCGGTCCCGCCCAACTCCCCGGGTGCATGACTATCAAATAAAAAGCCCTGAGCGTGTTGAAACGCACTCAACGCTTCTTCGGTAGGCAGACTCTGCCCCACCCCAAGCGCCTTAACGTAAGGGCGGTTGAAGGAATCACAAAATTCAGCGCTTTCGGTGCCGTGAAATTGCGGCATCAGGCTCGGTATGGCCGCTTGAGCGGCTAAAACCGCCTCGCGTTCGGCATTAAGAAATAAGCCCACACGCACCATGTAAGGCGGCAGCTTCGCCGATATGTCGGCAGCGGCTTCAAAGCTAATGGCGCGCTTGGATGCAGCAACGAACACAAAGCCGATCGCATCAACACCCAGGCGCTCAGCACACACGGCATCTTGCAGCCGAGTGATGCCACACACTTTTATTCGCGTCTTCGATTCTTTCACCGCAGCGATTTTACGCGCTTGTATGGATAAATGTGGGGACGTCGAATCGTTTCGGATAATGGGCTTGCAGAAAGCACAAGCCGTTTGGCGGGGCCGTTACCGCCGCTTGTGTGCGGTCTTGTGCACGCAATAAGGAGACGAGCCAGTCACTGGGCTTATCGCCCTTGCCTACCGCCATCAGGCAGCCTGCAATGATGCGCACCATATTATGTAAAAAGCCGTTTGCACTGATGTCGATCACCACGCGATCGCCCTGCCTTTGCACCCGCAATTCTCGAATGACCCGTATGGCGTGGTTCGCCTGGCACTGGGATGAACGAAAACTTGAAAAGTCGTGCTCACCAATCAAATGAGCCGCTGCCGCTTGCATTCGCTCCACATCCAGCGGCTCACGTTGCCAACTCAGGCGGTGTGCGTCCAAACCTGGGCGGTTTGCTCGATTAAGAATGGTGTAGCGGTAGGCCCGATAATCAGCCGAGAAACGAGCGTGAAAATCGTCGGGCATTGCCTGCGCCCAATGCACTGCGATATCCCGAGCTAAGTTGGCATTCACGCCAAACGTCCAAGCCGTTAAGTTGCGCTCGGCGCGGGTATCAAAATGTGCAATTTGCGCTAACGCGTGAACACCGGTGTCAGTACGACCTGAGCACTGAACGGTGATCGGTTCGTTCGCTATTTGGCTTAGTGCTCGCTCAAGCGTTTCCTGCACTGAAACTGAATGCGGCTGGCGTTGCCAGCCGCAGTATGCGTGTCCATCGTATTCAACCGCGAGTGCTATTCGCATTCAGGGTTGGAAACACGGCGAGCACCCATGCCTCACGAAATTTTTCGCTTCAGTGTTTCGGCTTCAGAAACCTGCTCTGGGTTGCCACTCTTGACGATTTCATCCAGCGCACTGCTTGCCGAATCGTTATCACCCATGTCGATGTACGCCTTGGCAAGATCCATCATGGTGTCCATCTCATCCACTGAATCAAAATTTTCAGTGCCCGACAGCAACATATCGTCTGTGGATGCTTGCGTGCTGAGGTCCAGGCTTGCCGCTTCGAGACTGTCATCTAGCAGTTCTGTACTGTCTAGCTCAAGATCACCTGAGAGTTGATTTAAGTCGAGCGTTAGGTCTTCGGCTGATGCGCCTAACTCGGAAAAATCGTGCTCTTGTATGCTGGTCGCATCAAAATCAATTTCGTTAACGGCATCATCGGCCTTCCCGCCGATGGTTCCGGCAACACCTGCTGCCGCAGCCGCTGCTCCGCCCGCAATACCAGTTACGTTATCTTTTAAACCGCTGGCTGCATCGCTAACCGAATCACTGACACCTTCCAGTGAAGGGAAGTCCAGACTGCCAGTGTCGTCACCGACGTCGGCTGCTATCTCGTTCGCGATTTGCGAGAAATCACCGGTGGCTTCCAAATCAGCCTCATCAAAAGCAAAGGCAGGATCGATGCTCTGGTCCATCAGATGAGATTCATCTTCACCGTCATCGGATGTGCTGCTATCCAACTCAGGCATAGCCACGTTGGCTGACGCATCATCATCAAAACCGCGATTCATACTGGCGATTTCCACCTGGCTTTCGTCACTGGCGAAGTCGTCATCGCCTAATCTAGGTGCATCGTCAAACTGGCCTGCGCCCATGGCTGCCACAGTAGCGGCAGCGCCAGAATACAGTGCGTTACCAGGATCCAACTCGTTACCACGGCTGGATATATCAGACCAGGCTGGGTGGGAATCACCAAACTTTGCCTGGAAACCCGCGGCGGCCTGGTTGTAACCTTCAGCGTTACCTTGTGCTGCGTAAGTCTCTAACAACTTCGCGTGATAGTCCGGGTTGTCACTGTCGCGATCAATGGCTTTTGTCAGTAGCTCTTCAGCTTGCCCATGCAGGCCGTACGCAAGGTACACATCCACTTCAGAGATCGTGTCATCAGGATCGATTTCATCAGCGTCACCGGCAAAGCCTGTGGTTTCATCGGCATCAGACAGGCCTGCGTGGGCATTGTCGAAATCGTGTTCCGCGTCGTCACGACCGGACAATGCTGCCGCGCCTGCTGCCCCAGCGGCTGCCGCTGCAGCGCCGACGCCAACTTTGCTCGCGTTCGAGCCAGAGGCCGCTACTCGATCATGATCGTCATCAAAGCCATCAAAATCAGATGAATCTTCGACTGCGTTGAATTCATCGATAAATTCCACATCGTCCAGATCCCTTTCGTCAATGTCTTTCTTGCGACGGCCCAGGAACAATGTACCCAGCAAACCTAAGCCAAATAATCCGCCCAAGCCGATTGGAATCCATTTTAAGTTACTGCCCATCACGCCATCCAACCAACTCTGGGAAGGTTCAGTTGGTGTGGTGGCCGCTGCTGTGTCACTTGATCCGGCAGCATCAGCGGATGTGTTATTCATTTCCAGTGGGTCGGCGATGAGTTCAACCGATTCCAATTGCTCGGCACCGCCTTGTAAGGTGTCGGACGCAGAACGGGTGGTGTCGGATAACAAGCCTGACGCTGAGTCGGTCAGGTTACCTGCTGCATCTCTGGTGCTATCCGCAGCGTTAGCCAAGGTGTCACCTACGCTGTCACCAGCAGAATTCAACATGGCTAATGAGTTTTCACCAGCATCGGCTAAGGTATCGGAAACACCATTAGCGGCATCGCTAACGGCACCAGTTGCTGTGTCTGCACTTTCAGCCGAAGCTGCAACCGCACTATCCGCGGTGTTGGTCTTTGCTGCTTCAAGCTGAGCTTCCAGCTTGGCAATATCGTTTTGCTGCAGCGTAACCAGCGTGTCCAGGTTTTCGCCGGTACTTTGCAACGCTGCTGACTGATCACCCAGATCTTCGGACTCGCGTCGTGAAGATGCCAGCTCTTCTCGAGCTAGCTGAAGCTTTCTATTAATTTCACCCAAGCGATCGGCATCACTCGAAGCGGACTCGTCCGACGTTGCACTTGCTGCTGTGGTAGTGGATTCATTGTCAGCAACAATACTTAACTCGTCGCGTCGCAACACTTCTGAGCGAGCATTCTCAAGAATTGCCGCCGCATCTGCGCTTAACGTATTCGAGGAATCTGATAAACCGAGGTCTGTTGCGGATGGTGCCGCACTATCCTGAGCTGCGCCGCCGGACGCGGCGCCAGCGGTTGAGGCTGCTGCTGCCTGTGACGCCCGGGCCACCTGCGTTGCCCGTTGACCTGATTGAACACCGTCTCGGTATTCCTGCCACAGACGGTTTTGATCACTGATGCTCGCCAGCGCTTCGGCTTGCGAAATGGCGGACGCTTCAGATGCACTCGGCACGCGTAAGTTAGCGCCAGCTCGCACAAGGTTGATGTTGCCATTGATAAAAGCACTTTCATTCGCTGCTAACAGCGCCATCATCATTTGCTGCGCTGATACTCCGTTGCCAGCCAAACGATCCGCTATGGTGCCTAAGGTATCACCGCGCTGAACCGTCACACTGTCCGCGCTTGAACTCGGTCGAGTAACGGTGCCGGCAACGTCAGAAGCAACGTCCTGACCACCACCGATTAACTCGACGGTAGGTAAACCACTCTCATCGAGTTGTGGAAAATTTTGCACTTGCGGGGAATCAAGCTCCGTCAAGCTAATGACCTCGCCCAGATCTTCAGTTACTGAAATGTCGCTACCCAGTTCGTTTAATGAGATGACCTCACCGCCTAAATCGACGCCTGAATCAGCAGTCAACGGCTGTACTGGGAAATCGCCGGCTGCAGCTCTTGCCGCCGCTGCCCGACCCGCTTCACGTGCGCGCGCAATGGCAGGGTCTTCTTCCAGATTAATGACTTCGCCCTGAAACACATCCGAGTCGCGAAGAATGGGTGTTGGGGTTACGAGTGAATCACCGTCGCGTTGCACCAACGCCGGAGAATCAGCGGCTGTATCCACTCGCGAACTGGTGTTGGGTGTCATGAACACCGGCGGGTCTAGCAACACGGTGTACTCGCGCACCATGCGCCCGGCTGGCCAGTCCACTTCCAGTAAGAAGTTCAGAAAAGGCTCAACAATCGGACGGCGACTGGTTATAACGATGGTTTGGGATTGTTGATCGACCGAGAATCTCAGATCGGCTAGCGCATCGGTTCGCTCGATACCGGCACGAGCAAACGCCTCGGGAGACGCCAGCTTCACGATCATGCCCGTCATCTCGCCCGCTCGAACCGATGACAGCTGAATCTCAGCCTGCATCGGCTGATTCAGGGCCGAACGCATCTCGATCTCGCCTAAACTCAACGCGTGCGCTGCACTCGATGATAGGGCAATGCTGACAGCCAGTGCCGTTGCTAGTTTTCGCACTTTTAGTATCCTAAAAAAAACGCCGCTTTTGAAAGACTTACCTGTTCCGGCAAACGGATAAGTCACTCATCGGACGCATTTATAGCCAATTAATCTAAAGTTATAGCCGAATTATCCAAACTCACCAGCAGCAGCAACCCGTTTAAGCCAAATGGTCACGAACCAAACATTCCGCAATTTGCACGCTGTTTAACGCAGCACCTTTACGAACGTTGTCCGAAACCACCCAGAGATTCAAACCGTTCTCACAGCTGATGTCTTCTCTGATACGGCCTACAAAAACGTCATCTGCACCGGCAGATTCTGTAACAGCCGTGGGGTAACCACCGTCCTGTCGGTCGTCAATGACCACTATTCCTGGAGCTGATTCCAGCAATTCTCGGGCCGAGTCTGCAGACAATGGCCGCTCGAACTCCAAATGCACAGCTTCTGAATGGCCGAAGAACACCGGTACTCTCACGCAAGTTGGATTCACACGGATCGAATCGTCACCCATGATCTTGTGTGTCTCCCACACCATCTTCATTTCTTCCTTGGTGTAGCCGTTGTCCTGAAACGTATCGATGTGCGGCAGTACATTGAAGGCAATCTGCTTTGGGTAAACCGCCGGTTCAATGGGTTGTGCATTCAACAATCGCGCAGTTTGACCACCCAGCTCCTCAATGGCCTCTTTACCCGTTCCCGACACCGCTTGATAGGTTGCCACATTAATACGTGTAATACGCGCGGCGTCGTGCAAAGGTTTCAGCGCTACCAGCATTTGTATGGTGGAACAATTCGGGTTAGCAATGATGCCAGTGGCTTTGTAATCACCAATGGCATGGGCATTCACTTCCGGCACGATTAACGGCTTGTCATCGTCGTAGCGAAACTGAGAGGTGTTGTCGATCACAACGCATCCGGCCGACGCCGCCACCGGTGCGTAAATCTTGGATACCGAGGCGCCAGGCGAGAAAAGCCCTATCTGCACGGTGCTGAAGTCGAACTCAGCAAGATCCTTCACCACTAATTGACGGTCTCCAAACGCAACTCGCTTACCGGCAGAGCGCGAACTGGCCAGTGCGTGAACTTCTCCAACGGGGAAATTTCGTTCATGCAAAATCTCCAACATGGTTTCGCCAACCGCGCCAGTTGCCCCCACCACAGCCACATCAAATGTCTTACTCATAACCCTAAAACCTTAACTATTTCTTAAATGAAAATAATCGTGTCAAACACTACGACGCGTTATTTAATGCAGAAAGAACGGCGTTACCCATCTCATCGGTATTCACAATTTTTATTTCGTTAGCCGCCGCATCATTGGCAATGTCTTTACAACGCAACCCATCCTTAAGAACTTTTGACACTGCCGCATCGATAGCATCAGCCGCGGCTGCCTTATTGAGGCTGTAACGCAGCATCATCGACACCGATAAAATGGTGGCCAGTGGGTTGGCGATGCCCTGACCCGCGATGTCCGGTGCCGAGCCATGGATAGGTTCGTACATGCCTTTACCTTCAGAGTCCAAAGACGCTGACGGCAACATGCCAATACTGCCAGTTAACATGGCCGCGGCATCAGACAGGATGTCACCAAAGATGTTACCGGTGACCATCACATCAAACTGTTTGGGTGCGCGCACCAGCTGCATGGCGGCGTTGTCTACGTACATATGGCTCAGCTCAACTTCAGGATACGATTGCCCCACACGCTCCACCACTTCACGCCACAGCTCCGACACCTCCAGCACGTTCATCTTGTCAACTGAACACAACCGCTTACCGCGTTGCATCGCAATTTCAAACGCACGAATAGCGATACGTTCAATTTCAGGTTCGCTGTACACCATGGTGTTAAAGCCGGTGCGTACGCCATCACGTATTTCAATGCCACGGGGCTGACCGAAATACAAACCACTGGTGAGCTCTCGCACAATCATCATGTCGAGCCCGGCTACAAGCTCGGCCTTCAATGACGAGGCATCAGCCAACTCAGGAAACAACATAGCCGGACGCAAATTAGCGAACAAATCCAATTCGGCGCGTAACCGCAGTAAGCCGCGCTCGGGTCGCAAGTCTCGCGGCGCTTTGTCGTATACCGGGCCACCCACTGCGCCCAGTAAAATGGCGTCACTGTTGCGGCAGGCGTTAAGTGTTACATCCGGTAATGGATCACCGTGTTTATCGTAGGCGGCTCCACCGAACACGTGTTCCTCGGTGGTAATGCCTAAGTTCATCGACGTATTAACGGCATCCAAAACGCGCATGGCTTGATGCACGATTTCAGGGCCAATACCGTCACCAGGCAAAATCGTTACAGTGCTCATGAGGGGTTCTCTTAAAAAGTTACAGGGAAGATTGGGCCGCCGTAGTCAGCACAGCCCGTCAAAGTTCACTTGGGCCGCGGCTTTACAACTCAGCGCGGGATATCGTTTCCGCTTCGTGTTCAGCGTCCGAATACCATTGCTGCATAGACATATCGCCTAACACACGCTTGAAGTACTGCGCGACAGGCTCTGCAGGCTTTACCTGATAGGTATGGAATCGAGACGCCACGGGCGCAAACATGGCGTCAGCTACCGTGTAATGACCGAACAGCCATGGACCACCGCTGCGGTTTAAGGCTTCGGTTAACAGATGCTGCATACGGTCTATGTCTGCCTGCAATTCACTATCAATGTCGACATCGTTAATCACACGACGGCAGTTCATCGGCATAGCCGAACGCAAGGTGGCAAAACTGGAATGCATCTCAGCGCTCATGGCTCTGGCGGTTGCACGCTGCTGCGGGTTCTCCGGCCACAACCGCTTTTCGGGAAATTTCTCTGCCACGTATTCGCAAATAGCGAGTGAATCCCACAACACCAGATCACCGTCATACAGAACCGGCACTTGATGAGCAGGGCACAGCTCCTTGAGCATGATGGTGCCGCGTTCGGTAAACAGCGGAATGCGCACTTCCTCAAAACGAATGCGCGCATGCTTTAGAAGAATCCACGGGCGTAGCGACCACGACGAGTAGTTCTTGTTACCGATCACCAGTTGGATCGTTGTGCTCATTGATTCGCCCTAGTCAGCCATTGCGCTGAGTGGTTATGACTCAGCTTGTGTATTAAACAACCACGGCGCGGAGGATTGTCGCTTAGCTTCGTAGTCTTCGATTCGGTTTCGCTTTTGTAGCGTTAACCCGATGTCATCCAACCCATGCAGTAAGCAGTCTTTACGAAACTGATCTACTTCAAACGAGTGCACTTCACCGTCTGGTGTTGTTACGGTTTGCGCTTCCAGGTCGATATCGAGGGTGTAGCCTTCGGTGTTCTCACACGCTTCTGCCAGGTTGGCGCAAACTTCTGCTGGCAGCACGATGGGTAACAAGCCACTCTTGAACGAGTTGTTGTGAAAGATGTCTGCAAAGCTTGGTGCAATAACGCTTCGGAACCCGTAGTCATCCAATGCCCATACCGCATGTTCACGAGATGAACCGCAACCGAAGTTATCACCAGCGATAAGAACCTGTGCACCTTTATAGCGTGCTTCATTCAAAACAAATTCAGGGTTCGGTTGGCGTGAGTCCGGGTCTTGACCCGGAAAGCCTTCGTCTAAGTAGCGCCACGCATCAAACAGATTGACGCCAAAGCCGGATCGCTTAATGGATTTTAGAAACTGTTTAGGAATAATCGCGTCGGTATCAACGTTATTCCGATGAAGCGGTGCTGCTAGTGCATTCAATCGAGTAAAAGCTTTCATTGTGCAAAACTCCGAACATCCACAAAGTGACCGGCTATCGCCGCGGCTGCCGCCATAGCGGGGCTAACCAAATGCGTTCTACCACCCGCACCTTGCCGGCCTTCAAAGTTACGGTTTGACGTAGACGCGCACCGCTCACCCGGTTCCAGGCGGTCAGCGTTCATCGCTAAACACATAGAGCAACCCGGTTCACGCCATTCAAACCCTGCGGCCTCAAAAATCTTATCCAAGCCTTCTTCCTCAGCTTGCCGTTTCACCAAACCAGACCCCGGAACGACCATGGCCTGTTTCACGTTGGCGGCCACCTGACGATCGTTAATCACCGCCGCGGCTGCGCGTAAGTCTTCTATCCTGGAGTTTGTGCACGACCCGATAAATACGCGATCCAGCGTGATCTCTGTCATGGGTGTGTCTGGTTTTAAATCCATATACTCCAATGCGCGTCGAACACCGTCGGCTTTCGCCTCATCAGCAATGGCGTCCGGATTAGGTACCACACCACCTACGTGCGTCACCATTTCCGGTGATGTGCCCCATGAGACCTGCGGTTCAATGGTCGTAGCATCTAGACGTACCACCTTATCGAACTGTGCATCATCGTCACTGCGCAGCTGTTTCCAGGCGGCTACAGCATCTTCCCACTGCGCTTCTGACGGCGCGAACGGACGACCTTTAATGTATTCAATGGTGGTGTCATCGACAGCCACCATACCGGCACGCGCGCCTGCTTCTATCGACATATTGCAAACCGTCATCCGCCCTTCCATCGACAAGGCCTGAATAGCATCTCCACCAAACTCGATGGTGTAACCGGTGCCACCTGCAGTGCCTATCTCACCGATAATCGCCAGCACAATGTCTTTTGCTGTAACGCCCGGGCCAACTTGCCCGTCTACGCTCACTAACATTGATTTCGATTTTTTCTGCAGCAACGTTTGTGTGGCCATGACGTGTTCCACTTCACTGGTGCCAATGCCGAACGCCAGTGCGCCAAACGCGCCGTGTGTGGACGTATGGGAATCGCCACACACCACCGTCATGCCTGGCAAGGTGGCCCCTTGCTCCGGACCAATCACGTGCACGATGCCCTGGCGGTGGTCGTTCATCGCAAATTCAGTCACTCCGAACGCTTCGCAGTTCGCATCCAGGGTTTCGACCTGCAAGCGGGAAACGGGGTCATCAATGCCCTCGCTGCGAGAGGTGGTAGGGACATTATGGTCAGCAACCGCCAACATCGAACCCGTGCGCCAGGGTTTGCGCCCCGCCATGGTCAGCCCTTCAAACGCCTGCGGGGACGTGACTTCGTGTACCAGGTGCCTGTCGATGTACAAAAGAACGGTCCCGTCCTCTTGCTCGTCCACCAAATGTGCGTCCCACACCTTGTCGTACAGCGTTTTACCGGCCATGCCTATTCCTCAACAAAAACCTCAATTTTGTTAAGGGTACGGCCTGGCAACGAATTACTCAAATTGATAGTATTCATCTTTGTCATTCCTCATAGGAATACTGATCATGGATACCTTAGCGCTGGAGTCCTTCGTAGCCGTAGCAGATGAAGCTTCCTTTTCTCGAGCGGCTGAGAAGCTGTACGTAACCCAGCCAGCCATCAGCAAACGCATCGCTGGTTTGGAGGAAGATCTCGGTGTTGCCCTGTTTGACCGGTTAGGCCGAAATTTACAAGTCACCGAAGCGGGCGCCAGCTTGCTCGTTAGTGCCCGGCGTATCTTGGCCGATATCCAGGCCAGCCGGGACGCCATCCTGTCGTTGGGCGATAACGTGGCGGGCCGCTTGCGCCTGGCCACCAGCCACCACATCGGTATTCACCGGCTGCCACCTATTTTAAAGGCCTTCACCCAACAGCACCCCGCGGTGGAGCTGGACTTACTGTTTCTGGATTCTGAGCTGGCTATTGATAAAGTGGCGAATGGCGATATTGAATTGGCCATTGTGACGCTGCCGGAAACGAACGCACCCAGCTTAACCAGCACGCTGGTTTGGGATGACCCACTGGTGATTGTCGCGGCTCCGGATCATCCGTTGGCGAAGGGTTCAGAACAGCTTGCTACGCAAGCGAAAACCGAACAGCTTGCTGCGCAAGCTGTTTCCGTACTCGCGCACCACCCTGCGGTGTTACCCAGCCGAAATACCATTACCCGTCGAATTTTGTTCAACGCCTTAGCGTCGCACGCACTGCCAATCCAGACGGCATTGGAAACCAACTATCTGGAAACCATCAAGATGTTGGTGTCAGTAGGATTGGGCTGGGGTGTCTTGCCCGCATCCATGCTGGATAACTCAGTTGTAGAAATTCCATTGAAGGGTTTGAGCATGCGGCGGCAATTGGGGCATGTCGTGCGCACAGAACGCACGCTGAGCCGTGCGGGTAACGCGTTAATCGATATACTGCCCCCAAGCACATTCGATTAAGGCAGCAGTATGAGTTTTGGCGCGGTAGAAGGCACTGGCTACGTTCGATTAGACCCACGCTTTGATGAGTGCGTGATCGGGCATGCGAATGTGGAACGCTTATACACAGGCTGCCGATGGGCCGAAGGCCCGGTGTGGTTCCCAGCGGGCAACTACCTACTGTGGAGTGATATTCCAAACAATCGAATTCTTCGCTGGGACGCAAACGATGGCCACGTGTCTACGTTTCGGCAACCGGCCAACAACACCAATGGCCACACCCGCGATGCTCAAGGGCGCCTGGTCAGTTGTGAGCACTTAACACGCCGAGTAACGCGTACTGAGTTCGATGGTTCGATAACTGTATTAGCCGATTCGTTCGAAGGTAAGCGCTTAAATTCGCCTAACGATGTTGTCGTTAATAGTGACGGTTCGGTTTGGTTTACCGATCCGTTCTATGGCATCGCGACAGACTACGAAGGTGATGCGGCCGTATCCGAAATGGACTGCCACGTTTACCGCATAGACACCGATGGAAACATCACTCGCCCAATCGATAGCATGGCAAAACCTAATGGCTTAGCGTTTAGCCCAGACGGTGATTTTTTATTCGTGTCCGATACCGGTGCAAGTCACGACCCCTCATTGGTGCCACACATCATGCGCTTTACGTTATCGGTTGATAAAAAGTCGGTTGTTGACAGCACCGAATTCGCTGAATGTACTTCCGGCATGTTTGACGGTTTTCGTTTCGACCGTGACGGACGACTGTGGACCAGCGCCGCCGATGGCGTGCACTGTTATGACTTCGACGGCTCGCTGATTGGCCGTATTCAGATACCAGAAATGGTGGCCAATGTTGAATTTGGCGGAGCCAAACGTAATCGTTTGTTTATCTGTGGGCAGACGTCTTTGTATTCGGTTTATTTGGCCGTGAACGGGGCTTGATGCTCGATTCATGCTTTTTCAATCCAGGCTTCTTAGGAAAGTTAGCTCAGCTAAATAAGGTATTGCCAATTTCCGGCACGCTGGTCACTCATGCGACGTTAATTTGATACGTCAAATACTTACCGACAGGCCCCAAGCGCCATGACCTAGGGCGAACACAAAAAGCAGCGCAGATAAAGCGTTACGAGTGTTGGTACTTACGCTTCAGGCAGCATGTCGACAGTCAAGAGCACGGATGCCAAGACCGGCCGGAAAATTAATTTCGCTATTTGCGAATTTTTTACCCATTTTTGCGAATTCTGTGTATGCTGTCCATTCTGGAGTAACGGAAGAAGAAGTCATTACATTGAGATGTCGGTCTTAGATCGACTCGAGGGGGTGTAAAGCCTCTACCGCATTCGCCACATCGATCGCCCGGCGCCTCACACGAGCACCGAGCCAAGAATCGGCGAATGCGACACCAGAGGATGACTCTGGTGTCGCATAAACAGGATTTAACGCGCTGCAGTCCGTTCCTGTGTTGGGGATGACCTCGATGCAATTTTGCATGGAGCAACACAGGAGAACCCTGATGGGTTTAAAAACCAGCAAGCAGCCGTCGCGACCGAAAGAAGAGGAAAAAAAACGAGCCCTACCAAGTTGGTTGCGTTCGCCTCTTTTGCTACGGTTGTTGGTGAAACTCGCTATTCTGGTATACCGGATATGGCAGTGGATTCAAGAGTGGAACAGTAGCTAGGTCGTGTTCCTTTTTATTAACGGAGCAAGCAAACAGGGAACCGCTGATGTTGTCGGAAGCATTGAGACTGATACGTGTCTATCATGATCTTAAACAGGCTGAACTTGCGAAAGAATTAGGCATATCCGTTTCCTATCTTTCAGAGATCGAGAGAGGAAAAAAAACAGCCTCACTAGAAATTATTGAGAATTACTCACGCATCTTCAAAATATCTGCATCCTCCATTCTCTTTTTCTCAGAAAACATGAACACTGAGTTCTCATCTTCTCAGAAAGCACTCAAGGCAAGAGGCGTAATTGCGAACAAAGTGTTGAATTTTTTAGCATTGATTGAGACTAAAACCGAGCTAGGGAATGCCCAAAAAAAATAAATACCATTCTTTAGAATCGAGCCCTTTCTATCGTTTGAGGACCAAGAAAAAACTTGCAAACCTACTTTTCATTAGCCCGAATGACTTTAGTTCCCTTTGCACAAGCAACAAACGGTACAGATCATTTGATGAACCAAAAGCACATGGGAACGGAACGCGCAGGATAGATGCACCAAATCCAAAACTTAAAAGTGTTCAAAAAAGGATTGCTAATCTGCTGCAGAGAATTCAACCTCCGGATTACTTGTTTTCTCCTGTAAAAGGTCGTTCTTATGTGGACAATGCTCACCACCACAAACGGTCTGACACCCATCATTTGCTAGATATTGCAGACTTCTATCCCAGTTGTTCCTGCAACAAAATAGCGTGGTTTTTCAGGCAACGTATGCAATGTTCACCGGATGTTTCAGCAATCCTATGTGACATTGTATGTTTCCGTGATTCACTTCCCCAAGGCAGTCCATGTAGCCCGATCCTTGCGTACTTGGCGTATTCCGAAATGTGGGACGCGATACATGGCCTAGCAGTGTCTACCAATTGTCGGCTCTCAGTCTACGCCGACGACATTACGCTTTCCGGTGACAGAGTTTCTGGCGATCTAATTTGGGAAGTTAAGAGAACGATACACCGACACGGACACACACATTGCAAAAAGAAAGAGAGAACGAAATATAGGGAACCTGTAGAGGTTACCGGGGTCATTGTGAAAGAGCGGACTTTATTACCACCAAATCGTTCACATCGAAACCTGACCGAAGCTAAACGCGACTTACAACAGGCTAAACAACCAAGTGATATCAGTCGTTTAACCGCAAGAATTAAAGGACACGAGTCGCAACGAAACCAAATTACTTAAATTTGTACATCAATGAATCTTAGTTAAAACTAAAAACTGAAATTATCTTCTGCAACCAGTCTTCTGTAGAAAGTACGCTATCGAAGTTTTGATGTTAAAGGCTGCTATGAAAGGGATTGCTGCTGATTTCGCTCTTAGCAACTACTAACGATGTTAATCGTTACGACTCATGTATACCAAACTCTTTATTACTATTACTAGTTCCTCTGTCTAGCCATCAACTCAGCCGATACGTTCCCCTTAAAACAACGCGGGAAAAACGGGAACGTATCGGTTGCATAGTAAACGTACTGACCGTTTACCAAGGCGCCGTTGCATTCATCAAGCGAACCAGATCCTTCTACGTACTCCCAATCTTGAACATAGGTGCCGTCGTGAAGACCACCGGGACCGGAGTCACGTTCTCCAGCTTTCAGTTGATAAGAAGATTGCACTTCTGACCCGACGTAGTGGATCTCGAATCCATCCGCCGCATACGCAAACAGTGTTCCGCTGAGTTCACTCACCACCGCTTCAGGAATACCGTGATAGTGGTACATGCCATCACCATCCACATGTGCATTTTGAGCGTCCATGATGAGACCGCCAACACCCTCCACATTCCATCCCGAAGAACGGTCACGTGACCATCCTTTCTCTGCCGTCGGATCATAATATTCGGCGGTGCCAGGACGAAGTGGAATACCCGTGAGCGTCATGCCTGAGATATGAATTCTCCGAGTGATGGTATCCGTCAGTACCGGCTCTGCATCAACACAAAACCGATGATTTTGTTCTTCAACAACAGCCCCAGGCCGCCAGGTACCCACCTCATGATTAGGTACGCCATCCGATGTGATACAACGCTGCTCACCGTCAATCGCAATACTGACGTGAGCGTGCGCTAGGCCCGTGGTAAGAGGCGCAATAAAAAAGATTGCGGCGAAAATTTTCATGGTCGTAGTCCTGTACTGAAAAGATCCAACGCAACTGCGCTGGTTTCAGTTTCAAAGACTAATGGGAAAATAAGTAAGAATTATGCAGAGTACAAGAATTAGAGAGAAAGAAGTTAGCGACTCCAATCGCTTCCTCAGCTTGAGCTTGTCTTACTAAAGTTTATGTTTGTAATGCCCAAAGATGATACCAATCGAAATCGTTTGCTCTCTGCTTTCAAGCAGCAAGTTACATCGCAAACGATGGATTAAAACGGAATATCATCATCAAAATCAGCACTAGCATCCGTAGCCGACGGTGGATACTTACTTGCATCATCAGGTGCATTGCCACCACCCGATCCACCTGCACTCTCACCGCCTGCATTCGCCACACGCCAGGCATTTAAGTTGGTGAAGTACTTATCATTCCACTCGCGACCGCGTAGATCGAAATCAACAACGACTTGATCGCCTTCGTTGTAGTCATCCATGATGGCGCACTTATCTTGAGTGAGCTGGAACTTCACCATTTGTGGGTACTGGCCATCTTGCACTTCAATAACAAACTCGCGTGCGGAGAACGTGGCGGTCTTCTGCTCGGTGGGGAAAATTTTGTGCACGCGGCCTTCGGCTTTATATGCCATGAGTATCGTTACGCTTCAGGTGGAATAATGGGGGTGGTGCATTCTACCGCACCGTTCTGCCCGCGTTGGCGCAAGGCATGATCAATCAGGACTAAAGCCAACATGGCTTCGGCAATCGGTGTGGCCCGAATGCCGACGCACGGATCATGGCGCCCGGTGGTAATTAAATCAATGGACTCGCCTTCAACGTTGACGCTTTTACCGGGCAGACGAATGCTGGATGTGGGCTTCAAAGCCAGCGCTGCGGTTATTGGCTGACCGGAGGAAATTCCGCCTAACACGCCGCCGGCGTTGTTCGACAGAAACCCTTCGGGAGTGATTTCATCTCGATGCTCTGTACCGCGTTGAGATACCGACGCAAAACCAGCGCCTACCTCAACGCCCTTAACCGCATTGATGCTCATCAGCGCATGCGCGATGTCAGCATCCAATCGATCAAAGACGGGCTCGCCCCAGCCCGGCGGCACACCATGGGCTTCGACCACCACTTTGGCACCTATCGAATCCCCATCTTTGACCAATCGCTTCATGTAATCCTCAAGCTCCGGCACCTGCTCTTCGTTGGGCCAGAAAAACGGATTCTGTTCGATGGCCTGTCGATTAAATTCGCTGCGGTCGAGTTCTATCGGACCCAATTGGGACAGGTACCCAAACACGGTGGTGCCGAACTGTTTTTGCAAAGCGATCTTGGCGATGCTGCCAGCCGCCACGCGCATTGCGGTTTCACGAGCCGAGGATCGACCTCCGCCCCGATAGTCCCGAATGCCGTACTTCTGCTGGTAGGTGTAGTCCGCGTGGGCGGGGCGAAACTGGCTTTTGATTTTGTCGTAATCGCGCGAGCGTTGATCGGTATTCCGAATCACCAACCCAATAGGCGTTCCCGTGGTAACCCCTTCGAACACCCCCGATAGAATTTCGATCTCATCGGCTTCGCGACGCTGGGTGGTATAACGAGAGGTACCGGGTTTGCGCCGGTCAAGATCCAGCTGTAAATCGGTGCTGGTTAATGGGAGCCCCGGAGGGCATCCGTCCACCACAGCGCCCAGCGCTAAGCCGTGACTTTCGCCGAAGGTGGTAACGGTGAAGAGCTTGCCAAAGGTATTTCCTGCCATCCGGCCAGTATAACGAAAGCCGCTTTAGACCACGCGCTCTACCGACTGCACGTTTCTCAATTGGCGCACGCTGGCCATCAAACTGGTGAGATCAGCAATACTGGACACGTGCAGCGTAAGCCGCATCTGAGCGGTTTGGTCAGTTTCGTTACTTTTGGTGTTCACCTCGACCACGTCCACATCATGATTCGACAAGGCAGTGGATACATCTCGCAACAAGCCCTGGCGATCAAAAGCCATGACACGTATTTCCACGCGGTACTGACCGGATATGTCCTCACCCCAGCTAACATCGATCAAACGCTCACGCTCACTCTCACGTAAATTCAAAATATTCGGGCAATCTTCACGGTGCACAGTGACACCTTTGCCACGGGTAATGAATCCCACGATGCTGTCATAAGGCACAGGCTGACAGCACGTGGCCATAGTCGTCAGCAGACTGCCCACGCCTCGCACCTGAATCCCACCCTCTTCGGCAGCCTTACGCACACGCCTTGGCAGAGGTTCTGGCATCTTATCGATGGGTTTGGCCAGATGATCAATAGCGCCAACAATTTGTGGGATGGTGATGTCATTGCGACCGACTGCTGCAAACAAATCTGCTGGCTTATCAAAGCTTAAGCGCTCAGCAATGCCATCAATGGACACGCTTACCGTCTTTAATCGTTTTAATTCACGATCGATAATGACGCGGCCATCGGCCACATGTTGCGCGTGGTCTTGCGAGTTGAACCAGGAACGCACCTTGGACCTGGCGCGTGAACTCTGTAAGTACCCGTTCGACTTGTTCAACCAATCACGGCTGGGTGCCGGTTCACGGGTAGTTAAGACTTCAATCTGGTCGCCGTTCTGCAAGGTGTAGGTTAATGGGACGATGCTGCCATTAACTTTCGCACCTCGACAGCGATGACCGATTTCTGAATGTACATGGTAAGCGAAGTCTAACGGTGTGCTGCCACTGACCAAATCAACGACTTCCCCTTTCGGGGTAAATACGTACACTCGACTGGAACCCAATTGCTGAGTTAAGCCCTCAACAATTTGTTCATCATCGGCTTCATCCAACAACTGTTTTAACGCATTTAGGTTACGTTGTTGCTGCTGGTCTGCGGCGCGGCCTTCTTTATAAGCCCAATGTGCCGCCACGCCGTTTTCAGCGTCTTCATTCATTAAGTGGGTACGAATTTGTACTTCCACCGCTTTGCCAGCGGGGCCGATGACTGCGGTATGCAGTGACTGGTACCCATTTTCTTTGGGGCTCGCGATGTAATCATCAAACTCGCGGGTAATCGGTGTCCAGGTGCTGTGTACGACCCCCAACGCTGAATAACACTGCGCTAAGTCATCCACTAAAATACGCACAGCTCGAACGTCAAACAGCTCGGTAAATTCAATGCGCTTTAAGCGCATCTTTCGCCAAATGCTATAGATGTGTTTGGGGCGGCCGAACACGTGCGCATCGCCAATGTTGTTATCGCGCAGTTTGGACGCGAGCGTTTCAACGAACGTCAGAATGTAGGACTCTCTCGATGCCCGGTTTTCCTCCAGCGCTTTGGCTACACGCTTGTAGGCCGCCGGGTCAACAATGCGAAAGGCAATGTCTTCCAACTCCCACTTTAACTGCCCCAACCCTAAACGGTTGGCCACTGGAGCGTAGATGCTCAGCGTTTCGTTGGCTACGGCCACCATGGCTGGCTTTATGCCAGCATCACCATCTTTTACACACTCATACAAACGCTGAGTTCGGAAAGCCAGTTTCACGAGCACAACACGAATGTCTTCGATGATGGTCAGCAGCATACGCCGAAGCATTTCTGCCTGATCACGCGAGCCTAAACTACCATTTTGTTCAGGGTTGATTTCAACAACGTTTAACTGATTCAGCCAACGCACTTCGTCGATAACTTTCCGGCATTCGTCGTTGTATCGAAGTGCAATGTTGTCACTGGAATAAAAGCGCTCTGAGACGTCGGAGCCAAACAACGCCGCGATCAGCGTTGGTACATCAGCACGCATGCCCTTTAATTGTGCAGCCACGAGCAACGAGTCCGGATACATCGTGCGTTCATCACGAATTGCGATGTAATCGTCCACCGCTTTTGCCAACAACGCCCGCTCTTCGTCGTTGCAGTTGGTTGACAGCAGCTGCAACGCGCCTTCGCGCGTCGACAGCAGTTCAACATCTTGGCTAAATGCGTGTTTCACCCCGGTAGCTTAACCACCCAAAGCGGCTGTGTCAGGTGGAATTGCGCAGCGCAATGATCGGTGGTGTGTGCAGCACGCTGCGCGTAGCCAGGTAACCTGCAATGCTGATACCCACCGCACCGCCAACCACACCGAACAACCATAAACTGGGGTTCACCGTAAACGGCAGTTCAAACACTTCCCGGCTGAGTGCCCAGGCAATGCCAGTTGCAAAAAGGGCCGCTAAAAACCCGGCGATAAGCCCCAAAATGGCAAATTCTGCCACCACCGCCTGACGTACCTGTTGATGCGACGCGCCCAGCGCTCGCAGCAAGGCGGACTCTCTTATGCGTTCGTTTTGACTGCTTTGCACCGCAGCTAGAAGCACACAGGTTCCAGCCAGCAGCGTAAAGAAAAATACATATTCCACAGCAAGCGAAGCACGATCCATCAAGGTTTTAATGCGCGTTACGATTGCACCAATATCGAGCGTGGCAATACCGGGAAATTCTCGTGCCCATGCGGAGGTATTTTGAGAAAAATCGCCATCGAGATAAAAACTGGAAACAAAGGTTTGCGGAAATTCTTGCAACATGGCCGAGGACGCCACCACAAAGAAGTTAACCTGAAACGATTCCCAGTCCACTTCGCGAAGATTTTTGATAACACCGGTTGTTTCAACACCCGCAATTCGAAATGTCATGGTGTCACCCACGACGTAATTAAACTCCTCTGCCCACTCACGCTCAACCGAAAGAAACGCTTCGGTGGTGCCTTCAGCCCACCACTCGCCGGCAACGATTTCATTCGCCGCTGGAAGCGTATCTGCGTAGGTTAAGTTGTACTCACGCCGTGCACGGCGCTCGTCACGTTCACTCATCACTTCCTGAACGATAGGCACACCGTTGTGGGCAGCCATGCGACCACGCACCATCGGGAAGAAGCCGTTACTTTCGATGCCCTGTTCTATTAAACGCTCACTAAACCCAGGTACCTGATCGCGTTGAATATTCACGACAAACACATTGGGTGCATCATCGGGCAGGTCTTGCTCCCATGCGGTCAAAATATCTACGCGCACGATGGCAATCAGCAACAAGGCCATAATACCCATGGCAAATGCGGATAACTGCACCACGCTGCTTGCCGCTCGCCGCTCCAGACCGGCAACGCTTAAGCGGAAGCGCGCACCAGCAAGCACACGAACCGCACGAATAAGGTACTTGCCAAACACAGCAAACACCGCCAGCATCGCAACGACGCCGATCACAACAATGGCACTAAGCAGCACGTTACCCGACAATAACCACACCACTAAAAATGTCGCCAGCAGCGCGAGGACCGTAGTGACCACCGAACTGGTTTGTAAACCCGAATAGTCGCGCTGCAGCACGCGCATAACCGGGACTTGCCCTGCCTTGATCACAGGCAACAGGCCAAAACCTGCCAGAGTAATAAAGGCGGTTAATGTGCCCACGATAGGTGGCTGGATACCCGGCGCGGGCAATGCCAGACTGAACCAGGTTGACAATAAATCAGCCAATACCAGCTGTGCTAACCAACCTACCGTCACGCCGATAGCGCTGGCGATGATGGCCACTAACGCTAACCGAATAATCAGCCAGACAATAACATCTTGCCGGCTCGCGCCTAAGGTCCTAAGCACCGCACTGGCATCGGCTTGCTTAAACGCAAAGTGCCTGACGGCCAACGCAATCGCAGCGCCGGCAAGTAACACCGTAACCACTGAGGCTAAACCTAAAAAGGTTTCTGCCCGATCCAGCGCCCGCTGCAATTGTGGGCCACCATCTCTGACGCCTTGAACTCGGGCTTCGGTTGCGTAGTTGTCAGAAAACCACTGACTCATGCCATCGACAGCCGCATTGTCGCCTGCCATCAATAAGCTGTATACCGCACGGCTTCCTTCTACCAGGAGTTCAGAACCGGGAAGATCGTCCACATGAATCATCACTCGCGGCGATAAATCCATAAAGTTCTCACCCGCATCCGGCTCAAACGTAATGATGCGCTCTACCGTGAAATCTTTTGTACCCAACGCCAGCGTATCGCCTTGCGACAGTTGCAGGATGTCTTTTAACTGCGGATCAATCCATGCGGTTCCTAATTCAGGTGCGTCAAGATTTGCCGCGGTATCCGGCGCATCCAGCGATGCAAGCGTTAAAGTCCCGCGCAACGGATAAGCATCGGACACTGCCTTCACTGCAACTAGCTGTGATTCATCATCGTCGTTAATCACTACACTGGGAAAACGTGTGTGCAGCGCGGTCTCTAATCCTCGATCCTGCGCTTCCTGCAGCCACTCATCACGCACCGGTGTACCCGAGCTGGCCAATAAATCCGCCGCTAACACATCAGCGGCTTGCTGTTGGACTGCTCGGCCTACCCGGTCAGTAAAAAAACCAACTGCGGTAACGGACGCAACCGCCACCACTAACGCCAGTGCCAGAACCCGCAACTCACCAGCGGCCAAGTCGCGCCTTAACGCTCTAAACGCAAAGCCGATTTGCTGTGTGCGCGTCATAGTTCGTTCAACCGGCCATCCGCCATACGAAAGCGACGGTCGCAGGTAGCGGCCAAGTCGTCATCGTGCGTCACTAACACCAAAGCCGCATTCGAAGACTTGCGAAGTTCGAACATGAGTTCTGCCACGCGATCGCCGGTTGCAGAATCGAGGTTTCCGGTGGGTTCGTCGGCGAACAGTAATTTCGGTTTGGAAACAAACGCTCGAGCAACCGCGACGCGCTGTTGTTCACCACCAGACAACTGCAACGGGTGGTGACCGGCCCGTTCTGACAAGCCCACCTCATCCAACGCGGCCAGTGCACGCTCTTTGACGTTTTGTTGCTGGGTAAGCTCCAACGGCAACATAACGTTTTCCAAAGCCGACAAACCCGGCAACAGTTGAAACGATTGAAAAACAAAACCCACGTACTCAGCCCGCAGCCTGGCGCGCCCGTCTTCATCAAGCTGCGACAACGGCTGCCCCTGCAAAGTCACCTCACCTTCTGTGGGTGCATCCAGCCCAGCCAGAATACCCAACAGGGTGGATTTGCCTGAGCCGGAAGGCCCGACAATGGCCACCGCCTCGCCCGCGTTAGCTTGCATGCTAACCCCATGCAGCAGTGTCATTTCACCTCCTGGGCCGGTGACACGCTTCACCACATCGGATGCGATCAGGGGGGCCACATCCGGGGTGGGCGCAGCAGATAAATCAATGGCCGGTTCGTTCATGCATGACTCTGGTGGGTTTGGACAGGATTGTTGGGGTATCCCTGGCTAGTACGTAGTGGCCCAGTGCAAAGCTCATTTCCCTACAGTTGTGCAAGGCAATGTGTGAACTGAACTACTCGCAGCGCCAGCGGTCGATGCATACTAGTGACGAATACACGTTGAACAAGACACCTCATGCGCACAATTGGTTTCCTCATTCTGTTTCTATTTTCTGGCACCGCGTTTTCCGCCACGGTACTTGTGGTGGGTGACAGCATCAGTGCCGCGTACGGCCTAGCCGAAAAAGACGGCTGGGTGAGCCTGGCTGAGAAGGAATTCCAGGCCACTGACAGTGATGTGACGTTCATTAATGCCAGCATCAGCGGAGATACCACCAGTGGCGGCGTGGCTCGCTTACCAGAGGCCTTGGAACGCTTCGAGCCCGATATTGTGGTTATCGAACTCGGCGGTAACGATGGGCTTCGCGGCTATTCGCTTAAAGACATGCGCGAAAACCTCACCACGATGGTGATGGACAGTGAGGCCGCCGGCGCTGAAGTGCTGCTGCTCGGTATGCAGATTCCGACGAACTACGGCGTAGCCTACACTCGTCGCTTCGCCGAGATCTTTCAAAAAGTCGCTGATGCCACAGGGGCTGCGCTGGTGCCCTTTTTTCTGGAGCCCATCGCCACCAGCCGAGACTACTTTCAACCCGATGGTGTGCACCCAACAGCCGAAGCCCAGCCCCTGATGTTTGAACACGCCAAGCCTGCTCTGCAAGAACTTATTGAGCGTGTATCGGTCACTGAGTAATGAACCCGTTACGAACAAGCCAATCGACTCGGCCTTAAGCCCTTCGCCACAAGCGCCTTGCAAATATAGGAATTACCCGTGCCACAAAGAGATAAAGTTCAATTCAAAGGTGGCATTGATGCAGCCCTTGCAGGTTTGGTGGAATTGCCAGACACGCCGCCGTTGGCTTACGCCCTATTCGCACACTGCTTTACATGCGGCAAAGACATTGTTGCAGCATCCCGTATCGCACGCGCGTTGGTGAAACGCGGCTATGGCGTTATGCGTTTTGATTTCACCGGCATCGGTCATAGCGAGGGGGATTTCGCTATGACGAACTTTTCATCGAACGTACAAGACCTGATAAAAGCGGCTGAATTTTTACGTACGCACTATGAAGCACCCACGTTGATGGTGGGTCATAGCCTGGGCGGCACGGCAACCTTGCGCGCAGCACTTGCCGTACCCGAATGTCAGGGTGTGGTAACCATTGGATCACCAGCCGATGCCCAGCACGTGGAGCATCAGTTCCAAACTGATGTAGATACCATTGAAAAAGAAGGCAGCGCGGAAGTGAAACTCGCCGGACGCCCGTTCACTATTCAAAAGCAATTTTTAGACGACATCCGTAATACCAGCGTAGACGACATTCGCGCCTTGAAACCCGATCTACTGGTTATGCACGCACCCACCGATTCAGTGGTAGATATCCGCCAGGCAGAACTTATTTACACAGCAGCCACACACCCAAAAAGTTTTGTCAGCCTGGATAAAGCAGATCATCTACTAACGCAAGCGCATGATGCTGAGTATGTAGCCAGTGTCATTTCAGCCTGGGCAACTCGATTTGTATCGGCGGGTGAACAGGATGCACTGCCGTCGGTGGCTAAAGGCGAAGTATTTGTCGCCGAGCGTGATCATGCGTTTCAATTGAACGTATTCAGTGACCAGCATCAATGGCTGGCTGATGAGCCCACGGCCGTTGGGGGTAAAGATCAAGGCCCTGACCCGTATGAACATTTACTGGCCGCCGTCGGTACCTGTACCGCCATGACCGTTCGCATGTACGCCAACCGTAAGCAATGGCCCTTAACCGATGTCACCGTAAAGCTTAAACACACACGTGAGCACCACACGGACTGCGAAGGTTGTGAGGAAACGCCTCAGAAACTTGATCGCATTGCACGGGATATTCAATTCTTCGGGGATTTAACGCTTGAGCAAAGAGAACGGCTAATGGAAATTGCCGATCGCTGCCCTGTTCATCGAACACTGACCGGCCAGCTTGAGATTTCAAGTCAGGAAATTGTCACATCTTGATTCAACGACGGTCACCGCTCTGACCGTTAGTTGAATGAGTGAGCACTTAACCGCCGTACAAACGATCTTCCAGGCTGCGGCCACGCACCAATTGGCGGTATGGAATATCTGCTAACCGAAGTGCGGCGAGTAAACGCTCATCGACGGGGGTTAGTTCTGCGGGCGTGTCACAAACCAGGCGAAAATCCCCTTGAGCCAGGCGCACCACTGATTCAACACCCGTAATGTTGCTGGCCAGCTGCTCAAAGGCCTCATCGTGTGTGTTAGAGGCCAAACGGATGGTTAAGGTGGCATCGTCTTCTGCACTGCTGGCTGCAACCGTGCCTGTCTGTTTTAATTGGCCGTTCTCTAAGTACACAACCGTTTTACACAGCCGCTCCAATTCATCCAAATTATGCGAGCTCACCACAAACGTCATGTGCGCACTCAGTTCAGACACCAAATCACGAATAATTTTGACGTTGGGTGGATCAATACCCGCGGTGGGCTCATCCAGAAGAATCAGTTCAGGGTTGCCAAGCAACGCCTGCGCTAAAGACACGCGTTTTCGCATACCGTGGCTTAAGGCTTCCGGGCGCATCGACGCCACATCCGGTAATTGAACGATAGACAACACGCGTTCTACATCGCGCTTTGCCTCTGACCTGGATAACCCCTGAAGCCGTGCGTATTGCGTTAACTGACGGCCCACCGTGAAGTGTGGATCCATGCGGGCATCCTGCGGCATGGAACTTAACCGCCCGACTAAGGATTGTGAGCCCGGTGCTTCACCCAGCACGCTAACACTGCCGCGAGTAACCCGTAAGTATCCACACAGAATGCTGAATAACGTGGTTTTACCCGCGCCATTTGGCCCAATCAACGCTATGGGCGGCCCGGCGTCCAAGGTTAAGCTTAGGTTATCAAGTGCTTTAACTGAGCCGTATTGCTTAACGCAGTTTTCAATGTGTATCACGCTCATAAGTCACGCCTCCACATGAACACCGCGCCGATCAGCAGTAACACAACTGTGTGCGCCAACGGTATCGGTGCCAGTTGCAGCGTTTCCCAATCGCTTAAGCTCAGCAAGCCTCTGATTTGAGCACCCGGCATGATCCAGTCGGCATAACTTAACCACGTGGCTGATTCGAAGCGGTTTTGTACGAAACGGATGCTTAACCAAACACCGATCCAAAGCACGACTGAAAACACCGTGGCCTGTCGCGAAGAGCGCGCCAGTACCGACAGCAATGACATTAACGCCACATAGGGCATCAGGACTAACCAGACATTAAAAATTACCGCGGGTGCATCCGGCAACATCTGCTGCGCTCGCTGCACATCGTGCAGCGCACTCATGGCAATGGAGCCAAAATACGTGACCGCCACCAACAACGCCATAATCACCAGCTGGCCGAAGAAGCGTGAAAAGTAAAGCGTCAACCGGCTGCATCGTAGAGTCAAATAACGTAGCGTACCGCGGGCACGGTCTGACGCAATTTGATCGGCTGACACCAATATGGCGAAGAACGGCATCACGTACAACGCGACCAGCCAATACAACGACACTTCCAGTGTGCGCCAATTGTTGATCAAACGGTCGGCTTGGTCTCCCAGCAGCAGCCCAATCAAACCCGTGGTTTCCTGGTTGGACAACAAGCGCGCAGCAGGTTCTATTACAAACGCATAGATAATGCCCCAAACCAACGCAAAAGCTAACAGTGACAGCCAACCACGCCGAGTGCCGAACAGTTTCAGCACCTCATGTTGAGCAATAATCCAAGCGGCCATAGAGCTTATTCCTCGATGTACTTCACATCGCTCATTGCAGGCTGTGCGCTCTGCCAGTTGGCAATCCACTCTGGCATCGGGGGTGAGGCTTCTTTATGCCCGGCCAGTTCAATTAAATCGGCTGCCGGAATCTTGCGGCCTGAGGTAGACAAAAATCGAGCTTCAACCACCGCTTTGGCAATGAAGTTGTCACCCTGGGTAAAGGTTTGAACAATGTAAAACGCGCGGTGATCCCAACACACCACCTCGGTTTCAATTTCATAACGTGTAAACGGCTTTAGCGAGCGCTTGAATCGTATGGCTTCTGCGGCAACCACGGGATACCATTTGCGTGAAATGACACCACCCATCATGCGGGAGCGGATCAACATATCAGTGCGCGCGAGGTCCATGATGGTGAGGTACACACCGTTATTCATGTGCCCAAACAAATCAATGTCGTTAGGCCAAACCCGAAACGGGGTAACGCACGGCGCAAGCGGCTTCACCTTCTTTCGAAACGGTGAAATGATGAACAGCAGTAGCAATCGGATGAAATATTTCATGGAATATTGGTCTGGCAGAGCCGTGAGATACGTGCCCTCGGGTGGGCCCTTCTCCCTTTCATTTAATAATACGAACAGCAATTCGTGCAGCAGTACGCATCTCATCGCTTCAAAGTGAGAGCTGGCTACACCCGCAGCCAGGCACAAAAGGCTTAGCCTATGCAAATGAAAAAACCGTTCCTCACCGCGGCGGCTGCCGGTATTGTAGCGTCTACACTGATTCACAGTGCGGTAAACGCCAACACAAGTCTTCTTAACACGCCCATGTCGCAAGAAACGTGTTTAGACCGATTTGATCGCTCCACGGGAACGCAGGTTTTAGTGCACAAACCCCGGGTTAGCGACCGGCTGATAACCCCCCGCACAGCCGCTAATCACGATAAGTCGCCTGCAACACGCGACTTACTGCGTGCACTGAATTCTGTCGATTTTGAAACCGGTTCGCTAAGCGTGACCGACTGTGTTGGCTCATCAACCACGGTACGGTTGCGCACCCGCTTATTTGAGCTGGACGATATCCACCGTCAAGGGACGGCAGATAACGGCTGGCGCTTTAGTGCAGGCGCTGAAAACGTTGAGGCTCAACTGTGGCGCAGGATGCGATTGGAACTCCCGCCCATACACGCCTGGCAGGCAACCGAGAGCGGTGACGGCCTGTTGGCCGAAGAGCCTGTGTTCCACCCGAGAAATGCAAACGACGCGCCGTGGTACAAGCGCGTAAGAACTACCGAAGTACGAAGCGAAGGCAAACAACTGTCGGTGGTGCAAACGCTTACCACCAACGGTAAGCTGGACGAAGTGAGTACCTGGACGCTACGCTAGGAACTTAGTTTGTTTCCGGACGCATGTGCGGGAACAACACCACATCGCGAATACTCGGTGATGCGGTAAGTAGCATCACCAGGCGATCGATACCAATGCCTTCCCCAGCCGTCGGTGGTAAGCCATACTCAAGCGCTCTGACGTAGTCAGCATCGAAGTGCATGGCCTCGTCGTCCCCGGCATCTTTCTCGGCCACCTGCGCCAGAAAACGTTCAGCCTGATCCTCGGCATCGTTCAGCTCCGAGAAACCATTCGCAATCTCTCGGCCACCGACAAATAATTCAAAACGATCACTGACGTTAGGGTCAGCATCGTTGCGTCGTGACAGAGGCGATACTTCAGTTGGGTATAACGTTATAAACGTTGGATCATGCAGATTCTCTTCTACACTGGCTTCAAAGATCTCCATTTGCAGTTTGCCTAAACCCCAGCTGTCCTTGACACGAACCTTCAGCGATTCCGCAACTTTTCGTGCTGACTCAACGTTATCGATGTCAGCCGCACTCAACCCTTCGTTGTATTGCAGCAAACTATCGAACAAGCTCAGACGCGTGAATGGCTTAGCAAAATCAAACGTGCTTTCCCCATCTTCTGTCGGTATGTCAGTCGTGCCGATAACATCTTCTGCCAATCCCCGAAACATACTTTCCGTTAAATTCATCAAGTCTTCGTAGGTGGCATAGGCCTGATAAAACTCGAGCATGGTGAATTCAGGGTTGTGGCGTGTGCTCAAACCTTCGTTGCGGAAATTTCGGTTGATTTCAAATACGCGATCAAACCCGCCCACTACCAGCCGCTTTAAATACAGCTCGGGCGCAACGCGCAAAAACAATGGCATGTCCAAAGCGTTATGGTGTGTCACGAACGGACGCGCGGTTGCACCGCCTGGAATGACGTGCATCATCGGGGTTTCAACTTCCAGGAACTCCTTGGCAATCAAAAAATCACGTATGTAGCCGATGATTTCAGAGCGTAGCTTAAAGGTACGACGCGTCTCGTCGTTCATGATCAAATCAACATAGCGCTGACGATAACGAGTCTCCGTGTCAGACAATCCGTGATACTTCTCTGGCAGTGGCCGCAATGATTTTGTCAGGAGCTTCATAGACAAAACCTTCACCGACAACTCACCGGTTTTTGTCATGAACAGTTCGCCTTCTACACCAATGATGTCACCGATGTCTAACTGGCCAAACGCATCAAACGTTTCTTCACCTGCCGCGCCTTTATTAACAAACAACTGAATTTGCCCGGTAACGTCTTGTAAGCCGGCAAAGGTGGTTTTACCCATGCCCCGGCGTGACATCAATCGGCCGGCGACACTGACCGGAATCTGCCGTGCGTCAAATTCTTCTTTTTCACTGCCGTCATGCTCAGCGTGCAACGGGCCAGCTTGATGCGTTGGCACAAAGTCGTTTGGGAAAGCCACGCCGGCTTCACGCAATCCGTTCAGCTTATCGCGACGTTGCGTGATGAGTAGGTTATCTTCGCTCATGATGTTTCTTATAAACCGGCTTTTAAACTTTCAGTTAAAAATTTCGTTAAGTCGCCATCGAGGACGGCCTGCGTATTACTGGATTCAATGCCAGTTCTTAAGTCTTTGATGCGGGACTGGTCGAGCACATAAGATCGAATCTGACTGCCCCACCCTATATCGCTTTTACTGTCTTCGACCGCTTGCTGATCACCGCGGCGTTTCTGTAATTCAGCTTCGTACAGCTTCGATTGCAGTTGCTTCATGGCGGTGGCTTTGTTTTTATGCTGCGAGCGATCATTCTGGCATTGCACCACGATGCCCGACGGCTCATGCGTAATGCGCACCGCTGACTCGGTTCGGTTTACGTGCTGCCCACCTGCCCCACTGGCGCGATACACATCGATGCGTAAATCAGCCGGGTTGATCTCAATGTCGATGTTGTCATCCACTTCCGGGGCAACAAATACACCCGCAAACGACGTATGCCGACGGTTGCCAGAATCAAACGGGCTTTTACGTACCAGGCGATGCACACCGGTCTCTGTGCGTAACCAGCCATAGGCGTACTCACCGGTGAACTGAATGGTGGCAGATTTAATACCAGCCACATCCCCGGGAGACGCTTCAATTAACTCGGTTTTGAACCCCTGTCGTTCACCCCAGCGCAGGAACATGCGCAGTAGCATTTCAGCCCAGTCCTGTGCCTCAGTGCCGCCACTGCCCGATTGAATATCCAAAAACGCATTACTGGCGTCTTGTTCGCCAGAGAACATGCGACGAAATTCCAAAGCCGCCACTCGCGTTTCAAAATCGTTCAAATCCTCAACTACGGACGCCAGGGTTTCTTCGTCGTCCTCTTCACGAGCCATCTCCAGTAGATCTTTGGCATCGCCGAGGCCTGACTCCAGTGAGTCAATCAGATCAACCAGATCTTGCAAGGTAGAACGCTGCTGCCCTAGCTTCTGTGCGCGCTCCGGGTCGTTCCATATGGCAGGGTCTTCAAGCTCTAGAAGAATTTCTTCCAGTTGCTCTTTTTTCCCATCGTAGTCAAAGATACCCCCGGAGCGTGTTTGCTCGGGTTTTAAGGTCTTCGATGTGGGTGATGTGGGCGGCTATCTCAATCATCGCTGGCTAATTCGCTTTGGCGTAACCCCCAAAGTTTAGCGCATTCAGTTGCTTGTACTGCCCTATGGCGCGGCAAGGTGCCTGAGAATCATCTGCACGGATTCGCGCCCTCGGTATCGGTTAACCGACAATTCGTATACCGCATGCACCGTGTCGCCAGGCGAAAGCACACGCGTATCGCCAAACAAGATGGCTGGCACAGCAGCACCGACGCGACCGGTAGATTCTTCAATGGGTCGAAGCTGAGCTTGAAGGTGGCGTCCTTCACCCACCAATTTTGACGACTGAACAACGCACGCGTTATCGAACAAGGGCGCTTCAAACTGCGTCCCCCACGGTGCAGCGTAGGCCAGCAGCAGCGCGGTATCTAATGTAAGTTCATCCAGGGCCAGAGCGCCGTCCGACTGAAAACTCTTCACTGGCACTTTTCCGTTTAACACACGCGTAACTTCCGCTACGAGTGCCTGTTGGAACGCACTAAAACCGTCCGCACGAATCGTAAGACCCGCCGCCATGGCATGGCCCCCAAACCGGCCGACCACTTCAGGTAAGGCAAGGCTTATCTGATAAAACACATCCCGGATATTGACGCCTGGCACTGAGCGCGCTGAACCTTTTAGCTGATCCTCACCGTCGGCGGTAAAGACCACCACGGGCACCCCCAATTGATCTTTTAATCGCCCCGCCACGATCCCGATGACCCCCTGGTGCCAGGTTGGATCCGCCACGGCGTAAGCAAAAACGTCCGTTGACGGGCCGGTTGATTCAGCCACTGCCTCCACGATCCGTTCAGCATCGTCCTGTATCTCGCGCTGGATGGTTCGGCGTTGGCTATTCAACCCCTGCAAAGAATTCGCTAAGAGCGTTGCGGTTTGAACATCATCCGCGAGTAAACACTGAACACCCACTTGCATGTCATCTATGCGTCCTGCCGCATTTAAGCGAGGGCCCAGCGTCATTCCGATATCCGTAGACGAAACAACACTTGCGTCCTTATCGGCGGCGTTTAATAAAGCCAATACACCCGGCACACAGGCTCGCCCGCGAATCCGTCTAAGGCCCTGCTCTACGAGTGTTCTGTTAACGCTGTCCAAGGGCACAACATCCGCCACGGTGCCGATGGCCACTAAATCAAGCCAATCCGCCAGGCGCACGCTTCGCGCTAAGCGCCCCGCTTCCAGTAATTTTTTGCGTAGCGCGATCAGCACGTAAAACGCCACGCCAACACCTGCAATGTTTTTTGTTGCGAAGCGACTGTCAGACCTTGCCGGGTTCACCACCGCCACCGCCTCGGGTAAGGTCTCACCCGGCAAATGATGGTCGGTTACCACCACATCAATTTTCTGACTTGTGGCGTAATCAATTGCCTCATGGGCGGATACGCCGTTATCCACGGTCACAATCAAACTCGGACGGTGTTGTTCAATGCCAAGGTTTACAACCGCCGGCGATAAACCGTAACCGTGTTTGACTCGGTCTGGAATGACATACGCTAAACGTGTGTAACCCATCTCACCAAGCGCGCGCATCATGAGCGCTGTACTGGTCGCGCCATCGCAGTCGTAGTCACCCACGATTAATACTGATTCCTGTTCAACATGCGCTTTCAATAATCTTTGACAGGCTAAGTCAATGTCAGGCAACTCATCAGGCGTTGGCAAGTCTGCCAGGGCATAGTTCAATTCAGTTGATGCAGCAACGCCCCGTGACGCTAACACCCGGTGCAATACGTTGTTGGCGTGCAAGCGCTGGGGCAGCGTCGGTACCGCTCGTCTTATGATTTCAGTGGGCTCGGCAACACTCATTTTTGAAATAGATCCGCCAAACGGGACAACACAGACCGTGGCTTTACCACAGCAGGCAGAATCACTTCCTGACATCCGGTGAGCCCATTTAATTCAGCTCGTAGACCGGGCGCCGCCGCCACATACTGGGCGAGCTGTTCACACCAAAAGCTCGCGCGCTGTACGGTGTCGTAGCGATCCTTATCGCCAGCTAGTAAACAGGTATCCACCACCACATAGGCTTGCTCGGTAGGCTTGTCCAGCGTTAGCTGAGTCGCTTGCTCAATTGGACAACATTCTATGTTGAGCGCTTGGGTCAGGCCGCGAACAAAATCATCGTCACTGAATACCACCACCGACGAATCGACGCTTAGTTCCGGCAGTACACCACCACCCCAAAACCACAGGCTATTAATAACCGGTGCGCCCCGAGCTTGTCTGGCCTGGTTGACCGACGCTTGGTGTAACGCCATTTGCACCTCGGACCACAGTGAACGCCACGGCCGGGCCTCAACGGTTCTCGGCATTACCCCCGTCATTGGATGTCCCTCGACAGCGGAGGTTGGCAAGGTGTTCAAGGCGGCCGGTTCAAGCCCGTGGTAGTACCAGTGGCCTGCGCTATCCACCAAAAAACCGGACCGCGCATCACCCAGCACCGCATTAAGTTCATCGACGAGCGCTCGGGTTTCGTCCATAGTGATGGCTAAGCGAGCGGTAGGCACGAGCTGTGCGTCATCACTGCCTGCGATTAAATGAACTGGGTCGGCACAAACAGCGCCCTTGGGAAGCGTCGGCTCACCGGCCGGTTGCTGCCAACGGCACTGAGCGCCAGGCAGCGCATTTAATTCGGAGGTGACGCCACTGAGTGTGTGTATCAAGGCGGATTCCACCGACTCAATCAGCGGTGCGGGGTGCACCGGGGAACGAGCGTCATCAGCCCAGCCGGGCAGGAAAACGGTGAGGCTGGACGAATTTTGAGCAACCGTTTCGGATGATCTTTGATTTCTCACAAAATATTGATCTAGTAAGACTGAACTACCCCAGAGTGTACTCGTCTTACTCGCAACTCATTCAACACAACCGGCTGTGAACCGCCAGGACAATTAATGAATAAAAAGCTCATCCTCATTCTCGGCGCGGTTATTTGCCTTGTGCTGGCGTCTATTTTCGATGTTGGCTCGCTGCTAACGCTTGAAAGCATCAAAGCGCAGCAGGCCAAAATTGACGCCATGTATCAGGCAGATCCGTTACTCATTGCGGGGAGCTTTTTTCTGGTTTATGTGGTCGTGGCCGCCTTGTCCATTCCAGGTGCTGTTTTCCTAACGCTGTTGGCGGGTGCCATCTTTGGGTTGGGTGTGGGCTTACTGATCGCCTCCTTCGCCTCCACCATCGGTGCAACGCTGGCATTTTTGGTATCCAGATACGTTTTACGTTCCACCGTTGAGGAAAAATTTGGCGACAAGCTGCAAACCATCAACAAAAGCGTTGAAAAAGAAGGGGCGTTTTATTTATTCACCATGCGGTTGGTACCGATCTTCCCGTTTTTTCTGATTAACCTGGTGATGGGCTTAACCAAAATTAAGACCGGTGTTTTTTACATTGTGAGTCAGGTGGGTATGTTGTTGGGTACGGCTGTTTTTGTAAACGCGGGTACTCAACTCGCCAGCATTGAAGCGGTCAATGAAATCCTGTCTCCCAAATTAATCGCCTCATTTGCCTTACTGGGTATTTTCCCTATCGTCGCGAAGAAAATTATCGACTTTATCAAGGCGAAGAAAGTGTACGAAGGCTATGACAAACCTGAACAATTTGACCGCGACATTGTGGTGCTCGGTGCGGGCTCTGGTGGCTTGGTTACCGCCTACATTGGTGCAGCAGTTAAAGCCGAAGTTTCGTTGATTGAAAAACACCGTATGGGTGGAGATTGTCTGAACACTGGCTGCGTACCATCCAAAGCCTTAATCAAAAGCGCCAAACTTAAACACAGTATCGATAACGCTGAGAAGTACGGGGTGGTTAACGCATCCGCTGATGTGGATTTCAAAGCGGCTATGGAGCGGGTGCACGGCGTTATCAAAAAAATTGAGCCACACGATTCACCTGAACGTTATCGAGACCTCGGGGTGGATGTTATCGAAGGCGAAGGCCACATCGTTGACCCGTGGCGGGTTAGCGTGAACGGTGACACCCTGACCACACGTAATATCGTGGTCGCTACCGGTGCTCGCCCATTTGTGCCACCCATCCCAGGCTTAAGCGAGGTGGATTATTTAACCTCAGATAACTTATGGGAGCTGGATACCTTACCGCCCAAGTTAGTGGTACTTGGCGGTGGCCCGATTGGTTGTGAATTATCACAAGCGTTCCGGCGGCTGGGCAGTGAGGTGTATCAAGTCGAAATGGCACCGGCGATCATGGGTCGGGAAGACCCGGAAGTGGCCGACATGGTGAAATTTAAGTTTGAAGCCGATGGCATTCACGTCATGGTTAACACCAAAGCGGTTGGCTTTAAAAAAGTGGATGGCCGGGATGTCCTGATCGCAGAACAAGATGGCAACACGCTGGACATCGACTTTGACAAAATCATTGTGGCGGTGGGTCGACGCGCTCGTGTTGAAGGCTTCGGATTGGAAGAACTGGGTATTGGTACCAATCCGAACGGGACTATCGCGCACAACGATTACCTGCAAACCGATTTCCCCAATATCTATGCGGTTGGGGATGTTGCGGGCCCCTATCAATTTACCCATACCGCTGCACATCAGGCGTGGTACGCCGCGGTTAATTCCTTGTTTGGTTCGTTACGAAAATTTCGTGCGGACTACCGGGTGATTCCGTGGGCTACGTTTACCGACCCTGAAGTCGCGCGCGTGGGCTTGAACGAAACCGATGCGAAAGAGAAAAAGATTCCTTATGAAGTGACTCGTTATGGCATTGATGATTTAGATCGTGCAATTGCAGACGGCAGTGACTTTGGTTTTATTAAGGTGTTAACCGTACCAGGCAAAGACAAGGTTCTTGGCGTCACCATAGTAGGCGAACACGCAGGTGACTTAATTTCTGAATATGTGTTGGCTATGAAACACGGCATTGGGCTCAACAAGATTCTGGGCACCATTCATATTTACCCTACCTTGGCAGAATCCAATAAATACGTGGCTGGCGAATGGAAACGCGCGCACCAACCCGAGCTTGTGCTGAAGTGGTTAAAGAAGTTCCATACCTGGCGTCGAGGTGGTAAGGAAGCCAAGCCGGTTGGGGATGCTACACAAACCAACGCTTAATAGATGGAGACTAACTCTGGCTGACCGATATGATTGCCTTGCACGAAATCTGCCCCAGCGTCTCGTGCAGCGTTCATCAGACGTGGGCTTTCGATGTGTTCTGCCACTGTGCGTTTGCCCATGGAGCGGGTGATATCACAGATGGCTTTAACCATGGTTAGGTCGGTCGGGTCATCCAATATATCGCGAACCAAAAGCCCATCGATTTTCAGGAAGTCGATGGGCAATTTGCGTAAGTAGCCAAACGACGATAAACCCGAGCCAAACTTATCTACCGAGAACCGGCAGCCAATACCAGTGAGCTCATGCATGAACGTCGAGGCGGCCGATAAGTTTGCAATGATGGGTGTTTCACCCAATTCAAAACAGAACTGCTCTGGCCGCAGTGGCGATTCTTGCACTTGCTCTATTAACCAACTGGCGAACTCGGCACTGGTGAATGAGCCACTGGACAGGTTCAGCGACACATGCCGCAGTTCATTCACTAAGGGCTCGTTTTGCGACAACCATCGTATCGTCAGTTCGATTGCACGCCGATCCAGCGCTGACGATAAGCCGTAGCGCTCGGCCGCTGGATAAAACGATGATGGACTTACAATGCTGCCGTTGGGTAATTCCAAGCGAGATAGCATTTCAAAACGCACACCGTCCGGTTGGTGGACCAGCGGCAGAATCTTTTGCGCCGCCAAACGAAAGCGGTTGTCTTCTAACGCTGAATTAATTTCTTCTACCCATTGGGTGGCAACTTTTCGATTACTGGTATTACCCGAGCCTTCGCGGTAAACCACAACGCGGTTACGGCCTTCGTCTTTTGCGATGTAACAGGCGGCATCCGCTGCCCGGAAAATACTGTCCAGATTCTCCCAGCGGTCGTCCACGACCACTAATCCGATACTGACACCCACCTGAAAGGTGTGGTCGCCCCACGGGAACTGGAAATTCTCTACTTCGTGACGGATCTGGTTTGCAAGCTTGATGGCTTCGGCCACTTTGCACTTGTATAAGAACACACCGAACTCATCACCACCAAGCCGGGCGAGTACATCACTCTTTCGCACCAGGCTATCGAACAACTGAGCTAACTGTCGCAGTAACTCGTCACCGGCTTCATGACCACTGGTGTCATTAACCGCCTTGAATCCGTCCAAGTCCATGTAACACAGGGCATGCGAAATACGAGACTTGCGTGACGCCTGCAACGCCTCTTCCACCTGCGATTCAAACGCTCGTCGATTAACTAATCCGGTGAGTGCATCGTGATTAGCATGGTATTCAATCGCTTCGGTTCTACGCGTTGAACTGGTGATGTCACAAACGGTGGCCCGATACCCTTTGAACTGATCTTTCGCATCATAAATTGGCATGCCGCTGTATCTAAACGTTCGCGTTTCGCCATCGACTAACCAACGAAACTCAGTATCCCGAAACGGCTGCCGGTCGTGCAGGCGCTGGATGTGTTCAGCCCAATGATTCGCCTCATTGACGTTGCTTGGTAATTCCAGCCACTGTTGGAACGAGCGCCCCACCATATGATTTAACGACACCCCAAGTACATCTTCCGCCTGTTTGGACACGAACCGAAACACCAGGCGTTCATCCAGCTCCCAAAAACAATCGGCAGTGGCTTTTACAAAGTCGTGATAACGCTGCGCCACCGTGGCGAGGCCTCCGGTGCCAGCTTCTGTCGTCGTTTGAACCGGTGTGGAAGGCGCGGGTGTTGGCGTCAGTGCGGTTGGCGTGGTGATGCCGTGCGCGCGACCATCATTCACCGCAACGGTGCGCTGCAATTCATCCAATCGTTGCCGCATGCTCGCCACATCGGATGTGCCCGCGGCAGGTGGCTGCTTAGCCGATGGCCCCATGTCAACAAAAGACAGTAAGGTGGCATGGCTCGACCCCCAGTTCACCAGGGCTGCCCGAGTAATCAATCGCACACCTCGCCCGTCCCGGCGGCGCGCGGTCACTCTGGCGCGTGTGGTTTTATCCGGTTCTGTCGAGGCGGTCAGAGCAGCCCGGTTCAAATGGATAAGCTGTTCGGGCGTAAATAAATCATGCAATACCGCACTGGCTTGCAGTTGCTCAACGCTGTCGTAACCCAGCGTTTTAGCTGCTGCATCGTTGGCAAACAGCACATGTTTGTCATTGACGATGAGGCTACCCTGAATGCCCTCTTTGACTAACAGCCCGTAGTCCACCGTAATGGCCGAGCGTCGCTGCCCTACGGATGGGCCCCCAACTAAACGAATATCAATACCCTGCACCACGTTGCCATCGCCCACAACCGGTGTGCGCACAATCATCGCGGCCGTTGATGTGGCGTCGTTCGCGCTGTTGCCAAGCCGGATCGTGCTGATATCCGCCTTGGCAGAGCGTAAGGTTTGGGTGTCCAGCGTCATCTGCTGACGTGCCACTGTCTCAGGTAATAGATCCAGATCCGTTCGACCGATCACCTCATCCGGGGATGCACAGCCAAGACTTCTGGCATACGCCATGGAACAGGCGCGATAGACCAGTCTGGCGTCCTTTAAGGCCACACTGTCGTTCTGCGGTTTTACGGGTGCTTGGCTAGTTGAAACGGTCATAGCGACAGGCGTATCAGCGGTTTTTCCACGTGCCCTCAGTATAGGACAGCCCGAACCCCGCCACCGAGCACTGGTTGGCAGGAATGGCTACAAACCTATACTTATCAATCGCTTAGCTAACTAGTCGATGTGTTACAAATTGCGTCGATACTGCCCACCCACCTGGAAGAACGCTTCGGTCAGCTGGCCCAGTGAGCACACCTCTGCAGCCTCCATAAGTTCGGCAAACACGTTATCGCCATGGATTGCTGCCTGCTGCACCTTCGTCAATGCTGCTTCGGCGGCTTCAGCGTGTCGTGTTTGGAAGTCCTTTAACCGCGAAATCTGACTGTCTTTTTCCGCATCTTCAGAGCGCGCGAGCTCAATCAGCGGCTCCGCAGTTGCTTCCGGAGGTAAAAACGTATTAACCCCGACGATTGGCAGCGAGCCATCGTGTTTCTTATGCTCGTACAACATGGACTCATCCTGAATCTTGCCGCGTTGATAGCCCGTCTCCATCGCACCGAGCACGCCGCCACGATCCGATATCCGATCAAATTCAGCTAATACTGCGGCTTCGACAAGATCAGTCAGTTCATCAATGATGAAACTGCCCTGGTTCGGGTTTTCATTTTTAGCAAGGCCCCATTCACGGTTGATCACCAATTGAATAGCCATGGCACGCCGTACCGATTCATCGGTGGGGGTCGTAACCGCTTCATCGTAGGCGTTGGTGTGTAACGAATTGCAGTTGTCGTACACAGCGATCAAGGCCTGAAGTGTTGTTCTGATGTCATTGAAGGCCATCTCCTGCGCGTGTAATGAGCGGCCGCTGGTTTGCACATGGTATTTAAGTTTCTGACTGCGTTCATTAGCGCCATAACGTTCGCGCATGGCCACGGCCCAGATACGTCGAGCGACTCGCCCAAGAACTGTGTATTCAGGGTCCATACCGTTACTAAAAAAGAACGATAAATTCGGAGCAAATTCATTGATGTCCATACCGCGAGACAAATAGCTTTCAACATAAGTAAAGCCATTTGCCAACGTTAAGGCCAGCTGCGTTATCGGGTTAGCACCCGCTTCGGCAATGTGATACCCGGAAATCGATACTGAGTAGAAATTCTTAACGTTGTTCTCAATGAACCACTCTTGAATATCAGCCATCATTTTCAGGCTAAATTCGGTGGAAAATAAACAGGTATTCTGGCCTTGATCTTCTTTCAGGATGTCAGCTTGAACGGTACCACGCACAGATGCATAGGTTCGTGCTTTTAGCGCTTGGCGTTCTTCATCGTTAGGTTCACGCCCATGCTCGTCAATAAACACCTGAGTTTGCTGACGCACGGCTGTAATAAAAAAGAACGCCAGCAAGGTAGGCGCAGGACCATTAATGGTCATAGACACTGAGGTCATGGGGTCGGTTAGATCAAACCCGTCATACAACGCTTGCATGTCTTCAACCGTGGCAATCGATACCCCGGAATTACCCACCTTGCCGTAGATATCCGGTCGAACGGCCGGATCGTTGCCGTACAGCGTGACCGAATCAAACGCCGTGGATAATCGCTTGGCGGCTGAATGCTCCGACAAGGCTTTAAAACGGCGGTTAGTTCGAAACGCATCCCCCTCACCGGCAAACATGCGGGTAGGGTCTTCACCTTTGCGTTTAAACGGAAACACACCGGCGGTAAACGGAAAATACCCGGGTAAGTTTTCACGCGCTAGCCAGTTTAATAAATCTCCGTGATCGGATAATTTAGGTGTTGCCACCCGGTTGAAGACCGTGCCACTTAAGGACTCCACCGTAAGCTCAGGCGCCTGGCTTTGATAATGTGCCTGGGTTTCGGGCCACTGGGCGAGAGCTTGTTTTGAACCCGGTGTTAACGCATTGCGTTTGGCTTCAATAAGCTTGGCAAGCGCGTCTGGCGCTGCCTCAGACAACAATGCAGCGGTGGTGGTGGCGTGCTGTAATTCGCGCGCAATGTCGGCCTGATCTTGCATGTGCTGATAGTACGAACGAATGCATTCGCCAATATCTGACAAATAGCGTTGCCGGTTTTTGGGGATGATGTCTTTAAGTTGCGTGCTGGCCTGTACATTGGGATTAGGCAGCCCGCCCGGTTTTACGGTTAAGCCTTGTTGTTGCAAACAAGCCAACAACGCGTGATATAAGCTACTCACACCGTCGTCATTAAAGCGTGCTGCCATGGTGCCAAACACAGGCATCGCATCAGATGTTTGATCAAAGGCTTCGCGATTTCGTTGCACCTGTTTCTGTACATCGCGCAGTGCGTCGTCTGCCCCCTTCCGATCGAACTTATTAATCGCCACCACATCAGCAAAATCAAGCATGTCAATTTTTTCCAACTGACTGGCCGCACCGAATTCTGGCGTCATGACATAAAGCGATGTATCGCAGTAAGACACGATGCCCGCATCGCCTTGTCCGATACCCGGGGTTTCGACGATAATGAGGTCAACCCCGCTTAAACGACACGCGTTCAACATGCTTGATAAACAGGCGGGTACCTCACCATTGGCATCTCGCGTTGCGATAGAGCGCATAAACACACGCTCATGGCCGATCGCGTTCATACGAATACGGTCTCCAAGCAACGCCCCACCGCTCTTTCTTCGAGTGGGATCGATTGCCAATAACGCAATGGCTAAGTTGTCTTGTTGATCAAACCGAAGCCGTCGAATGAGTTCATCAGTAACCGATGATTTTCCCGCACCACCGGTGCCGGTAATGCCAAGTACCGGGACAGGCCTTTGAATGGTCGCCACGGCATCAGCCATCTGGGTCAGTACACTGTCGGTTACCTCATTGTTTTCAATTGCCGTTAACAAAGTTGCTAGGGGCCGTTGCTGGGCTAGCCCAAACGTTGTGCGTTGTTTACTCACGCCCTCTTTGGCGTTGATGGCGATGGTTCCGTCGGTTTTTGGGTAGTTCGCGTCCTGACTCCGGGCACGGCTTCGCAGCGTCTGTGCCGTTTCGACCATATGTTCAATCATTCCCACCAGGCCCATGGACTGACCGTCTTCTGGTGAGTAGATATGCGCCACGCCATAGTCATGCAGTTTGGCAATTTCCTCAGGAATGATGACGCCACCACCTCCACCGAACACGGGAATGTGCCCTGCTTCCTGTGCTTTTAAACAATCAATCATGTACTGGAAATACTCAACGTGCCCGCCTTGGTAAGAGCTGACGGCGATGCCGTTGGCATCTTCCTGCACCGCCGCACTGACAATTTCGGCCACCGAGCGGTTATGGCCCAGGTGAATAACTTCGACACCCAGGCTCTGCAGAATGCGGCGCATGATGTTGATGGAGGCATCGTGCCCATCGAACAAACTGGCAGCGGTAACGAAACGCAGTGGGGTGACCTGGCCGGCGTTGGCCACGGGCGAACTGATGTTGGTGGCAGGAGTAGACATAACGGCTCTAAAGTCCCGGCGCGGTTGGGTGTGGTTATAATACTGTAGCAGGTTTACGTTAACGTCAACTGGAAGTGTACGAGGGTTCATATGTCGCTATGCGCTGAAAAGCCCACGCCGGGGCCGGAGGAATACTCCATTTCAGAATTAGCCCGGGAGTTCGATATCACCACCCGTACGATTCGATTTTACGAAGACCAGGGGCTACTCAGCCCCAGCCGCCGAGGACAGAAACGCGTCTATCAAAAGGCGGACCGCACACGGCTTAAACTCGTGTTGCGCGGTAAACGACTGGGGTTTCCCCTAACCGACATTCGTCGCATGATTCAGCTTTATGATGAACCGGGCGGCGAAGCCAAGCAATTAGACTTGATGTTGTCGCAGATAACGAACAGTCGCTCCACCCTGTTACAACAACAGCTTGATATTGAATTACAGCTCAAAGAATTTGACGATATCGAAGCCCGCTGTAAAGCACGATTAGCACAGCTCCGATCTCCGCAAAACACATAAACTTATTGATTACCCTGTTACGAGTACTACAGCCATGTCCCAATCCCACGACCCCATAGTCATCGTTGATGGCGCCAGAACCCCCATGGGAAGTTTTCAAGGCGTTTTATCGGGAGCGTCCGCCACACAACTGGGCAGCACCGCGATTGCTGCGGCCCTGGATCGTGCAGGCGTCAAACCTGAAGATGTGGACGATGTGTTGATGGGGTGCGTTTTACCGGCAGGTTTGGGGCAAGCGCCGGCACGTCAAGCGGCGTTGGGCGCAGGCATTCCTGATTCTACGAGCTGCACAACGGTCAACAAAATGTGCGGTTCGGGTTTGAAGGCGGTCATGATGGTGCACGATGCGCTGGCGGCCGGCAGCGCAACCGTATCGGTGGCCGGTGGCCTGGAGAGCATGACTAACGCTCCGTACCTACTACCTAAGGCTCGGGGTGGCATGCGCATGGGCCACGGTGAAGTTAAAGATCACATGTTTCTGGATGGTTTAGAGGATGCATACAGTGAAGGCAAACTCATGGGGCACTTCGCCGAAGACACTGCCACTAAATATCAATTTACCCGCGAAGTGCAGGACGACTTTGCCATTACATCGTTAGAACGCGCGTGTCACGCTATTGATAATGATGTGTGCGCCAGTGAAATCGCCCCGGTCACGATACACACGCGTAAAGGCGATACCGTGGTTAATGAAGATGAGCAACCCAAAAAAGCGAACCCGGAAAAAATCCGCAGCTTGCGACCAGCGTTTACCAAAGACGGCACCGTAACCGCAGCCAACGCCAGTTCCATTTCCGATGGTGCCGCCGCGTTGGTTCTAATGCGTCAAAGCGAAGCGGATGCACGCGGTTTAGAACCACGTGCCAGAATACTTGGGCACTCCAGTTGGGCGCACCAACCCGAGTGGTTTACTACCGCCCCGGTGTTCGCCATCGATCGTTTGTTAAAGCGCTTGCAGCTTAAAAACACAGACTTTGATTTGTTTGAAGTCAATGAGGCGTTTGCTGTGGTGACTCTTGCGGCCATGCAAGAGTGTGGTCTTCCGCATGACTTAACGAATATCTATGGCGGTGCTTGTGCGGTGGGTCATCCGGTTGGTGCATCCGGTGCACGTATATTGGTGACGTTGTTAAATGGTTTAGAGCGCACAGATTCACGCCGCGGTATTGCTTCATTATGTATTGGTGGGGGTGAAGCCGTTGCAGTTGCCGTTGAGCGAATTGTATAAAAACGTATTCGGTGGCCGCAATGATTGCCAGTGACTTAACCGATACGCAAACGCTGATACAGCAAACGGCAAAGGACTTTGCCACTAATGTTTTGGCACCTCAGGCAGCCGATCACGATCAGAATGCCAGCTTTCCCGCAGACGCCGTCAAGCGCATGGGAGAACTGGGGTTTTTTGGCATGTTGGTGCCCGAACGCTGGGGTGGTGTCAGCGCCGACCAAGTGAGCTATGCCCTGGCACTGGAAGAGATTGCGGCCGGTGATGGCGCGGTATCGACCATCATGAGCGTGCATAACTCCGTGGGCTGCGCGCCGATTCTGAACTACGGCAATGACGAACAGAAAGCCTACTGGTTACCCAAACTTGCTACCGGAGACATACTGGCTGCATTTTGCTTAACCGAACCGGATTCTGGTTCTGACGCCAGCGCACTAACGTGCAAAGCCACAGCGAATGACGAAGGCTATGTGCTGAACGGTGTTAAACAGTTCATCACATCCGGTAGTACCGCTGAATTAGCTATCGTCTTCGCACGCACAGGCGAAGGTAAACGCGGTATTTCCGCTTTTCTTGTACCCACGAACAATCCTGGGTATGTGGTGAGCCGGGTGGAAGACAAACTGGGCCAACGCGCATCAGATACTTGCCAAATAGCACTGGAAAATTGCCAACTCCCTAAAAACGCTTTGCTGGGTGAGGAAGGCCAGGGCTACGCTATTGCGTTAAGTAACCTGGAAGGCGGTCGTATTGGCATTGCCGCACAGGCGGTGGGCATGGCGCGCTCTGCGTATGAGCACGCACTGGAATTCGCTCAGCAACGAAAAGCGTTCTCAGAACCCATTATCAATCACCAGGCTATTGCCTTTAAATTGGCTGATATGGCAACGCAGCTGGATGCCGCAAGGCTTTTGGTTTTGCGGGCAGCCAAACTGCGCGATGCCGGGCTACCGTGTTTAAGTGAAGCCTCTATGGCCAAACTATTCGCCAGCGAAATGGCGGAAAGAGTATGCTCAGATGCCATCCAGATTCATGGCGGTTATGGCTATTTGAAAGATTACCCTGTTGAACGCATTGCACGCGATGTGCGTGTGTGCCAGTTGTATGAAGGTACGTCTGAAATTCAGCGTTTGGTTATCAGTCGAAACCTAAAAGCCAGCGTGTGACCCTACCGTTTGTTGGAGCTTATCAATATGCCTACCCCTGTGACTTTCTACTTTGATTTTTCCTCACCCTATGGATATTTGGGTAGTCAACGCATACAGGCTGTGGCTTCCAAACACGGGCGCACCATCGATTGGCACCCTATCCTGCTCGGCGCAATATTTAAGGTCAGTGGCCAGGCACCACTGACAACGTTTCCGTTGAAAGGTGATTACGCCGTTATGGATTTTCAGCGTTCTGCACGCGAGGTGCAACTGCCCTATCAACACCCCGAGCAATTTCCTATCGCCACAGTGGCCGCGGCACGCGCGGTCTGGTGGGCCAAAGAACATAGCGATGCGTCAATTAATCAGATGGTTGATGAACTGGTGCATGCTTTGTTTAAGGCTTACTACGTTGACGGTAAAAATATCAGCGATGCGGAGACGGTGGTTGCCACAGCTGCAACTGTTGGGATCGATAGCGCCGCATTAATTGAGGGTTTACAAGATCCTGCGGTTAAAGAACGTTTGAAAAAAGCTGTGGACGATGCACTTGCAAACAAAGTATTCGGTTCGCCCATGATGAAAGTGGACGATGAACTTTTCTGGGGTAACGACCGTATCGAACAACTTGACCGTTGGCTTACCCGAGGCGGCTGGTGAAAACTAACCGAACATCACCCAACGTTGAAAAACGCTTTGCTGTTCTTGGTCTCGTACTACAGGCGCTGCATGTGCTTTTTGGGGTCACGGCCGTACTCGGTATGTTTTTAACGCTCAGCCAATTAAAGCGGTTAAAGCAGCCTGTATGGATTCAGCATTGTCGCTGGCAGCTGTTTACATTTTGGGTAGGTGCCGCAACCTACGCGGTCGGAATGTTTATTGGTGTCACCTATGGGCTATGGTGGCCATTCATTCTCGCTGCAGTTTGGGTGAGCTATCGTTTATTAACCAGCCTGGTTGGCATAGCAACCAATCAACCCGCACAATCACTGTTAACTTTCAAGGCATGACTTTTATGGCTACTGGCAAAGCAACTCAAAACGCTCCCTATCGAGTGGACGTAGAATCGGGTAAGACCTACTTCTGGTGTGCGTGTGGGCTCAGTTCCAAACAGCCGTTTTGCGATGGCAGTCATAAGGGGTCAGACTTCAACCCCATTAAATACACCGCGGAAAAAGACGGCGTAGTGGCATTCTGTGGGTGCCGTAGCAGCGCAAAGGTACCTCTATGCGACGGTACCCACCGAAGCTTAGATACCGAATAATTTTTTTTAAAGACTAGTACAACAACAAAAGAAGCAATCATTTTGCAACTACACGAAAGAAAACACTGGATCTTTGACATGGACGGCACCTTAACGAACGCCATCCACGATTTTGATGCCATAAGGGCAACGCTGGGTCTGCCTGTTGGCAAACCAATCCTGGAAGCATTAGCGGAGTTGCCAGAAGACGAAGCTGCACAGTTACACAAGCAGTTAGACGCTATGGAATACGAGATTGCAGAACAAGCTACCGCTCAACCAGGCGCGTCAAATCTGCTGGAGCATCTTAAAAGCACCGGCACGCACTTAGGTATTCTGACGCGTAACGGCAAAGGCATAGCTCACGCGACGCTCGACGCTTGTGGTTTACGCCACTTCTTTGCCGACGAATACGTGGTTAGTCGCGATTGCTGTACACCCAAACCCGATGGTGCGGGCGTGGAGTTACTGTTGCAGCGATGGAACGCTACCCCAGAATCCAGCGTCATGGTGGGAGACTTCTTATTTGATCTACAAGCCGGCCGCAACGCTGAGGTTGCGACCGTACACTTGGACGTTTCAGGCGAATTTTCGTGGCCTGATTTAACTGACGTGGAAGTGCTTAACCTGAACGAACTGCTGAACCGAGTTAAGCACTAACCAATCACGTCATAAAATACCGATACCTAAAGACTACGGGGTGACGGTGGCTGGCGCTGACCGACCACCTGCACCATCAATCGCGATCAATGTGTACGTGTAGTCCTGCCCTGGCTGCCGGGTGTCGTCAAAAAATGAGTTACCAGGAACCGTGGTTATAAAATTGCCATCGCGGTAGACGTCCGTGCCAACGATGTTGGCCGCCGTCGGCGCTCTGTCCCAAAACAGTTCAGCCGCGGTAACCGAATACCACACCAGGCTGGCGTTTTGCGGAGATTGAGTGCCAGAGCCATTGCTTTGCGCCGGTGCACCCGGAGTTGCTTTGACGATCACTGGATTGGATTCAGTTCCCGCACTGCTGACGGTTGATACACCGAAGCTGTATTCCTTACCCGCTGTGAGCCCGTCAAAGAAATAGCTGGTGCCGCTGGTGGTGTCTCGCGTTTCGCCATCAACCGTGATTCGATAGCTCACACCCACATCCGCTTGTCGGTCCCAGAAAAGCTCCAGCGCAGAGCTTGAATAGACGTCTGCATACAAACCTTCAACGGATTTCACTGACGAATCAACCACGACGCTCGGGGTTTCAAAGGCCGGTGTCACTACTGGCGCAGGTGCGGGTTCTGGCGCGGGCGCAGGCTCTGGCTCAGGTTCTGGCGCGGGTGCAGGAGCAGGCGCAGGTTCTGGCGCGGGCGCAGGCACGGGCGCAGGTGTAGGTGCAGGTGCAGGCTGTGGCGCCGGTGTGTTGGTGTTGCTTGATGGCGTTAATCGATCAAACTTGGCGGTTCCGAACGAAACTGACTGGTAGTGGTACAGCACGATCTGATCGATGGCATGGCCCTTTGAACGTCCGGAAATCTCCATCACATGATCACCGGCTGTGAAATATTGCCGAATGGGCCGGCCTACATGATCCACAGTGGCTGATGCCCACGACCATTGATTCAAGCCGTTCATGTACACCTTGGTCCAGGTGTTGATCGGCTGTTCTCCGGCAACGTTACGCCCGGTTGGGAAACGAACCCAAGAATCGTTTGCTTCGGTTGGGTTGTTGCCTTCGGTGATGCGTGATCGCCAGCGCAACTGATAGTTACCGGCTTTATTGATTCGAAAACGGTATGTCAGCTTGCCGCGACCAGCCGTGTTCAAACCGAATGCGTTCGCGCCATGCCAAACCAGGTAGCCTGAGCCTTTGTAACCGCCGATTGAGCTCTCTTTACGCCAGTCACCGGCAGCGGGGACGGACTCGGCTTCGATGAGCACGATGCCACCGGATTCGTTAACGTTCGCAACCGCTGCAGATGAGGCGAGTGCCAGGGTGGCAATGAAAAAATAAACTGTACGGACAAGGGTCATACGCAGGGGCTCCGATTCGCTGTTTGGCGCGATACCTAGATGTCGAGTGCGGGCGGAGCTTACGGATTGTTCGAAAGCTAGTCAACTATTTGACGCATCACATATCATTATCGAAAGAAAACCTTCTCCAAAGTGAACCGGTGGCGCTGTATAAATTTTGCACATATTCGACTGTCATTAGCGATTCATGCACTCTACTTAATCACCACCCATCGCCAGTAGAGGAACAACGTGTCGTTCCAACAGGCTTAATCGATCTTCCAAAGCCGCATCGGTATAAGTCTGTGCGCTGCCCTCACCCCAGATGGGTTTTGGCCATGCCGCATCATCCCGGTAGCGCACGATATGGTGTACGTGCAACTGAGGAACTTGATTGCCCAACGCGGCCACATTAAATTTATCGCCTGCGAATGCGTGCATCATCGCCTGAGAGACTGCTGCCGATAGCCGTGAGAAGCGGATGAGTGCATCCTCGGGAAGCTGATGCAGCTCCGTTAGCCCGGATACCTTGGGTACCAGTATGACCCAAGGAAAACGCGCATCTTTGGCCAGCAATATCGCAACGAAATCGCTTTCTGACACCGGATAGGTATCTTGTTGAAGTTGAGGATGAAGTTGGAACATGGGCTGGCTACGGTTGTGTTGAAGGACGGATTACGCCAAGGGTAAACCTCGGTAACGGATACCACCATTAAAGATATAATCGGACATGATGGACGCCTACGATCATATCTCCGTAATTGAGGCACTGGCCTGCTTAGGGGATATTCCGTTAAATCAACTTTCTGAACTCATCCAACGGCTGAAGTCAACGCAAGTCGCCGCGCGAGAAACGCTTTACGCCCAGGGCGAGGCCGCCCAGTACGTGTATTTCGTGGGTTCCGGAAGGCTGGCTAAATTTGATGGCGACAACTATTTGGGCCACCTGACTCAAGGTGACATCGCTGGTTGGGATAGTTTTTTCCACCGTTGCCCTCGCGACCACACACTGGTCGCTCAAAACGACTGTTTGTTATATCGACTGGATCGTGACAGCTGGGACGATTTAGTGGCAGTAATGCCCGAAATTCAAGCGGGGTTTTTAACGGCAGCCACTCCGCTGCCTAACACCAGCCCTGCGTCGTCCAAAGTAACGCTAACCAGACAAATCGGAATATTCACGTTTGATGATTTGAGCGATTTGCACGCTGTTGTCACCGAACGCTTCATGCAGTGCTTTGCCAACAATCCAAGAGTCGTCAATTTTGACTGTGCGGCGTTTTGTAACTTGGCTGGCATTGAACAGTCACCCGAGCATTTATCCGGTCACCTCGCAGCGGACGTTTTTGCGCACCTGGAAAATGATCACGACACCGTGGTGTATTCAGCAAGCGCCAATGATTCACAAGCCTGGTTGGACAAAATAATCCATCAGGTTAATACCTTGGTGGTGTTCGTTAAAGACGGTACACAAGCCCTGCCCCCCTGGTTTGAGTCTTTGTTGAAAGACACCGGTAAGCAACCCGGTTTAGTTATCTTAAAAAGAGGCTCAGCCAGCTTTGGCACACAAACAAGATCACTGTGGCAGAGCGTTAAACCTGACTGGCACTATCGACTGCATATTGATGAGCATCACCGGTGGGCATCAGTAGGTCGCATGGCGCAAGGCCAAGCCATCAATCTGGTGCTCTCTGGTGGCGGCTGTTTAGGCGCCATGCATTGTGGAATCATTAAAGCGCTGGAAGAGGCAAATTTCCCTATCGACACCGTGGGTGGAACATCCGCTGGAGCCGGTATCGCGATTGGCTACGCACTTGGAGACTCAAAAGAAGACATCGCTTATAAGTTTCGGTATGCGTTTACTGAGCAAAAGCCCTTTAGTGCTTACACGCTACCGTTTCATAGTTTTTTAAATCCCAAAAAACTCGATCACGTTCTACAAGAAATTTCCGAAGGCCGTTGGTTAGAAGATAGTCACATACCCACTCATGCAACGGTGACCAACCTTACCCAGTCACGTGCAGAAGTACTGACTACGGGGCCGGCCTGGCAAGCCATGCGAATGTCAGGATCCCTACCGGGTATCTTGCCGCCTTACATTCGTGATGGCTATTCCTACATTGATGGTGGCGTGATGAATAACTTTCCCATTTCCGTGGCACGCCAAAAGTACGGTGGCCGGTTCGTAGGTATTACGTTTAATATCCCAAAGGATAATCTCATACAGTGTCATTATGATGATCGGCCCAGCGCGCTACAAAGCATACTCACAAAACTGAAGTTTGCCAAAGCGAACGATTTTCCGGGCTTGGGTGATGTCTTGACCAGTTCGCTGATGCTCAGTAATTCCGCTGTGTACAAAGAAGCCATCGGTGGGGTCGATTTATTGCTGCACCCACCGGTGCCAAAAAACGTGGGCATCACCGCCTTTGAGCGTTTTGACGAACTTTATGAAATCGGTGTAGAGTACGGCCATCAGTGCATGGCTGATCTTAAAGAATCTGGTTCGGAATACGACTGGATCGACTTAACTTAGCGTTTTTATTTGGGCACCCGCTTGCGATGGCACTAACAATCGAGAAGCATGTCAGCGATGGCATCACGACGTTGGAACTTAGCGGCGACCTTGACACAGCAACCGCGGGTGAACTGGAAACAACCGTCAAAGAGATTATCGCAAGCGAACATCCGAGCATCATCTTCGACATGGGCGGAATATCCTATGTTTCCAGCTTTGGGTTGCGTGTCATTGTCTACACATCGAAAGCCATGCGTGCTCACAACGATCGATTTGCAATGCACAGTATTCAACACGACGTCATGGAAATCTTAACGATCAGCGGGCTTAATCGCTTACTGAAGGTTGTGGAAAACCAGGATGAAGCTGTTGCACTTATGCGTTAGCCACTACACGTTTACACCATGCCTGCTGCGGAAAAATCCATTGATAACTCCATCGACAAGCTCGATGAACTGGTCGTTTGGTTGAAGGACTGGTTGGAATCCCACGAGGTGCCCAAATCCATTGCCTACAAACTTCGTTTTGCGATGGAGGAAATAGCCACCAATGCGGTGTACTACGGCTTCCCTACCGGTACCAGCGGCACCGTGACCGTTCGAATCAATAAAGACACCGTAACAGAGCGTTATCAACTGGATATACTCGATGACGGAGAAGCATTCAACCCGCTTGAAGAAGCGCCTGAAGCTGACCCGAACCTGGAAATGGACGATCGGGAACTCGGTGGCTTGGGTGTGTTTCTTGTCAAGAATCTAAGTGAAGATTGCCACTACGAACGACGCGATGGTTGGAATCGACTCACTGTTTGTATTGAAGCGGAAGCGGATTAGGTTGTCGCTTTCGGCGCGGGGATGACGTTTCACCCGCTTTACTTATGTTTTAAGATCCAGTGGGAACGATCAATGACCCGACCTGTAATCAGTGTAAAGCGTATTCTTTTCGGTTTATCTTTACTGCTACCACTGGGCAGCGCCACGGCGGAAATTAAGATCGGTGCCCCGTTCGCATTAACTGGATCGGTTGCAGAGCTAGCGGCCAATATGAAGGCGGGCGCTGCGTTAGCCGCAGAGCAGATCAATGTAGAGGGCGGTGTACTTGATCAGCCCTACACCCTGCTATTTAAAGACTCCGCCTGCGAACCCGACCAGGCGGTGGAAGTGGTAAGGGCTTTGATTGAACAAGATCAAGTGAGTGCACTTGTCGGCCCGGTTTGCTCAGGGGCAACACTGCGTCAAGCCCAATCGGTTTCGATACCAGCTGGCGTTGTGACATTGTCCGTGGCCTCTGCATCTCATCTTATTACACGACTACGGGATAACGATCTCGTGTTCCGCACCGCATTGTCTGACAGCTATAAGGGCGAAGTCATGGCCCAGTATGTACTCAACCAGAACGTAACATCGCTGTCAGTTAGTTTCGCCAGCGATGCATACAATGCAGGTTTGGCTAAGGTATTTACTCAGGCCTACACAGCGCTCGGAGGCACGGTGTTGATAAATCAAGCACACCAACCAGACAAACCCGAATATTCCCGTGAAGTGGGCGCTTTGGCTGGCGGCTCTGAAAACCTTGCACTCTTTGCTTATTACGGAGCAAGCGGTACGCAACTGCTCAAGGACGCTGCCGCTACCGGAAAAATCAAGCAAGTCTTTGGCTCAGACGGTCTTCTATCTGAAGAACTTATACAAAGCGTTGATGCCGAATTTTTGAGTGGTCTTAGTGTGCTAACCAGTGCCCCCGATGAAACACGCGCAGCCTTTAAGGTATGGCAGGAATTTAGTCGTAAAAACAATATTCCAGCGACCGGCCCCTATGTGGCCAATTCCTACGATGCAGCATTTATGATGGCGTTGGCAATGCAGGCCGCTGAATCAGCCGACCGACAGGCTATATCAAAAGGTCTTCGTACAATTGCTGGCCCAGACGGCGAAGTTATTTTGCCAGGGGAATTTGCAAAGGCAAAGGAGCTTTTAAAGGCGGGCGTAAAAATCAATTACGAAGGAGCATCCGGAACAGTTGATTTTGATAAAAACGGAGATGTGGGTGGCTTTGTTAGTGTCAATCAGG
>JAHDCO010000014.1:0-7687 GCA_020629835.1 Granulosicoccaceae bacterium
CCGCTGACAGATAAGTTCGGGATGCAAACATCGTTAGTTGAACGTCTGCCTATACTGATAGTGGACTGCGACGAATCAAAATCGAACTCATCCGACTGGTCGTCTTCATGAGTAACGACAATCGTGATCATGCGGTCTCCCTGCATTGTTTTGGTGAGGTACAGCACTCGACGGTACCTAAGGATACGCGGATTATTTTCTTTTGTGAGGTTTGCGTCAATAAGTGCGTACATCGCCGAATTATTGACTGTGTGCAAATACACTCAAAGCGTTTGCTGCGGCTGGTTTCGCACTCAACTGCCACTCGGAGATCCTATTCGAATCAGTAACTTATCGCCAGGTCTTATGACGTCGGATACCAGCGCCTTGCCGTCATGGTTTGTGACGGCCGACACACTCACAGAGTGTTTTGCAGCAATGCCGGAGAGTGTATCTCCCGCACCAACTACGTAATTCACCAGCTTAGGTTCAATGATAAATCGACTGTCCACGACGGACAGTTTTTGACCAACTCGGATCTTGTCTGAATCCAATCGATTACGCACCTGCAATTGTCGCAGGGTCATTCCATAGCGAAGCGCTATGCCGCCCAGCGTATCGCCGGCAACCACCGTATGGTGCGACGGGATTTGAAAAAGGGTGCTTGGGTCTACTCCAGCGAGTTTTGCTTTTACTGCCGTCGCTTGACCGCGCGGGACATAAACGGTGTGAGGCCCTTCTGGTGGTGTCACACCGTGGATCAAGCCAGTGTTAAGTAGCGCCAGCGTCTTTTCATTAATACCCGTTACTTCAGCCAACTTATCCAAGCTGACGCGTGTACCGATGTCGGTTTGTTCAAACGCTGTTTCTGCGCTGACCTGAGGAAGCTCAATGGCGTTATTGTTAGTGTCCTTTATCAACGTCAGTAAGGCCACGAACTTCGGGACGTAGTTACGAGTTTCTTTGGGTAACCTTAACGAGTAAAAGTCCGTCGGTTCGTCCTTGGCCACATTTTCTCGAATTGCCCGACGCACTCGGCCAGGTCCTGCGTTATAGGCTGCCAAAGTGAGTTCCCAATCGCCATCGAACTCTGCGTTAAGAAAACTTAAATAATCAATAGCGGCCGTTGTGGCAACCTGAATATCAGCCCGACCATCCACCCAGCGCGTTCGTTGAATACCGATCTCTCGTGCTGTGATTGGCACGATTTGCCAAAGCCCCACAGCGTTTTCGAGACTAACGACGTTTGGCTGATACCCACTTTCGATCGCCGGCAGCAAAGCCAGTTCGACTGGCAAATAACGTTCATCCAGTGCCTTGACTAAATGCGCGATAAACGGTCGTGAGCGCTCGAGCTTTTGGTTCGTAAAGTGTGCTTGTTGGAGATATGCTTCTTTGTATTCTTGAACCTTGGGCGAGTCGGTCAGTGGAATGACACTGCTGCGTTGAATGGAATCCCATATGACACTGCCCGATGAGCTTTCATCGGCAATGGTAGAAAATGCGGGAATGACTGACGCCATGCTCTCTTCGGTGGCTGTGTCAGGTATCGCGCCGATTGGGCCGCTGAACACATGCTCGTCGTCTACCTCGCGGCTAAGCGCGTGGTCTACTGGATCCGAATTGCCCAGTGAGGGGAGGTAACTGAGTTCCTTGGCGGTGGCGGGCGTGCCAAGACATAGAAGCACAATCCCCGTTACCGCAAAAACACAGCCATCGCGAGGATTCTTTAGGGTCGGTATAATCACGGAAACGGTTATTGCAACATTAGTATTTATGGCAGAGAAGCGTCACCCACCCGACTGGCTAGATGCTCAGCTTCCGCTGGCTCAATGGTACTCCTCCGGGCTGGGCCAGTCCATTCTTAGCGAGCTGGAACAACGCTTATCGCATTGCTTATCTGACATTTTCGGCTACCAGGGTTTGCAAATTGGCAATATCGCGCCGGAAAGGGACATGCTGGAACGCGCGGGATTGCATCGAACCTTCATTCTGGATGCACCAAGCCGCCCAGCCGACTTGCATGGGGACGTACTGAGTTTGCCGGTCGCTACCGACTCCATGAAGTTGGTGTTGTTTTTCCACACGCTCGATTTTTGTGGCAAACCACACCAGGCCTTGCGTGAAGCGGATCGCGTGTTAACTGATGATGGGCAGCTGATTGTGATTGGGTTTAACCCCTACAGCGCGTTTGGTGTGCGCCATTTAGCTACCGGTTGGCGCAAACGTGAGCCGTGGTGCGGACATTTTTATTCACAGTCCCGCGTGTCGGAATGGTTGTCAGTACTGGATTACCGAGTGCTGCATAACGAGTCACTGTTTGCTCGCCCTCCCATCAACAGCCACCGCCTGTTATGGCGACTGCGGCGCCTAGAACCGCTGCAGCAGAAATTCGGCAAACTGGGCGGGCTGTACATTTTACAAGCGCGTAAGCAAACGGTGCCCATGAGCCTGCAACGCAACGTTTGGTTACCCAAACGTGCTGCTTTGGGCGTGACATCGCTGGCGCATCCGCGCAATCGCGTCGTGCCGATTGAAGCGGCCCGCCGCGCCGAAAAACCTGAAGAGTAAGCAAACGCCCCCGGCGTTTCTTAACACGAGAGACTCGACCCATCGTGCCTACTATCGAAATTTACACCGACGGCGCTTGCCGAGGTAATCCGGGCCCTGGTGGTTGGGGCGCTGTACTGCGCTCAGGCGAACACGTAAAAGAGCTATTTGGGGGTGAGCACGACACCACCAATAATCGGATGGAAATGACGGCCGTGGTTAATGCGTTAAGCGCATTGAAAAGACCAAGTGAAGTGACTCTGACAACCGATTCACAATACGTCCGAAAGGGCATCACCGAATGGATTCATAACTGGAAGAAAAACGGTTGGAAAACGGCTGCGAAGCAACCGGTCAAAAATGCGGATTTATGGCAGAAAATCGATGCCTTAAGTGCGGAACACACCATCCGTTGGGAATGGGTGAAAGGGCACAGTGGCCATCCTGAAAACGAACGCGTTGACGCACTAGCGAATCGAGGCATTGATGAAATGGAGGCGAAGTAATGGCCAGACAAATTGTGATGGACACAGAAACCACCGGGCTTGAACCTGCTGAGGGCCATCGCATCATTGAAATAGGTTGTGTAGAAATGCAGAACCGTCGTCTGACCCACAACAACTATCACCAGTATCTTCAACCTGATCGTCTCATTGATGCTGGGGCGATTGAAGTGCACGGCATAACAAATGAGCAGTTGGTGGAGATGCCACGCTTCGCCAATATTGCTGATGAGTTTTACAACTACATAAAAGGTGCGGAGTTAATTATTCACAACGCACCGTTTGACGTCGGTTTCATTGAACATGAATTTAGCTTGATCGGACGTGATATAAAACTCGATGACATTTGCACCGTCACCGATTCGCTTGCTATGGCACGCAAACGTTACCCGGGGCAACGAAATAATCTTGATGCGTTATGTAAACGTCTGGGCGTAAACAACGCACATCGAACGCTGCACGGCGCTTTACTGGATTCGGAGATTCTCGCTGATGTCTATCTATTCCTAACCGGTGGCCAGGAAGCGTTATTACTGGACGCCGATGAAGGTGGTGCAGATTCTGAACATCGAGTTCCGCTTGCGGATTTAGGTCAAAACCTGCCTGTGGTACTCGCTACTGAATCCGAACTCGATGCACACGAAGAGAACCTGAAGCGCATTGAGGCATCATGCGGTAGCGAAGCTGCCTGGCGAACGGCCTTTCACTAATACTCGCTTTGGGCGTATTCCACAATGCAATCAAACACGATGCGAATGCGCTGACTAGTGTGCAGCTCGCGGTGTGTAACCAGCCACGTTGGCACCTCAAGTGGTGGTAATGACGGGAGTACGATTTCCAGGCTGGGGCGCGTGTCGGCAATGTCCTTGGTCATCACGCCAATGCCCAGTCCATGCTCGATTAGCGCAAGAATTGCGGTGCCGCTGGAACTGTAGAGTTTGAAATGATCTCGGGTAACCGGAATACCAAAGCCTTCGAACAGGGGCAGTAGCCGGGTTGCGCTCTCAAAGCCTATAAAATTGTGATTGAGTAATTCATCTGTAGACGAAGGACGTCCTAATCGGTCGAGGTAGCGTTTGGCGGCGTAGAAATGAGCCGTGGTACCACCAATACGTTTGGCAATCAGGTCACCGTGTTCTGGCCTGGCATGTCGAATCGCGATATCGGCCTCTCGACGCAACAAATCCAACGATTCGTTTGCTGGAATGATTTCGAGTTCTATTCCAGGCGCCTTCTGACGTATTCGTTCGGCAATCGCCGGTAAGTGTTGCATCGCGAAGCCATCTGTCATGGTTAAGCTAACTTGTCCCTCGACTTGCTCCGCTTGACCCGTGGCAACCAATGAGATTTGGGCGGCTGCTTCACCCATTGCACGTACATGCTGCAGAAGCGCTTGCCCAGATTCAGTAAGTTGCATGGTCCGATGACCTCGTTCAAACAAGACGACACCCAAATCCTGTTCAAGCTCGGCAACTTGACGACTCAACGTCGGTTGAGTAAACCCCAAGGCTCTAGCGGCGGCAGAGAGTGATCCCTCTTCAGCCGTGGCGAGAAACGCTCTCACCTGGTTCCAATCAAAGCTCACAGCTTGCCAGTTCATAAAAAACGCATACCTATTATCGAAATTTCGGCAATTTCTATCCCGGGGTAGCGTGGCTATGATGCCAGCTCGTTATCTCGGAACCAAGTGATGCCCGTTAATTCAAGCCCCGTTATACCTGTCTTTGCGCGAACTTTTGGATCATGGCAAGTATGCGTTGAGCGAAAGCCTCTAAGCACTGACGCACTGGCCACAGCATATGATCGCGTTGCGCCACGGTGGTCAAATCTAACCGCGCGATTGGGATACACGCGGACGTACAGTCGATTATTCCAACAGTTTCTTGGTGAGCATCCGATGTGTGTACCGGATCGACCATTGCGCGTTTTAGACTGTGGTGTAGGAACTGGCGATTTTTCTCTTGCACTTTTTCGGCAATGGCATGCGGCCATGACCGTCACGGCCATAGATATCTCACCCGCCATGCTTGAGATTGCCAGACAAAACTATCAGCAGGCCAGGCTACCCGCGCAGTTAGTTCAGAGCAGCATCACTGAACTGCCGTTTGAAAAGGATCAGTTTGATGTGGTTCTCGCTGCCCATGTTCTGGAACATCTCCCCGACCCCGTCATAGCGTTAAAGGAAATGCGGCGGGTGCTGTCGCCACAGGGAGCGGTTGTTACCTGTTTAACTCGGCAATCGCTTTTGGGAGCTTACATTCAAACGAAATGGCGTACGCATCGGCTTACACCTGAAAGAGCATTGCAGTGGTTTGAGGCAGCTGGGTTTCAAGCTACCTGTCTGAAGGAATCAAGGTCCAGTTTGTACCGAAATAGCAGTCTGACAACCATCGGATTTATCCATCAACCTAATCACGTTAACAACCAATGAAACAATTAACTATGACCAATACTTCTGTCGACGCTCGTATATGGGATCGGTTTGCCGAACGTTACTCACGAAAGTCCGTTCCAGACGCAACGGCTTACCATTTGAAACTGGAGAAGACTGACAGTTATTTAACATCCACGGATCATGTGTTGGAAATAGGCTGTGGTACCGGAACGACTGCCTTGCATCATGCGCCTAAGGTACAGCAAATAACAGCGATTGATTTTTCACCCAAGATGATCGGTATTGCTCGCGAGAAAGCTCGCCAAGCGGGCATAAATAATGTGCGATTTGATGTGTGTCATTTGGACGATTTTGCAACGGAAGGGAAGTACTACGACGTTATTCTTGCGCACAGCGTTTTGCATCTTGTCGACGATGTTCCTTCAAAATTAATACAGTTAAAAAAGTGGTTAAAACCGAACGGTATCCTTATCGCTAACACTCAATGCATTGGTGATAGCGCGGGCTGGTTAACTTGGGTGGCTCCGTTAGGCCGTACGCTTCGTCTGATGCCAAAGATCAATGTTTTTCGCGAGCAACAGTATTTAAGTTGGTTTGAAAACAGTGGCTTTAAGCTAGAGGAAGTATGGCAATCCGATCCAAAAGCAAGCCATTACACCATTGCACGAGCCGTTTAAAATCGTCGCTACGGTTTCGTATTTTGTGCTGATGAAGTTATACGTCTGTTACAGAAATGACAGAGAAGGGGTGTTTATACCTGTGTGTACCGCGGTACCTTAGACGAAAAGCCAGTGCAAGCTTGTTAGAGATTGTCCGGTACATGGTCTACAGATAGGGGTGGTATTTCTTAGTCACGGCTAAGAGCCACCATCGTTTTATGTTCTGCCTTTGGCTCAGAACTCGAAACGATCAACCAGTCGGTAATGGGATCACAGGACAATGAACACAGTGAATTCAGGATGGATACTGAACCAGGCGGCAATAGCGTCGAAACGTTTGCGCTTCGTTTGTTTGGTGAAACGTCTTTTGGTATCGGTTTCGATAGCGGGTTCGATAGCTTTGGCCCTGCCGGCTCATGCAACTGGAAGTGGGGAGCCGCCGATTCCACGATTCACCACCAGCGACAATACGGTTTTTGCACCGGACGGCAGCTTGTTTGAGATCAAAGGGGTGAATATCTTTCCGTGGGCCGTTGGGCAACACGATGTAACAGGCATCGTGGACTGTTGGCAATTCAACACGGTGCGTTTGCATTCCTGGATATTGCCGCGAATGACAAGCCCTTGGAAAGACCACATAGTTTATGTCGATCAGCCTTTAATTTTCTCACCGAGCCAGACGCAATTCCGCACGTACGACATTGCTCCATTAATAGAGACTTACACGTCGCAGAACATTGTTGTCATAGTCGATATTCATGAGTTGCTTGGCGGTTATTTCCAGGGCCAGGATCTCACTGACTATCTCGTATTTCTTCAGGATTTCGTTACGAAGTACAAAGACAACCCGTATGTGTGGATTGACCTTCACAACGAGCCGGGCAACTGGGAAGGCTTAAGCGGTGACTACACTGAATGGCGCACAGAATCGGCCCTGCTCATGGACACGGTTCGCGCGATATCACCGGACATGATGATGATTGTGTCGGGTACCGCGTGGGGACAGGATACCGGGCCGACCTGGACAGGCGCAGACGTTGTACCGGCACAAAGTGCTTTGTTGTCAAACACTGACCTTATACAAGGCTATGACAATCTTATCGTTACCTTCCATATGTATGATCAATGGAAGTTTAGCTTTAGCCGCGTGCAAAACTATGTAGACGCACTGTTCGCCGCCATGGATGCACCGGTTTTTGTGGGGGAATACGGTTCGCAGAATTTTGATTCCACACTTCCAGCGTCTCAGTTTCTCCACCAGCTCGTGCAGCAGCCTGGTTATGAACGGGTTGGGCGTAGCGTGTGGACCTGGTCTGCGTGGGATATGAACGACCTGACATCCACTGGCGATGGCAGTGGCTATTTAATTGATAGTTGTACGAGTCCTCAGAACCTCACAGCCCTGGGTCAATTGGTTTGGGATGATAACCACTAGAGGCCAAGCGACCTGCAATCGCTCGGCGGTTCGCACTAAGCATCGGGCATCGGGCACCGGAGATTGGGCACAGGAAATCGGGCGACGGGCACTGGGGAGCATCGGGACTAAAACCGAAATACCGTTCTAGCGCGGACTGAGCAAACGCGCCTTATCCCGTTGCCAG
>JAHDCO010000014.1:7787-49409 GCA_020629835.1 Granulosicoccaceae bacterium
AACCGAAATACCGTTCTAGCGCGGACTGAGCAAACGCGCCTTATCCCGTTGCCAGTCTCGCTCTTTAATCGTTGCCCGCTTGTCGTATTCCTTTTTACCCTTAGCCAGGCCAATTTCCACTTTCACATTGCCGCGGTTCCAGTACAGCCGCATACCCACAATCGTGAAACCTTTACGCTCAACTGAGCCGATGAGTCTTGCCAATTCACGCCGGTGCAGCAGGAGCTTTTTCGGCCGTTGAGAAACGGCGGCGTGGTGGGTTGAGGTACTTATTAGCGGCGTGACTCCGCAACCGTACAGCCACGCTTCTCCGTTGCGAAGTTGCACAAACGCATCCGTCAGCTGGACTTTGCCGGCCCGCATACTTTTGACTTCCCAGCCTTGTAGAACCAGGCCGGCTTCAAACTTCTCACTAATTTGATAATCAAAGGTGGCGCGTTTATTCTTCGCAATCTGGCCGTCTCCGACCTTCTTAACTGGTTTATTCTTCTTGCCCATTGGGGAATTATACGTTTCCTCGTCGAAAGCGTTGTAACCGAGCACTTATGCCCATCATTGAACGATCTGCTTTAGTACCGTATTCCGCCGATGATATGTATCTCATCGTGACGGACGTGGGTGCTTACCCAGAGTTTTTGCCATGGTGTTCCGGTGCCTCGGTGCAGTCGCAAACTGAGTCGGATCAGCAGGCGTCGGTGTCAATTAACGCGGTGTTCTCACAAACTGAGTTCCAAACACGTAACCAGCTGGAACCGGGTGAAAAAATTACTATGCAGCTGGTGGAAGGCCCGTTTAAGTACTTGAAAGGCGAGTGGGACTTTAAGCAACTGGGCGATTCGGGCTGTAAAGTTACTTTGGTGGTGGATTTCGAATTTTCAAACCGTGTGCTTGGTCGAGCGATATCCCCGGTATTTACCAAAGTCTGCGACACACTGGTAGATGCGTTTATCAAGCGCGCTCACAGTCAGCTTAACTCCTAACGGCCAGGTTGATTATGAGCGGAATCCCATCATGATTTCCAAGACGTCTGTGGCCGAAACCCCTGCTGTAGAAGTTATCTTCGTAACCCCGCTACGAACTCAGCGGGTCAGTTTGTCTCTTAATCAACCCATGAGCGCTCGGGAGGCGGTTCGCTTGGCGGTGCTTCAAGGGCTTGATTTAGACGGTTTTAACATCACGCCTGAAGATGCACCCCTAGGGGTTTATGCGGAACGTGTATCTGATGATTACGAAGTTAAACCCGGTGACCGGGTTGAGATATATCGCCCGCTGCAACAAGATCCGATGGACCTACGCCGACAGCGCGCCGCGCAATCACGATTGCGGCGCTAGGATTTCCCACCAACGCCGCTTCTGCGGGATAACTCCGGTTGTGGTGTCCGCGTTTGAGCTGATAGACGCAACCACGCCATTGTCGAAGCGCAGAGTGACACGACGCGCTTCGATGGCGAAGCCGGAAGGCCCCTTCGTGTAGGCGTAGTCCCACTGGTTTTCGTGAAAAGGTGATTGGCTAACCGGTGCACCGAGTAATGACTGAACCTCTGCCTGGCTCATCCCCACCTCAATGCGCGCGACCTGTTTTTCCGAGAGCAGGTTGCCTTGCTGAATCGTGATTTTGTGTGCGGGTGGCAGCCAAATCGGATCTCCACCGCACGCAGTAAGGCCAAAGCTCAAGCTGCAGGCTGCGATGGCGAGGAGGTGAACGGGCTTTTTAATCGCTTGCATAGTGGGAGTATCGTACAGATCGCACCGGTTTGCCGAATCAACCCCAATTGAGTTTTTCACGCAGGATTCGGTGGTAGTCGTAGGTGGTGGGGTGCAACAGCGTAACTCGTTGAGATTTAACGCGTGTTTCTACCATGTCACCTAACGTAGCAGCCATATAAACTTGCCCGTCGCATACCACCTGTGCTTCCATGACATTGTCGTCCCAGATGTGCACGCGGACCACGCTGCTGGCATCCACCATCAGCGGGCGTGAGGTGAGTGTGTGCGGGCAAATCGGTTGCAGAATCACAGCGTCAATGGTGGGACCCACAATGGGTCCGCCGTTAGACAATGAGTACGCGGTAGAGCCCGATGGCGTTGCCATGATTAAACCATCGGCGCGCTGATGTGTAACGAGAACATCATCTATGATGATGTCGAAATCCATGATTTGCAGTACGTCCTTCACTCTGACAACGGTGTCATTGAACGAGTAACTGGTGTTAATGCATTCCCCGTCCCGTAATATGCGCGTCTCAAGAATAATGCGTTGTTCGGCGTGATGTTCACCGTTAAGAATGTGAGTGAGTTGCTCCATGCCATCATTCGGCGGAACGTCGACAAGAAAACCCAGTCGTCCTCGATTAATGCCCACGAGCGGGACGTGGTAATCGACTAACTCACGAGCGGCGTGCAACAGGGTGCCGTCTCCGCCAATGACGATGGCTAAGTCACACCGTTCACCGATTTCAGATAGCGTAACCGCTGTCATGTCATCGGACAGCGGCTGAGCACTTTTTTCAATCAGCGCATCGATCGACTGCGCCTCCAGAGCGTTCAGCACGTCTCGTAATGTTTGAGCAGCGCCATCATCGCCTTGTTTAACAATGATGCCTGCGGTTGAAAATTCAGTCATAGCAGCAAGATAACACGTACACGGTGCGGCTCAGTGAGCAGAGGTTAAATCCTTTAGCTCAAATAAATGCTCTAAAGCGGCTCTAGGAGTGGTGTCATTTGGGTCCAAATTGGCCAGATAATCCACTATGGGGTGCGGGGCGGCGAATAGATCCAACTGAGGTGCGCTGGGTTCTGCTGCTGCGGGTAGAGGCCTTGAGGCTTCAAGTGGTGCTGGGTCGGCAATGTCTTGAGTTAGGTGTCTGGATTGTTTTTCCAGCGCTGACAAATGTGTTCTCGCCGTTTGCAATGCCGCCGCTGGTAACCCAGCCAGCTCGGCCACCTGAATGCCATAACTTTTGTTTGCCGCACCTTCTCTGACCTGGTGCATAAATACGATTTTGCCATCGTGCTCCACGGCGTCCAGATGTACATTACGAATACTGTCCAGCCGCTCAGCCATATCGGTTAGTTCAAAATAATGCGTGGCAAACAAACATAACGCGCCGTTTACTGTGGCCAGGTGCTCCGCCGCTGCGGTTGCCAACGCCAGACCATCAAACGTGCTCGTACCACGGCCAACTTCGTCCATGAGCACCAGGGATTCCGGGGTGGCGTTGTGCAAAATATTCGCTGTCTCAGTCATTTCCACCATGAAGGTTGATTGCCCACTGGCCAAGTCATCGGACGCGCCGATGCGTGTAAATATTCGATCAATGGGCCCAATGATGGCGCGGTTCGCGGGTACGTAACTGCCCACACACGCGAGCAATGTGATCAATGCGTTTTGACGCATGAACGTAGACTTACCGCCCATGTTGGGACCGGTGACAATCAGCATGCGTTGTGATGCCGTCAGTAGTAATGAATTACCAACAAACGGATCGGTACTGATCGACTCAACCACGGGGTGTCTGCCCAATTCGATATCGATGCCAGGTGTATCAACCAGTTCCGGTGCGCACCAATCTTCGTTGGCCGCCACCGTAGCTAATGACTGCAATGCATCGGATTGAGCAAATACATCGGCTATTCGAGTCAATTCGTTTAAGTGCGGCTGCAACCTGTCCAATAACTGTCGGTATAACTCTTTCTCGCGGGCCAGTGCTTTCTCTCTGGCACCGAGAACTTTGTCCTCGTGTTCTTTGAGTTCGGCAGTAATGTAACGCTCGGTGTTCTTAAGCGTTTGACGACGAATAAAATGTTCCGGTGCAGCTTCGTTTCGGCTGGTTTCAATGTAAAAGCCGTGCACACGGTTGTATCCAACCTTCAGTGAAGCTATGCCGGTTGCTTCCCGTTCACGCGTTTCGATACCTTTTAAAAAATCATCGGCGTTGGTGCTTAACGCATTCAGTTCATCCAGCTCAGCGTCGAAACCGGGTTTGATAAAACCGCCGTCTCGAATCGTCACTGGCGGTTCATCAACGATGGTGTTTACAAGTACTGCTTCGGCATCCGGCGCGTGTTCAACTGCTGTGGCCAACGCACGCCAAATCGGGTTTTGGCTAAGTACATCATGCACAGCCTGTCGGCTGGCCAGGCTGGATCGGAGTCTGTCGAGTTCTTTTGGTTGCACGGTTTTCAGGTGCACTCTTGTCAGGATACGTTCCATATCGCTAACCGATTTCAACGCATCCTGCATAGACTGCCATTGGCCATTTTCGATGAATGCGCGCACACGCGTTTGCCGCTCACGAATCAGTTCGTGCAATCTCGATGGCTGCTCGATCCAGTCTTTTAATCGGCGCGCACCCATGGGTGTCACGGTGCGATTCATCACACCGAACAAGGTGTGTTGAAGCATGCCCGACTGACTTTGGGTTAATTCCAAGTGCCGCCGTGTTCCGGCGTCCAGGATGACCGTGTCGGCAGTCTGCGCAACCGACAGTGAGATAACCTGCCGTAGATCGCTGACGTGAGTTTCTTTCGCGTATCCCAATGCAACCGCTCCAGCGGCTATCGCTAACGGTTGATTGGCGCAACCGAAACCGTTGAGGTGTTGTGTTTTAAAGTGCTCGTTCAAGACGCTTGCTGCGCGCTCAGCATCAAACAACCACGGTGCGCGTTCGGTTATGGCCGTTTTGCTCAGGGTTTTGGCAAGTACGCTACCTTCCGCTACCAACACCTCGCTGGGATTCAGTCGGGCAAGCTCGGTTGCAAGTTCTTCATTGTCTCGAAGTTCCTGAACAATAAAACGTCCGCTGGCTACATCCAACGCCGCCAAGCCAAAGTTGTGCTCGCTTTTCGTGGCTCGTTTTTGCTGCTGGGTTTCAGCAATGGCCACTAGCCAAGCGGTTTGTTGGGCGTCCAACAGATGTTCTTCGGTCAAGGTGCCGGGTGTCACGATTCGCACGACTTCGCGTTTTACCGGGCCTTTTCCCGTGACATCACCGGTTTGTTCGCAAATAGCGACCGAGATACCCTGGCGCACCAGGCGGGCCAAATAATTATCCACAGCGTGATACGGAACGCCCGCCATGGGGATGGACTCACCCTCGTTTTTCCCACGCGCGGTTAAGGTGATATCCAGCAGCTCAGCTGCTTTTTTTGCGTCATCGAAGAAAAGCTCATAGAAATCTCCCATGCGATAGAACAACAGGTGATTGGGATGATTGGCTTTGATTCCGAGATACTGGCGCATCATCGGGGTGTGCGTGCTGGCGACCATGCCCGAAAGTGTAACGAATCAACCATAATCCGTGCTTCTAAAACACTTCTTAAGAGCCACGCTTGACTGTACAAGACCCTGAGCAACCCAGGAATCATCTAGAACCTGAGGGTGTCAATGCCGCATCGATTCAGCGAATCGCAGAAGAGCTCGCCGATCGCCTCGTGCGCTTACAGCTCTCGATTACGACCGCAGAATCCTGCACGGGTGGATTGATTGCCGCCGAATTAACCAGCCTGTCGGGCAGCTCTGCGTTTTTTCACAGCGGCATCGTTAGCTACAGCAACGAAGCTAAGCGCAGACTACTGGATGTGCCAGCCAGTGAACTGGCGGCTCACGGTGCTGTAAGCGCACCGGTTGTTGAAGCGATGGCCGCTGGTGCTTGCCACAGGGAAAACGCTGACATCGCTATTGCCGTAAGCGGTATCGCAGGCCCCAGTGGCGGCAGTGCAGAAAAACCGGTTGGTACGGTCTGGCTTGGGTGGTCGTTCCTGCGTCAGGGCAGACGCTGTGTTGAGTCCGAAGTCTTTTGTTTTTCCGGTGATCGGCGCGCGGTTCGTCAGGCGGCGGTGTTTGAAGCGCTGCGTGGTACCATCGCGCGGTTACCAGCATCGTAAAACCGATAGGGAAAAAGACGCCATGATGGGGTTGTCAGGTCAAGCAAAGTCAAGATCCAGCCGCCTTGGGCTTGCGGTTGGCGTGCTCTGTTTTGCACTGCTAGGTGCAGGTAGCGCTATGGCACAGCAATCAATGACCGTTGAAGAGCTCGAAGCCTATATCGAAAAGAAAAAACAGGCGCTGCAAAACGCAGTTGAGCAGCGTGATGCCACGCTGAAAGAGCAGGAGGCCATCGAAAAGCAGCGTGAAGAACAGCAGGCCCGTCAACAACAAATTGAACAAGAATTGCGCGAATTATGTGAGCAGCGAGAGACAACTGAACCCGGATCGCTGCAAGCTTGCCTGGAAGAGATGAACATCGCAGCCGAGTGAATCTTCCTCGATGGGCGCGTGAATGACGCCTTCGATGGAATACTGAAAAAATTACCAGTAGTTCTCATTTTTGCGCTAAGCTTTGTGCATCGAGTGTGAAATACTGTTCGTCAGTTGCTGCAGGACGCAATAACACTCACTTATTACGAGACATCGACGGAGAAAGATAGTGGACAACAATCGCAAAAAAGCGCTTACCGCTGCACTAGGGCAGATTGAAAAGCAATTTGGCAAAGGCGCCATCATGCGCATGGGCGATTCAACTGATACTCGGGATATCGACGTTATATCAACCGGCTCTCTGGGGCTGGACGTCGCTTTGGGTATAGGCGGTTTACCTCGCGGGCGTGTATGCGAGATCTATGGGCCGGAGAGCTCGGGTAAAACGACGTTGACCTTGCAGGTCGTCGCACAATGTCAGAAGGCAGGCGGCACAGCGGCCTTCGTTGATGCTGAACACGCGCTTGACCCAACCTATGCGGCCAAGCTTGGCGTCAACGTGGATGATTTGTTGATTTCTCAGCCGGATACGGGCGATCAGGCCCTGGAAATAACCGACATGCTGGTTCGGTCGGGTGGGGTTGACGTCATCATTGTAGATTCAGTAGCAGCCCTTACACCGAAAGCCGAAATTGAAGGGGATATGGGGGATTCGCACGTTGGCTTACATGCCCGTTTGATGTCCCAGGCGCTGCGTAAGCTCACGTCCAATATCAAACGAACCAACACGCTGGTTATCTTCATCAACCAAATTCGCATGAAAATCGGTGTGATGTTTGGAAGTCCGGAAACAACCACCGGTGGTAATGCATTGAAGTTCTATTCATCCGTGCGCATGGATATCCGCCGCATTGGCGCCATCAAAAAAGCGGACGAAATTGTGGGTAATGAAACCCGGGTGAAGGTCGTTAAGAACAAAATGGCGCCACCGTTCAGACAAACGGAATTTGAAATTCTCTACGGTGAGGGCACGTCTCGCGAGGGTGAACTTATTGACTTAGGTGTGCAGCACAACCTGGTCAACAAGGCGGGTGCCTGGTACAGCTACAAAGAAGATCGAATCGGGCAGGGCAAGGAGAATGTTCGCACGTACTTGAAAGAGAACCCCGCCATAGCCGATGAGATTGAAAAGAATTTGAGAGCAATCCTGCTCTCATCGCCTGCGGACAAGGACGCTGAAGGCAAAAAGGGCAGTGAGGAGGAAAAAGGCGAGCTCGAAGAAGCCTAACGCCTTATCCAGTGCTTGGCAGGCGGTGAATCGTTCCCCAGAAAAGTCGCCTGCCAAGTTCATTTCGTAACCCCCACCAACCCTTGCGTTAAGGAGACCCTCGGTGAGCGCCGTACCCGCACATGAGCATGACGAAGAGTCGGCAGAGGTATATCGGCAGGCCTACTTACAGGCCGTCAAGTTGCTTGTTACGCGAGAGCATACGCGGCTGGAAATAGAAACCAAGCTGGCCAAAAAGCAGGTTCCGTGTCACATCATTGACCGAGTGCTTGAACAGCTCCAGCGTGAGGGGTATCAGTGCGATGTGCGTTTTGCCACGCTGTTTACTGAGCAGCGGCAGCGAAAGGGTTTTGGACCGCTGTCTATTCGAGCAAAGCTGCAAGAGCGAGGTGTTGAGCGTTCGGTCATAGCCGATGTTATCGATGGCCTGGATACCGACTGGGGTGCTCAAGCGGCAGAAGCGCTGCGTCGCAGGTTCAGTGCAGACGAACTGACGGATGATTCACAAAGACAACGTAGCCGGGTAGCCCGATTCCTTCAATCCCGTGGGTTTTCACCCAGCATTGCCCGCAGGGCACTGGATAATTGTTTGAACGAGCTGTCTGACGAAACCTGAACATGAGCTAACTGGCTACAATTGTAGGGTTTTTCGATTACGTGCAGAAACCCTCATGACCTCAACGTCTGATATTCGCAAGAAGTTCCTCGACTTCTTCGCCGAACGTGGCCACGAAATTGTTGCCTCCAGCCCACTGGTTCCTAGCAACGACAAAACCCTGCTATTCACCAACGCAGGCATGGTGCAGTTCAAGGATGTCTTCACGGGTCTGGATGTGCGCAGCTACAACCGGGCAACCACGTCGCAGCGTTGCGTTCGTGCCGGTGGAAAGCACAATGATCTGGACAACGTGGGCTACACCGCACGGCACCACACGTTTTTTGAAATGCTCGGCAATTTCAGTTTTGGCGATTACTTCAAAGAGGATGCTATTCGCTACGCCTGGGAATTTTTAACCGATGTGCTCGGATTGCCTGAGGAGAAATTGTGGATAACGGTATTCGAAGAAGACGATGAAGCTGAGTCCATCTGGATAAACAAGATGGGTGTGCCAGCTGAACGCGTTATCCGCATTGGCGCAAAAGACAATTTCTGGATGATGGGCGACACTGGGCCTTGCGGGCCTTGTTCAGAAATTTTCTACGATCACGGCCCGGAGATCTGGGGGGGGCCTCCAGGCTCTCCGGAGGAAGACGGCGATCGATATATCGAAATTTGGAACCTGGTTTTCATGCAGTACGACCGAACGGCTGACGGCGTGATGCATCCGTTGCCAAAGCCTTCTGTTGATACCGGGATGGGCTTGGAACGTATGGCAGCGGTCATGCAGCACGTTAACAACAACTATGAAATTGACCTGTTCGACAGCATAATCAAATCGGCTGCAGAAATTATCGGTACCGATGATTTGAGCAACCCGTCATTGAAGGTCGTAGCGGACCATATTCGAAGTTGCGCTTTTTTAATCACCGATGGCGTCTTACCAGGTAATGAAGGACGCGGGTATGTATTGCGACGCATCATTCGTCGTGCGGTTCGCCACGGGCATAAGTTAGGTGCGACCGATGCCTTTTTCCATAAACTGGTTGCGCCGCTAGTTGCGGTTATGGGCGAAGCCTACCCTGAGCTGACCAAGGTCGCAGATCATGTCAGTGAGCAGTTACTGTTAGAAGAACAGCGCTTTGCTAAAACACTCACATCCGGGCTAGCGATACTGGATGCTGAAATTGCTCAGTTGAAATCGGACACCCTGCCAGGCGAAGTGGTGTTCAAGTTGTACGACACTTACGGATTTCCAGTTGATTTGACGGCAGACATTGCGCGCGAACGCGAACTCAGCGTCGACAACGACGGGTTTGAAGAACACATGGAAGCCCAGCGCGCCCGTGCTCGAGCCGCCAGTAATTTTGCCGCCGATGTCGCTGCAAACATCAAGAGTTCCGCACAGACTGAATTTCTCGGCTACGACAATACGCACAGCGTGTCCGCTGTTGTGGAGTTGTATGTCGACGGTGAACCGGTTGACTCGTGCAAAGCGGGTCAGGCGTGTGTGGTGGTGTTAGATCAAACACCTTTCTATGCAGAGTCTGGCGGACAAGTCGGAGACACCGGGCAACTCACCACGAATGAAGGCACCTTGGTAGACATTCTGGATACCCAAAAAAGCGACAAGGCGTTTTTGCATTCCGCTCATGTCAGTGCGGGCACACTATCCGTAGGTGATTCCATTGAAGCCTCGATTGACACGCACCGCCGTAATCGGATTCGCTCGCACCATTCGGCTACTCACTTATTGCATGGAGCGTTACGAGAAGTATTGGGCGTGCACGTGGAACAACGTGGTTCACTGGTCAATGACGCACAGCTTCGCTTCGATTTTTCTCACACAGGCCCCATTGATCGGGAACAGCTGACTCGCATTGAGCGGTGGATCGACGAAGAAATTCGCCACAATAATCCTTGTGTCATTGAGGAAATGGGCATGCAGGAAGCCTTGGATGCCGGTGCTATGGCGTTGTTTGGTGAAAAGTACGGTGAACGTGTTCGGGTCGTAAAGCTAGGGCCTAATTCAGTTGAACTGTGTGGCGGGACTCACGTTGGCGCTACCGGGGATCTTGGCGCTGTACGCGTCGTGTCTGAAGGCGGTGTGGCGGCAGGGGTTCGACGCATTGAGGCCTACAGCGGTGATGCCGCCCTGCAATACAATCAAGCAAACGATGCCACCTTGCGTGATTGTGCTGCACTACTTAAAACCAGCCCAGCGGACTTATTGTCAAAGCTTGAACAAACGCTAAGCAAAAACAAAGAGCTGAGTCGGGAGGTTGAAAAGCTGTCGGCGAAGTTAAATGCTCAAGCCGGTAAATCTGTCGCGTCAGGTGCAGAGGACTTGGGCGGAGCGTCGTTTCTGGCTCAGGTGGTACCCGATGCAGACGCCAAGGCGCTGCGCACCGTCGTTGACCAATTACGCCAGGAACTGCCATCCCACGTGGTTTTACTAGCCAGTGAACACGGCGGTAAGGTGGCACTGATCACGGCCGTTAGCGATAACTTGCACACGCATTTTAAAGCCGGTGATTTAATGAAAACGGCTGCTGCTGCTATGGGTGGGCGTGGTGGTGGCCGTGCCGATTTGGCACAGGGTGGAGCGGATTCGCTCGACAACATCGATAAAGCAATTTCTGACGTACGTGATTACGTCGTACAGCATATGGGCAAGGGCTAATGGCCTTTTTAGTTAAAAAATTTGGTGGCACATCCGTCGGTACAGTTGAACGCATTCAGCGGGTTGCACAGCAATTAAAAACGGCGAAGGAAGCCGGAGACGACATCGTTGTTGTGGTCTCAGCGATGTCTGGTGAAACCAATCGTTTGGTGGGCCTGGCAAAAGAGATTCAGCCCTCAACGGTGGATGTGCGTGAGCTAGATGTGCTGTTAGCCACGGGTGAACAGGTCACGATCGCTCTTCTGTCGATGGCATTAAAAGCACTGGGCTGCGAAGCCCGTTCGTACACTGGTGGGCAGGTAAAGATACTTACTGATAACGCGCACAGCAAAGCACGAATTGAATCCATCGACACAGAAAACCTCATGAAAGATGTTCGTGCTGGTTCCATTGTCGTGGTCGCTGGGTTTCAAGGCGTGTGCGCCGATGGCAGCATCACGACCTTAGGTCGCGGCGGTTCTGATACATCTGCCGTGGCGTTGGCTGCTGCATTAGGTGCTGATGAATGCCAGATATTCACCGATGTCGATGGTGTCTATACCACTGACCCGCGTGTTGAATCGAACGCACGGCGGTTAGATAAAATCACATTTGAAGAAATGCTGGAAATGGCCAGCCTGGGTTCAAAGGTGTTGCAAATCCGAGCGGTGGAGTTTGCAGGAAAATACAACGTGCCTTTGCGGGTACTGTCTACCTTTGAGCCTGGTGAAGGCACTTTAATTACTTACGATGATGAGGAAACAACCATGGAACAAGCGCTCGTATCGGGCATTGCGTTTAGCCGAAATGAAGCGCAGGTCACTGTCGTTGGTGTTGCTGATCAGCCAGGCATCGCCTACAAAATATTAGGCCCCGTGTCTGATTTAAACGTTGAAGTTGACATGATTGTGCAAAACAAAGGCACCGGGGACACAACTGACTTTACGTTTACGGTTGATCGTAACGACTACACGAAAGTAGTCGATTTCTTGACGGCAAAAAAAGCTGAATTAGCGGCGGATTCTGTCATCGGCAACGACAAAATCGTTAAGTTGTCCATCGTCGGTGTTGGTATGCGTTCTCATGCGGGTATCGCCAGTCGCATGTTTCGTGCGTTGGCAGAAGCCGGCATCAATCTTCAGTTAATCAGTACGTCTGAAATAAAAGTATCGGTTGTTATCGATGAGAAATACCTGGAGCTGGGTGTTCGGGCGCTGCACGAAGAGTTTGAATTAGCCGCCCCCAGTGTTACCGAGTAAACGACTAAAAAAGCACACGCCAATTCGACTTGTCCTGTCATACTGCAACCACGGTTCACTGAGGGACCGCAGTCATTTACAAAAAAGTGCATCCTCACTGTCGAGCATGCCGCTTCTATGTAAACAAACTGAGGAATTGTTAAGCCATGTTGATTCTGACAAGACGAGTTGGTGAAACGCTGATGATCGGCGATGAGGTTACGGTTACCGTTCTAGGTGTTAAAGGGAACCAGATTCGAATTGGTGTGCACGCACCTAAAGACGTAGCAGTGCACAGGGAAGAGATCTACCAACGTATTCAGCAAGAGCAGGATGGCTCCGAAGCGGGTGGTTCTGAAAGTGCCAAACAGGTTGAAAACGAAGCCACTTAATTTGTTTTGACGCGGCTGCATCGCCGAACCTGTTTAAGCCTGACAATGCCGACGGCATGGGCTTAATAAGGACAAAAGATTCGTCAGTAGTTACTTAGATTTGGTTGACGCACGCGATGGTGTGGGTCATACTTCGGATCTTGCAATTGACCACGCGCCCGTAGCTCAGTTGGATAGAGTACCTGGCTACGAACCAGGCGGTCGGAGGTTCGAATCCTTCCGGGCGCGCCATTTGCAAAACGGCTTTTTTAAAAAGAGCCTGAATACGGTGTGGAGAGATGGCTGAGTGGTCGAAAGCGCTCCCCTGCTAAGGGAGTATACGTTAATAGCGTATCGAGGGTTCGAATCCCTCTCTCTCCGCCAACACACCCAAAGCGTGCTATGTTTCGTAACACACGCGGGTCCGTTCCGCTTCACGCTCCCTAACTCGCCATGACGCCACACTATCTTGATTCATTGGGTGTGCACGAAGGCAGGGGTCAAGTTCATACCGGCTTCCTGCTTCAAGACACGTTCGCCATGATGCCGTTCATCTCATCGCTCGAGCCGATGAGAGCCGCTAACCGCTACAGCGAAAAGCACTTATACAGTTGGCAACTCTTTAGCGAAACCGGTCAGCCTGTCATAGGCTCAAACGGTTTACCGATGAGTGTTGATGATGCGTTCAGTGATCAATGGAAACTGGACCGTTTGATCGTTTGCGGAGCGCACGATCCTAAAACGTTGTGTGCACCGGATACCCTACGTGCATTGCGTCGATTCAGCGGCCGAGGGGTTAGAATCGGCGCTCTGGACACCGGTTGCTACATGCTGGCCCGGGCGAACCTTATAGGTTCCCGTCGTTGCACTGTGCATTGGGAAAACATGCCCGGTTTTCGACAAGAGTTTCCGCAGTTAAAAGTCTCTAGCGAATTGTTTGAGATCGACGGCAATTTGTTTACGTGTTCGGGTGGGCACGCCGCACTCGACATGATGCTAACTATGGTCTCAGAAGATCACGGCCATGAGTTGGCGTCTAAGGCGGCAGAATTATTCATCCACAGCACCATCAGAAACTCAAACGAGTCCCAGCGCATGAGTGTTGTTGAAAGGGATGGTATTTTTCACCCTAAGTTGGTCAGCGCCATCGAGCTGATGGAAGCGAACATCGATAACCCCTTACGCAGTGAAGAGCTTGCCAACATTGTCAATCTATCGAAGCGCCAATTGGAGCGACTGTTTCGTTCGCACCTCGACGCTACGCCCACAATGCATTACCAACAAATCCGCTTGCGTGCTGGCCATAATTTACTGCTCCAGACCAGCTTATCTGTATTGGAGGTAGCGGACGCCTGCGGCTTTAGTTCGGCAGACCACTTTTCGAAACGATTCCGAGCCTTTTTTGGCCAAAGCCCTACCGATTTAAGGCAGCAACACTTTGGCCAGCGAAAACGTTGAAGTGATGTCGCCTTGTCGCAATTGCTAGTCGCGTAAAGACTATACCGACCCTCCTTACCCATCAATAATCAAGATTAGAGGCATACAACTGCCCGTTGAGAAAGCGACCCTCGCTTTTTCGTTTAGGAGGTTTTTCAATGAGTGCAAACCCTAATGTGGCTCGTCGCCGTGGTGCGAGAGCCGCCAAGCGTGCGCTGCGCGCGGCACCCTTATCCGATGCGGATCGAGCGGTTAGACCCGGCATGTCCGGCGGCGGCTTTCAACCGCTAAAACCCGAGGATTTGTTAAAGGTCAATGAGGCCGTTATGCACACCCTCGAACATATTGGCTTGTCTCAAGCAATTCCGTCTTGCGTTGACGCGGTGGTTAATGCCGGTGGTACTTATAAAGACGGGCGGCTTTACTTCCCAAGATCCATGGTGGAAGACACCTTAGCCAACTGCGCGCGGAACTTCGTTTTGCACGGTCAGGATCCCAAGCACGATATGGAAGTCTCCGGCAACAAAGTTTATTTCGGAACTGCCGGAGCGGCGGTTCATATTGTCGATATTGAGAATAAGCATTACCGGGAATCGACGTTAAAAGATTTGTATGACATGGCGCGACTGGTCGATGAATTGGATCATATTCATTATTTCCAGCGCTGTTTGGTGGCTCGGGACGTTGATGAGCCTGCCGACATGGATTTCAACACCTGTTACGCGGCTGTAAGCGGTACTTCGAAACATGTCGGAACCAGCTGGGTAATGCCCGAGCATGTCGAAGCATCACTGAAAATGCTGCATGTCATCGCCGGCGGCGAAAAGCAATGGCGAGAGCGCCCCTTTGTAAGTCAATCGAACTGTTTTGTCGTTCCGCCACTTCGCTTTGCTGAAGATGCCTGCGCTTGCATGGAAGTGGCTGTGCGAGGCGGCATGCCCGTACTGCTGCTGGCCGCCGGTCAGGCGGGGGCTACAAGTCCTGCGGCGTTAGCTGGCAGTGTGGTGCAGGAGGTGGCAGAGGTATTAGCCGGTTTGGTGTGGGTGAATTTAATGGTGCCTGGGCATCCGGCCATGTACGGCACCTGGCCGTTTGTGTCGGATTTACGCACCGGTTCAATGAGTGGCGGTAGTGGAGAACAAGCCGTGTTGATGGCCGCCTGTGGTCAGATGGGTCGTTACTACGATCTTCCCACCGGAATTGCTGCCGGAATGACGGACGCCAAGTTACCGGATGCGCAGTCTGGTTTTGAGAAAGGTTATACGGTGACTCTGGCAGCACACAGCGGTGCCAATCTTGTTTACGAATCGGCCGGTATGCATGCCTCTTTGCTGGGCTGTAGCTATGAATCGATGGTTATCGACAACGACATGCTGGGTGCCATCAACCGCACGGTTCGAGGTATTGAAGTCAATGACGAAACCTTGTCCCTGGATGCAATAAAAGATGTGTGTGTTGATGGACCTTCTCACTTTCTAGGTCACGGCCAAACTCTGGAATTGATGCAAAAGGAGTACATCTACCCAGAGGTGGGCGACCGGACAAGCCCTAAGGAATGGGTTGAACAGGGCAAACCAGATCTCATTTCTACCGCACGTAAACGCGTGGATCAGATCTTAGCGACGCATCATCCTGTGCATGTGTCGGCTGAGGCCGATGCCGCCATTCGAAAAGAATTTAATGTGTTGTTCGAAAAAGCACCCTTGCAACCTAACAGTTAGGAAACGAATTTGAAAACTCACGCTCGTGTTGTCGTCATCGGCGGTGGTGTGGTGGGCGCTAGTACGCTGTACCACCTGGCCAAACGCGGTTGGACCGATACTGTTCTGGTTGAAATGGATGAGTTAACGTCCGGTTCAACGTGGCACGCCGCTGGCAACATTCCAACGTTCTCATCGTCGCGCAACATGATCAAGTTGCAGCACTACAGCACGCAGCTTTACGCTGAGCTTTGCGATCAGGAGGATTACCCGTTTGCTTACCACCAAACCGGCTCTATCCGTTTGGCACAGAACCAACCTCGCTGGGAAGAGTTTGAACACGTAACCGCTATGGCCAATGCCATGGGCTTTGGGTACGAGTTGATTGATAACGCAGAAATGAAACGCCGTCATCCGTATCTGGAAGATCACGGTTTGCAGGGTGCTTTGTGGGATCCCAACGACGGTGACATCGACCCGAGTCAGCTTACTCAGGCGTTGGCTTCCAAGGCTCGGAAAATGGGTGCAGAGATTAACCGTTTTACCCGGGTGACAGCGTTCGAACGAACCGATAACAATGAGTGGCTGGTCAAAACAGATAAGGGCGACATCACGTGCGAATACATCGTTAATGCCGGTGGGTACCGTGGGCACGAAGTATCGGATATGGCGGGTAAGTTTTTACCGATTGCTACGATGGAACATCAGTACCTGGTAACTGAATCTATCCCTGAATTAGAGTCGTTGGATGAGTTGCTACCGCTGGTACGTGACCCCGACGATTCTTACTACTTACGGCAGGAAAAACAGGGCTTGATCCTCGGGCCTTATGAGTGGGGCGCCACACCGCATTGGACTGACGGCAAAGTGCCCGATAATTTTGCTTACGAGCTATATCCCGATGATTTGGATCGTTTGGAGTGGTACATCGAACGCGCGTGTGAGCGTATGCCTATCCTGGGTAGCGTAGGCGTTCAACGAGTGATTAATGGCCCTATACCGTACGCGCCTGACGGTTTACCGTACATCGGTCCTGCATTTGGTTTACCAAACTTTTATCACTGCAACAGTTTCAGCTTTGGTGTGTGCCAGGGTGGTGGTGCAGGTAAGTCAATGGCGGAATACATCATTGACGGTAAGCCGGAATGGGATCTTTGGATGGCTGATCCTCGACGATACACAGAGTACGCCGATCAGAAGTACGTTGTGGCTCGTGCAACAGAGTTGTATCAGCGCGAATACGCCATTGCGTTTCCACACGATGAATGGCCTGCAGGTCGTCCTGCATTAACGTCTCCGCTCTATGAGCGATTGAAAGAGAAGGGTGCACAGTTCGGTGCGCGTGGCGGCTGGGAACGAGCTACATGGTTTCCTAAAGAAGGCGACACCGTTGAAGCCGAAGCCAGTTACCACCACGAACATTGGTTCGATCGTGTCGGTGAAGAATGTCGTCATGTACGCTCAAAAGTGGGCGTTCTCGACTTGGGCGGCTTTGCAAAGTACGAAGTGCAGGGTGAGGGGGCGGCCGATTGGTTAGATTCAATCATTGCAGGCAATTTACCCAAAGTCAGCCGTTTATCGCTGTCTTACTTCTGTGCACCTGATGGCGGTGTGATGTGTGAAATGACTATCACGCGTTTGGCTGAAAATCACTTCTTATTGATCACCGCTGCTGCAGCTAAATGGCACGACATGCAGTGGTTGCAGGAACACCTTCCCGCTGAACACGCGATAGAAATTACTGACATTACGAAGGACTGGGACACGTTGGTTGTGGCCGGCCCCGATGCAAGAAGGCTTTTGCAAAAGCTAACTAACGCGGGCTTGGATAACCAATCCTTTCCATGGTTAAGCTATCAGGCATTGCAAATTGGGGATGTCAGTGTGCGCGCGTTGCGTGTGAATTACGTCGGTGAGTTGGGTTGGGAATTACATGTTAATCCAGGTAACACCTTGGCGGTCTACGACGCGTTGATGGAAGCTGGCGCTGAGTTTGATGTGCGTGACTTTGGTTTGTATGCCATGGAATCCATGCGTTTGGAAAAGTGCTACCGCGCTTGGAAGGTGGAACTGGATAGCGAATATTCACCGCTGCGCTCAGGCCTGGATCGTTTCGTTAACCTGGACAAGGATGCTTTTATCGGTAAACAGGCTATACAAGCTGAAGTAGATGCCGGGTTGAAAGATGTGTTCGTTCCTATGATTATGGAAGGTGGAAACACCGAAGCTCTATATGGATGCCCCGTACGCCACGGAAATGACATCGTTGGTTATGTAACCTCAGGAGGTTATGGACATTGTCTGGAGAAGAGTATCGCGCTGGGCTATGTGCGAACGGATTTGGCAACCGCAGGTACAACGGTAGAAATCCAGGTACTGGGTGAGTGGCGCTCGGCTGAGATTGGCACAGAACCCTTGTTTGATCCAACTAACGAACGACCACGCGCTGACGCTTAGTTTTGTTTATAAGCTTTGCAGGCTGAGCTTTCTAAGCAGATTTTTTCATTGGTGGGCTGTTTGGCTTTGGATTTCCGCTATTGGAAATCCGGGCCAACGTCTCGGCCAACGGAGCAGCCTTACCGACCAGTGGTCCACTGAAATGGTAGATGCCAAGTCCGGCTAAATGCGTTGCGTCCTTATGGTTATCCATATGTCCCGCAACTACTCGGGTTCGACGTTGTTTTGCGATTCCCACTAAAAACTCAATAGCTGCGAATACGCTCGTCCCGGGTCGCAGGTTCCGGGTCAACTCCGGACTCAAATACACTTCATCGAACGACACTTTCTGCAGAGGAGTCAACACATCCAACGTCGTTGTTCTGATCTCATAGGCGAGCCCGACGTCGCTTGCAGCCATACGTTGTTGAAACGCTTGAACAAGCGCTACATCGTGCTCAGGTGTCAGGTCTACAAGCTTAAGCACCAGGTGGCGTAATGGAAGTGTTGATAACGCGTTAATGCGCATCAATTCCTCTCCTAAATTCGGATATGAAATAATCGCATTAGCAGGGATCGGCAACACAAAGCCTACGTGGTCGACATATCTTGAATCCAAACGAGACACATCAAGCAACGCACTCGATATGACCCAACGTGCCAAGTCCGCCCCGCCATCATCGCCACTCGCAGCTTCCGCAAACAACTCGCGTTTTTGAAGCTCAGGGTTTTTTGCGTTGCTGGATGTTCGAGGTTCGGTGAGAACCCAATTGTGAATTGAGTGACGGCTGCGCGAGCCTGATCGCGTATCTGGAGTCGTGGATTGTCTGATTGCTGATGCAATGACATTGGCGAATAACGTATGGCGTTCTTTTCGGGCGGGTTCCACGGGGCGCGACTTTTGAAATGTATCGGCCGTGTTCGCACCCAGCTGTGTAAACGCTGATGGTTTACCTGTGGTTGACTGGGGCGTCGCCAGAAATGCGACCCCACGACCAGCTTCTTTGGCAGCGTATAAGGCTTCATCGGCTGCGGCCATAAGATCCGCTATTTTTAACCCGGGTTTGGCGATGTGAACTACACCGATACTGGTACCCACCGTAATACGGTGACCTTCCCAATCCAGGCGATAATTTTTCACGAATTCCAACGCTCGTACCGACACCGCTTCGGCAACTTGAGCGTTGGTTGAATTAAGCAAAATGGCGAACTCATCACCGCCAAGACGGGCAACGGTGTCGCGAGGGGTAACAATCTTTGAAAGGCCTGCAGATATTTCAACCAGCAGCGCATCGCCCGCAGCGTGCCCATATAAATCGTTCACTGGCTTAAACCGGTCCAGGTCCAACATCAGCAACACGTGCTTGGGCCGTGGATCTTTAACCATCGCTTCAAGGCGCTGTTCAAACTGTCGGCGATTAGCCACGCCCGTTAATGGGTCGTGCATGGCCGCGTGATTCTCAACGCCGCTCGCTTTCACCAGAAGCCGGTTACGTCTAAAGACGCGCTTTAGCGTGGTGCCGAGCAAGCTTATGCAAACCACCGCACTGGCGAGCAATCCAAGCGCTATTTGCCCGGGTGTATTGACTATCAATTCGGGTGCCACGACCACGGAGCCTGCTACTAACCCAATAACCGCTACCGAAGCACCGAAAAGAGTGAGTCGCTCAGCTCTATTGAAGTCCTTCAGCACGTTGTCGGGGCCCTCAGATGGTCGATAGTGAGGGCGAGAGCGTTACTCGAGCCCCATTGATATGAGGTAGATATCGGCGCTGCAATTTGATTCTGTATTGTCTTCGGGCGATAAATTCATGACTACACAGCGTAAGGGTTGACCGTGAGCGTTGGTTCTCAAAAATTGGGCTGTACAAACCCGACAGTCTAATTAACGCGTTCAATTTTCAGTGTGCCGCCGGTGGATTGACTACGCCTATTTCGGTCTCAATAAGTTGCAAGGCCTATGAAACCTCCCTAGCTCGTTAAAGGCGCAGGCCTCTGGGCATTCGAGCGAAAAAATCGAAGATTATTTGTGACTCAAAAATGTGCATGCTGAACTAAGCGAGGGCAATGTCGTTTATAGGCTTTCAAGAGTCTCAAAATTGGCCCCTCACAAGGTGGTTCCGTGGCACACATACCCCGGCAGTTCCGGCTACCATAAGCCTTCGCTTCTCGGTGAGTCCCAATTCCATGGCAGATTTAATTTCCGACAACCTCAATATGGTGTTCACCACACCAGCGGGGGAGTCTGTGCACGCGCTAAAAGACGTGACGTTTACGCTGAAAAAAGGCGAACTACTGTCCGTGCTGGGCCCTTCGGGCTGCGGTAAGACAACACTACTGAACATCATCGCGGGTTTTTTGCGTCCGACCGGTGGATCAATCTCGTTAGACAAGAACGAAATCGACGGGCCGGGTGTGGAGCGCGGTATGGTCTTTCAGCAAGGCGCGCTATTCGAATGGTTGACCGTGGCTGAAAATGTTGATTTCGGGTTGCGCATGAGAGGGGCCAGCGGGAAGGACACAGCGAAGAAAGTGGAGGAATGGCTCGAGATTGTTGGCCTGCAGGGGTTTGGTAACGTTCCCACCTATCAACTGTCTGGCGGCATGCAACAGCGGGTAGCGCTGGCGCGTTGCTTGATCAACGATCCTGACGTGATCTTGATGGATGAACCGTTGGGTGCCCTGGATGCGCTGACTCGGGAAAAGATGCAATCGCTGGTACTGAAAATCTGGAAGGAGACCGGCAAGACCATCATGATCATCACCCACTCGGTAGAAGAAGCGCTGCTACTGGGTGAGAGACTGTTTGTTATGGCACCCAGACCTGGACGACTGCACAAAGAGTATCGCTTGCCGTTTGCTGAGTGGGGTCTCGACCAAGACCTTCGAGATGTCAAAAACAACGAGCAGTTTGGTCAAAACCGCGAAGAAATTCTGGCGATGATCTGGAATATGGAAGAAGAAATCATGGGGAAGGCTAGCTGATGGATACGTCACCACGTGGCCTCATCGTAGGCTTCCTGTTTATTGCATTGCTTGCAACGCTGGTTTGGACCTACTTGCACGGTCGTAAAATCATCGCAACTGAAAAAACCGATGCGGTGTTTGGTAATCCCGAGCGAGCATTGGGTGGATATCACTGGGTAATTGCCGGTGTATCCACGGTGCTGCTGTTTTGGTTGTTCTTCTCCTGGGATGCAGCGCGATCGTATTTCCCGAGAGCAGCGAACGAGTTGTGCCAGGTTGCCAAAGTCACTTCGGCTTTGAACCCGATACGCAGTGCGTTTCCGATTGAAACTCGGCTACTACGAGGCACACAGCTGTTGGCTCGTGATGCGCGGCAGTTGGATGATTTGGAAGCGCAGTTAGAGACCTTATCGGTAAGCGATGCTGATCGCGCGGAGCTGCAAAATTCGGTCGACACTTTGCGCACCATGTTGGTGTCAATGGCCAGCACCGATAACTTAGGCGACGATACCAAAGCAGCCATATCTGACGTCGCGAATCAGATCAAAACGGTCACCGCTAATCTAAGCTCTGCGAATTATCCAGAAAACATTGATTCTGCTGAAATGGAGGCGGGATTAGCACAACCGGGTTGGGGCAGAGGAACGACAGAAATACCATCATTACCTGCTTCACCTCGTGGGTTTAAGTTTGACGCAGCTGCCACCGAATTGCAGGCAATCGCCCAGACGTTCTCCGGAATTCGCAACACGGGCCCTGTGTTTGAGAGCAACCTGGCCGCTGTGCAAGCGCAGCTAGATGTTATCGAGGAGTCTCCAGATGTCCTGGATGATGAGGCTCTGGATGCACGCGATCGCTTTGTTAAAAACCTTGGAAAAATCGCTAAGCGAATTGATGACGGTAAGTTATTTCCCGCCCAGGCGTTAAATCCGATCGAAGACGCGGTGATAGGGATTGAGCAGGCTAAGCGCGACGAACAGGGTGGTCTGCTGTGGATAGACCGACTGGCCATGCCATCCGGGACAATCGTGGCTGGTAACACCGCCTGTTCAGAACAGGGCTCCGGCCGATGGTTACCCAAACCTTCGGATACCGTAGCGACGCTTGCTCGCATTGCGAATCCGAACATCGGATACAAGAACATCCCGTTGCTTTGGTACGAAATGCGCCCAGCAGGAGAACTCTTGGCCATGATCATTCCGGACTGGGTGGCAGATCTGGTTCCTGGTGATTACCCACGGCACGACGAGAACGGTAATGTGCCAGACAACTTTAAGTCCAAGGTGCTGAACGTTGCCACAGGCGATTATTCAACGTTCAATTTGCCAGTACCGATCGGCCACATTTGGGATTCGGTAGTGCGCGTGGTAATCGGCTTGTTCCTGGGCATATTGCTGGGTGTGCCGCTGGGGCTCTTTATGGGTTTATCGCGCTTTGCCAAAGGCTTCTTTGATCCCATGATTGAGCTTTATCGACCCGTACCGCCACTGGCATGGGCTCCGTTGATTTTGACAATCTTCGGGATTGGTGACGACGGAAAGATCTTCTTACTCTTTATGGTGGCGTTCGCCATCATGGTTATCTCGGCTCGAACCGGTGCGACCGGCACTCAGTTGTCGAAGATTCACGCAGCGCATTCGCTGGGTGCCAGTAGTCGACAAATCATCCGGCGCGTGATCCTGCCGAATTCTTTACCTGAAATCTTGACCGGGATTCGTATTGCTATTGGGGTCTGCTGGGGAACCTTGGTCGCGGCTGAGATGCTTGCCGGTACCACGGGTATCGGGTTTGTGGAGAATGTTGCGCGTAAGCAGTCAGACTACGAGACCATCTGGATGACCATTATATTGCTGGGTCTACTCGGTCTCATTTTTGACCTGATCATGCGCTGGGTGATCAACCGCACAATCCCATGGCGTGGCAAGGGGTAAAACGGCACCGATTCGGTGTAATGCGAATTAGCACCAATCGGTTCTAAAAGCGACAGGCTATGGCGTGGAAAACCCGCCATAGCCTTTTTTATGGCCGTTCTACTGGCTTGTCATCTGCTCTGCCCACTAGACCGCAATACCTTGTTGGTTGGTACGTGTATAGTAAATGGAATAGGAGATGTGCTGGATCAAGTGATCCAGAAACGCCCTTGCGCTAAGGCCAGACCGTTCGTGCATTCGCTATCACTAAAGCGAGTCTCGCCACCTTGATTGATTGTTACGTGGTGTGCGGATAACGACGCGATGGGTTTGGAAAAGATGCATCGTCAAAACTAGAGAGAAAAATGACTGACCACTTGAAGAGAGAAATGAAAGAGGCGCTGATTCGAGACGCCAAAACGGGCGGCATGAGCCGTCGCGACTTTTTAACCTACAGCGTTGCAGCCGGAATGAGTGTGTCGGCCGCGTCTGGTTTATGGACCTCCGATGTTTCTGCATCCACACCTGAGCGAGGCGGTAAATTCCGCATTGGTGTGCACGATGCAAACACATCAGATACCCATGATCCGGGCACTTATTTAAGTGTTGGCCAAATCCAGCTTGCACACACGCACCGCAGCTACCTGACCGAAATCACCCCGGAAAATGGTTTAGGCCCTGATATGGCCACTGAATGGAGCGCATCTCCAGACGCAATGGAGTGGACGTTCAAATTAGCTGAAAACGCAACGTTCCATGATGGTCGTAAGTTCATGGCTAAAGATGCCATAGCATCGCTCAACCATCACCGTGGTGAAGAATCCACGTCTGCAGCGAAAGCACTGTTGGACTCGGTCGTTGACATCAAAGCCGACGGAGACCACACGATTGTCATGACGCTTAACCAGGGGTTTGCTGATCTGCCTTGGGTAATGGCTGACTATCACTTAACCATGTTACCGGCGAACGATGATGGCACCATCGACTGGGAATCCGGAATTGGTGCAGGTCCTTACAAAATTGTGGGCCACGAGCCTGGCATCGGAACCGAGCTCGTACGCCACGACGGTTGGCACCGTGAAGGCGCTTACTTCGATTCGATTGAGTTCATTGCACTCAACGATCCGAATGCACGTCAAACCGCTTTGATCACCGGCGACGTTGACTCGATCACCTCCGTAGATCTGAAGACCATGGCACTGCTGCAACGCAATAAGAACCTGGTGGTTGATAACGTACCCAGTGGTTCGGCCATCACACTGCCTATGTTCTGTGATACCGCGCCGTTCGATAATGTCGATGTGCGCCTGGCCCTGAAATACGCAATCGATCGTGATGACTTGGTTGAGAAGATTATGTTCGGCACGGCAACCGCGGGTGACGACTACCACGTATCGCCTGGAATGCCGTACGCACCAACCGATATCGAACGCCGACCTTATGACCCTGATAAGGCTATGTTCCACTTAAAGAAGGCAGGCTTGAGCTCTTTAGATGTATCGCTGTCTGCAGCCGATAGTGTGTTGCCTGGTGCAGTGGACTTAGTGGTTCTCTACAGTGAACACGCCAAGAAGGCCGGCATCAACATCAAGCCAGTCCGTGAAGCTAATGACGGCTACTGGGCGGACGTCTGGATGAAGAAGCCTTGGGTATTCGTAAAGTGGGGCGCTCGCCCAACACCGGATAACATGCTTACTCTGGCATACAAAGATGACGCACCGTGGAATGAGTCACGCTGGCAGAACGCGCGTTTTAACGAGCTATTGCTGCAAGCTAAGGCGGAACTCAATGACACACTGCGCGCTGAAATGTACCGTGAAATGTGCATGTTGGCTCGTGATGACGGCGGCACTGTTATTCCGTTCTTTGCGAACTTTGTGTACGCACGAAACAAGAACGTCGCTCATAGCGATAGCTTGTCATCTGCATGGGAAAATGACGGTGGCCGAAGCACTCACCGCTGGTGGTTCACTAGCTAAGACGGGTTAACGTTTTAGTTGGTATTGCAATAGCCAAGGCTTGGTGCGCTTATGCGCGCCAAGCCTTGTGTCGTTTAAGCCGGAAAAAAAAGAAAGCGGTGTGGGGTAACTTATGGGTGACGTGCTAGGCATAGTAGCCAAGCGTTTAGGGTTGGGCTTACTGACGCTGCTGATCATCTCAGCGCTGATATTTATTGCTGTGGAGCTGCTGCCTGGGGATATTGCCCAAGCGGTGCTCGGACAAGGGGCAACTGAAAGTAATTTGGCGGCCAAACGGGCCGAGTTAGGGCTTAACGATCCAGCGCCTGTTCGGTACCTTCGCTGGTTAGGGGGGGCGGTTACAGGAGACTTTGGCGTGTCGCTGGTGAGTTCTGAATCCGTCACAGAAGCCATAACTCCGCGCTTTAAAAACACATTGTTTCTGGCGCTTTATGCGGCTGCGATTGCTGTGCCCATCGCTATTGGGTTAGGCGTATTAGTCGCGCTGTTTCGCAACAGTCTGTTCGATCGTGTAGCTAATGTACTGACGCTGACTTCCATATCTTCGCCCGAGTTCTTCCTGGGTTACATTCTTATTTTGTACTTTTCAGTGAACACCGGTTGGTTTCCATCGATTGCAAAGGTAGACCCCGATATGGGCATGGCCGAGCGATTGGAAAGAACCTTCTTACCAGCCTTGACGTTGGTTCTGGTAGTCGTGGCGCACATGATGCGCATGACGAGAGCTGCCATTATTAACTTACTCGCATCTCCTTATATTGAAATGGCTCGGTTAAAAGGCACGCCTGCCTGGAAAGTCATCGTGAAACACGCGCTGCCGAATTCCTGGGCACCGATTATTAATGTGGTTGCTTTGAACCTGGCGTATCTCATTACTGGCGTGGTGCTGGTGGAGGTGGTGTTTGTCTATCCCGGTATCGGCCAGCTGTTGGTTGATAGTGTAAGTAAACGTGACTTCCCGATCGTGCAAGCCTGCTGTTTAATATTCGCTGCCACGTTTATTCTGTTGAATCTGGCCGCCGATATTGGCTCCATTCTTACTAACCCGCGCTTGCGGCACCCGAAATAGGAGGCCTGAAACATGGAAGCCTTAGAAAGTTGGATGCCGTTGTTAACTACGTTGGGCAAAGGCGCACTGGTTATCGCCGCCGCCGTGGTTGTGTCAATTATCTTTAAAGCGTTGTTGGTTGCTGTGCTGCCGGGTGAGGGTGCCAAAGTCATGCGCACAGCACCGTTAACCGCGTCATTTGGATTGTTCATTATTCTGGTGTACGCCTTGGCGGGTATATTCGCACCGTGGATTGCGCCGTACGGTGAAGCTGAGATTGTGTCAACCTCGTTCGCACCGCCGGATGAAAACCTGATACTCGGCGCCGATCAACTCGGTAGAGACATGTTCAGTCGAGTGATCTTCGGTGCGCGTAATACGGTCGGTATCGCACTGCTTGCAACCAGCCTTGCGTTTTTAATGGGAGCTGTAGCGGGGCTTATTGCCGCCACGCGTGGCGGTTGGATGGATCAGGTGCTGGGCCGCAGCGCTGACGTCATCATGTCAATTCCTTCGTTAATCTTTTCCCTGCTGTTATTGAGTATCTTTGGTTCAAGCATGTTCGTGCTGATTATTATCATCGCGATTATCTATGCACCTCGCGTGTTTCGCCTAACGCGCGCAGTGGCCGGTGATGTGGTTGTCATGGATTACATTGAAGCGGCGAGATTAAGAGGTGAAGGCTTGTGGTACTTAATCAGAAAAGAAATCTTACCTAACTCAAAAGCACCGCTAATTGCAGAGTTTGGCTTGGAATTTTGTTTCGTTTTCTTGCTGATTGCGGGGCTGTCGTTCCTCGGTTTGGGTATTCAACCCCCGACGGCCGATTGGGGTTCCATGGTACGTGACAATGCCACGTTGATATCGTTTGGTGAAATCACACCGCTGATTCCCGCAGCGGCTATCTCATTGTTAACAGTAGCCGTGAATTTTGTGGTGGATTGGATGTTGTACCGATCATCTGGTTTGAAGGAGTAAGGGTATGACTGACGCTTCAGAACACAAAGATTTGTTGTTAAAAATTCGTGACCTTCGTATTGAAGGCTACTCAGATGAGAGCTGGGTTGAGATTGTTCATGGCATCAATCTCGATTTACATCGTGGAGAAGTGCTGGGTTTAATTGGTGAATCCGGCGCTGGCAAATCCACGATTGGATTGGCCGCTATGGGTTTCACTCGAGATGGTTGTCGCATATCCGGTGGCAGCGTGAACTTCGATGGCATCGAACTTACCAAACAATCGAAGCGAGACCTACGCAAGTTACGAGGGGTTCGAATTGCCTACGTAGCGCAGTCGGCGGCCGCATCGTTTAATCCCGCACATAAACTGATCGACCAGCACACCGAAGCACCGGTGCACTACAACGTTAAGTCTCGCGTTGATAGCCAGGAAGATGCAAAAGAGCTGTACGAGAAGTTACGTTTACCTAATCCTCAGGAGATTGGCTTTCGCTATCCGCACCAGGTGTCAGGCGGACAACTGCAGCGCGCTATGACAGCGATGGCTATGGCGTGCCGACCCGACTTAATCATCTTTGATGAACCCACAACGGCCCTGGACGTGACCACGCAGATTGAGGTGCTCGCCGCTATCCGTGACATAGTTGAACAGTTCAATACAGCGGCCATTTACATCACACACGATTTAGCCGTGGTTGCACAGATGGCGGATAGGATCAAGGTGTTACTGAAAGGTGATGAGGTTGAAGAGGCGGATACAGCGACGATGCTGTCCAGCCCTCAAGAGGAATACACTAAATCGTTATGGGCGGTGCGTAGTTTCAGAAAGCCGCAAAAAAGTCGTCCGGAAGCATCGAGTTCTGAGCCGCCGGTGGTTTCAGTAGATGGGGTAGATGCATCCTACGGAAAACTCAAAGTACTTAACGATGTTTCGTTTGATGTTTATCGTGGCATGACCGTGGCCGTGGTAGGTGAATCAGGATCTGGTAAATCGACAACTGCTCGGTGTATAACCGGCTTGCTGCCACCAACAAAAGGTACCATTCGTTTCAATGGGCAGGAGCTGCCTAGCAGCTATAAGAATCGAACCACTGATCAGCTGCGCCAGGCGCAGATGATTTATCAAATGGCGGATACCGCGTTAAATCCTCGAATTAAGATATGCGACATCATCGGCCGGCCCGCTCAGTTTTACAGTGGCTTAAACGGAGCTCCGTTAAAAACACGTGTTGAGGAACTGTTGGACCTTATCGAATTAGAACCTTCTCAGTATTACAACCGATACCCACCCGAACTCTCAGGCGGGCAAAAACAGCGCATTGGTATTGCGCGTGCATTGGCTGCAGAGCCTTCGTTTATTATTTGTGATGAAGTAACAAGTGCACTGGATCAGTTGGTAGCTGAGGGAATTTTAAAGCTATTGGATCGTTTGCAGAGTACGTTGGACTTAGCGTACATGTTCATCACGCACGATCTGGCGACGGTGCGTTCCATCGCTGATGAAGTGGTTGTCATGAAAGAAGGGCGGGTGGTTGAGCAGGGCCCTAAAGATACGATGTTTACACCACCCCACCACGACTATACGGATCTACTGCTGTCGTCCGTGCCTGAAATGGATCCCAACTGGCTAACCCAATTGCTTGAAGAACGCGGCGTATAACGGCGCCGCTTATGCCACTTCGGCACTCATAACGCTGGCAATGGTGGAACCGATATCCGAGGGATGTTCGGCCACCGTGACGCCAGCCTGTGAAAGTATTTCGACTTTTTCTGACGCACTCTCACCAAACGCTGAGATGATGGCGCCGGCGTGGCCCATGGTTTTACCCACTGGAGCGGTAAGTCCGGCCACATAAGCAACCACCGGCTTTGACATGTGCTTGCGAACGAATTCGGCCGCCTCAGCTTCCTGCGGGCCTCCGATTTCGCCGATCAAACACACGACTTCGGTTTCCGGATCCTCTTCGAATAACATCAGAATATCTTTGAAGGATGCGCCGTTGATCGGGTCGCCACCAATTCCCACCGATGTGGTGATACCTAAACCGAGTGCCTTTAACTGAGAGGCGGCTTCATAACCGAGCGTGCCTGAACGGCTGACAATGCCCACAGGCCCTGGCTCATAGATGTGGCTGGGCATGATTCCGAGCATCGCCTTACCCGGGCTTATGGTTCCTGCGCAGTTTGGCCCCGTGAGCGTCATACGTTTGTCTTTTGGGAAACGAAACATGTAGCGCTTCACCATCATCATATCTTGCGCGGGTATGCCATCGGTTACGCACACGCAATAGCGAATGCCTCCATCGGCCGCTTCCATAACACTGTCTGCTGCAAAAGGCGGTGGCACTATAACTAGACTCGCTTCAGCTCCAGTGGCTTCGACCGCTTGTTTGACCGTGTCAAAAACCGGTATGCCGTCTACCTCATCACCCGACCGGCCGGGCACAACACCGCCGACAATCTGGGTACCGTATTGCGCCATTTCAGCGGTGTGAAAGCGCGCCATTTTGCCCGTAATGCCTTGAACGATGACACGCGTTTGATTATCCAGAAGAATGCTCATGATGTTGTCTTCGCGTCCACAGCCTGCCGAACAGCTCTAGCCTTGGCTTTTACTTTTTTGGAAGGTTGTTTTTTTCGTTGAGAGAGTTGTTTGGAGTTTTCCCAGGCATTTACTACGCGTTCTGCGGCTTCAATTAAAGTACCCGCGCGTATTATGGGAAGCCCGCTACTGGCTAATATGCGTTGCCCGGCCTCAACATTTGTCCCGGCTAAACGAGCCACAACCGGAACATCGACTGGATTGTCTTTCAAGGCCTGCACCAGGCCTTCAGCAACCCAGTCGCATCGGTTTATACCTGCGAAGATGTTAACCAGGATCGCTTCGACGTTGGCATCTGAGATAACTAAGCGGATGGCCTTAGCCACTCGTTCAGGTGTGGCGCCACCGCCGATGTCCAGAAAATTTGCCGGTTCCCCTCCAGCCATTTTTATCGTGTCCATCGTGGCCATCGCTAACCCGGCACCGTTTACTACACAGCCTATTTGACCGTTTAGTCCTACGTAACTTAAACCCCTGTCTGCCGCGCGGCATTCTCTTGGGTCCTCCTGGCTTTTGTCTCGAAGTTCAGCGATCTGCGGATGACGGAACAATGCGTTGTCATCGAAGGTCATTTTGGCATCGAGTGCCAAAACTCGGCCTTCCTCAGTGGTGACCAGCGGATTAATTTCCAGCATGGTGGCGTCCAGCTCCCGGAATGCGCGATAGCACCCTTCAAGCAGACGAACAAAATTCTGAACAATTGAGTTATCGATGCCGAGCGAGAATGCGATTTCCCGGCATTGAAATTCACGCAGTCCTACCGCGGGTTCAACCGTCGCCCGAATAATAGAGGTGGGACGAGATTGAGCGATATCCTCAATCTCCATACCGCCTTCGGCTGATGCCACAATCATGACTCGCTGCGTGGTTCTATCCAGCACTAAGCCAAGGTAGTACTCATTAACAATCGATACAGCGCCTTCCACATACACGCGGTAAATCCCTTTACCGTCTGGCCCTGTTTGATGGGTCACGATTTTGTGACCGAACATCGATTCACACGCTTGCTGAATTTCCGTGTCGGAAGTACAAACTTTCACACCGCCGGCTTTACCGCGGCCACCGGCGTGCACCTGGGCTTTTACCACCCACTTATCACCGCCGATTTCCCGGCTACGGTATGCCGCTTGTTCCGGGCTATAGGCCAATGCACCTGGGGGTGTATCGATACCGTACTGTTTAAGCAATTCTTTTGCTTGGTACTCATGTATATCCATGATCAGCCCGAGTTAAAGTGAAAGAAGTACTGCGGCGTCAAGCAATAAGTGGGTTAGGCAACAGCAGCTTCAATTTGATAGTGCTGTTCAAGAAATTGCTTAACCGCCGGCAGATCAACGTCGCCACCTAATTCTTCAATCGCGTTTGCGAAGCGGGTAACGATGTCAGTTATGGCATCGATGTCCAACTGATTCAGAATGCCAATACGCACTTGCACAGGCTCACTGAGCGTTGGCCAAATGCCAAAGCCACGGCTGCGGCATAACTGCACTAATTCCATTTCTCGACCAGCCAACGCCTCGGGAAGGTTTAAGACTACAAGGCTTGTCATGTTCGAAGTGACCGTGCAACCCATCATCTCTACAGCGCCTCTTACGGCCGCCTCATGGAACGTATATCGCTGCGCTCTTACGGCTAAGGTTTCAGTGAGTGTCAGTCGTAGCGCTTCATGGAAGGCAGCAACGGCGTAACTTGAGTGGGTGCGATGGTAGCTGCCCTTCTCAACATCTTCGCCATCGACAATGCCCCAGTGACGAGCTTCCATGATGGGGTGATGGACAAACGTACGCGCACCGCGTGCCTTCAGAACGTTGATGTACTGGTCGGTGAAGCTAACGGGTGCGTATGTGAGTGGCAAACAGCAAATACCTTTCTGCGGGCAGGATGCCCAGGCGGCAACGCCCGGGTAGTCATCAATTGCAAAGTCATCGATACCCAATGACGACACGGCGTCGACTAAACCCATGGCACCGTGCTTTTCGCAACTGGCTGAGAACGCAGCTACGTCGTTGATTCGACCAGAACCAGTTTCGTAGTGAGCCATGAACGCCCATTGCGGCGAATGCTTGGCCAGCGCAGCTTCAATTACTTCAGCGCCAACTGATTCGCCGTGCGGGACTTCGATGACCGTTACGGATGCAGCCGTTGGGTTGCTCGGGTTTTCAGCCAGCTCTTCGGCTGTGGCAGCCTTCATGCGAAGCGTTAAGCCGTCGATGCCAGAGAAGGTGCCATTGACGAAGGCCACCACCGAATCCCCTGGCATGACCGCACTCATCATGGCGTCCAAACCGCTCCAGCCAGTGCCCGCAACGCCAAACGTATGGATGTTCTTGGTGCCCATTACCGAGCGCAGCATCTGCTTGCATTCAATCATGCCGCGCAGCACATCCGGCTGCATGTGGTCAGCCACGCCAGCGGTGGCAAACTGGGACAACACGCGTGGATCTGTGTTGCCTGGTCCGGGGCCTGCAGCGAGTGTGTGGGGGATTTCTAACCGGTCAAAGATGGTGTGGCTCATGGGCGCTGGTCTCTTGGATTACGTAATGTACCAATTAAAGCCCGTTTGGATAATATTCAAAACCCTAGAAATTACTGCTAAAGAGTAGACATAAGTATTAATATAAACCCACCCTTATGTGCTGGTTAATTTTGTATTGACAAAGGATCATCGCTTGGATTTAACTACGCCACCTCCGTCTAGCCACAAGGCACCGCTATGAGTTTTCATGCCATCGACCCAGCACCCGCTCGCCTTAATCGCAGCGAACTCGCCGTGCCAGGGTCTCAGCCCAGCCTGTTTGAAAAGGCGGCCAGTTCGGCGGTGGACGTGGTGTTCCTCGATTTGGAGGACGCGGTTGCACCGAATGAAAAAGAACAAGCGCGACGTAACATCATTGCCGCTATCAACGACATCGACTGGGGCAACAAAACATTGTCTGTGCGAATCAATGGGCTGGATACCCATTACATGTACCGAGATGTTGTTGATGTGCTTGAACAAGCGGGACAACGTTTGGATCTTTTGATGATTCCAAAGGTAGGAACGGCTGCCGATGTTTACGCGCTTGATATGTTGGTGACACAAATTGAAGCGGCCATGCAGTTGCAGAAACGTATCGGGTTCGAATTAATTATTGAGACCGCTCTGGGCATGCAGAATGTGACCGAAATTGCAGCGGCATCGCGGCGAAATGAGAGCTTACATTTTGGCGTTGCCGACTATGCGGCTTCCACCCGCGCAAGAACTACGGTCATTGGTGGCGTTAACCCTGACTACGCCGTACTGACAGATCCACTTGGTAATCAGGAAAGACAAAGCCACTGGGGCGATATGTGGCACTACGCATTGGCCAGAATGGTGGTGGCTTGTCGTGCAAACGGGCTTCGCCCAATTGATGGTCCGTTTGGAGATTTTCAGGATGCCGATGGATACACCGCTGCCGCGAAGCGCGCTGCCGTGTTGGGGTGTGAAGGGAAGTGGGCAATACACCCGTCACAAGTGGCGTTGGCAAATGCCGTTATGAGCCCTTCCGAAGCTGAAATTACACAAGCAAAACGTATTTTAGAAGCAATGGCAGAGGCTGAAAAAGCGGGTAAAGGCGCCGTGTCTTTGGATGGACGACTGATTGACTACGCCTCCATCCGGCAGGCTACGGTTATGGTTGAAAAGGCCGCACAGCTTAGTGATTAATTGGGCCGACCAGTTCCTTTACGCATCGACGCTAGACGCCTTTATGTTTGAGATAGCGAATAGTACAAGGCGATGGCCTGGCTGCGATTGTTTACTGACAATTTGTCGTACAAATTGCGCAGATGGAATTTGACTGTGTTTACGGCAATACCATGGTCTTCAGCTAATTCTTTGTTGGTTCTACCAAGCGCTAAGGACGACAACAGCGCTCGTTCTGTTTTCGTTAAAGATTGCAGCGGATCTCGCAATTCGCGCACATCAATGTAGGGGAAAACCATCTTGCCTTGTGATACATCCCCGATAACATCCAATAGTTCTTCTGACGCATCGGTGTGGCAAAAAAATCCCGCGGCTCCCGCTGCAATAGCGCGTTTAGGAACGTCGTTGGATTCAGTGTGTGTACACACCACAACTCGCATTGGCGATTCTTGTTCGCGTAGCACACGAAGAATTTGTTCAGCACCTAAGGTGGGAATTCCCCAGTCAATAACTAACACATCACTGGGTAGCGTTAGCGCGGCTTGTAAACACGATTCTGCTGAGGTGACCGTACTTATCAAACTAAAGCGCCCGTCCGCTTCAACCAACTCAGAGAGCGCTGTCAGCATGAGCGCATTGCCTTCTGCAATGATGACTTCGATTTTGTCAGCCAAGTGGTGTATTTTCCGTAAAAATTTGCCTGTTTGGGCCTGTCAACAACCACTTAGTGGTTTCGTGATTACGCGGTAAATACCATACCATGAACGTTTGAAAGAACCATAAACGACTTAAATTAGAGAACGGGTGCATATCCAATGAAAGCAAAGGTGATCCTGACACGGCGCTGGCCAACGGCAGTGGAACAGCAACTTGCAGAACAGTATGACGTGACGTTGAATGATACCGATGAACCGATGTCGCCTGAGCAATTACGCGCTGCCATGCAGGAGTACGATGCTGTGTTGCCAACCGTCACGGATCGATTTACCGCGGAAGCTTTTGACGGATTAACAGCGGATAACATTCGCACAAAAATTATTGGCAACTATGGAGTGGGTTTTAGTCACATCGATCTGGATAGTGCGAAGCGACTGAACATAGCTGTGACCAATACACCCGATGTGCTGAGTGAATGCACAGCCGACATCGCTATTTTATTGATGTTGATGGCTGCTCGCCGTGGAGGCGAGGGTGAACGAGAGGTGCGTTCAAATCAATGGACAGGCTGGCGGCCGACCCACATGATCGGGCACAAGGTCAGTGGGGCAACGTTTGGCGTTGTGGGCTTTGGCCGTATTGGACAAGAAACTGCCCGACGAGCGAAAGGCTTTGGCATGAACGTGCGCGTATTCAATCGTTCGAAAGTCGATGCCGCAGTTTTGAGTTCCTTTGAAGCTACGCAAGTTGACACCTTGGCCGAGTTGGCGGCAAGTGTGGACTTTCTATCGTTACATTGCCCAGGCGGTGCTGCCAACACTCACTTGATAAATGCCGACATTCTTAAACTCATGAAGCCTTCTAGTTTTTTAATCAACACGGCCAGGGGCGAAGTGGTTGATGACAAAGCGCTAGTTGTTGCACTAAAAACCGGCCAAATAGCGGGGGCTGGCTTAGATGTGTTCGAAGGCGAACCAGCGCTAAATCCAGATTTACTCAAACTTGAAAACGTTGTGCTGTTACCGCACCTGGGCAGTGCAACCGCCACGACCCGTGAAGCGATGGGATTTCGAGTCAGCGACAATCTCGCACAGTATTTCCGGGGCGAAGAGCCAACGGACCGCGTCGTTTAGTGTTGGGTGAAGCGTTTATACGGGCGGAATGGTTCGGCCCGATTCACGCTTCGCCAGCAGCAACTTTTTCTGATACCGGCCTTGCACAAGATCTATTAACACCAGCACGCCAATAACGAAGTAGAAGGTGGTTTTGCTCATAGGTTCAACTGGATAGCCGAACAACATGATGTGCGCTAAGTGCCCGCCTTCGCCGATGAGCATGATGCCAACGATAAACAGGATAAATAAACCGAGCACTTCGTACATACGATTTTTTTCAAGGAAATCGGCAACACGGTCAGCCAGCCAAATCATCAGCAGTCCACCGATCACGATGGCGGTGGTCATGACCCACAGAACGTCGGTCAGCGCCATAGCACTCAGGATAGAGTCAAAAGAGAAAACTGCGTTCATTAAGACAATCCAAAAAATGACTGCACCCACAGATTTTTGAGAGGTGTCTCCGTGATGAATATCTTCCAGGCTCATCATATGCAGCACTTCTTTGGTGGCGGTGTATAAAATGAAAACACCGCCGATAAGTACAATAATGCTGTGTAAATTGAATTCGCTTTGAATGATGTTGCCAATGTTGATACCGAACAGAGGATCCTGTACATACGAAATCAACTGCACTAGCACGAACAGCAGAGCGATACGCAACAGAACGGCGAGCCCGATTCCTACCTTTCTAACCATGGCCTGCTTGTCCGCGGGCGCTCGTTTGGACTCTAGAGAGATGTACAGCAGGTTGTCAAAACCCAGCACCGCCTGCAGTAGAACCAACGCCCCCAAGGTGGCAAAATTTTCCAGATTAAATAAGGTTTCCATAGCTTGCCTGCGTCCAGCATCAATCGGTGCAACGGAGTGTAGCGCAATCGTGGAAGGCCACCGATCTTAGTGAACGCAGTTGTTCCTCCAGGCGCGAGATAATTCAGCCAAAATGACAACCACTCGGCAACGACGTTACAGCGGTTCAGAATAAGGATTAATAAAACACTATGAGCGAACGACTGGTAGGAGACATAGGCGGCACGAATGCCCGGCTCGCACTGCTAGGTCCGGATGGTTGGCCCGTTGATCCGATTACCTACGCATGCAACGATTTTCCCGGATTGAAGGAGGCCATTGAGGCGTTTATGGCTGAGCGTCAGGTAGCGGAGATAACGGATGCCGTTATCGCTGTGGCCACACCCGTAACCTCAGATTTGGTCAATTTAACCAACAACCATTGGGCGTTCTCCATCAGTGAACTTGAGGGCTCTTTATCGATGGACAAAGGGCATTTTCAGGTCATTAACGATTTCACGGCATTAGCGCTGTCTGTGCCCCACCTTAAAGCTGAGGACACTAAAAAAGTGGGCGGTGGTGAAGCAAAACCAGGCCGATCAATTGCGGTTATCGGCCCCGGTACGGGACTCGGCGTTTCGGGACTCCTGCCAACGCGCGACGGTGGTTGGGTACCTTTGCAAGGCGAGGGTGGTCACGTTTCTATTGGGGTAAGAACCGATCGCGAGATTGCCATTTATGACGTGCTGAATGAGCGTTATCGGCATGTATCGGCTGAGCGATTTCTATCCGGTGAGGGCCTTGAGAATATCTGCGCGGCTCTGCGGCAAATTGATGACCTTGAACCACTTGAGATGACGCCTGCGCAAATTTCTGAAAAAGGCCTCAGTGGTGAGGACTCGGTGTGTGCCGAGGCCTTGGTGATTTTTGCTGAACTGCTGGGTTCCTGCGCAGGTAACCTGGCACTGACCCTAGGAGCCGAAGGTGGCGTATATATCGGTGGCGGGATAGTGCCTCGCTTGGGTGATTGGTTTGGCCGATCAAATTTCAGGGAACATTTTGAAGCTAAAGGGCGGATGTCCGCGCTGCTTTCGAATATCCCGACTTACGTCATCGTTGCGCCGTATCCGGCACTGACCGGAGCGGCCAGCGTGCTAATGGAATGAACTAAACATGCGTACTGCCGGGCTGATTTTTCCGCACCAACTCTTTAAGCATCACCCGGTACATAAAGCAAAACCCGAACAGATCTGGCTCGTAGAGGATTCGCTTTTTTTTCAGGATCAGCAGTACCCGGTTGCTCTGCACAAGCAAAAAATTGCGTACCACCGCGAAACCCTGCTGGCCTACGAAAAACAGCTCGCGAAACGTTCCACGGTTAACCTTGTGCAGTGGGCCGGAAAACGCCCTTCACTAAACGCTGTTTGTAAAGCGATAGCGGCTGAAGGTTTTGATACGGTTGCCGTGTGCGATGTGCATGACCATACGCTGCAGAAGCGGTTAACCATTGCAACGAAAAAGAACAAGTTGTCTCTGCAGTGGTTAGACACGCCCATGTTTCTAAACACCAGCAAAGACAATTCAAGCTATCGTGCCAGTAAAAAGCGTTGGTACATGGCCGACTATTATCAATGGCAGCGGCGCCGCCTGGATGTCTTAATGGATGGTGATGAGCCAGCGGGCGGAAAATGGAGTTTTGACGAGGATAATCGAAAAAAACTGCCAAAAAAAATGATCGCAGATCTTCCCGGCATTCCCACCGTTCGGCCAGGCGCGACCCGGACAGATGCCCTTGCGTTTGTGAACAGCAAATTCAAAACAAACCCAGGCTCTGCGGACAGTGCTTACTACCCGGCCACACATACTGCTGCTGCACGTTGGCTGGACACATTTCTTGAACAGCGATTTGAACTCTTCGGGCCCTACGAAGATGCCATTGTGGAACGCGAAAATTGGCTGTACCACAGCGTGTTAACACCCATGCTTAATGTGGGGTTACTAACACCACGGCAAGTGGTTGATAAAGCACTGGGTGCGGCCGATGAGTACAAGACACCCATTGCAAGTGTTGAGGGTTTTATCCGGCAGATAATCGGCTGGCGAGAATTTATGCGCGCAACCTATGAGGATTTAGGTGTGCCGATGCGCACCACCAACCATTGGAATCATACAAGGCCGATGCCCGATGCGTTTTACACCGCGACCACGGGCATCGATCCTGTCGATGACTGTATTGCACGCATCCTGGAGACCGGTTATTGCCACCATATCGAGCGTCTGATGGTGTTGGGTGGGTTTATGTTTTTGTGTGAGATCGATCCGGATGACATCTACCGCTGGTTCATGGAGATGTTCATTGACAGTTACGACTGGGTGATGGTGCCCAATGTGTACGCAATGAGCCAGCACGCCGACGGCGGTGCCATAACAACAAAGCCGTATTTTTCAGGCTCAAACTATGTAATCAAGATGAGCCATTACAAAAAGGGTGAGTGGAGTGAGGTTTGGGATGCGTTGTTTTGGCGCTGGATACTAAATAACAAAGCACAGCTGGCGGGCAATCATCGTTGGTCGATGATGTGTAAGAACGCCGAACGTATGGATGCGGCCAAAGTAAAGCACGTGCAAACGACAGCGGAACGTTACCTTCGTGCGCTGAACTAACGACGATCTAACCAGGCCTGTAGTCGTGCAGTCAAATCGGTCAGTGGGGAATCGCAGCCGGCACCGTTCGCTTGGGTTATGGTCCCGTCAGATAAGCTGATTGTGCATTGATATTGTGACGTTGGTGCACTGGGTAGGCTAGCCAGATTCAGGTGGCTCTCGTCAGTATTAAAATCCGCACTGCCGCTTGGATAGGGTTGGGGTAAGCCAACATTCGGAGTGGTCCATTCCACGGGTACCATCACGTTCGCACTCACTAGATAACAATTGCTTGCGTCCAGACCGAGCAAACCTGCGTTGCACTCACTGCTGGCGGCCAGTGTGCCTTCGTAAAGGTAAATCGGTTGCGCCGTATTGATTAATGCCAGACGTCCCTCGCCACAATCCAGGCGCGTAGCGGCTTCGCCTATGGCGGGGTCATAACTTCCTAAGCATTGGTTTTCTGCGTCACTGAGTAATTCACCGGACTGCAGTTTTTGATTCATGTCGACTAGGGCGCTGCGCACAACGTTTTGCAGTACCACCGAAAATTGCTGAACGTTTTGCGCGTTATTGGATAAATCCGGGACACCCAGTTCGGCAAGCGTCGGCTCTTCCAGTGGTGGATTGGTCTGCGGTAACGGCGTCGCAGGGACCGAAGGTGTACCATCTTCTGACGGTGGTGCCCCGGTAGTGCCGCCGGGAACATCGGGTGATTCAACCGATGCATCGTCCGCAGGCTCTGTAGAACTTGAGCCTCCGCCACTGCTACAAGCGGCCAATGACGCCAGTAGCGCTGCCAAACAAATTTTCTTAAAACCTGCGTGAAAAGTAGATGGGAGCATCGCGATCAACATATTGTTTGTCGTGCGCAGACCATACGACAAAAGACTCTGCGCTGTACACTTCGCAGTAGTGACGGTTTCGGAATAATCCGGAATTGGACCGCTATCCTTCAGAAAAAATGCGCACCGGTTCGCGGAGCTGAGTTAAGAGAAGCTATGAGTAAAGTAATTGACGGTAAGGCGTTCGCCGAATCGGTTAGACAGGACGTTGCCAAGCAGGTGGCTTGGTTGAAAGACGAGCATGACATTACTCCGGGGCTTGCTGTGGTGTTGGTCGGTGAAGATCCTGCCAGTCAAGTTTATGTTCGAAATAAAGGCATTCAGACTAAAGCGGCGGGTATGAACTCGTATGAACATAAGCTCGATACGTCGGTCACTGAAGACGAACTCTTAGCGCTGATTAACACACTGAATAACGACAGCTCCGTTCACGGTATTTTGGTGCAGCTCCCGCTGCCTTCACATATTGAAGAATCTGCGGTTATCGATGCCATTGACTACCGAAAGGATGTGGATGGTTTTCACTTAACGAACGTAGGGTTACTGAACACGGGCGGTGATGGTGTTGTGCCGTGCACGCCGCTTGGCTGCATCATGATGCTTAAGGATCGCTTGGGTGATTTATCTGGTAAGAACGCAGTGGTCGTCGGCCGTTCAAATATCGTTGGCAAGCCCATGGCTGCGTTGCTGTTAAAGGAAAGCTGCACCGTCACAATCGCGCACTCACGTACGCAGGATCTGCCGGCGGTTTGCCGTGAAGCGGACATCCTGGTGGCCGCGGTCGGCCGCCCGGAAATGGTTCCTGGTGACTGGGTTAAACCTGGTGCGACGGTTATTGACGTGGGTATTAATCGCATCGAGCGAGATGGCAAAACAAAACTGGTGGGCGATGTGGACTACGCCAGTTGCGAAGCGGTGGCAAGTGCTATCACACCCGTGCCCGGCGGCGTTGGCCCAATGACAATTGCGTGTTTATTGCACAACACGTTGCAGCAGGCGGCTCGTTTACACGGGGTCACACTGCCCGAATAATGAGTGGGTTTCGCGTTGTGGGCTACATTGCACACAGCGAGATGACAGTTGCATCACCCGCCATTAGCGGGATGCCATAAGAAAGTTAGATTGCCGTGCCGCGTCGTTTCGGAGCAATGGGGTACACAGATTCTGTCATCCATATGCCCTCAAATTCTCCTGGGCCTTGTCGTCTCAGCTGAAACACATAGGCCACCTCGTCGCCGCTGGGTGTCGTGAGCCAGACGGGCTGTATTGCAATGTCGTCCTGCACTTCAATCGGCCCATAGTCGCTGTCGATATGGTTCAGCATATCGCCGTAACCGCCCTTTAGCATCTTTGTAAAACGCTCTAAAGGCCCCGTCATGGCTTTGTTGCTGGGCGCTGCAAACCGCCAAACGGTGGCAATTCCGTCGTCTCCGGAATCTGGATTATTCACCCGCAGGGCATCCACAACAATCTGCACTACGTCGGCCGGTTCAATGCTTGCAGACGGAGCGATGTTCAGCGGGTACTTGGACTGGTCCGCCCAAACATTAGATGACAGTGTGAGCAACACTGTGAATATTAACGATACTGTGGTTCGCATTGTCGTTATCCTCTTGAGGGAAACCTGGGTGATCAGCTACTTCGTTGTACGTAATGTCGTCGGTTGATGGACTCGGGGTTCTGGTTCCACTGATTTAACTTACGGTTGGAAAGGTTGAAACGGATGCAGAGCATGATGAATGCGTGGTGTCGATCAGTTGCAACGGTTACCAAACGCCAGTGGCTGCTGCTGTGCTGGTGTGTAGCGGCTGCATTACCAGGGCTCACACATGCGGCAGAGACCACCAAACCTTGGCTGGTAGAAACCGTTTCCGCCGCGGATGCGCGTCACTTACTGTCCCGAACGGGTTTTAGCGCAGAACCTGAGGCACAGCTTCGTATCGCGGGCCTGAGCCGTCAGGAGGCGATCGACAAAATAATGGCGGGATTCAAAATTCTGCCAGACAAACAAATGCCCATGTGGACGCAAGAACCGGCACCACTGTATTGGGCGCGACGCGATCTGGACGCTGAGCAAAGGCGACAATTCAATCGACTAAGAGACCAGGAACTGGCTGAATTACGTCAGTGGTGGATTGATGAAATGCTTACCACCTCATCGCCACAAACTGAACGCATGGTGTTGTTCTGGCACGACCACTTCGCCACCAGCTACGCAGGGCTAAACCGTCAGTCGCTGGCAATGGCCCGGCAGAATCAAACCTTTCGGCAACTCGGTATGGGGGACTTTGAATCTCTATTACGCGCCATGATACGAGATCCGGCGTTACTGAACTTTTTGGATAACGTGAGTAACCGTAAGCGCAGCCCAAATGAGAATCTGGCTCGAGAGCTCATGGAGTTGTTTACCTTGGGTGAGGGCAACTACACCGAATCGGATGTGCGAGAAGCTGCAAGAGCACTCACCGGCTACGGCGTGTCTCAAAATAAAAATCTGTCTGCGCGATTTAA
>JAHDCO010000014.1:49509-73910 GCA_020629835.1 Granulosicoccaceae bacterium
GAGCACTCACCGGCTACGGCGTGTCTCAAAATAAAAATCTGTCTGCGCGATTTAATTACTGGCAGCATGACACAGGCAATAAAACAATCCTGGGTCAGACCGGTCGCTTCAATGGGGACGATTTAATCGATGTGTTGTTGCAGCAACCTGCGTTGGACAGCCACATCGCCACGCGGTTTTGGCACTGGTTAGTCAGTGATGAAACACCGGGTGCCGAGCAGTTGCAGCCATTGGCTGAACACTTTCGGCAGTCCGGCCACGAGTTATCGATGTTGTACCGAAAGACCTTGGAGTCCCGAGAATTTTGGGAACCGCGCTACCGTGGCAGCTTGGTGAAGTCGCCGGCCACGCTCGTGATTGGCGCTGCGCGTGAACTGGATGTTGCCAAAGCAATGCATCAACAGTTACCGCAACTGCTGAGGTTGGCGGGCCAGGATTTGTTTGCACCTCCGAACGTAGCAGGCTGGAAAGAGGGCGCAGCATGGATAACACCCGGACGCTTACTCAATCGATACACCGCTTTGGAAACCTTAGTGGGTGCCACGGTTAATAACGAAGCTATGGTGTTATCTGCCGCAGAGGCTCAAGCCAACAGCATGACATCCATGATGTCAGACACTTCGAAGACGGCGATGTCGGGTATGGCCGAGTCGGCAATGGCGACATCGGAAATGGCCACGTCCGAAATGGCGATGCCCGGTGCAGCGAATGGCAGCGCGACGCTATCTGATTTCTCAGTCCGTCTGGCGTCTGAAGAATTCCGAGGGCCTGCGCAGTATCAGTTTGAACTGCTTGATGCAGAGCACGCATCGTTATGGCGTAGCGCCGTCACTACGCTCACCGGCGGGTGGGATACGGTTATTCACGGGCCCATGGAGTCGCGTGATCAACTGCCGTGGCAGTGGGTCGATGTATCGCATGATGTTCGAAAGTTTCCGTCCGCTAAGCTGCTAAGGGTGCATTTCGTAAACGACGATGCAGGGGATGCGGGAGATAGAAATTTATACGTTGGCTCTGTGTCAGTACGCGGTCAACAATCCTCACCCGTTTCAGGCTCGCAGGTGAGTGACTGCGCTCCGGATAACGCAGCGGAAGCCGGTGATTTGTATTGCAATGGGTACGTAGATATAGTCATTCCCGATAACCTTTCAGCAAACTTGCCTAACCAGGAAACTGGTTCTGGAAAGCAGCAGGTACAGTATGCCTCTAAGCATGTCGAATGGTCTGGATACAATAAAAACAACGGCGCAATGAACGTGCGCCTGGTGTTTCAGGATGTTCGTTTTGACGGGAAACACTGGCCTGTCTTTAGTGCGTGGTACCGCGAAACAAGCCAGGATAAACTGGCACTTTGGATGCAGAACTACGATTGTTGGCCAGACTGTTTGGAGCAATGGCCAGACTGCGCCTGGATTGACGATCAGGACCCATCCAGTGTGACCGTGCACATTCCCGCTGAAGGCGCGTACAGTGAAAACGCGGCCTGCCATATCAATGCGTTATCGGATAACGAAGCATTGATGTTGGATGGTTTGCTTATGCAGGCCACCAGGCTATTGCAAGAAGCGCTTGTAGGCGAGCAACAACGTTTCCCGGCAACGCGCTCTGGTGTAAAGCGTGGGTTGCAAGCCATGATCAATCGATTCTCCGATCCGCTTGTGCAAAAGCGCTTTGCAGAGACTACTGCGACAGGGCGTACTGCGGTGGAATCTATTCCCGAGTGGGTCGAGGATGCGAGTGTAAAACGTCCGTACCCCTCGCCAACTTCGCAGAAGGGCGTACCTGTTTTGGCGTCAAATCTCGAACAACGCACCGAACAAATTCAGCGCGCGGGTTTTTCATGGCCGTCGGTGTTTGCGCCCGGTATAGCGTTATCGGCTTTGCCGGGTTGGGAAAACAACACTTCGGTTCAACAAACCGGCGAATCGCTTCGCGCCAGCATAAAACAATGGCTACTTAATCCCGCTTATCAGGTGTACTAACCATGCAACGTAGAGATTGGCTAAAGCAAACTTTAGTAGGCATTCTTGGCACGTCCTTAGGCTTGAATGCAAATCGAAGCTGGGCAACATCCAGTGGAAGGCGTTTGGTTTTGGTAGAACTCGCCGGCGCTAATGATGGGCTGAACACCCTGGTGCCGGTAAGAAACGATCACTACTATCGACTGCGGCCTAACTTGTCACTTGCCCCCGATTCCGTTACCGGTATTAGCGATGAGTTGGCCGTACACAACAGCCTGAATCCCTTAATGGCGTTATGGGATCGGGGAGAACTTGCTTGGATACAAGGGCTGGGCTACCCCGCGCCCAATCGCTCGCACTTTAAGTCCATTGCCTTGTGGGAAAGTGGTGGTGATGGGCAGTTAGCAGGGCGACGTGGCTGGATTACGCACGACATTGAACACTCCCTGGGCCGTAATGTTGTCGATGCGCACGGCATCAGTCTGGTCAACTCAATGGGGTTATTCAATAGCAGTGGCGGGCGTTGGCTAAGTATGAATACACCCGCACAACTGCTGGTGGAAAGAGAGTCTACGGACTCAGCCACTGCGCGGGTCAATAGCGCGTTACGTTTGGTGAACGAGCGAATGCAGGAGTTGGACAGCACGCTAACGACGCTGCAAGCTCGTATAGCAAAGGTGCCCAAAGTAACGAAAATCGGGCGTGGTGCACTGGGTACCCAGCTTCAGCACGTGTTACAGCTGGTGCGCGCGGGTATTGATACACCGGTATACCGTGTACGACTGGAAGGGTTTGATACGCATGAAGGGCAGCTCGGTAGACATCAACGATTACTGAGTCAGTTGGGCCATTCGTTAGCGGATTTCCGCAACGCACTGATGCGCGACAACGAGTGGGACAACACGTTAGTTCTGACGTACTCCGAGTTTGGTCGCCGCGCCAATGAGAATTTATCCGGCGGAACCGATCACGGCACAGCAGCTCCCCATATGATGCTGGGAGGAGCCGTGAACGGAGGCTTGTACAGCACCATGCCAGACCTTGGGCAGCTGATTGACGGTGACCCAGCGCATACCATGGATTATCGAAGCGTCTATCAGTCGGTGTTGTCAGACTGGTTCGAGATAGTCGACAACCAGTTTAAAGCTTACGACCAATCTGGCCTACATTCGCTAATCCGCCCCCGCGTTTAGCGACACACTGAAGGCGGCAATGGCATTACAAGCGGATACGAGATTGAGTGAATCGACGGCCAGACTGATACGAACCAGGTAACGCCCCGCAGCGCCGAATCCGTCACAAGGCAAAACCGATACGCCGGTTTTTTCTAATAAAGAAAGCGCAAACGCTTTGGCGGTTAACTGGGTATGGCTCACGTCCAGCAATACAAACATACCCTGTCCGCTATCGATTAAATTAACACTGGGTTGGCCAGCAAGATGCTGCTGAACTAACGCGCGTCTTTCTGCCAGCGCGGCACGAATGATTCTGGGTGTTTCGGTATCGTGGTTCAGTGCATGCGTAACCGCTTTCATGACAAACGATGAAATACCGTAATGCATACACGTGGATAGGTGACGCAAGGTGTTAGCCACACGTTGTGGTGCCACCACCCAACCTGCACGCCAACCGGTCATACGGTGGGATTTTGAGACGCTACCAACCGAGATCACAATGTCATCAGCGCCTGGTATTCCATGCGGCAACGCAAGGTTTTCAGGCTCAACCAACTCTGCATAAACCATATCCATAATCAACCACACGCCTCGTTCTACGCATGCGCTTACGATTCTCTCCAAATCCGATTGTTTGTAGCACTCGCCCATGGGGTTGTTTGGAGTGTTCAAAACCAATGCGCGTGTCTTCGGCGTTATCGCTGCCAGCAAACGGTCAACATTCAATCGGTATCCGTCTTCAGCCCGCAGTGTTACGCGCTTTGCTGTGGCACCGCTGGCGGTAAAACACGCGGGGTAAGTGGTGTAGTACGGTTCGGATAAGACCACCTCATTGCCAGGTTCCAGTAGCGCTTGTGCCACGGCGAATAACCCGTTTTGTGCACCGCAGTACATCAGACATTGACTGGCTGCCACATGCTGACCGGTTAAGCGCTGATGATAGTTGGCTACGGCTTCACGAACTTCGGGTGTGCCCTCAACTTCGTTGTAATGATGATCACCTGCGTGCAAGCTGGCGACCGCTGTTTCAACAATCTCGTTGGGGGTAGTCTCATTAGACTCCTGCCCAATGCTAAGAAAAATGACCGCTTCGCCTGCACGGGCTTTTTCCATAGCGCGCGTATGTACCACCCAGGCATCATCGGCTAGACCGCTTGAGTTTCCATCTGGGGTTCCATCCGGGATTCCATGCGGGCTTGGGTTTGAATGACTTTCAGGCGCGACGCGGTCGGCCAGGCTGGACAAGGCTGGGATGGGTGTTTTCACTTAGTTAGTGTACCTTGACGAGCTTATAAAGTTTGCCGAACATCGGTGAACGTGGCGAGTACTGGCTTGTGTCACAAGCTCATGCCTGGGATGTAGCCTGTTACAGATAAGACTGCCAGCGCGTACATCGTGATAATGCCCAAGCGCTGGCAAGGTAGGGCAAGTGATCGCCCATCGTTTGTTGCTTCCCGCGCATTTTGGGGATGGGGAGGGGAAGCAACAAACGATCGTGGGCAGGTACCCAATCGCTTGCCATTGGCCATAGCTTCAGCAGAGCGGGTTTCCAGAGCAGTCTGGTCACATAGAGTTCTCATCAACAACGCCTTTCCATTGGGTACGTTGCCATTGAACCTAACTAACCGGGCCGTTCGAGGGTCGTAGCCGGATGCTTATTGCATCAATTGTGATGAATTCGGGCAGCAGGGCGCTAGCGCACAGTATGGTCTGCCAAGCTTGTTATCCTTGAGGGCCTGAACTCGTTGAGCCGTTGGGCAGATTACGCATGACCAAAAATAGCCAAACCCGCACCGTGGTGCTCGTTGAGGATGAATCGGCGCTGCGTGAAAACTACCGAATGGCATTGGAAAAAGCGGGTTACCACGTGGTTGATTTCGCCTCAGCCGACACGGCCCTTGATTACTGCAAACGCAAGTTACCCGATTTAGCGTTGATCGATATTGGTTTGGGAAACGACAGTGAAGCGGGTTTTGGTCTCTGTCAATCGTTACGCGCGCTATCGGCTCAATTGCCCATCTTATTTCTCACCGCGCGTGATAGTGAATTGGATGTGATATCGGGGTTGCGCCTGGGGGCCGATGATTACTTAACCAAAGACATCAGCCTGCAACAGATCATTACGCGAGTTAACACACTGCTGCGTCGGGTGGATGCGTTTAAAGCCCCGGCGGAGCCTAAACTACAACAGGTGGCGGAATTAACACTCGATCATGAGCGCTTGTTAGCTGCCTGGAACGGTAAGACCGTTGAATTGACGGTGACAGAGTTTTGGCTGGTGGCCTGCTTAGCAAAGCACCCCGGGCAAGTCAGAAGCCGTCAACAACTTATGGACGCTGCAAATCTAGTACTTGATGATCAAACCATTACTGCCCACATAAAACGTATTCGAAAAAAATTCCTGGCTGTGGATGATTCGTTTGCCGCCATTCAAAGTGTCTACGGTTTAGGCTACCGCTGGCTGGATACCGATACCGTTGGCTAATGCCTCTATGGTAGTTGATTAAATCGTGCGCTTAAAACTGCAAATGGTGGTGGCAGGGCTTGTAACCCTAACCATTCCTATCGTAGGTTGGCACAGCATTCGTCAGTTGGATGAGGCGTTGGACGAATCACGCCGAGCCGAACAACAACTGCGCGTCAATAACATTGCTCGATCACTTGGCAGTAATCCGTCCATTGCTCAGCAACTGAACACTCGTGGTGCAAAAACGCTTTCAGGTGATCTGTATGCGCCGGCTGCTCAGTACCCGGTATTCATTGACGGATACGGCGACGATTGGCGAGAACTCAATGCTCCCGTTGTGACGTTTTCATCTTCTACAGCAGACAGGGTTTCGGAAGTGGCAACTGGATCTGAAACGTCTTTAACGATGACAGCCCGCGCCACGGTTCGCGATAAGAAGTTATTTGTTTTAGTCAACGCGGTTGACGAAGAGGTTGTGTTTCATCAACCGCCGCGTCAAATTATCGAGTTTGCTGAAGGTGAACGACCAGACCCCTATGCGCAATTGGTTAATGGCGATGCGCTGGAAGTGCTTTTACAACGACCCACCGGCAGTGCAACGCATGGCTTGTTTCGTGTGGTTGCGCCCGGGCCTATGGTTGCACGCGTGGCTTCGGAAACTAATCGACGCAAGTTAGGCACTACTCTGGGGTCGTGGCGAGGTCATTGGACGCCTACCAACGAGGGAATGCAGCTTGAATTCTCAATGCCGCAGCCCCCCGATGGGTCAACCCTGGCGTTAGCCTATGTAAACGTCAGTGGCCGCGGGGACGATCGAAGCCAGTGGGTGGGAAGCCTGAGTCCAACTGCTATGGCAGATCGCCACGCTTCTGGTTTAGTAGATATTGCGGATCCAAAGCTACGTTTATCCTCTGAGTTTGCATCCACACAGTTAGCACAATGGGTAACGCCTTCAACACGCGCGCGTTTATTTGATGTGCAAGGCAGGTTGCTAGCCGACGTGAATGCGTTGTACGAGGTGGATGAGAGCACCGTGGCGTTTGATCCTGCCAAGTCAAACTTATGGGACGCTTTAGTCTATCGCCTGGTGTCCGCTTTACTGCGAGAACGCAAAGGCGATTACACACAGGAACCCTTGTATTCGCGCGTTGACGGGCTGCATATTCCACCGGCATTACTCGATGAGGACGGTCCTTGGTTAAAGCCTATTCGATATCAGACTGATGAATCCGATTGGGTGTTAGGGTCTTTGAAAAAAGTGACGACAGCCACCGAGGATGCGTTTCTTCTGTTTGAATCGAATGACAGCCGTGCCTCATCTTACGCCGGTAGTCGTTTTGCGCAGTTACTGAGCCTTCTAACATTGGTCAGTGCAGTGGTTGGCGGTACCTTGCTGCTGTTTGCTACGGTGCTGTCGTTTCGAATTCGCCGCTTATCTCAACAAGCGTCCGCGGCGGTTAGTGCTGATGGGCGAGTGGCGGGTTTTAACGCCAGCAGCGCCAGTGATGAAATTGGTGACTTATCGCGGAACCTGGGGGCGTTGTTGGGCCGCACCCAGCACTACACGCACTACCTGGAAGCGCTTTCAAGCCGCTTATCGCACGAGCTGCGTACGCCGTTGTCTGTGGTTAAAACATCGCTTGAGAATATTGAAACCGATTTATTAGATGAACAAACAAAATTACTTTTACAGCGAGCCGATGGCGGGGCTGATCAGCTTGGTCAGATAATAAAAGCGCTCGTAGAATCAACACGTTTAGAGCAAACCGTTCAGCAAGCGCAAAAAATACCGTTTGATCTAGCTAGCTTTCTAACCGGCAGTCAAGCGCGATACGAATCCATTTACCCCCAGACAAAATTTGATTTGAAGCCTTTTCGCGCGGCAGCCGGAGGACACAGCGGCGATGCTGAGTCTGTGTTCGGTTCCCCGGAATTACTACAGCAGGCATTGGACAAATTAGTGGATAACGCCGTTGGGTTTACAACCGATGGTGTGGTGGTCCTGCAGGCGTTTGCCAGCGTGCGAAAAGAGGTGCCCTGGGTGTCTATTGAGGTGATCAATTCGGGTGAGTTGCGTGCTAATACCTCATCGGCCAACGTGTTTGATCCGATGTTTTCATCACGCGAAAACAACAACGGCGAGTTGCACCTGGGGTTGGGCCTCTACATTGTGCGCATGGTAGCTGAGGCGCATGGTGGGCAAGCTACCGTCTCACAGGCCAATGGGCGGGTGAGCTTCAAGATTGAAATGCCGCGTAATGCAAAACAAACTCAGGAAATTCAGTCACACTTGTGAGATGACTGAAACAAACACACCCGTGGCCCGTGAGCCCATCGTCCGCATTCGCGGGCTGAACAAAACCTACGAAAATGGCCATCAGGCACTGAAAGGCGTGGACCTCGACATTCTTAATGGCGAGATTCTGGCATTGCTGGGGCCTAATGGTGCCGGTAAAACCACACTGATCTCGATTATCTGCGGGTTAGTCAATGCCACCGGTGGAACCGTGATGGTAGGCGGGTACGACAACGTGCTCGAATACCGACGCACTCGGTCGATGATTGGCTTGGTGCCTCAGGAATTAGCGCTAGGAGCATTCGAAGTTGTCGAAAATACGGTGGCCTTAAGTCGAGGTTTATTCGGCAAACCCAAAGATGCAGAATTTATAAAAAATTTGCTTGCGAAGCTTTCCTTGGGTGACAAAGCCGCCTCACCGGTTAACCGCTTATCCGGAGGTATGAAGCGGCGAGTGCTGATTGCCAAAGCGCTGTCCCACGAGCCCCGGATTCTGTTTCTTGATGAACCCACAGCGGGTGTCGATGTTGAACTGCGCAAGGACATGTGGTCCGTCATTGATGAGTTGCGTGCCGACGGGGTCACGATCATATTGACCACGCATTACATCGAAGAGGCTGAAGCGATTGCTGATAGGGTGGGTGTGATAAATGCCGGGGAAATTCTTGTCATTGAAGACAAACAGGTACTGATGGAAAAGTTGGGTAAGAAACAACTGGTGATCGAACTGAGGAATACCATAGATACCGTGCCGGATTCCTTAGCAAAGCACGAATTGCAACTCAGTGCCGATGGCAGCAGTCTTACTTTTACTTACGACGTGCGCTCTGAGCGCACGGGAATCACGACACTGTTAAATGATGTTCAAGCCGCAGGCTTGGTATTAAAAGATCTCAGTACCTCGCAATCTTCGCTCGAAGATATTTTTGTCAACCTTGTTAAGGCAGACGCATGAACGTAGAAGCCATAAAAGCCATTTACGCAGCAGAAATGCGCCGTACACGTAATACGTTGATGCAATCCATTGCCTCGCCGGTAATTTCAACGTGTTTGTACTTCGTTGTCTTCGGCTCGGCGATTGGTTCACGCATTGAGTCAGTGGAAGGTGTGTCTTACGGGGCGTTTATCGTACCGGGATTGATGATGTTGTCGTTGTTAACCCAGAGCATTTCGAATGCGAGCTTTGGCATCTTTTTCCCTAAATTTACCGGCACCGTCTATGAGGTTCTGTCTGCGCCGATTTCGTTTTTTGAAGTCATACTTGGCTACGTGGGTGCTGCTGCAACAAAATCGCTGATCATCGGCATAATCATTTTAATAACTGCCAGTTTCTTTGTTGACTTGCGCGTGGCACATCCGGTTTGGATGGTGACCTTCCTGCTCATGACGTGCGTGGCTTTTAGCTTGTTCGGTTTCATCATAGGCTTGTGGGCCGACAACTTCGAAAAGCTTCAAATCGTGCCCTTATTGATCATTACGCCGTTGGTGTTTTTAGGCGGCACCTTTTACTCCATAGATATGCTGCCACCGCTGTGGCAAAAAATTTCATTATTGAATCCGTTGTTGTATCTCATCAGTGGATTCCGCTGGAGTTTCTACGAAGTGGCTGACGTTAACGTGGTTCTGAGTTTAAGCATGACAGCTGCCTTCATGGTGGGCTGCCTTATTGTGGTGTGGTACATGTTCCGTACGGGTTACAAACTTAAGCAGTAATCACAAGGTGTTTGGTGCGCCACTGCGTGCGCCATTCCATGCGGCACTGCGTGCGGCACTGCGTGCGCCACTCGTCGTTTTTAGCGAAAATTTGTCGTTTTGAATGAGTAAAATTCGCACACTCGCTCGGTGATTATGGGAAGATTCGCCGCAGATCGACCTGAGCGGATTTAACGTATTACTAAAGTTACGCGCCGGGCGCAGCCGAATTCAATAGTTAGGGAGTTCCCCATGAGTGTCTTTTTTAAAGGGTCATTAGCCGATACCGACTCTGCCATCCTGGATTCCATTAATGCCGAGATGGGGCGTCAGCGCCACGAAATCGAACTGATCGCATCAGAGAATATCGTCAGTGCAGCGGTGTTGGAGGCTCAGGGCTCCATCATGACAAACAAGTATGCGGAAGGTTATCCGGCAAAGCGCTACTACGGTGGTTGTCAGCACGTTGATACTGCAGAATCCCTGGCCATTGAGCGCGCGTGCAAGCTGTTTGATTGCAGCTACGCGAATGTACAGCCGCATTCAGGTGCTCAAGCCAATCAGGCGGTATTTTTGGCGCTGTTGCAGCCTGGCGACACATTCATGGGTATGGACTTGTCCGCTGGTGGACACTTAACGCATGGATCTCCAGTAAATCAATCCGGTAAGTGGTTCAACGCAGTTACCTATGGAGTAGATGAGACCACACATCGTATCGACTACGACGCGCTCATCGAAACGGCCAAAGAACATAAACCCAAGCTCATCATAGCGGGCGGCTCGGCATACCCGCGCCAAATCGATTTCGCCAAATTCCGTGAAGCTGCGGATGCGGTGGGTGCGCTACTCATGGTTGACATGGCGCACTTTGCCGGGCTTGTTGCTGGCGGACACCACCCGAACCCATTGGACTATGCGGATGTGGCTACCACCACCACGCACAAGACTCTGCGCGGTCCACGGGGCGGAATGATCCTGTCTCGTAATGACGATCTGGGCAAAAAGTTTAATTCTGCTGTCTTCCCCGGTTTGCAGGGCGGGCCGCTGATGCACGTAATCGCAGCGAAGGCTGTGGCTTTTGGTGAAGGTTTACAGCCCGGGTTTGCAGACTATACAAAAGCAGTAATCGACAACGCTTCAGCTCTGGCGGACGCGCTGAAAGCCGGTGGGCTAAATGTCATCTCGGGTGGTACTGACACGCACGTGGTGTTGATTGATCTTCAGCCCAAAGGCGTAACCGGTAAAGCGGCGGAAGCTGCATTAGGTCGAGCGAGCATTACCTGTAACAAAAACAGCATACCGAATGACCCGGCTTCTCCGTTCGTAACCTCGGGTATTCGTCTGGGAACACCTGCTGGCACCACGCGTGGTTTTGGCACCGAAGAATTCAAGCAAGTAGCAGCGCTGATTCTGGAAGTGGTCGACGGATTGTCAGCGAATGGCGAAGAAGGCAACGCTGAGGTCGAGAAAGCCGTTCATGACAAAGTGGTTGCGCTAACGGATCAGTTCCCGATTTACTAGCAGCGAAGGTAGCACAACGTAAAAAAGCGCCGATGGGTTCGTAACCCCCGGCGCTTTTTTTGTTTTCACAGGCTGCTTTTACAGTTCAATAGGGTGTGTGTAGAACGTTTATTTGCTGCGGGTGCCGCTGCTCGCGCCACTGCGTGCGCCACTGCGTGCGCCACTGCGTGCGCCACTGCGTGCGCCATCTATTGTCATGCTCAGTAGTATGACGGGTAACAGACCGACCAATACAATCAACAATGAAAACAACGCGCTTTCACCGATGAGTTCATCGGAAGCGAATTGATACACCTGAGTTGCCAGAGTATCAAAGTTGAATGGTCGCAGTACCAACGTTGCTGGTAACTCTTTCATCCCATCCACAAATACTACGAGTGCGGCTGTCAATATACCGCTACGCATCAGTGGCAAGTGCACTCGGCTGATTATGCCCAGCGATGAGTGCCCTAATGATCGCGCTGCATCGTCCATGTGTGGGCTGATTTTTTTCATGCTCGCGTCGAGCCCGCCGTGGGCAACCGCCAAAAAGCGTACGGTGTAAGCAAACACCAAAATACCCACTGAGCCCGACAGCAAAAGGCCTGTCGAAATTCCGAAGTACTCACGCATTTGCGCATCGAGCCAGTTATCAAAGTTTGCGAATGGAATCATGATGCCGATCGCCAACACGACCCCAGGTATGGCGTAGCCCAAACTTGATACTTGAACCGCTGCGTTAAGTGCACGGTGGTTCAGCATTCGCTTGCTGTAGCTAAGCAGCAAACCGATGCAAACCGCGCACAACGCGGCCATAGAGGATAGAAAGATACTGTTCCAGGCTATCTCAAGAAAATCGGCGTTCCATGACACGTCGAAGTAGATGATCGAGTAGCGCAGAAGCACCACACTGGGAATGATGAAACCGAGCACGATAGGCAGCCCGCACAAGAGCACCGCCAAGGTCGCCTGACGCCCTTGTAAAGACACGCGTTCAAACGCTTTGCATCGTGTATTGCTGCTCTGCACATGAGACTGCGCACGTCGACTGAATTTTTCCAAACCGACAAGACACAGCACGAACAGCAAAATCAGGCAGGCGATTTGAGCGCCGCCTCCCAAGTTGCCCATCCCCAACCACACATCGTACAGACCGGCCGTGAGGGTTCGGACCGCAAAATAATCCACGGTGCCAAAATCGTTAAGCGTTTCCATTAACGCCATGGCGAGCCCCACCGCAATGGCAGGTCGTGCCATGGGTAATGCGATACGAAACAGGCGCTCTGTTCGTGAAAGGCCCAGGGCCTGGGCGGCTTCCAATATGGACGCCGACTGTTCCAGGAACGCTGCACGTGCTAACAAGTATACGTACGGGTACAACACCAAAACCAACATGCTGATGGCGCCGCCAAGTGATCGTATCGGTGGGAAGTAATAGTCGTTTGCCCGCTGCCAGCCAAAGACATCCCGAAGAAACGATTGCACGGGGCCAGCGAATTCTAATAAATCGGTGTACACGTGTGCGATGACATACGCGGGTACAGCGAAGGGCAATAACAGGGCCCACGCAAATATTCGGCGCCCTGGGAACTGATAGTGCGTAACAAACCACGCGGTCGATACGCCTATGCATAGGGTGCCTACGGCTACCCCGATCATTAACACGATGGTATTGAACAGATAGGTCGGTAAAACCGTTCTGACCAGGTGTGGCCAGATATTCTCTGAAGGGTTAAGTGCCAGCCACGCTACCGCGAGAATCGGCAAGCAAACCAATGCGGCTGTTACAACGCAAAACAGCAGCCACCCTGAGCGGCGGCTGCTGTGTTTGGGTCGACGGGCCAGCGCAACGGCAGGCCCGGCTGTTAGAGCAGGTGTGGCCATTAACCGTCGTAGCCAACCTCATCGACCATTTTGCTGGCTGTAACGCGATGCTCTACGAGTTCAGACAGCGGTAGTGGGTCGTGATCGAACTCACCCCATGAACGGACAAGCGCTGATGGCTGAACGGATTGGTTTACCGGATATTCATGGTTTTGTTCTGCGTACATCGCCTGCGCTAAATCACTGGATAAAAACTCCATCAATTTTACGGCGTTTTCCTTGTTAGGTGAGGCGGCAGTCAAAGACATACCCGCAATGTTCATGTGCGTGCCGCGATCACTCTGATTTGGGAAAACGATGTTGACGGAGGCAGCCCATTCAAACTGCTCTTCGTTGGTCTGCATGGCACCCATGTAGTAGGAGTTGATTATTGCAATGTCACACTCGCCTTCTGAGATAGCCTTAACCTGAGCACGGTCATTACCTTGAGGGGCACGAGCCAGATTGTCCTTCAAGCCTGTCAACCAGGCTCTGGCATCTTCCTCTCCATGGTGCGCGATCATCGAGGCGAACAGAGCGTTCATGTAAACGTGTTTACCACTGCGTGTACAGATTCGGCCTTCGTACATTGGCTTGGCCAAATCTTCGTATGATGTGATTTCACCTTCAGGAACACGTTCTTTGGAAGTGACGATAATGCGAGCGCGGTTGGTTAACCCAAACCAATGTCCATCTTGATCGCGGAATTCTGCGGGAATGTTCGCAGCCAATGTATCGCTGCTGACAGACTGGGTAACGCCAGCTTCTACTGCGCTACTCAGGTTTCCCACATCGACCGTGAAGATTAAGTCTGCCGGGCTATTCGCGCCCTCACTTTCCAGTCGCTCTACCAGGCCTTTTTTTGCGAATACGGTGTTGACTTCAATGCCAGTTTCTTTGGTAAACAAATCAAACATGGGCTTGATCAAAAACGGCTGTCGGTATGAGTACACGTTTACTTCATCAGCTGCTGCTACTGGTGTGGTCAGTAGGATCGTGACTGCGAGAGAAATCGCAGCGCCTGAGCGTACTAGTGGGGCGGTAAACATGAGGTTTAAATTTCCGAGTAATTTAGTAGGGTTTGATGGTAATCCTCAAAAAAAAATGCTTCAACCACGAATTTTATAGGCTTATAAAAAGCAGGGTTTTTAACCAAGCACCATCCCTGAATGACCTACAAAACGTAAGGCTTTTTTTCGCCGCGTGTAAGCCCGCACCCGACAACCAAAATCTTGTCTATTGAAGCGGTGGTCTCTGCATAAAACCATTTTTGGGAGACGCAAAGAAAGCAACAATAAAGAGGATGAACAGCACCACAACGATGGTGGGGGCGGGCGCGCTATTCAGATGGTAGCTGGCTGTGACGCCTATCACAGTGCTGAATATCGCGATGGGTAACGATAACCAAACCATGGTTTCAAACCGACGTACTAGCAGATAACTGATAGCACCGGGTGCTATCAGCACCGCGATGACTAAGATGATGCCTACGGCTTTAATTGAAGCCACGATCACCATAGACAATATGGCCAACAACCCATAGTGCAGCCATTGAATGTTGAGTCCTGCAACGGTTGCATGCTCGGCATCGAATGAAAACACCATAAGATCTTTTCTAAAGGCAATCAACAACGCTAACGCCGGCAGTAACACGCTGGCAGCTAACGCTGCATCTGACCAAATTACTCCCAACATGTCACCGAACAAAATATGGTGAATATCTACACCGGGTTGAAATTTAGTAAACAGCACTAAACCCAGCGCAAACATTCCGCTAAAAACCACTCCCATCACAGTGTCTTCTTTTACTCGGCTATTCGCGGACAGATAACCGGTTGCCACCGCGCACAACATACCTGTCACAAACGCACCGAGTAATATGGGTAATCCCAATAAGTAAGCCACAACGATGCCGGGCAGTACTGCGTGAGAGACTGCGTCGCCCATTAATGACCAGCCTTTTAAAACTAAGAAACAACTGAGTACTGCCGACGTGGTGCTGACCAGTAACCCGATGACCAATGCCTGTTGCATAAAGTCCAGCGAATACGGTTCGGTAAGCCATGTCCACATAACCGTTGCCTTAGCTGATTCCGCGTGTGACAAGGTTTTTAGACACCCGCTGGTTGGCCCGTCGGCGCGAGGCCCGAATACCGTGTACGGGCGCAAACATGAAGGCTAATGCGAACAGAAAACTTTGCAGTAATACAATCACACCACCTGTGGCACCATCAAAAAAGTAACTGATATAAACACCGACCACGCTGGTTACAACGCCGATAACAACGCTTAACTGCAACAATTTATGAAAACGATCTGTCAGTAGATACGCGGTCGCCCCCGGTGTAACCACCATAGCGATAACGAGAAATGATCCAACGGTCTGTAAGGCAGCAACCGTTGAAGCACTGAGCAACGTGAAAAAAATGACCTTGAGTACCGTGGCGTTTAAGCCCACCGTTCGGGCATGTGATTCGTCGAAAAACACCACCATAAGATCTTTCCATAACAGCAGTAAAACGCTCAGCGTGATGACGCTGATAATGATGGTTTGAGTCGCGTCATAAGGCGTGATGGCCAGAATGTTTCCAAAGACGATGGTTTGTATGTTCACCGAGGTTGGCGACAGCGAGACCATAAACAAACCCAGGCCAAAGAAGCCAGTGAAAATCAACCCGATGATGGCATCCACTTTCAAGGTCGAACGGCCGTTGATGAAAAGCATGGCAACGGCGGCCAGTCCGCCTGAGATAAATGCTCCCAGGGAGTAGGGAAGGCCCAGTATGTAAGCGCCGGCGACACCGGGGACCACCGAATGGGACAATGCGTCACCGATGAGAGACCACCCTTTCAGCATCAAATACGCAGACAAAAACGCGCAGACCGCTCCGACGAGCCCGCTAACCCACATTGCATTAACCATGTACTGATACTGAAACGGCTGCAGCAAGATTTCCAGCACTGAACTAATCCTGCGCGCCCGGACCATGAGCCGTTTGCCCAGCGTCGTCATCACCGTACAGTACGACCGGTCTTTCATCATCAGAAATAACGGTGATGCTGCGCGTGTCGTCATCGTCGTGCAATTGATTCGGGTTCAGAACATGGAAGCGTAGGGTGCCTCCGAATGCACGCTGCAGGTTGCTTTGTGTAAACACCGATTCCATTGGGCCGTAATCCAATACAGTCCGGTTGATCAAAACCACCTGGTCGCAGAAGTGAGGGACGCTGCCTAAATTGTGTGTGGATACCAAAATGATATGGCCTTCATCCCGCAGTTCGCGCAATAGAGCGATGATGGCATCTTCGGTGTTTACATCCACGCCGGTGAAGGGTTCATCCAATAGGATGATACGACTTTGTTGAGCCAGGGCTCGAGCTAAAAACACCCGTTTTTTTTGCCCGCCAGAGAGTTCCCCAATCTGACGTTTGGCGAACTGACTCATATTAACTCGTGCTAATGCATCGCTGACGGCTTGTTGATCTTGGGCTTTCGCTCGCCGTAAAAACCCCATATGCCCGTAACGCCCCATCATTACAACGTCTTCCACAAGCACCGGAAAGTTCCAATCGACTTCTTCATTCTGCGGAACATACGCAACGGTGTTCTTCGGTAGCTTTGATACGCCTGGATGATCGAGTAATGAAATGGTGCCGCTTGCCAACGGTACAAAACCCATCAACGCTTTGAATAAGGTGGATTTACCTGCGCCGTTGACACCCACCAACGCGCAGATTGTGGAGCTTGGAATAGAGAAGGTGGCGTCTTCTAACGCCACCGTACCGTTTCGGTACACCACCGAAACATGATCTGCAGAAATGCCTGCTTGGCCGACGGTTGACTGAACCGAATGCAATTGCATAGGGTCACCGGAACATAATGTTGACGAGATTGCCGTTGCGTCAGGTTCCATGCGATTACTCAGCCTGGGTCAGTGCGGTGACTATGGTTTCAGTAGTCACACGTATTAAATCTAAGTACGTTGGAACCGGCCCATCGGCTTCGCTAATCGAATCAACGTACAACACGCCACCGTAGCTTGCGCCGGTTTCACGAGCGACTTGTTGGGCGGGTTTCGGAGATACGGTACTTTCGCTGAATACGGCCGGTATATTTTCAGAGCGCACCGTATCGATAACCCGTCGAACTTGTTGTGGTGTGCCTTGGCTGTCCGCGTTCATTGGCCATAGATACAGTTCTTTCAAGCCGAAGTCTCTGATGAGATAACTGAATGCGCCTTCACTGGTGACCAGCCACTTGCGATCTTCTGCAAGACTATCCATCTTTTCGCGTAGCGGGTCGATGAGTGCCGCAATCGCGGCCTTGTATTCGACTGCATTGGCTTCATAAACCGAGGCGTTTTTGGGGTCGGCTTGCGCCATCGCCTCAGCAATGTTGTCGACATACAACTGAGCATCGGTCGGGCTCATCCAGGCGTGTGGGTTCGGTTTTCCCTGATAACTGCCTTCGAGAATTGGCATCGGTTCAATGCCTTCGGTTACTACGGCAGCGGGTACGTCTTTGAGACGACGCAGAAATCGCTCGAACCAGAGTTCCAGATTCATGCCGTTGTACAGCACCAAATCGGCATCCTGCGCCTGAGCAATGTCCTTTGGTGTGGGTTGGTAGCCGTGCACCTCGGCACCGGGCTTTGTTAGCGAAACCACATCGGCCGCATCGCCGGCTACGTTCGAGGCCATGTCCGCCAATATGGTGAAGGACGTGAGCACTTTCAGGCGCTCATCATCGGCGAACGCTGCGGATGCGAAAGCAAAACTCAAAGTTAATGCGGCAAGCGTTTTTTTAATCATACCCTTATGAAGAAATATTAGCCTTGGCTTAGTTTATAGACTTCGGCTAAAATAGCAAGCGTACGAATTACCCTCTCGAAGGTAGCCATGAGCCCAAGCGCTGAAGAATCTCCAGAAGACAATCGATGGTCTGAAGACGCCGACAGTCAGGCTGAGGTGTTTGGGCACGTGCGCCAGGCCCATTTAATGGAGACAACGGAAGACTACGCCGAACTGATCGATGACCTGATTCAATCGACGGGGGAAGCGCGGCTAGTGGATATGGCTGAGCGTTTGGGGGTTTCGCAGCCTACGGTCAGTAAGACCATTGCCCGATTGCAGCGGGACGGGTACGTAACCAGCGAACCCTACCGGTCAATTTTTCTCACCGATAAAGGCAAGCGTCTGGCTGAGTCCGTGCGAGCGAGGCATAACACGGTATACGAATTTTTAATGTGCATTGGTGTACCCAGAGAGATTGCGCAGAAAGATTCAGAAGGCGTGGAACATCATGTCTCGGAAGAGACCCTGGAGGCATTTCAACGCATCATTGATGCGCGTAACCAGAATTAATGCGGGATAATGTCGGTGTAACGACTCCCGGAGCATGCCGCCCTTGAACGAACTGACGCTCACTCGCCCAGACGACTGGCATCTGCATTTGCGCGACGATGACGTTTTGGACGCCGTATTGGAATCCAGCGCCGCCGATTTCTCCCGAGCCATCGTCATGCCGAATTTGGTGCCGCCTGTGGTGACTCACGACGATGCCATTCAATACCGGCAACGCATCATTAAATCCCGAGAACGGTTAAGCGGTGCGGCCGTTAAGTTTGAGCCGCTCATGACGTTGTACCTAACTGAGAGCACTGACCCTGATGATTTACGAGCTGCCCATGCAGCTGGCGATGTAACCGCGGTTAAACTTTACCCGGCGGGTGCCACCACAAACTCAGCGTCTGGTGTTAAGCAGATTCAGGCGGTGTATCCCGTACTCGAAGTCATGCAGCGTGAAGGCATTGTCTTGTGTGTTCACGGAGAAGTGACTGATCCTGAAATCGATATTTTTGATCGCGAAGCGGTTTTTATAGAGCGTGTGTTAATACCGCTGCGCAATGCTTTTCCTGAACTGCGCATCGTATCCGAACATGTTACTACCGCCGATGGCGTGGCGTATGTTCAATCTCAGCAGCAGTTTCATGCATGCACCATCACACCGCACCACCTGATGTTAAATCGCAACCATATGCTGGTAGGTGGAATACGTCCGCACTACTATTGTCTGCCGATCCTGAAACGACAACAACATCAAGCCGCTTTGGTGGCTGCAGCCACCAGCGGTGATGAGCGCTTCTTCCTAGGCACCGACAGCGCGCCACACCATACCCATGCGAAAGAAAGCGCCTGCGGTTGTGCGGGTGTGTTCAATGCACCGAATACACTGTCGGTTTTAGCTACGGTATTTGAAGAACAAAACGCGTTGCACAGGCTGGAGGCGTTTACCTCTCTAAACGGTCCAAAGTTTTATGGCCTTGCACCAAACGAGGAGACAATCACACTGGTGCGTGAAGAGAACCCCGTATCATTTCCGGACACGGTCGTTTGTGGTGAGGAATCCATTACGGTATTCAATCCAGGTGTTCCTTTGTACTGGCAGGTTTCAAAAAGGTCTTAAGTCATGAGCGAATCGTTTACATCCAAAGAAGAAGTCGCCCGCTTAACAGCGCGAATGCTGCTGGAAATTCAAGCGGTGCACTTTCGTGCGGATGAGCCTTATACCTTTACCTCGGGTTTGAAAAGTCCGGTGTATATTGATTGCCGCAAACTCATCAGCTACCCGCGAATTCGCAGAACGCTCATGGATTTTGCGGTCTCGGGCTTATACCGGGATGCAGGCTTTGAGCAATTTGATGCGGTGGCAGGTGGTGAAACCGCCGGTATTCCGTTTGCTGCCTGGATTGCTGAGCGCATGAACCTACCCATGCAGTATGTTCGCAAGAAACCGAAAGGGTTTGGCCGGGATGCCCGGATTGAAGGGGATATAAAAGAAGGGCAGCGTGTATTGCTGGTGGAAGACTTAACCACCGACGGAGGTTCGAAAGTCAACTTTGCAAATGCACTTCGTGAGGCAGGAGCAACGGTTGCTCACACATCGGTAGTTTTCTACTACGATATTTTTAAAGATGCACCGCAGGAACTGGCCGATGCCGGTTTGCAACTGCATTACTTAGCAACGTGGTGGGACGTATTGGCTGAAAGTGAATCAGCCGGTCACTTCGATGAAGAAACCCATGTGCAAGTGAAACGCTTTTTGAACGACCCGGTTGCCTGGTCAACAGAGCACGGTGGGGAATACACTCGTTAGTAAGCCCTAAACGGCAGGAAAGGTACGCAGCACTATGGAACCGTTTGTACTGTTAATTGCCTTTCTTGCGGGTGCGCTGTTTCGTCAGTTCGGATTCCCACCTCTGATGGGTTACCTCATGGCGGGCTTTATTGCCAATGCCCTGGGCTTTGGAGATTTAGACTCTCTGCAAGCCATTGCGGATATCGGCATCACATTGCTGCTGTTCACAATCGGCTTGAAACTGCGGGTCAGTGAGTTAAAACCGGTGTATGTGTGGGGCTCCGCGTTATTGCACATGGTTATCGTTGTGCCGCTCACGGCTGCTGTCATCTTTTTAGTCGGTTCGGTATACGGCCCGTTGTCATTTGAAAATTCGATGACCGCATGGACCCTTGCGTTCGCCTTGTCCTTTTCCAGCACCGTTTTGTCTATCAAGGTCTTTGAGGAACGCGGAGACAGCGCATCGTTCTACGCCACGATTGCTGTGGGTGTGCTGGTGGTGCAAGACGTGTTGGCCGTGGTTTGGTTGGTACTGGCTTCTGGACACTATCCTTCATGGTGGGCGTTGGCGTTACTCGCATTGCCGTTTACCGCCAAGTATGCCGCGTTGGTGTTTAAAACCGTTGGGCACGGTGAGCTGCTGTTGTTCGGTGGTGTCGTGACGGCTTTGATGGCAGCGTTCATTTTCGAATCTGTGGGGTTGAAAGGCGGCCTGGGCGCCCTTGTGTTTGGCGCTTGGTTGGGCGCTGGCGATCGCATACGAGCGAAAGAGCTATCGACGCAACTGCTTGGGCTCAAAAACTTACTGCTGATAGGTTTCTTCGTGCAGATCGGTTATTACGGCTGGCCCGACCCGGGTTTGATCGCAGTAGCGGCCTTATTGTCTGTGCTGATCGCACTCAGGCCGATTGTGTATTTCAGTTTGTTTACGCGTTTTCAGTTGAGGGCGCGTACCGGTTGGCTGGCCGCGTTGTCGCTATCCAGTTACAGTGAGTTTGGGTTGATCATAGCGGCGGCTGCAGTCGCCGATGGATTGCTAGCGCCGGAATGGATAACGACCCTGGCGTTAGCGATGACCATGTCGTTTTTCATAGCGTCGCCGATTAACAATCGAGCAAATCTCTGGTATCAACGGTTTAAAGATCGACTGGCCAAATATGAAATGCCGGAGCGTTTACCTGAGGAAGTTATTGGTTCGTTGGGAGACGGGCGGGTAGCAGTGTTAGGCATGGGGCGCATCGGCAAATCCGCCTATCGAACGTTGGAAGCCAGCGGTCAAGGCCCGATGGTAGGCATTGAAGAGAACTGGGGCAGGTATCTGTTGCTTCGGGAGCAAAACTTTCAGACCGTGCATGGCGATGCATCGGATCGAGACTTCTGGGATCGAACGGGCTTGGCAGGGGTGGATCACGTGCTGGTTTGTTTAAGCAATCACCGTGAGAATCTGGATGTGGTGAAACTAGCCAACGAGCTTGGCTTTAAAGGAAAGATTTCCGTGGTCGCACGCTTCCCTGATGAAAGTGAGGAGCTTAAGGCCCTTGGCAGTGAGCCTTTCTATCTGTATGAGAACCTGGGTGAAGATTTCGCACGACACGCGATGACAACGCAGCAGGATTCAACAACGTCATAGCCGCCTGGCTCAAACAAATACGGTAACAAAAACAGTAACCGTGTAACGAACAGAACTACGCGGAATCGTTCTTACGCAGTTCATTTAAGCGCTCGGTCAGGTACTCACCGGCTGTGTAGCGCGTGGATAAGACGACGTCTTTGCGTGGGTGTAAAAACAGAGGAAGTGAAATTCGGCTTCGGCTTGCGTCCATTCCTTCAGGATTGATAACTCGATGCGTTGTGGACGGAAAGTAACCGCCACTGGCCTCTTGCAACATGTCGCCGATGTTGATAATCAAATTGCCAAAGTCACAGGGGACATCCAGCCATTCCCCGGATTTGGCAAGTACCTGTAAGCCGGGTTCGTTTGCCGCTGGCAGCACGGTAAGCAGGTTTATGTCTTCGTGTGCACTGGCGCGAATGGCGTCCGGCTCTCGGCTCTCGGGCAGCGGTGGGTAATGCAAAACGCGCAATAAAGACTGCTCGCTGCCTTGTATCATGTTCGATAGTGGTTCTTTGTAGTGCTGAGCCACATCATCTGGCGTATGTGCCTCCACCCAACTGAGTAATTCGGCTGCGAAGCCTACCGCCTGTTCGTAGTATTCCTGATTGGCCGCTTTCAGTTCATCAGGACAACGGCCCCAGGGGTAGTAGTGGAAGTACTCTTTTAAGTCTCGAACTGTGTGACCCTTGGCGGTCTCGGCTAAGCGGGTGGGAAAGAAACCGTCGAACTTGGTCTCGTCGAACAGGTAGTGCTCTTTATCTTCGGAATTAAAAAAGTCGCCCCAGCGGTCGTACAGCTGTGTGAGTACGTCGGCACTGATGGGGTGATTTTTGAGAACACCAAAACCGGTGTCACGTAGTGACTGCACAAACGTTTTCGCCGCATCTGGAGCTTGGTAGTCAACTGCAATCAATTCCGCCATCGTCTTATCCTTACCCTACAATGTGCTGATAATACCAGACGCCCCTTTTGAGACGCACTGACGTGATCGCACCTTCCGGACTTGATGCCACGATTTTGTTTGCCGATATTGGTGGCAGCGTGCGCTTGTATCAGGAGGTCGGTGATGCGGCAGGCCATCAATTCGTGGTAGAGAGCCTGGATTTGATGGCCCAAGCGATTAAGGCTGAACGAGGCGTGTTGCTAAGAACAGTGGGTGATGCTGCACTGGCACGCTTTGCTCACGCCGACGAAGCCTTGCGAGCGGCAGTGGCTATACAAAACGCTCATCACACTTCGCCCTTGTCGGTGCGAGTGGGTTTTCATGCGGGGCCGGTTATTGAGGACAACGGGGATGTGTATGGACACGCAGTCAACCTGGCTGCGCGAATCGCATCATTTGCTCGTGTCAACGAAATAACAACATCTGGCGGTACGGTTAAGGCGTTATCCACCCAATACCAACGCCGAGCTGCGCTACTAAAAGCGGGCTCTGCGGTTCGAGGTATGCAAGACACGGTGGACATTTTTCGCATTGATTGGCAAAGCACAACCGATCAATCCGGTCAGGAAGCAGCAACTCGCATTGCCACTCGGTTAGTAACATCAGACGATGAACCCAGCGCTGAATTTGTGCAGTTGCTGAAAGTTCATTATGCAGGGCAGGTTTGGGAAATTGGTTCGAACCGAACATCATTGACGTTCGGGCGCACAGAGCTTGCGGATGTGTGCGTGCTTTCAGATCGTGCAAGCCGAAATCATGCGCACATCGATTTTCGCCAGGGTCAATTTACATTAACCGATACCAGCACCAACGGTACGTATGTACAAAAAAACGCGCAACCGGCTTTTGTGGTGCAACGAGAGACGGTAGTTTTAGACGGCCGTGGTTATCTGGGAATCGGTGTAGAACCCGATGATTCAGAGCAGCAGCAAAACCTCGCAACCTGCCAGTTCTCAATAGACTTCGGGTAGTGCCCAGCGTTGATTGTTGTTGGGCTTGAAGCATGGTTGAGCTTCGAGCTTATCCAAGTTTCGCGTTCATCCCTAAGCAACGGTAACACCCATCGCTGAAAGAGCATCCAGTGCCGCGGCTACAGATCCGTCAATATCGATACCACGACAGCCATCAGTAAGTACAACGGTTTCGAAGCCGGCTTTATGTGCATCTTCAGCTGAAAAACGAACGCAAAAATCGGTGGCAAGACCCACGCATACCACGCGTTTGACACCACGACTGTGTAGGTAACCGGTTAATCCGGTGCTGGTTGAGTGGTCGTTCTCAAAGAACGCTGAATACGAGTCGATCTGGTGACGAAAGCCCTTGCGAACAATTAACTGCGCAGCATCCGTGTTTAACTTTGGGTGAAATTCAGCACCATGACTGCCTTGTACACAGTGGTCTGGCCATAGCGTTTGCGGGTCGTACGGAAAGTTCACTATTGACAGCGGGTCCTGCCCTGGATGCTGACTGGCAAATGAACTGTGTCCTTCCGGATGCCAGTCCTGACTAAGCACGATGTGTTTGTACAACGGCATTTGCGTGTTGATGAAGTCAATAACCTCATCACCCTGCGGCACTGCCAGGCTGCCGCCCTCGCAGAAGTCATTTTGAACATCGATGACCAGGAGACAGTCGCTGTCTTGTACCTCAACACCGCTCATGACTGTGTTACTCCGTTATACCCAAACGCGCCTAGGGCTGGTCTGCCACCAAAACAACCGCGCGTTGATCAGCGTCTTCGGTGCCGTCAT
>JAHDCO010000146.1 GCA_020629835.1 Granulosicoccaceae bacterium
GAGCATCCAGCTCCGCAGCGGGGGCATGAGGGGTTCATATCCGTTGAACCTGTATTGAGACGATTGGCGTTTACTATACCCCAGAAAGTTTGCCAACATTAAAGTCTGCCAGATGGCGGGGGATGAAAACCTTCAAAATGAACACCCATCAAACCAAAGCCGAACAATTCCAAAACCTACACACACAAGGCTCCATATTCGTGATGCCTTGCGCCTGGGACGCCTTTAGCGCGACGCTCTTTGAGCAGGCAAATTTCCATTGCATCGGAACCACAAGCGGAGGTGTTAACTGGGTTAACGGGCGAAAAGACTACGTGTACAGCACACCCGCTTCCGAGATGCTCAGAGCTTACGGTCAAATCGCTTCTGCAACCCACCTACCCGTCAGTGGTGATCTGGAGAACGGGTATGGCAGGGAGCCGGAGTCGGTTGCGTCAACAATAGAGGGTGCTATCGCCTCAGGCTTGGTAGGGGGAAGCATTGAGGATCAACATACAGTGCCCTCCAACGAAGATCTGAACAACGGTACGTTATATGAGCTTCCACTTGCAGTCGAACGCATCGCTGCCGCTCGACAAATTGCAGATGCATCAGACATTGCGTTTACGCTAACCGCGCGGTGCGAGGTGTACTACACAGAACATAATGATCCCTTTAGCATCGCCATGGAACGGGCAACAGCCTATCGCGATGCCGGCGCTGATTGCATTTTTGTCCCGGGACTCAACAACTTGGAACAGCTCAAAATCTTAACGCAAGAAGTCGATTGCGCTGTGAGTTTTGGCATGGGTGCCACCCCAACTCCAATTACGCTGCCCATGTTGGAAGACGCAGGGGTAATTCGCGTCAGCACGGGTGGTGGTATCACTCGAGCGCTACTGGGTCAATTACAACGTATTTCCAATTCGCTCAGTACACACGGTGACTTCAGTTATTTGAATGAGGCATTGAGCGAAACCCAAATTAACAGTGTATTGGAACGTCGTTTCAACGAATAATTAAACGCAAAAGGAAACGAAGAACAAATTTACATCCATCCTCAACTTAATTGAACGACATGCGTGCGTACGTCTTTTTGCAATAGGGGCAAAATGGTGGCAAGCACCAGGAAGAAACAACCCCAGACTAATCCGCTGAACAGGGATCCAGAGTTGTCACTAATCGCACCGATTAACACGGGGCCTACCACTTGCCCTGCTCCAAAGACTACGGTAAATACGCCAATGACGTACGGCCATTGATCGGCGTTTGCATTGCGCGTTGCGAATGCGGTGGTTGCGGCAGACAGCGAAAAGAACGCGCTACCGAAAATAAGTGCGGATAGAAATAGCGCAATTAAGGACGTGTTACCCAGTGGCATGGCGGCACCTACCAACGTTACCGCAGTTAAAAATGCCATTGCCATCCCACCACGCATTTTCGTTATAACTCCCGCCCATAACCAAGGCGAGGCAATTGAGGCGGCGCCGATGCATGTCCAGAACAGCGTGAGTTCAAGCGTGGTTGACCCGGTTTCTTTCAGGTACGCGAACATAAACGTCATGTAGCCGATATAACCTGCTCCAAAACACAAATAGGAACTTAAAACCCAAATACTACTGACACAAGAGAAACGGGGCAGTTGCCCAGTTCTACCAGATTGTGACGACCCGTCGAAAATCGGTGTTTTGAAGAAAAATACAGCCAAAGCCAAACAGATATAACCGGCGAGCACCCAGGCCCCTGCCCATGAGTAAGTTCCGAATGATTGTACGAACGCGGGCAAAGCTAGCCCTGAAAGAACAATACCAACACCTGGGCCTGCGTAAAACAAAGACAGTACCAAGCCACCTAAGCTGACCGAGCGCGTTGCGAGAACTGCTGCAATAGCGCCGCCAGCGACAAAGCATAGTGCTCCTGAAATTCCTGCCAATAGTCGTAAAAAACTTAAGACACCAAAGTGATCTGTTGCGCCTGTAAACAGAACAGCTAACACGGTAATTGCCACCCCGACGCGCAAGACGGTAGATAGCGAGAGGTATTTGACTAAGGGCGCAGTAACCAACGCACCAACGAGATACCCTGCGGCATTGATGGTATTCATCCATCCCGCTTGGGAATATGTCCAGTTAAGCTCGGTACTCATCTCAGGCAACAGCAAGGCATACGCGAAACGCGCAATACCCAATCCAATGGCTGGCGCCATGGCTATTAAGATTACTTGGCGAATTAAAACTCGATCATTGGCTTGCTGCACAGTGCTCACCCGACTCGACCCGTATTGCAATATTTAGCATGCTTTACGAGGTCAAATTCATTATCGGATGTAACAAAGAACCTTCAGATCAATCACTTCCAAACACACAAAGGTCATATCTTATTAGCGCGTTCAAATGACTATGGCCGAGTAGTCAAACGCTGCTTTTCAGTGGTGCATTAGTTGATTAAAAAAAGCTTGCTTGCATTGTTTTAGTGCGGACGCAGTGCAGACGCAGTGCAGACGTAGAGCAAATGGGCTTTTCGTATTTAGACTTAAGTCGAATTAGTATGTCCGGCTGGGTACTTTATCGTTTAAATTAAAGGCTCACGTAGTTAAGGAAAAACTGCTGTGATAACCCAATACTTAGCACTACTAAAGGAGAGAC